>NZ_JMTZ01000069.1 GCF_000731095.1 Lysobacter antibioticus | reverse complement strand
AAAGCGGCAAAGCAGATCAAAATCACGGCAACGGCAACGGCAACGGCAACGGCAACTGACGATCGGATTTGAGGCTCAGAACTCCAGATCCAACGCCGCGCACAGGTAATCGGTGAATGGCGCCAACCCGGCCAGATCCTTCTCCAAGGTCTTCAACAACCGCGGCCCGGTCATGGTCTCGTCGTCGATGGCCCGCAGGGCGACGAAATTTTTGCGCCTCAGGTCGTCGGCGAATTCGAAGTCGGCGGGAAAACCGCGCGGGGCGCGGGTCAGCATTTCGCTGTCGTCGAGGTCGTAGCGCTTGCGGAACTTCGCGTCGTGCGCAGCGGCCTTCCAACTGCCCGGGTTGTCGAGCACGAAGTGACGGATCTTGCGCAGCGAGTCGGGCTGCGGGTGCCATACGCCGGAGGCGATGAAGCAGTTGCCGCCTTCCAGGTGGATGTAGAACGACGGCGCTTCGATCTGGCGGCCGCGCTCGTGGAACAGGCGCGCGCCCTGGTGGGTCTTGTACGGCGCCTTGTCGTTGGCGAAACGGGTGTCGCGCTGGATGCGGAACAAGGAGCCGCCGACGTTCTTGGGCTCGGAGCGGTAATGCGGGCTGACTTCGGCCAGGACCGGCTGCAGGTCGGTCAGCAGGCGCAGGAAGGGTTCGCGCACATGGCTCTCGAAATCGGGCTTGTGGGCATGGAACCATTCGCGGTTGTTGTGACGCGCCAGCGAACGCAGGAACTTGAAGCTGGCTTCGGAAAAATAGCGGCTCATGCGGCGGGCTCTCGGGCTTGCTCGTAGCGGGGGACGGTCAGTATCACAGGGCCGGCTTGAGGCCGGCGTCGATGTCGCGGGCCCAGGCTTCGAGGCGATCGAGCAAGGCCTGTTTGCCGCCGTCGGCACCGGCCAGTGCGCGGGTCTGGGCGAGTTCGGCGTGGAAACGCTCGAAGCTGTACTCGGACAGGCCGGCCTCGTCGTACAAACGATGGCGGCGATATTCGTCCCAGCGTTCGCGCTCTTGCGCGTCCAGGGTCTGCGGCCAGTTGCGGGCGCGATAACGGAACAGCAGCTCGGGCAGGCGCGCGTCGCGGAAATCGAAAGCCGCCTGGGCCAGCGCCGGCGGCGGGGTGGTGCGGACCTGGCGGAACAGGCGCTTGTCGCCGTCGCCGATGAAGGCGTCGTAAAGCGAGGCGTCGACGTCGGAGGGTTCGCGGGCACGGTCGTTGGCGTAGACACGGCGGACTTTCTCGACCAGTTCCGGACCGGCTTCGCGGATCTGCGCGGCGCGGTACTCGACCTGGGCGGGATCGATCGACAAACGCTCGAAATCGGCCGGGCGCAGATGGTTCCAGGCGATCAGCGCCGGGCAGCGGTTCAGATGCACTTCCTTGAGCGCGACGCGTTCCTCGCCCTCGGGCAGGTCGGCGGTCGGCGTGTACAGGCGGTCGGCGATCTCGTCCGGTGCCAGCCGCAACAGCGCCGCCGGGTCCTGTATCAGGTCGAACACCAGCACGCGGTTGTCGATGCGCGGATGCCGCGCCAGCGGGATCACCGGCGCCGCGCACAGGCGACTGGCCGGATAGCGCTGCGAGACGTGCAGGGCCGGGGTCATCGCGATGGTGTCGAGCAAGGTCGCGGCGAAGCGCTTGTCGCGCAGGCGCAGGGCGTATTCCCACAGTTTCGGCTGCGCGGTCTTGAACTTGCGCGCGATGCCGATCAGGGCGCGTACGTCCGACAGCGCTTCGTGAGCATCGCCCTCGCGCACGCCATTGGCTTCGGCCAGGTGTTCGAGCTTGAACGAGGTGGTGCCGTCTTCGCGCTGCGGCCAGACCACGCCGTCGGGGCGCAGCGCGTGGGCGAGGCGCATCACGTCGAGCAGGTCCCAGCGCGTGTTGCCGCCGCGCCATTCGCGTTCGTAAGGGTCGTAGAAATTGCGGAACAGGCCGTAGCGTACGAATTCGTCGTCGAAGCGCAGCGAGTTGTAGCCGGCGCTGCAGGTCTCCGGTCGCGACATTTCGTCGGAGATCAGGGCGAAGATCTCGGCCTCGCTGACGCCGTCGCGCAGGGCATCTTGCGGCGCGATCCCGGTGATCAGGGTCGCGACCGGCGAAGGCAACAAGTCGTCGGCGGGTTTGACGAAGACGCTGATCGGCTCTTCGACCGGGTTCAGGTCGGCGTCGGTGCGGATCGCCGCGAACTGCGCGATGCGGGTCGTGCGCGGGTCGGCGCCGAAGGTTTCGAGGTCGTAGAACAGAAAACTGGCGGGCATGGGATCACTCGTCCGCGGGCAGGGGCGACAAGCGCTCGCGCACCAGCGCGTCGACCGCCGGCCAATCGAGGCTGGCCAGGCTGTCGTGGCCGCGGGTCAGTTCGACCAACAGTTCGCGTTGCTGCAGGCCGCGGGCATAGGCCACTTCGTAGGGCATGCGGTGGAAGGTCACCATCGCATAGCGCGGCATGAAGCGCTCGGGATGGCGTTCGGCGAGTTCGTGTTCGAGAGCACGTTGCAGTAGGTAGTCGTCGTTGTCGACGCGGTCGCGCATTTCCAGATAGTTTTCCAGCGCCATGGCCTGGATCGCGCGCGCGCTCGGCAGGCGCTCGGCCTGGAACGCGGCGAAGGCGGCGGCGCGGTCGTCGTCGGCGAGCAGGCGCTCGGCCAGGGCGACACAGTCCTCGAAGGCGCAGTTCATCCCCTGGCCGTGGAAGGGCACCATCGCGTGGGCGGCGTCGCCGAGCAACACGGCGCGGTCGTCCAGGTGCCAGCGGTCCAGGTACAAGGTGGCGAGCAGGCCGGCCGGGTTGCGCTCGAAGTCTTGTTCGAGTTGCGGGATCAAGGGCACCGCGTCGGCGAAGTCGCGCTCGAACAAGGCGCGCGCATCGGCGCCGTTGCGCACGGTCTCGAAGCTCGGGTCGCCTTCGTTGGGCAGGAACAGGGTGACGGTGAAGGTGCGTTCGTCGTTCGGCAGGGCGATGCACATGTAGCGGCCGCGCGGCCAGATGTGCAGGGCGTTCGGCTCGATGCTGAAACCGCCGTCGGGCGAGGGCGGGATCTCCAGCTCCTTGTAGGAATGGCCGAGGAACTCGGTGCGTTCGCCCAATTCGACCGCGTCCTTCATCGCGCCGCGCAGGGCCGAGCCGGCGCCGTCGGCGCCGACCAGGCTGTCGAACACGATCTCGTGTGCGCTGTCGTCGCGGTCGTCATGGAACACCGCCAGGCGGCGCTCGAAATCGACCGATTGCAGGCCGCGATGGAAGTGCAACTGGGCGCCGGCGTCCTCGGCGATCTGCAGCAGGATCAGATTCAACTCGCCGCGGTGCACCGACCAGATCACTTCGCTGTCGTCGCGCCCGTAGCGCTGCAGGTCGGTGCGGCCGTCGAGGAAATGCACCATGCGCCCGCGCATCATCACCGCCTGCGCCATGACCGCATCGTCGGCCCCGGCCAGGCGCAGCGCATGGCGGCCGCGTTCGGCCAGGGCGAGATTGATCGAGCGCCCGCCCTGATAGCCCTTGAGGCGCGGATCGCCGCGCTTCTCGTAGACATCGACCTCCCAGCCGCGCCGCGCCAGCAAGGTGGCGAGCAGCGCGCCGGCGAGGCCGGCGCCGATGATGGTGATGTGCTTGGGGTATATGGTTGCGTTCAAGCGGCGAGTCCTATGGCGAGTCGCGCGAGGAGGGGCAGGGAGCCGTGGATCTCCATACCGTCATTCCCGCGAAGGCGGGAATCCAGAGGCTTCAGCCGGTACTCGCGATGTCCTGCCATAAGTCGCGCCATTCCGGATTGTTCTCTTCGATCAGTCGGATCTTCCATTCGCGGTTCCATTTCTTTATTTTCTTCTCGCGTTGAATGGCGCTTTCCATGGTCTCGTGCTGTTCGTACCAAACCAGTCGATCGACGCCATAGCGTTCGGTGAAGCCTTGCGCCAGGTGCTCGCGATGTTGCCATACGCGTTGGATCAGGTCGCTCGTAACGCCGGTATACAAGGTGCCGCGTTTCGCGCTTGCAAGGAGGTACACGGCGGGCGACCTGGACACTTCAACCTCACTTTGGATATTCGGCTAGCGCCGAAGAAAAGCAGAGCCCGCCTTCGCGGGAATGACGGTAGGAGGGTTCGCCGGACCTGAGCGGATCCAGGTGGGACGAAGCCAGAATCAAGCGCCCCTCCAGGCTTCCACCGCCTGCGCGAAGCGCAGCACGTCGGCGTGAGTGTTGTACAAGGGCGCCGGCGAGATCCGGATCACGTCGGGCTCGCGCCAATCGCCGAGCACGCCGTTGGCGGCGAGATAGTCGAACAGGTCGCGGCCGGCGGCGCGGCCGCTGAGGCCGCGGCCGCCGATCACTCGCAACGACAGCTGACAACCGCGTTGCGCCGGGTCGGCGGGCGTGACGATATCGAGCGTATCGGCGAGGCGTTCGCGGATCAGCGCTTCCAGATAGCCGGTCAGGCGCTGCGACTTATCGCGCAGAGCGGGCATGCCGACCCGGTCGAACAGGTCCAACGATGCGCGCAACGGAGCGAGGCCCAGTATCGGCGGGTTGCTCAGTTGCCATCCCTCGGCGCCCGCGGTCGGGACGAAATCCGGCCCCATGCGGAAACGGGTCGAGGTTTCGTGGCCCCACCAGCCGGCGAAGCGCGGTCGGTCGGTGCGGGCGTGGTGTGCGTGGACGAAACAGCCGGCGACCGCACCGGGGCCGGAGTTCAGGTACTTGTAGTGGCACCACACCGCGAAATCCACGCCGCTGTCGTGCAACTGCAGTTCGAGGTTGCCGACGCCGTGGGCGAGGTCGAAGCCGCACAGCGCGCCCTGCGCATGCGCCAGGCGCACGATCGCCGGCAGGTCGAAGGCCTGGCCGCTGCGGTATTGCACGCCGGGCCACAGCACCAGGGCCAGGCGCGGGCCGTGCTCGGCGATGGCGCGTTCGATCGTCGCCATCGAGATCAGCCCGCCGGGTTCGTCGGGCTCGACCTCGATGAGGTCGGTGGCCGGGTCGAAACCGTGGAAGGCGATCTGCGAAGCCACGGCATAGCGGTCGGACGGAAACGAACCGGCTTCGATCAGGATCGCCGGGCGCTCGCGGGTCGGCCGGTAGAAGCTGACCATCATCAGGTGCAGGTTGGCGGTCAGCGAATTCATCGCGATCACTTCGCCCGGGTGGGCGCCGACCAGGCGCGCGAGCGGGTCTCGCACCAGTTCGTGATACGGCATCCACTGCGCCTGACCGGTGAAGTGGCCTTCGACCGCTTCCATCGCCCACTTGTCCAGCACCTCCACGACGTGCGCGCGTGCGCCGCGTGGCTGCAGGCCGAGCGAATTGCCGACGAAATAGGCCTGCTCCTCGTCGCCGTGGCGGGGAATCAGGAATTCGCCGCGCAGGGTCGGCAGCGGGTCGGCGGCGTCGAGCGCGGCGGCATGGGCGGGGGACGACAGATCGGTCACGGGAAAGGCCTGGCAACGTGGAGCGGTGATGAGAGATGAGTGACGAGGGGGCAAGGGCAGGATTCGCCCGGCACTCACTCGAAGCGCGATTTCGACAGCCCCAGCCATTCCAGCGCGGTGCCGTGATACAGCCGCGCCTGGTCGGCCGGCGGCAGGTCGAGCGAGGCGATGCCGGCACCGGGCGTCTGTTCGCCAAGCGGGAACGGGTAGTCGGTGCCGAGCATCACCCGCGACACGCCGCAGGTGTCGAGCAAGTATTCGAGCGCGCGCGGGTCGGCGACCCAGGAGTCGAAGTAAAACTGGTTGAGGTAATCGCGGGGGTTGCGCGGATTGTCGGTCGCGACCAGGTCGGGGCGCATGTTGAAGCCGTGTTCGATGCGGCCGATGGTGTAGGGGAAACTGCCGCCGCCATGGGCCAGACAGATCTTCAACTTCGGCAGGCGTTCGAGCACGCCGCCGAACACCAGGCAGCAGGCTGCGCGCGATTGCTCAGCCGGCATGCCGACCAGCCACGGCAGCCAGTATTTCGGCATGCTCGGCGTGCCCATCATGTCCCAGGGGTGCACCAGGATCGCCGCGCCGAGGTCGCTGGCGGCCTCGAAGAACTCGAACAACTCCGGTGCGTCGAGGTTCCAGTCGTTGACGTGGCTGCCGATCTGGCAGCCCTGCAGGCCGAGCTGGTCCATGCAGCGTTCGAGTTCCTGCACCGCCAGGCGCGGCGACTGCAGCGGCACCGTGCCGATGCCGGCGTAGTGGCGCGGGTAGTCGCGGCAAGCCTGCGCCATATGATCGTTGAGCGCCTGGTGCAGGTCGAGGGCCTGGTTGGCCTTGGCCCAGTAGCTGAACATCACCGGCACGGTGCTGATGACCTGCACCTGCACGCCGAAGCGCGCGTAGTCGTCGATGCGCTCCTGCGGGTCCCAGGTCTTCGACCAGATCTCGCGGAAGAACTTGCCGTCCTTGTAGATGCGATGGCGGCCGTCGTCGGTGTGGTGGATCACCGGAAAGCGCTCGTCGCCGTACTTGCGCGCCAGGTCGGGCCAGTCGCGCGGCAGATAATGAGCGTGGGTGTCGATCTTTAGCATCGTCGCCTCAGGTGTCGGGCATCACGTAGCGGCCCGGCGCCGGGTTCAGATGGCCGCAGTCCATGCAGGTCCGATGTTCGCGCGAGGAATAGAAACGCTCGAACACCGGCGGAAAGTCGGCCTCGATGTCGTGCAGGTGGAAGAATTCTTCGTAGAGCTTGTGGTTGCAGCGCTCGCAGTACCACATCAGGCCGTCGTCTTCGTGGGCCAGGCGCTTGCGTTCGATGACCAGGCCGACCGAATCGGGCATGCGCTGCGGCGAATGCGGCACGCGCGGCGGCAGCAGGAAGGTCTCGCCGGCGCGGATCGGGATGTCGCGCACGGCCCCATCCTCCTGGATGCGCAGGACCATCTCGCCTTCGAGCTGATAAAACCACTCGGGGCCTTCGTCCCAGTGATAGTCGGTGCGCTGGTTAGGGCCGCCGACCACCATGACGATGAAGTCGCCGAGGTGGATCACCTTGTTGCCGACCGGCGGCTTCAGCAGGTGCCGGTGTTCGTCGATCCATTGGCTGAGGTTGATCGGTCCAGGAAGCATTCACTTGCCCTCGGGCGGTGCGCCGTTTCGCTGCGGGGCGAAGGCGGCGGTGCATTTGAGTTCGATCGCGATCGGCGTCGGCAGCGCGGTGATGCCGAGCGTGGTCCGGCACGGCGCGCGTTCGGCATCGGGGAAATACTCGGCCCAGACCGCGTTATAGGCGGTGAAATCGCGGGCCATGTCGGTCAGGTACACGGTCACGTCGACCAGGTCGTCCCAGCCGGCGCCGCTGGCTTCGAGCACGGCGCGGACGTTGGCGAACACCGAGCGGCACTGCAGCTCGATGTCGTAAGCGATCAGGCGGCCTTCGGCGTCGTGGACGTTGCCGGGGATGGCGTTGCTGGCAGCGTCGCGCGGGCCGATCCCGGACAGGAACAGCAGGTCGCCGACCCGGCGCGCATGCGGGTACAGGCCGACCGGCCGCGGCGCCTTGGCGGCGCTGATGCCGCCGCCGCTCATCGCGGCGAACCGCCGTGGGTGGAGTGCACCGTGGCGACGGCGCGTTCGTAGGTGTCCTGCAAGGCTTCGAAGCTGTCGATGTTCATGCCGGTGTCGTGGACGCGGCCGTTGCGCAGGCTGTAGACCCAACCGTGTACGGCGAGCGGCTGCTGGCGCGCCCAGGCGTCGCGGACGATGGTGGTCAGGCTGACGTTCTGCACCTGTTCGATCACGTTGAGCTCGCACAGACGGTCGTGACGCTCGTCGGCATGGGCATGCGATATGCAGGCCACGTGCTTGTCGGCGACGTCGCCGACATGGCGGATCCAGTTGTCGGCCAGGCCCAGGCGGTGGCCGTGCAGGGCCGCATGCACGCCGCCGCAGCCGTAATGGCCGACCACGAGGATGTGCTTGACCTTGAGCACGTCGACCGCGAACTGGATCACCGACAGGCAGTTGAGGTCGGTATGGACCACGACGTTGGCGATGTTGCGATGGACGAAGACCTCGCCCGGGGCCATGTCGATGATCTGGTTGGCCGGCACGCGCGAATCCGAGCAGCCGATCCAGAGGTATTCGGGCGCCTGTTGGCGCGAGAGGCGGGCGAAGAACTCCGGGTCCTCGGCGCTGATGCGCTCGGACCATTCGCGGTTTCGTTCAAGCAGGTCGTGCAACGGGGTCATACAACGGTCATCCCAGGTGAAGGCCGACGTTCTTGGCGTCGGTGAAGAAACGCATGGCCTCGGCGCCGCCTTCGCGGCCGAGGCCGGACGCGCCGACGCCGCCGAACGGCGTGCGCAGGTCGCGTTGCAGCCAGGTGTTGACCCAGACCATGCCGACGCGCAATTGCGCGGCGAGGCGGTGGGCGCGGGCGAGGTCGCGGGTCCAGACCGACGCCGACAGGCCGTAGTCGCCGGCATTGGCCAGCGCCAGCGCTTGCGCGTCGTCGTCGAAAGCTTGAAGCGTCACGACCGGGCCGAAGATCTCTTCGCGGTTGCTGGCGCAGTCCGGGCCGAGGCCTTCGATCACGGTCGGCGCCACGTACCAGCCGGGCCGGTCCAGGGCATGGCCGCCGCACAGCACGCGGCCGCCTTCGCCGCGCGCGCGTTTGAGCGCGGCCAGGACTTTGTCGTAATGCGCCTGCGACACCAGCGGGCCGAGCGCGGTGCTTTCGTCGGCGGGTTCGCCGATCTTCAGCGCCTGGGCGCGTTCGACCAGGGCGTCGCGGACTTCGTCGTAGATCGAGCGCTCGATCAGCACACGCGAGCCGCACAGGCAGATCTGCCCCGAATTCTGGAACGCCGAACGCACCAGGGTGTCGAGGTGCGCGCGCCAGTCGCTGTCGGCGAACACCAGGGTCGGGTTCTTGCCGCCTAGCTCCAGCGAGACTTTGCGCAACAGCGGCGCGGCGATGCCGGCGATGCGCTGGCCGACCGCGGTGCTGCCGGTGAACGAGATCGCGCGCACCGCCGGGTGCCGGACCAGGCTTTCGCCGACCTCGGGGCCGAGGCCATGGACGATGTTGAGCACGCCGTGCGGGAAGCCGATTTCGGCGGCCAGCTCGCCGAGCATGCTGGCCGTGGCCGGGGTCACTTCGGAAGGCTTGGCGACCACGGTGTTGCCGGCCGCGAGCGCCGGGGCGATCTTCCAGGTGAACAGGTACAGCGGCAGGTTCCACGGCGAGATCGTCGCGACCACGCCGAGCGGCGCGCGCAAGGTGTAGTTGAGCCCGGCCTGGCCGTGGTGGGATTCGCTGGCGAACTGGGTCGCGGCGTGAGCGAAGAAGCGCAGGTTGGAGACTGCACGCGGGATCTCGGCTTCGCGGGCGAGCCGGATCGGCTTGCCGGCGTCGCGCGACTCGGCTTGGGCGAAGTCCTCCAGGCGCGTTTCCAACGCGCTGGCGAGGGCTTCGAGCCAGCGCGCACGTTCGCTGTGGGGCAGGGCCGACCAGGCCGGGAACGCGGCCTGCGCCGCGGCGACCGCGAGCTCGACATCGGCGGCGTCGCCGGCCGCGACCTGCGCATACGCTTGCGCATTGGCGGGGTCGTGGACATCGAGCCAACGACCGCCGGCCGCATCGCGCGCCTGGCCGTCGATCCAGTGCCGGAATCTGTGCATGCGCCAAGCTTAACGCGTGGGCGCGGCAGCGCCCATAGCGCGGGGCGGCGGGGCGGTCGCGGTTCCGTGACGGCGGGGCCGGATGGCGTGCGCTTTGGGGCCTTCGCGAACGAATGACGCGGCCTCCGACTTTGCCGAACCGGTCCATGGCGCGCGGGCATGACCAAAGTCATGCATGACTGTTGGCCCAGGTGCGCCGCAGCAAAGTCGCCTCGCGCAGTCGCGAGAACACCCAGGTGGCGGGCGGCAAGGGAGGCGAAATACCGCGAAATAAGATGAATCGCTGCGCCTGGCGTCTCGTATCGGCAACCCCGATCGGCGCAACGGCGGCATCGCGAGTCACTGTCTCCCGGCACTTGACTGCCCGCGCAAGCACTGCGCACATTCCGAGAGGTGACTTTCATCCATGCCTTGCGGCGGCAACCAGCACTGCCGATCGGGCCCACAACGGCGGAACAATCTCGTGGATAGACGCAACTTCCTGACCATGTCGGGGCTCGGCATTGCCGGGCTGATGATTCCCTACGGCAGCGCGATCGCTGCCGAAGCCCTGTTGACGCCGCTGGATGTGGCCAAGAAAAAAGTGCTTGCCGACACCGCGCTGACCGCGGCGAAAGGCGCCGGCGCAACTTACTGCGATGTACGCATCGGCCGTTATCTGCGCCAGTTCGTCATCACCCGCGAGGACAAGGTCCAGAACGTGGTCAACACCGAGTCGACCGGCATCGGCATCCGCGTGCTGGTCAACGGCGCCTGGGGCTTCGCCGCGACCAATCAGTTGAACGCCAAGAGCGTGGCCGAGGCGGCGCAGCAGGCTGCCGCGATCGCGCGTGCGAACTCCAAGACCCAGACCCAGCCGGTGGTGTTGGCCAAGACCCCGGGCGTCGGCGAGGTGGCGTGGAAGACGCCGATCCGCAAGAACGCCATGGAAGTGCCGATCAAGGACAAGGTCGACCTGTTGCTCGGGGTCAACGCCGCCGCGGTCAAGGCCGGCGCCGACTTCGTCAACTCGATGCTGTTCCTGGTCAACGAACAGAAATACTTCGCTTCGACCGACGGCTCCTACATCGACCAGGACGTGCACCGCATCTGGGCGCCGATGACGATCACCGCGATCGACAAGGCCAGCGGCAAGTTCCGCACCCGCGAAGGCCTGTCCTCGCCGATGGGCATGGGCTTCGAATACCTCGACGGCGCCGCCTCGGGCAAGACCGTCTCGCCGAACGGCGTGGTCAACTACAGTAACTCCTACGACATGCTCGAAGACGCGGTCGCGGCCGCCAAGCAGGCGCGGCAGAAGCTCACCGCGCCCTCGGTCAAGCCGGGCAAGTACGACCTGGTGCTGGATCCCTCGCACACCTGGCTGACCATCCACGAATCGATCGGCCATCCGCTCGAGCTCGACCGGGTGCTCGGTTACGAGGCCAACTTCGCCGGCACCAGTTTCGCCACCGTCGACAAGGTCAAGAGCGGCTTCAAGTACGGCAGCGACCAGGTCACGGTGTTCGCCGACAAGACTCAGCAAGGCAGCCTCGGCGCGGTCGGCTTCGACGACGAGGGCGTCAAGACCAAGCGCTGGAACCTGATCAAGGACGGCATCCTGGTCGACTACCAGACCATCCGCGACCAGGCCCACATCCTCGGCAAGAGCGAATCCGACGGCTGCTGCTACGCCGACTCCTGGTCGAGCGTGCAGTTCCAGCGCATGGCCAACGTGTCGCTGGCGCCGGGCAAGAACAAGCTCAGCGTCACCGACATGATCAAGGACGTCGAGAACGGCATCTACATCGTCGGCGACGGCTCCTTCTCGATCGACCAGCAGCGCTACAACGCCCAGTTCGGCGGCCAGCTGTTCTACGAGATCAAGAACGGCAAGATCACCGGCATGCTGGAAGACGTGGCCTACCAGATCCGCACCCCGGAATTCTGGAACTCCTGCGTCGCGGTCTGCGACGAAAGCGACTACCGCCTCGGCGGCTCGTTCTTCGACGGCAAGGGCCAGCCGGGCCAGGTCTCGGCGGTCTCGCACGGTTCCAGCACGGCGCGCTTCAACGGCGTCAACGTCATCAACACCGCCCGCAAGCTCGGCTGACCGGCGCAGGAGAATCCACCCATGAGCATCTTCACCGAAGCCGAAGCCAAGGCCATCCTCGACAAGGTCCTGGCGCTGTCCAAGGCCGACGAGTGCACCGCGACCCTGACCGGTTCGATCGCCGGCAACATCCGTTTCGCTCTCAACAACGTGTCGACCAGCGGCATCGTCAGCAACAGCAACCTGGCCGTGCAGTCGGCCTTCGGCAACCGCGTCGGCACCGCCAGCATCAACGAGTTCGACGATGCCGCGCTGGAACGCGTGGTCCGCCGCGCCGAAGACCTGGCCAGGCTGGCGCCGGAAAACCCGGAGTTCATGCCGGCGATCGACAAGCAGAGCTATAAGCCGAGCCCGACCTTCAGCGCTTCGACCGCGGCGATCACGCCCGAGTTCCGCGCCCAGGTCGCGGCCGACTCGATCGCGCCCTGCCGCGAAGGCAAGCTCACCGCCGCCGGCTTCCTCGAAGACGGCCAGAGCTTCGTCGCGGTGGCCAACAGCAAGGGCAACTTCGGCTACCAGCAGGCCACCAATTTCGACTACACCTGCACCGTGCGCACCGACGATGGCCGCGGTTCCGGCTGGGTCGGGCGCAACCTCAAGGACGCCAGCGAGTTCAAGGCCGACAACGAAGTGCGCATCGCCATGCGCAAGGCCACCGAGTCGGCCGAGGCCAAGGCGCTGGAGCCGGGCAAGTACACGGTGATCCTGGAGCCGGCCGCGGCCGCCGGGCTGATCTCGTTCATGATGAATTTCTTCGATGCGCGCCAGGCCGACGAGGGCCGCAGCTTCCTGTCGAAGAAGGGCGGCGGCAACAAGCTCGGCGAGCAGGTCTACGACCCGCGCGTCAACATCAGCGCCGATCCCTGGGACCCGCGGGCTCCGGTGCTGCCGTGGGACGCACAGGGTCTGGCTCGCGAGAAGATGTCGGTGGTCGAGAACGGCAAGGTCGCCGCCCTGGATTACTCGCGCTTCTGGGCCAAGAAACAGGGCAAGCGCGCGGTCGGCACGCCCGGCAACCTGCTCATGGCAGGCGGCGACAAGTCCACCGCCGAGCTGATCAAGGGCACCCAGAAGGGCATCCTGGTCACCCGCACCTGGTACATCCGCATGGTCGACCCGCAGACCGTGCTGCTGACCGGCCTGACCCGCGACGGCACCTTCTACATCGAGAACGGCGTGATCAAGCACCCGGTGAAGAATTTCCGCTTCAACGAATCGCCGGTGATCATGCTCAACAACATCGAGGAACTCGGGCGGCCGGTGCGGGTGGCCGGCGATGAGTCTTCGTTCGTGATGATGATCCCGCCGATGAAGCTGCGCGATTTCACCTTCACCTCGTTGTCGGACGCGGTCTGATTCACCTTTGAACGGCGGCGCGGCCGGCGATCCGGCGCGCCGCCTGCCCTGGTTCGCTGCGACAGCGTGCCGCCGAGCCAGCCGAACCCGAGCCGCCCGATGCAACGACGCGATTTCCTCAGTTTCACCGGCCTCGGCCTGGCCGGCCTCGCGCTTCCCTACGGCCGCGTTATCGCTGCCGAGGCCTTGCTGGAGCCGGCCGACCTCGCGCGCCGGCGACGCCTGGCCGACACCGCCTTGAACGCCGCGCGCGAAGGCGGAGCGGATTATTGCGACGTGCGCATCGGCCGCTACCTGCGCCAATCGGTGGTGACCCGCGAAGCGCAGGTCCGCAACATCGTCAACGGCGAATCCGCCGGTGTCGGCATCCGCGTACTGAGCCAGGGCGCGTGGGGCTTCGCCGCCACCGACGCCTCGACCCCGGACGCGGTCGCTGCCGCCACGCGCCAGGCGCTGGCGATCGCTCGCGCCAATGCGCGCATACAGACGCGCAAGGTCGAGCTGGCGCCGGTCGCCGGCGTCGGCGAAACGCGCTGGGCCACGCCGCTGCGCAAGAACGCGATGGCGGTGCCGATCAAGGAAAAAGTCGAGCTGTTGCTCGGCGTCAACGCCGCCGCGCTCAAGGCCGGCGCCGACTACGTCAACTCGACCTTGTTCGTGATCAACGAACAGAAGTATTTCGCGTCCAGCGACGGCAGCTACATCGACCAGGACATCCACCGCATCTGGCTGCCGCTGACCGCGACCGCGGTCGACAAGGCCAGCGGCAAGTTCCGCACCCGCGACGGCCTGTCGGCGCCGATGGGCATGGGCTACGAATACCTCGACGCCGATCCGGCCGGCAAGGTCGCGTTGCCTGGCGGCCTGACCGGCTACGGCCGCTCCTACGACGTGATGGAAGACGCGGTCGCCGCCGCCAAGCACGCCCGCGCCAAGCTCAAGGCGCCGTCGGTGAAGCCAGGCAAGTACGACCTGGTGCTGGACCCGTCGAACCTGTTCCTGACCATCCACGAGAACGTCGGCCACCCGCTCGAACTCGACCGTGTGCTCGGCTACGAGGCCAATTACGCCGGCACCAGTTTCGCCACCCTCGACAAGCGCGAACAGGGCTATCGTTACGGCAGCGAACGGGTCAACTTCGTCGCCGATAAAACCCGTCCCGGCAGCCTCGGCGCGGTCGGCTACGACGACGAAGGCGTCAAGACCCGCGAGTGGGACCTGATCCGCGACGGCATCCTGGTCGACTACCAGGCCACCCGCGACGAGGCGCATCTGCTCGGCCATAAACAGTCGCACGGTTGCAGCTATGCCGATTCCTGGTCGAGCGTGCAGTTCCAGCGCATGGCCAACGTCTCGCTGAAGCCGGGCAAGCAGCCATTGAGCGTGGCCGAGATGATCAAGGGCGTCGAGCGCGGCCTGTACGTGCACGGCCGCGGTTCGTATTCGATCGACCAGCAACGCTACAACGCCCAGTTCGGCGGTCAGTTGTTCTACGAGATCAAGAACGGCCAGGTCACCGGCATGGTCGAGGATGCCGCCTACCAGATCCGCACCCCTGAGTTCTGGAACGCCTGTGTGGCGGTCTGCGACGAGCGCGATTTCCGCCTCGGCGGCTCGTTCTTCGACGGCAAGGGCCAGCCGAGCCAGGTCTCGGCGGTCTCGCACGGGTCGAGCACGACGCGCTTCAACGGCGTCAACATCATCAACACCGCGCGTGCGCTGTAGCCGATGGGGTTGAGGCAGGGCATGGTCGTTCCAGGCCGCATCGCGGCAACCCAGACCGACGCAGGCAGGGCCCGGTGAACCGGGCGCAGTTCCTGCGGTTGATGCTCGGCAGCGCTGCCGGCGCCTGGTTGGCGCACTCGCCGTTGGCGCGGGCTGCCCGCGCCGACTACGACTTCTGGTTCACCCGGCTCAAGTACGACTCCGGCGACTGGGACGTCGACCAGCGCATGCCGGCCAACCTGATCACCTCCTTGATCGACTACACCAACCTGAGGGTCGACCCGAAAGAGCACGTGCTCGCCTTGGCCGACCCGAAGATGCTCGGCGCGCCGTTCTGTTACCTGGCCGGGCACAAGCTGGTCGAGTTCAACACCGACGAGCGCCGTAACTTCGAGCGCTACGTGCGCAACGGCGGCTTCGTCTTCGTCGACGACTGCAACCACGACATCGACGGCCTGTTCGCGAAGTCCTTCGAAGAGCAGATGGCGAAGATTTTCGGTGCCAAGGCCTTGCGCCGGTTGCCGAAGAACCACCCCATCTACCGCAGCTTCTTCGTTTTCGACGGCCCGCCGGCGACCGGCTTCGAACTCAACGGCTGGGGCGACGACCTGGTCCACGACTACCTGCAAGGCATCGAGATCGACGGTCGCCTGGGCGTGCTGTACAGCAACAAAGATTACGGCTGCGAATGGGACTACGACTGGCGCAACAAACGCTTCCTGGCCGAGGACAACACCAAGTTCGCGGTCAATATCGTCATGTATGCGTTGGGGGCTTGAGATTCGGGATTTGGAAATCGGGAATCGGGAATCGAGGGCAGGCAGTAGCGAAGCGAACACGATGAAGCGCGTGCTCGCTGTTGCCCCCTTTGACAAAGGGGGCGGCGACCGCGCAGCGGACGCGGGGGATTTGCTGTTGCTGTTGTTGCTTGAAAAACGCGGAGCGAATCTGCACTGGCTTTCGGGATGAAGAAATGAACACCAACATCGCAACCGGCGGCAACGAAGCCGAACTGAAAATACAGCTCGATCGCTTGGGCGCCCTGCGCGAAGCGATCGCCCAGGCGATCGTCGGCCAGCACGAGGTGGTCGAGCAATTGCTGATCGGCCTGCTGGCCGGCGGCCACTGCCTGCTCGAAGGCGTGCCGGGCCTCGGCAAGACCCTGCTGGTGCGCTCGCTGGGACAGGCGCTGGAGCTGCAGTTCCGGCGCGTGCAGTTCACCCCCGACCTGATGCCCAGCGATATCCTAGGCACCGAGCTGCTCGAAGAAGACCACGGCACCGGCCATCGCCATTTCCGCTTCCAGCCCGGGCCGATCTTCACGAATCTGCTGCTGGCCGACGAACTCAACCGCACGCCGCCGAAGACCCAGGCCGCGCTGCTCGAAGCGATGCAGGAGCGCACGGTCAGCTATGCCGGCGTGACCCACGCCCTGCCGGCGCCGTTCTTCGTCCTGGCGACCCAGAACCCGCTCGAACAGGCAGGCACTTATCCCTTGCCGGAAGCGCAGCTCGACCGCTTCCTGCTGCATATCCGCGTCGGCTATCCGAGCGAGCGCGAAGAGCACGACATTCTGTTGCAGACCACCGGCACGCGCAGCGCCGAGGTGCCGCGGGTGATGGGCGGCGAAGAGATGATCGCTTTGCAAGCGCGGGTACGCGAGGTGCATCTGGGCGACGACCTGCTGGTCTGGATCACGCGACTGGTGCGCGCCAGCCGTCCCGACGAGAGCGCCTTGCCGGAAGTGCGGCAATGGGTGAAGTGGGGCGCCGGCCCGCGTGCGGGCCAGTCGCTGGTGTTGGCGGCGAAGGCGAGGGCGCTGCTGCATGGGCGTTATGCGGCGACCCGCGAGGACATCCTCGCCCTGGCCGCGCCGGTGATGCGTCACCGCCTGCTGCTGTCGTTCGCCGCCGAGGCCGAGCTCAAGAGCGCCGACGACGTCATCGCCGCGCTGCTGCGCGGCGTACCGTTCCCGAGCGCTTGAGCACAGGCGCCGGAGCCTCGTGAAGGATTTCATTCCACCGTCGGTGCGGGCGCGCCTGCGCAGCTTGCGCCTGCTGTCGCGGCGCGCAGTCGGCACCCATGGCATCGGCCTGCACAACAGCCGCAGCCGCGGCGCGGGGCTCGAATTCGCCCAGTACCGCGCCTACGAGCCCGGCGACGAATTGCGCCAAGTCGATTGGAAATTGTATGCGCGCTCGGACCGGTTCTTCGTGCGCGAAGCCGAGCGCGAAAGTCCGCTCGCGGTCTGGCTGCTGGTCGACGCCACCGCGTCGATGAACCAGTGCGATGCGGCGCGCCCGGATTGGTCGAGGCTCGACGCCGCTAAAGCCCTGGCCGCCTGCGTCGCGGAACTGGCACTGCGTCAGGGCGACCGCTTCGGTTTGATCGCGCTGCGCGAGGACGGTGTGCGCCTGGTCGCGCCTGCGACCGGTGCGCGCCAACGCGACCGCTTGTGGCTGGAACTGCATGCTTTGTCGGCGCAGGGCGCCTGGCCGGCCGCGCAACGGCTGCGGCCGCTGTGGGAACGCATCGCCGCCGGCGACCTGGTGCTGATGATCGGCGACGGTTTCGACGACGGCAGCGATGAAGGCGCCGTCGCGATCGCCGAACGGCTCGCGTCGGCGCGACGCGAAGTGCTGAGCATTCGCATCCTGACCGCGGAAGAACGCGACTTCCCGTTCCGCGGCGGTTACCGCTTCCGCGACCCGGAAACCGGCGAAGAGTTGCTCGGCGACGGCGCGGCCTTGCGCGACGAGTTCCTTGTGCGATTCGCCGCCGCGCGCAAGGCGCTCGATGCGCGCCTGGCCGCAAGCGGCATCCGCCACACCGAGTACGTGCTCGACGAGGCGCTCGATCTGCCGCTGCGACGCTTGTTCGGTGCCCGCGACATGGCGGAGCAGGCGTGAACCTGAGCCTGCTGCTGCCCGCCGCGCTGGCCGCGCTGGCGGCTTTGCTACTGCCGCTGTTGATCCATCTCGCGCGGCGCAGCGAACAGCGCCCGACCGATTTCGCCGCCTTGCGCTGGTTGCGGCAGCGGCCGAAGCCGCGTCACCGCATCCGCTTCGACGAATGGCCGCTGTTGCTGCTGCGCCTGTTGCTGCTGGCCTTGCTCGCAATGTGGCTGGCGCGGCCGGTGTTGTTCGGCGCCGAGAGCGCGCGGCCGTGGATCGTGGTCGCACCCGGCGTCGACGCACAGGCCGCACGCGCCCAGGCTGCCGCATCCGATGCGCGCCTGCACTGGCTCGCGCCGGGTTTTCCGCGTCTCGATGCTGCCGCACCCGCTACGCCGGTGCCTCTGTCCAGTGTGTTGCGCGAGCTCGATGCCAGCCTGCCGGCGGCTGCGGCGCTGACCGTGTTCGTGCCCGAGCACATGGGCGGCACCGACGGGCAACGGCCGCAGTTGTCGCGGCCGGTCGAATGGCGGGTCGTGCCCGGCACGACGCCGGCTGCGACCCCGGCCAGCGCGATGGCCGCGCCGTCGCCGGCGATCCGCTATGCCGCCGATCGCGCAGCGGCGCTGCCGTATCTGCGCGCGGCGATCGCCGCCTGGCGCGATCCGACAGCGGACGATCGCTCGACCGAATCGGTCGCGCCCAGCACCGAGGCTTGGCCGGCCGACAGCCGCGAGTTGATCTGGTTGGCGCCCGGCGCTGTGCCGGCGCAGGTGCGCGAGTTCGCCCGCAACGGCGGGCGCGTGCTGCTCGATGCGGCCAGCGAATGGCCGCGCGATGCCTCATCGCTGCCTGCGCCGTTGTGGCGCGACGCGTCCGGTGCGGTCCTGGTCGAGGGCGTCGCGTTCGGTCGCGGCCGGCTGATGCGCTTGACCCGTGCGCTGGCGCCACAGGTCATGCCGGAGTTGCTCGAACCGGGTTTCCCGCAACGCTTGCGCGGCTTGTTCGAGCCGACCGCTCCCGCGCCTTCCTGGGTCTCGGCTAAAGACCATGCACCGGCGACTGGAGGCGCGTCTTATGCCTTGCCGCCGCGCGAGCTGCGCTTGTGGTTGGCGCTGTTGATCGCATTGGTGTTCGTGCTCGAACGCTGGCTGGCGACGCGCGCACGACGCGGAGCGACGCCATGACCGCGGCGACGATCCTTGCCGGCCGGCTGCGTTCGGCGCGCACCCGCCGCGCCCTCGATCTGGCCCTGTGCCTGTTGCCGTCGGTCGTGGTCGGCGCGGCCTTGGCCTGGCGCTTGTGGGGTGTTTCGGCTGCACTGTCGCTGGCGGCAGTACTATGCGCGGCGCTCGCCGCTTTCGTCTGGAGTAAGGCCCGGCGCCTCGACGAGGCTTGGCTCGCGCGACGCCTCAACGCCACCCGCAGCGACATGGACGACAGCGCCGATCTGTTGTTCGCATCGGGCGAGGACTTGAACGGCTTGCAGCGCTTGCAACAGGCGCGGCTGCGCGAACGCATCGAAACTGCAAACGGTCCCGAGCTGGGCCCGGGGTGGTCGGCACGGCGCCTGCTCGTGTCGGCGCTCGCTGCGTTGCTGGGCTTGATCGCGATCGGCCTGTGGCCACGTGCGCAGAGCGGCGCGCGCGATCTCGAAGCCTTGTCGCCGGCGCCGCAGGTCGCCGCCTTGCCCGGACAGCCACGGCTGATCGAACAAGGCCTGCGCATCGATCCACCGGCGTATACGCACATGCCGCCGCGCAGCGAACCCACCCTCGAAGGGCGCGTGCCCGAGAACGCGCGCTTACGCTGGAACCTGCGTTTCGAGCCGCAGCCGAGCGCGGCCGAGCTGGTCTTCCACGACGGCCAGCGCTTGGCGCTCGCACGCCAGGGCGACGGGCGCTGGAGCGCCGAGCGCGTGCTGGCCAAGCCGGCCTTGTATCGCATCGTCGCCGCAGGCGCGCCGGATGCGCAGACGCGCCGTCTGTACCGGCTCGACGTCACCGTCGACCGCGTTCCGCAGTTGCGCGTGCTCGAACCCGATCGCGGCCTGAGCCTGATGAGCGCGGGGCAGCGCAACTGGCCGCTGGAGTTCGAAGCCAGCGACGATTACGGACTGGCCGCGAATGCACAGTTGCGCATCACCCTGGCCCAGGGCAGTGGCGAGAACATCACCTTCCGCGAGCAGCGCCTCAGTCTGCGCGGCACCGGCACGGCGACCGCCAAGCGTTATGCGCAGCGTCTCGACCTGGCCAGCCTCGGCTTCGCCAGCGGCGACGACCTGATCGTCCAGCTCAGCGTCGACGACAATCGCTCGCCGAAGCCGCAGACGGCGCAGAGCCCGAGCCTGATCCTGCGCTGGCCGGCCGACCTCGGCAGCGAGGCGACGGGCCTGGACGGCATGGTCAAGACCACCTTGCCGGCGTATTTCCGCAGCCAGCGCCAGATCATCATCGACGCCGAGGCCTTGATCGCGCAGCGGCGCAAACTCGACGAAGCGCGGTTTATCGAACGCTCCGACGCGATCGGCGTCGATCAGCGCCTGTTGCGCCTGCGCTACGGCCAGTTCCTCGGCGAAGAATCCGAGGGCGCACCGCAGTTGCCGACCAACGACCGCGACGAACCCGAACCGCACGACGAGCATACGGCTGCGGATAAGGGCCAGGGGCAGAGCGCGAATGCCTCCGCGCCGGACGAACACGATGAGCATACGCATACGCCGAAGCCGGCGGCGCCTACCTTCGGCGAGGAAGGCTCGGTGCTGGAGCAGTTCGGCCATACCCACGATCACGCCGAAGCCGCGACCTTGCTCGATCCGGACACGCGCAAGCTGCTCAAAGCCGCGCTCGACGAGATGTGGCAGTCGGAACTGCATCTGCGCCAGGGCCATCCGCAGCAGGCGCTGCCGTATGCGCACAAGGCGTTGGGCTTCATCAAGAAAGTGCAGCAGGCCACGCGCATCTACCTGGCCCGGGTCGGCCCCGAGTTGCCGCCGATCGACGAAAGCCGCCGTTTGAGCGGCGAACGCGCCGGACTGGCGCGACGCGGCGAGATGCTGGCCGCGGCGAGGGCAGCCGATCCCTTGCTCGAATCGCTGTGGCGCGAGCTGGAGCAAAGCACGCGCGCGAGCAAGCCGACCCCGATCGATTACACCGGTCTGCAGCGTTGGTTGCGCGAGCACGAGTCGCGAGTAGCCGACCCCTTGGCCTTCGCCGCCGCCTTCGATGCCCTGCGCAACGAACCCGAATGCCTGCGTTGTCGCGCTGAGCTGCGGCGACTGCTGTGGCCGCTGCTGACGCGGCCGCCGGCGAGCGTGCAACGGCGAGGGCAGGGCGACGCGGTCGACCGGCGTTACTTCGAAGCCTTGCAACAGGAGGCCCGGCGATGATCGGCGCCATCGATCTCGACAGCGGCCTGCAAGGCAGCCTCGAAACCGCGATCGCCGGGTTGCTCGGCCTCGCCGTCGTGCTGGCGATGGCGAGCCTGATCCTGCGGCAATACCGCGCCGAGGCCGGGATGCGTGCGCGTGGTTGGCGGCTCGCATTGTTGCTGATCGCGCAACCGCTGATGGCGGCGTTGCTGTATCTCGCGCTGTTCCCGCCGCTCGTATACAGCGACGCCGGCAGCATGGTGGTGGCGACGGCCGGTGCGAGCGCGAGCGACGCCACGATCGCCGGCGAGACCCGCATCGCCTTGCCCGAAGCCACGGCTTCGACCGACGGCGAACGCGTACCCGACCTCGCCACGGCGTTGCGCCGCCATCCCGGCACCCAACGGCTGCGCCTGCTCGGCGCCGGCCTGGAGCTGCGCGATCGCGATGCCGCGCGCGGGCTGACGATCGAATGGCAGCCGACGCCGTTGCCGCGCGGACTGAGCGGCCTGTGGGCGCCGCGCGAAGTCGCGGCCGGCGGCGGGTTCAGCGTGACCGGAAGTGTCGCAGCGATGCCCGGTGCGGTGGTGGAATTACTAGACCCGGGTCTGCAACGCGTCGACCGCGCCGCCTTGGCGGCGGATGGCGGCTTCCGCGTCGGCGCCATCGCACGCATTCCGGGCTTGATGAATTTCAGGCTGCGTTTGCGCGATGCGCGCCAGAACGTCGTCGAAGAGATCGAGCTGCCTTTGTCGGTGGTCGCCGATACGCCGCCGCGAGTGCTGGTGCTGGCTGGCGCACCGAATCCGGAACTGAAGTACCTGCGACGCTGGGCCTTGGACGCGGGGATCAAGCTGCATACCCAGGTCGATGCCGGCGCTGGGCTGCGGCTCGGCGATGCGCCGCTGAACTTGAACGCCTCGACCTTGGCCGGTTTCGATCTGGTCGTGCTGGACGAACGCGTCTGGGAAGGCCTGGGCGAATCGCAGCGTGCCGCCTTGCTCGGCGCCATGCGCGACGGCCTCGGCGTGCTGCTGCGCATCGGCGGCCCTTTGTCGCCACGCATGCGTACGCAGCTGCGGGCGCTGGGCTTCGAACTCGGGGCCGGCGCAGACTCGGTGGAAGTGCGCTTGCCGCCATCGAGCGCGGATGAAGAAGCGACCCGCGCCCGCATCGGCCCGGGCACGACCGACGCGCCGCGTGCCCGCGATGAGGCGGTGGGGGAGTTGCCGGTACTGAATCGACGTGCGCTCACACTCGATGGCGCGGGTTCGCACAGTCTGTTGCGCGGTGCGGACGGCAAGGCTTTCGCCAGTTGGCGCAGCGCCGGCCGTGGCCGGCTCGGTGTGTGGACCCTGAGCGACAGCTTCCGCCTGACCCTGGCCGGTCGCGACGATCTGCATGGGCAATGGTGGAGTGCCGCTTTTGGCGCGTTGGCGCGGGCCCAGCCGAAGCCGATGCTGCGGATCGATGGCGAGGCGCGTCAGGACCGGCGGGTCTCGCTGTGCGGCTTGAGCGATGGGGCGCAGGTGCGTACACCGCAAGGCGATGACATCGATGTGCTGATCGATCCGGCCAGCGGTAGCGAACGCTGCGCCGCCTTCTGGTCGACCCACGCGGGTTGGCATGTGTTGCGCCAAGGCGAGCGCGTGCAGCCCTTCGCGGTGCGCGGCCGCGATGAGGCGCCGGGCTTGCGTGCTGGCGAGCTGCGTGAGGCGACTTTGCTATTGATGGCGCAGACGCGATCGCCGACCGCTGCGGCTTCGTCGGTGGCGAATGCGGCCTCGTCGACGCAGGCTCAACGGGGTTCGTCCTGGCCGTGGTTTCTGGCTTGGTTGTTCGTGAGTGCGGGAGCGTGGTGGTTGGAGCGTTCGCGGCGCGGGCGTATAGCGCAGGCCGAATAGTGGTAGGCGACGAATCCAAAGGGTAGGAGCGGCGTCCTACTGGATTTCCTTCGCTCACAAGCCGCGACCGCGGGATGCGCAGAGGGAGCAACGCCGGTGTTATGAATCGAATTGGCGTGCTTTCGCGAGGGTAGGAGCGGCGCAAGCCGCGACCGCGTTGCTTGTCGTTACGGTGCTTCTTACCGCAGAGCGGTGAAGCCAAGGCTACAGTTAGGGCTAGAGCTAGAGCAAAGCTTCCGTCCGCTGACGCGGCCGGGTTACTTTCTTTTGCTAAGCCCAA
>NZ_JMTZ01000068.1 GCF_000731095.1 Lysobacter antibioticus | reverse complement strand
GAAATCCAGTAGGACGCCGCTCCTACCCTTTGCAACCTCGGTTGCTTGGGGATTCGACGCGAGGCCACACCTTCACGGTCGCGACTTACGTCGCTCCTACAGGGGAGGCATCGAGCGAGAAACGAAACTTTCCCTGACTGTGAACTCCACAGAAAAACGCCGCCTCGAAGGCGGCGTTTTTCGTTACGCAAACGGCTCTATTTGTTCTTCGGCACTTCGACCGTAGCCGAGTCGCCCACGTCGTTGCCCGAACCGTCCTGGGCGGTGTAGGTCGCGGTGTACACGCGGCCGTCGCCGTTGCCGGCCCGCTCGCTGCGCAGGTCGAACTGCAGGTCGGGGGTGCCGATGGCGGCGTTCTGGATATCGTTGACGGTGTTGCCGTCGGCATCGCCGTTGTCGGGCTCGTCGCTGGTCACGCTGGTCAGGACGTAGCTCACGCCCGGGCAGTTGTCGGTGGCGACCACGGTGGCCCAGATCGGCACCATCTTGTGGTTCGGCGGCCACAGCTGGTTGGGGTCGAGACTGACGTCGATCGTCGGCGGGCTGTCGTCGACAATCTGCGCCAACGCGGTGTCGTTGGTCGACAGGCCACAACCGTCCTGTGCGGTCACGCTGACGGTGAGCTGCGCGGGCGAGCCGGTCAGATCGGATACCACCACGCTGCCGCTGACGCCGACCTGCGTAGACGTGATCTGCTGGATGTTGATCGTCGGCGTGCCCAGGGTGAAGTTGTTCGCGCCCTTGATCAGGTCCACATCGACATCGCCGGCCAGCACGCCGCAGGTATCGGTGGCCTGGGCGGTGAACTGCACGGTGAACTGGCATTGGTCGTCCACCGCGCCGCCGGCCGTGTTGACCGCGACGCTCGGCGCGGTGTTGCTGACGCCCAGGTCCTGGTCGTTGATGTCGAAGAAGATGTTGCCGACCGACTGCAGCTTGATGCGGTTGTCCGAACCCGATGCGCAGGGCACGACGAACGAGCTCGCACCGTCGTTGGCGGTGGAACCGATCAGAGTGCTGGCGAAGTTCTGCCCGCCGTCGCTGGAGAACAAGGCGCTGACCTGCGGTGCGATCGAGCCGCCGCCGACCTCCCAGGTCAGGGGCACGGTGCAGCCGGCGCCCAGGCTGCCGCTGTTGGGCGAAGTGATGAAGAACGGATCGCCCACCACCTGGATGTGCATGCCGTCGTAGGCCACGCCACCGCCGCCCATGCGGTTGTCGCGCGCGATCAGGCGGAAGTTCATTTCGCGATCGACCTGCGGCAGGATTTCGCCGGCGCGGGTCACGCCGTCGAGCAGGTCCTGCAGGTTCGGGATGATGCGCGAGCTGGACGCGCCCGGGGGCAGCGAGCGGACCAACGGGCCGTCGCCGGGGTCGGTGTTGATCGGCCGCTGGGTTACCGCGCGGTCGTATTGCTCCCAGTTGTAGGTCAAGGCATCGGCGTCCGTCGCCGAGCCGCTGAGTTCGAACGGCGTCTGCCGCGGAATCGTGTAGTCCCCGCCGGCATTCACGTTGGGCGCCGAGTTGCCGGTGTTGACCAAGGTGCCGCAGGTGGAACCGACGCCGACGAACACATTGGTGACGATTTCGTCGAAACTGCGCGAGTGGAAGTACGAGCCGGCACCGATCACCGAGGTGTCGACGTCGTCCGAATCGCAGTTGCCGTTGTACGACATGCGGGTGGTGCCGCTGCCCGGCTCGTAGCCGCTTTCGCTGTCGCCGGCGAGGAACTCGTTCAAGGTGCAGCTGCCGCCCGCGCCGGTGAAGGTGTGGCGCGCGCCGAGCTGATGGCCGACTTCGTGCGCGAGCAAGCCGCTGGCGCTGTTGGCGCCGTTGTTGCCCATCTGCCCCGCCCCGCGGCCCTTGTGCAAGGTGTCGTTGGTGGTCTGGCAGACGACGTACCAGGCGCAACCGCTGGCGCCGTTGCCCGCGCGCGTGGCGAACAGGAAGCCCAGGTCGTAGTCCGCATCGTCCAACACCACCTTGTTGTTGTCGCGATTGGCATCGCGCAAGGTGCAGGGGCTTTGGGTGTTGTCGAAGGGGTCGGTGTCCGGGTCGCTATAGATCACATCGTCGCTGGCATCGGCGATCACCAGACGCACGCTGACCTCGGGCTCCAACACCGCATTGGCACCGGCCAGATCGGCGACGATCGACGACCACACATCGGCCAGGCCACCGCCCGCATCGCGCGCCTGGTAGAACTCGCCGGTGGTCGACGCCGCCAGCCGATAAATCCGCAACTGCGTGCCCGCATCGACCTTCTCATTCGCCTTGATCTGCGACACCAGCGCAGCCGAGAAGCGCGGCACCGGCGGCTCGTGATGGTGATCGTCGTCGCCCAGGTGGAAATCGTTGGCGCCGTCGGTGCGGTCCTGGTCGCGATAACTCAGGTAGACGCGCCCGTTGGCGGTTTCGACCGGCTCGATACGCAGGATACCGTCGTCGGTCTGGCCCGAGATGAACACACCGCGCGTGCCGACGGTGATATGGCCGGTGAAGCCTTCGCGCTCGTCCTCGAACACGTAGGTCTTGATCTGCGGGAACTGCCCCGCCAGGTTCGGCCCCAGCAACTGGCTTTGCGCCAGCGCAATCTGCACGAAACCGCCGCTGGCGCGCGGCAGATAGATCTGCGTCTGCGGCGGAATCGGCCCGAAGGTTTCGCGCGGCGTGTCGCGCAAGCGCGCTTCGAGCATCATCGCGTCGAGGGTCAGCGGCACATAGCCGGTCGGCGCCGGAAAGCGCTCGGGCAACTGCACCGCCGGCAAGGTTTGCCACATGCCATCGGGCGAAGCCCCACCGTTTACCAGCATGGCCGCCGCGGCCAGCGGATTCGGCGCGAAAGCCGCACCCGCGGCGCCTTGCGAGCCGCTCGCGGCGGCGTCCTGATGCGTGTCCACGAACGAAGGCGCCGAGATCCGGCTCGCGAAAGCGAGCGCAGCCAAACCCAACGCGATCAGAGAAACCGCGGCCCACCGCTTGGGGCCGCGCCGGAACGTCGAATGGGTAGTCATGACACAGGTCCTGGTCATAGGGGAATGCCAGCGCGGCCTCGGGGGCAGTCCGAGCACTGCGCTGGCATGGGGGACAACGCGAGCGCAGCGCGGCGTCGGACAGAGATGAGACGCGGAGTGCTCACGCGACCCTGTTCAGGTGACCAGCGGTCGGATACCGACCTATTTCGACGCCAGGGATGGTCCGGCCGCTCGTCTAGCGCCCCTGGCGAATCCCGGCGTTTTGCAATGCAGCAACGATCGTTAGCGCAAGTACCGCACAGCCAGCGATCGTGCGATACATCAACGCTTCCGCCTGGCTTCGGACTTCCGCGAACGCGGCGACGAAGCCGCGGTGCTTTTGTACTCGGACACCGGCTTCCATCTCAACTTTGCGGTCCAGCGCGGCACAGCCTCCAAGGTGTCGCTCATTTGCTCTGCCGATCTCAGCGACGTAAAGGCGAAGAACGCTGACTGTAAGGCCAATATCCAGCAGAAAAATCCGAGCAATGACTTTCCACTGACATGCCCCATGAACGCATAACCAAACATACAAAGACCGAAGACGCCATAAGCGACAAAATCGACTGCGCGTTCTATGCGGCGCGCCGATGAGGAAAAATGCCTCGGTTTTCGCCACCTAATCTCGCCACTTACCTCGTCCATGTCCAGAAGTGGCCATACAAAAGCGAGATCGACCAGTGCGCGTGCAGCTTGCGGATGAAGCAGCAATTGACGAATCAACGGCACCGGCAAGTTCTCGCCATAAACGTGCCGGACTGCGACTTGAAGCCAGAGGTCGTCGGCTGTGTCGGCCTTGGCCCACAATTCCAGAAAATCCTTCCGGTCCTGCGCCCGGGACCGATGCAATCCGAACAGGCCTTTCGCCAGTGGCGCCGCAATAACCACGAGGACCATCGGAATCGGCCATGGAGACCCGAGCGCCTTCGATATCTCACTGAACATATGAACATCCTTGTCTTAGCAGGTTGGCTACCGCTTAGAGTACGGCCATGCACCGACGGCGCAACGATTGCGCACCCGTAATGTGCGGTTTCGCACGCAAGAACACACTTCGGCCTGCAAATGCGCAACTCCCAGTTGCTCTTGCAACCCGGCGCCAGTTCCATGACCCTAGCCGCATCTTTGCGGACCCAATCCATGGCCCGACTCATCCCCAAAGTCCAGTTCGACACACGCACACTCGGCTGCGCGATCTTGTGCTTGGGCCTCGTCGCCTGCGGTTCTCCAGCGGAGGTTTCCGCGTCCGCGTCGCAGACCAATGGGCCTGCATCGCTTTCCAGCCCCAAGGCTCAGCCTGTGAAAGACACACCCAATGCGCCGGCCTCAGCGCCAAAGCTGAGCAAGAAAGAGTTTGAAGAAAAGTTATTCGCCCTGATCCATGGCATTCAAGGCACGAGCGACCTGAGCAAAGCACGGGTCGAAACGCTGACGCATTTTGCATTGAGCGCTAACGAAGTCGACGGCACCTGGTCGACGCAGGGAAGCCTGGACTCCGGCTCGGCTTATTCGTTCGATTTCAGTCAGTACGCTAGCGATGACAAGCGAGTTGGTATCCACTTGCCCGATGAAAAGCGCTACGACCCGCAGCAGCGCAGGCCATGCGTATTGGCCCTGAATGGTCTGCACGACAAGCTGAAAACCATGGGCTACCAGTACAGCGAGTTCCCGGGGCCGCATAACAGGCCGCAAGCTTGGCAGTACTGGAAAGGCAGACAATCGCTGTTGGTGGACTACACCTACCGGCCCAAGCCCGAAGACAATGAGGCTGCCTGCGTGTATGCCGTCACGATCGAGATGATTATTGAGGACTGATCTATTTTCGGCTTTCGGCCCGAACCGCGTTCGTCCGAGCTTCATCGAAAGGCCCATCCCAACCAAGAGAGATGACGTGAATCTCAATCACCTAACCGCAGCAGCCGCCATTGCGATACTGAGCTTAGCAGGCTGCCAGAAAGGAACCGCCGCGGTTGAAAGTCCGGCCAGCTCAAAGCCTGGCACCGAACGTGTCGCACCTACCCAGTCCAGCGACATGCTCGCCAGCGCCGAGCTATTCGTGAGCGAACAAGGCCGCGATTGGACAGCGTATAGCGCCCTGCCCCAAATCAAATGGATCGACCCGTCGCCGAAAGAGTACGTCCCCGGCCGCTACTCACAGCACGGGAAAATTTTACTGCTCGGGTTCTCGGTCAAAGAGGTGCCGAACGGCAGGCCTGGACCGGATTACGCGACAACGAAAAGAAACGAAGGCGAGTCGACCCTATCCATCAACGGGTCGCAGGCTGCCGTCGAGTCCATCTCGATCAGCAAGCCCTTCTATTCGGACGATTACCTCGACGTCCTCAAGAAACAGTTCGGCGCTACGGCTGAAGTCTCCACGATCGCCGATGAATGCGCCCCGGGAGAGGCTGAAGAGGGCGCAGGAAATGGCGCGTTCTTCGCTGTCTCAATCGCGGGGCGGGAAAAGATTTATGTGCAGGCGAGTCAGCAAGACGGCGGCAAATACACCGCGGGCTTCACCGTATTCGACCTGACACGGACCCGACCGAGCGAGGTCATGGCCCAACTGAAGTGCAAGCAGCACCAGTGATCAACCATCAAGGAGCAGGAACATGGCAGGGACGCGTAGGCAAGAACGAGCCGTATTGACGGCCAATCAGTATGCTCAGGGCAATATCGAAGGGTTAAGCGACTATTCCACTCGGAGACTGGTGGCTTCAACCGTCTTGACCGAGAGCAATGGCGGCGACCTGAGCATCATCAACGGTGCGGGTTACGTCGGACGATATCAGGCGGGCGCTACCTGGCTGGCCGATGCGGGCTACGTCGACGCGGATAAGGTCAGAGCGGCGATGTCGGGGTATCGCAGAGAGTGGACCTGGGCCGAGTCGGGAGGCATGACCCGCTTCCTGGAAGATGCTTCCAACTGGAAAGACGGTTTGAGCCTCGACCAGTACAAGGCCTCCGCCGACTTGCAGGATCAAGCGTTCAAACGCAACAGCGACGCCGCTTATCGCACCGCCATGAGACAGGGAGTGCTGGTTGAGGGTGACTCCGAGGAGCACATCGCGGGTTTCCTGAAAGCGCGGCATATCGCCGGATATGGTGGGGCCGTTAAAGTCGTCCAGGGCAAGCAGGCCGCGACGGACGACTACGGGACCAGCAGCTACGACTATTACAACGATATAGCACTCAATCGCGACGGACTCGACCAACTGCTGATCATCGAGGAACGGTTCAAAGGCATTCCCTACCAACTACCTGTCGAGAATGAGCTACGCCCGGGCGAAGCCAATCTTTCCGTAAAAGCGTTACAGGAAAATCTGAAGCTGGTCGGCGCGGTCGATGCCAACGGCAGAGCGCTGCAAGCCGACGGAGACTATGGGAAGAGCACGCGAGAAGCTGTTTCCCTGTTCCAGGAGCGCAACAACCTCCCAGCTACCGGCACAGCCGACATTGCGACGCTAACGACATTGCGAACGCACGCCGCGGTACTCTCAGCGACACCGGACTTCCAGCAGGTCGCCGAGCGCTTTCAACCACCCGGCTATCGCAGCGATTGGATGCAGCCGAACGACCAAGGCTTGCCGTCGTACTTACAGTCCCCTACTTCCGCAGCCAGCACTCGCCAACCACGCGATGCGATGGCCGACGGCAGCTTGAAAGTCGGCGAGCAAGGTCAGGAAGTCGCAAAGTTGCAGGAGAATCTGATCCAGCTCGGAATCAACGACCGGATCAAACAGCCGATCACCGCGGATGGCGTTTTTGGCCCGGCCACTCAGCGAGCAGTACAGGCCTTTCAACTTTGGCATGGCACTGAGCAGGTCAACGGAGTCGCAGATCGGCAGACGCTCGCAGCGATCAGCACCCAGGCCGGGCTGGCCATCGTCCAACGAGCGGCGGACCAGGTCTCCGACCGCCCCGCCCGCGACTTCGCCGCCAACGTCAATCTTGGCAGGCGGATCGATCCCGAGTCGGCTGCCGATCGCTACGAGGCGAGCCACGCACCCCATGCAGCCCCCCTTTCCCCAGCCCCAGCCTCGCAAGCCCCGGCCCCGATCAGCCCGGTTTCATCGCCAGCACGCATCGACCCCGCACTGACACCCTCACGGCTAGCGCCCGAGGATCAGGCCATGTTCGACAAGATCCGACAGAACGTGCCTGCGCAGGTGGCTGACGAGAAAGTGGCGCAAGCGATGCTCCAAGCCAAGCAGAACGGCATTCCCGATGCTGGTCGCATCGGCCGCATCGGGGTTGTAGATGGAACCCTGTGGGTCGCGGGTGTCGTACCGGGATTCCACGCGGGTGTGTCCACATCCGAACCGGCACCGCCGATGCAGGACACCTTGCGTGCGAACCAATCCTTCAATCAAGAGCGCGACCAACAACACGCGCAAAACCTAGCCCAACGTTCGCAGGAAGACCCGAGCCGCGGCCCAAGACAGTAAGGCCGTATCCGAGTCCACCTAAAGCCCCCGCAACGGGTCGTCCCAGGCGAGCGACCACTTTGATTGCCATGACAAGGAGGCCGAATCGGCCCTCCATCCACGGCAACTCAGGGCCGCGGACGCACCTAGCGCCGCATCGCACCGGACAGCAAGACCGTCCGGCCTTGGGCCGACGGCACCGCTGAGAGCAGAGCCGAGGCCACCGCCGACGCGTCGATGGGTTTGTAGTTCGCCGGGATCAGGAACCCCACTACCTTGCCGAGCGCGGAGCCCAGTACCTCGCCCTGCCGGGTCGGCTGCCCGAGCACCTCACGGTCTCCGACCAACAATGATGGACGGGCGAAGACCATGCCCTCGAACGGCATCGACGCCAAGGCGTCCTCCAGTTCGCCTTTTACCCGGCTGTAGAAGACCTTCGACTTGGCATCGGCGCCCATCGCGCTGACCAGCCCGACCCGCTTGGCGCCCGCGGCTAAGGCCGCCGTCGCCACCGTCAGGTTGGCGTCGTAATCGACGGCACGAAACGCCGCCTGGCTGCCGGCGACCTTGATCGTCGTGCCCAACGCCAGATACACCTCGTCCGAGCGTGGCAGATCAGGCAGGGCAGCGAAGTCGACGACGTGCGCCATTAGTTTGGGATGTTGCTCCGCCGGCATTCTGCGGCCGAGGCTGTGGACCAGGGCGACGCTCGGGTCGGCCAGCAGCCCGGCCAGAATCTCCCTGCCTACTAGACCGGTTACGCCTGCGACGATGACGGTGCGGCTTGGCATGACGAACTCCCATCGAGCGAGTTGGGATTCTGATCGGGTATCGGCTTGGCCGTCCAGAGCGACGGACTACTGCACTCACTCAGGATGGAACGTACTACGGCACGGATGGGCTGACAGCCTCGGCTACTCGGTCCAAATCGTCGGCCAAGCGATCGAAGCAGTCGGCAAGCGCCTGTGCGGAGAGGTAGATCACGTCGGGGCCACCCTCGCCTTGTGGCTCGGTGAGCTGGGCCAGCAAGCGGAGCTGGTCGCGAGTCTGGGCTAGGACCTGCTGGGCGGTAGCGGGCAGCAGGTAGTCGTGAGGCTTGGTAATAGGGGCGCGGCTTCCGTTTCGCATGAGCATCTCCCGAAGGTCATTGATCCATGACGAGAGGATTTTATTCTATTTTTGAATATTCTTAAAGAGGATACAGCATTCGTGCGGGCCTTCGGAAACCGCACCCATGCCAAGCAGCACGCTCTACACGAAAGAGAACGAGGTTCTCTCCCAACTCATCCGCGAAATGCGCAATGCAGCCGGCCTTACCCAAGCAGCCTGCGCCGAGGCGCTGGGCAAGCCGCAGTCCTATGTAAGCAAGATCGAGGGCGGAACCCAAAGGATAGATCTGATACAGCTTCGAGAGTACTGCGCTATATGCGGCGTAACTCTGACGACATTCGTAAAACGCTTTGAGGCGAATGTTTTGATCTCTTAGAAAACGGCCAAACGAAGCCTAATGTGACGCTTCTCTAGTCGTTCTAGCGAGTAAGCGACTTCGAATAACTTTGATCCTAATATCTTTCGGTTTCCAGCCAGCACTATTCGACTCCATCTCTAAAAATGACGACACCGGCTATATCTGGATACCGCTGCGCAACCTCATCTCTCAAGGTTTCGTATTCAAAAAAGCTTTGAGCAGATGCCATATCTCGCGCAACACGAAACATATGCGGCAACTCAGTGAACAGCGTGTCCGGCAGCAATGAAATAGAACTAATCCCTATTTCATTATCTTCCGCCAAGTCTCGCAACCGTACCAATCCATTTAAAAGTAGTTCTGGAGATCCGAAAGCGGGCCGTATTCCCAACCCACGCGAACATAGCAAACAGTGCAAAGCGATCGAATGCATTCTATGTGTATCAAAGGATTGGTCATCGAGCGCAGCCCGCACTGACTCAGCGTGCGCAATCGATATTCCCCATGACTCGGGCATCTGAGTGCCTTGCATAGCTAAAGACCTACATTTATAGGGGATACGGCTCGGATCATCGAGATGGTTATAAAAAGCATATAACGCCGGCCAACCAAGCTCTTCCGCCGAGGCTATTAGTCGATCTATCTGCCGAACAGCGGGCTTTCGTCTGCCAATTGCTCGGCTGATCTCTGGATAATTCACATCAGATAGATCGAGCAACTTGGCCTGAACAAGCATAGGAATTGAGTACTTACCATCGGCACTAATAAACGCCCAAGCCCAGTCTGCACCAACTCTTCCCTCTTCACGCTTGTTAAAGGCAATTATCGACAAATCACCTGGATAGTTATTAGCCAGATCCCCAAGAATTGTCTCAGTAATTGACTCCTCACCAAATGGCAAGCGATGCCGCTTGACTGCTGCACGTCTCGCCCAAACAGTACGAGAAGCATCTAAGAGAGCTAGCTGCTCAGGCGTTAAAGTGTAGTGCACTCCACCCTCCACCAAATCATATTATTTTATGGCCGCATATTTGACGGAGTAGCGCATTTGCTTAAGATTCCTGACGCACATAACGAGACCAACCTGAGCAAAGAAAGGCAACTTTTCTTTTGCGACCCCTCTCATGGTCGCCAGCACGATTGTCGCATCCGACCGTTTCGCACTTTCGCGAAACCACACCGCATTAAAACCTGGTCGGTCGACAATATCACCCACAGCAGCAACAAAAGGCGGATGAGATGCCACTAGCTGCCCAGCAACGACTGCCTGCTGAAATAAATGACTAAGGTGTTGCGATTTTCCGCCCCAAGATTTAACACAGACCATTGCCCCATCGAATCGCAGCAAATCGCAAACCTCGATAGAGCTGCGCCCCGTAACATGTAGCAGCTTCCTATCCAGATAGAAATATCTTGAAGCGAAATCCCTGCCCATTCGCTCATTATACCCCCTCTCACTCTCACCGGACTTAAGCCTTGGGAAAGCGATATTATCCACATCGATGTCGGCAACAGCCCTTGCGACTTCTTCAACAAAATTTGAATCTACTTTGTACCACTTCCCATTCTGAGTAATGTATTTGCCGGATCCAAATTTTATAGTTGCATTTATGCACCTTCTGAGTGGCCACTTTGTAATGAGATGATTATTCCCAGTTTTATAAGCATAAACAAAAGCAGCATCAAGCACTGCCTTTGTAACGCTTCCATGTACATGTGCATTGCGCCAGTCTATTGGATCCAACGGCTCTGATACCGGCATATGCTTCCGCCCCGCTTTAGCGTACGAAAAAATATCGTACTCATCCCAAGCCAAGAAGTCAGGAATTGATAAGGTAATCGATTTAACTCGCAACGAAAGCGCACGAACCAATCTTTTCTCCAACCCCGCAATTACACCACCGTCCAAAACCGGCTTTATCTTCCCAAACCAACTAAAATTTTTCGAAACTGCATCCATCCCATGCTGACGGAGAATTCGCCTGCAAAAAGAGGCAATGTCGTCGTCGGCGAGATCTATCGTCCCTTTGAAAGAATCGCCTCCTACGACTGTATTGCCGAACTTGTAAGACCCATCAACCTTAGCCTTGACTCCACGCAGCATGTCCTGCTCAACGTCAAGTCCAAAGCGACTAATATCGTCAGTGTCTGGTATTTGCTCTATTGCCTGGATGGATGAGTCCGCAATTCTGTCACGTCGAATAGAGACTAATGAATTCTGCTCAGCTATATTAAGAACACATCTTGTTCCAAAATCCGGCACAACCTTCGCATTAGCGACTTTTTGCCACGCGTGACCAAAAGTAATTACGAACCAACGCTGCTTTTTACGAAAAAATAACAATGCTTGCGGCGACGAAGATTGCCCGGCATCTCCTAAATACCCCGCCGCAAACTTTAGCGACTTAAGCCAATCAGGCTCAGCACCGCTCATTTTGTAATATAGATCCGAGTAATTATTACGGCCAACCGGCACTCGAAACAAAGGCCTGAAGCCTGCCAGATCTATCTCTTTGAACGGGACTACCCCCTTCTCAAGAAGATATACATTCAGCGAAAGCGGACGCTTCATGCTCCTCCCCTTACCCACCCCAGTAAACTACGGGCACAAAAAAGCTCGCTAAGAGCGAGCCTTTGGCTGACCTGAACAGGGACACCCCGAGAAATTTATCGCGCATTATGCCTGCGCTTTTTATCAACACCCTCTGGCACATGAGTATGTTGCCTCAATTAATCTGTCCTTACAGGATCCATTAACGAAGAACACACGTTTTTCCGGTCACTCATGCGGCCTTCGATTGAATTGACCTCTAGCGCCTGCACGTCGACGACACTACGGCAACTGCGGATGTGCTCCTGGGACAATGCCTCGATCTCAGCGGGAGCGCGGGCAATTCGCCGTTGTTACCTTTCCCGTAATCTGAGCTCGACGGCCTATCTAGCTGCCTAAGCAGCTGAGCAAACAACACCTCATCACGCCATCATTCTAGGCCCACCCTGCCCTGTAACCCACTGACTCCGCGCCTGCTCCCACTGCTCTCGCTGCGTCTGCTCGCTCTGCGCCAACCGCGTCGTTTCCACTTGCTTGTAGCGGTCTTCCACCGGGTCGACAGGGCGTCGGCGGTCTTCATACTGGCAAGGTGTGCGGCGGGGTCGGGGTTGGCGTGGCCGACGCGGTAGACGTGCACCATCTCGCCCGGGGCCAGGTTCGCGGTGGGTGGGTTGAAGACCAGGCGGATGTCGTCCTTGGGGTCGAACTTTTTCTCCACCGCCAGGGCCAGGGCACTGGCGGTCATGCGCTCGCTTTGTTGATCCCAAGTTCAAGCAATCTGAACAGAACCTCGAAAGGAATCAATCCGACATCAAAACTTCCACCTCATGGCATCGGCGGCTCGGTCATGCGAGCGAGTATCTTGGGAAGGTCGCGATGCAGGGCCGATTGCTTTTTCAACCCCCTATGCACTGCCTTGGTGACTTTTGGATCGGCAAGCCGGGCCTCGCGGGCTTGCTCGAGCACCGCTCCGGGCGGCGCTGGGTTGATGCGGCCGTCATAGATCTCCAGGCCATCGCAATTGAAGATGCGGATCGGGATTTCTGATTGACCGCGCACACGGTCCAAGTTGCTTGGCATGTTCTCGTAGCACTGCTTACGAAAGGTTTCTTGGTGATAAAGACCGTGACCGTCCCTGAGGAAGCCACTCAGGAAGCGCGCATCGACGGCGAGTTCGCTCTCCAATCTATGCACGGCCACCACTCGGACTTGAACTTCATAGCTCTCGACCTGCAGGAACCGTATCTGGCCGAGCAGGCTTTCCGCGTCGCTCAACGTGGTATCGATGATGATGTTTTTACGGCCTCGAACCGCCACCTCTTGCAAGGCGGCGGCCCATAGACCGACATCATGGTCGGTATCGAGAGGCCAGGTGTATGGGCTCGCATTGCGCAGTTCACGCACATCCGGCCAATAGCTGCGGAGCCTGTCCGGGTCGATCATGATCGGATCATGGCCCAGGTCTGCTTTCGCCATGCCTATCAGGGCGCTTTTCCCTGCGCCCGGCTGGCCCACCAAGAAGATCGCCTTGGGTTGGGAGTGGGATGCGGCCTGCTCCATGCCGCTATCGGGAACGATCCGATCCCAGAAAATCATCTCGCCGATCCTTATGTCCAACGCGCGCTCTTGGGAGGTCATTCGAATGCCTTCTTGTGCAGCTTGAAGTAACGCCCAAGCCCGTCAGGATCGCTGTCGAAGCTCAAGAGCGCGCGGCCCATCGTCGATCTTGCGCGTTCGGCCGCGTCGAACAACACGGGGTTTCCGTCGGCCCGCGCGGCTTCAAGCTGTCGAACGGCCTCTTGAAGGAAACAGTCGAGCCGGTTCTGAAGTGCCCAGATGGCCTCGTCCAACGGCTGCACTCGGGGCGTCGGCGCTGCGAATTCATTCAAAACTGTTTGTAAGTTTTCGACATGCCCCGGGTAGTCCTTGAGCAATTCGCGCAACCTGAGCGGGACTTCCGGGGGCGTCAGCTTGGCCTTGAATATCCACATGCGGCGTCCTCTTCCTGAGTGGGGCATTGGGGCCGGATAAAAGTCCCCTATTCCGGGGCTTGGTTGCAAGCCCCGCGTGCGGTTATCGCCGCAGATTTCTCGATTATTTTTGCCGAATGCAGGTTATGCGCAACCACGGGTTGCGGTTATGTCGATTCGAGTCTGTGTGCGACGTTCGCCGTGCGCGACTAATGTACCAACCGACCTCCCGCACTTATTCCTCGAAGCGGGTCAGGCCTTCGCGATTGCGTTCGTAATGCCGCAGCAGCGGAAACGGCGGCAGCCAGGATTCGCGGCGCACGGTCCACAGCTCATACGTCGGTTGGAATTGGTCGGGGGCGTCCAATGCGCCCAGGTTCACTTCGACTTCGTCGCCGCTGCGGCCGAACACGGGCGAGCCGCAGTGCGGGCAGAAGTGCCGGCCTCTGTAATCGCGGGTTTCGCCTTCGACGATCACTGCTTCTTCGGGAAAGATCGCCGAGGCGTGGAACAGGGCGCCGTGGTGTTTGCGGCAATCGAGGCAGTGGCACAGGCCGACCCGGTAGGGGCGGCCCGTGGCCACGATGCGGACGTTGCCGCACCAGCAGCCGCCGGTGTATCGATCCATGGGGCACCTCGTTCGAAGTCGACCGACGCCTTGTTTACGACGAACGCTGCGGCGCTGCAACCGCTGGCCGCGGGAAGTGCCTTAGCCGCGCCAGTTGGCGTGCGTGCTCCAGAACGCGACGCTGCGGCGGTAAGCCTCGCGGTCCAGCGGCACGCCGGAGCCGCCCTCTTCCACGCCCAGGGCGTTGCGCATCATGGTGATCGGGGCCATCGGGGTTTCGACGGGTTCGGCGGTGTACATGCAGCCGACCACACCCCAGTCGGCATCGGTGACGGTGCCTTCCTTGGCCAGTTGTTCGCGGCTGTAGAGGATGACGATGAGGTATTCGGCCACCGGCGGGTCGAGGCCTTCGAACCAGCGCACCAGCACCGGCAGTTCGTCCTTGGTGCGGGCGTCGTAGTCCGAACGCAGCAGCTGGCGGTTGGCCTCGGTGATCGGCACCGCGAGGCAGCGGGTGCTGGTCCAATTGCGGTGCACGTGCAGTTTGCAGAACGGGGCGTAGCCGTCGAGCACCTGCAGCGGCGGCGCGTCGTTGAGGTGGCGCTCGAACTGTTCGGGGGTGATGTCCTGGATGGTGTTGCGGCGCGGCTCGCGCGGGAACAGGCGGGCGCGGGCGAAGTCGGTGAGGATGATGGTCATGGCCGCATTATCGAGCAGCCGGGGCTTCGGGGCATGGCGATGGCGGGCCGCGTGGTGCGGCCGTGCCGTGCGGCGTGCTGGCGCGGCGATCTGCTGCGCCCTCACCCCTGCCCCTCTCCCGCAAGCGGGAGAGGGGTTCATAGCGTGGGCTTGATGGGGCTACGCCTAGCGGTCGAGGTGCACTGTCGCGCAGGCGGCTGCCCTCACCCCTGCCCCTCTCCCGCGAGCGGGAGAGGGGTTCAATGCGTGGGCTTGATGGGGCTACGCCTAGCAGTCGAGGCGCGTTGTCACGCAGGCGGCTTCCCTCACCCCTGCCCCTCTCCACCAAGCGGGAGAGGGGTTCGATGCGTGGGCTTGGCGGGTTGGCGACTTCAGTTCCTGCGGAAGAAGTCCAGGGTCCAATGCAGCAAGGTGCCCGAGCCACCGGGGACGTCGTCGGTGACGCGCAGCTTCCAGACGCCGTTGGCCACTTTGCCGGTGAGGTCGAGGGTCTGTTCCGGGCTGGGGCTGATCGGGCCGTTGCTGTGGTCGCGCAGCAGATAGGCCTGGCCGTCGGGCGCGATCAGTTCGACTTTAAGGTCGGTGCGGTGCGGGTGGCTGAGGCGGTAGACGATGCGCGCGATGCCGCCGTTGCCGTTCAAGCCGGCGACGGTGAGCGGGCTGTCGACGACGCTGTTGTCGTTGATGAGGTAGTCGGCCGGGTTGGCGAACAGCGCACGCGGGCGGGCGTCGTAGCCGTCGCCGTAGGTGGCCATGACGCTGGCGCCGGTCATGTCGGTGCGGGCTTTCAGGCGCAGGAAGTAAGTGAGCGGGAAGTCGGCGTGCGGGTCGCGGTCGACTCGGCAGAAGGTGCTCCAGACGCCGCTGGTCCGACAGTGGTATTCGGTATCGGTCGGCGGCGCGCCTTCGCGCACGTACAGCGTGCCGGCGCCGGTGCCGGGGCCGAACTGGGTGTTGAGGTAGAAGTCGGGCGCGCTGCCTTCGGGCTTCATGATGTTGAACAACAGCGACTCGCCCGCTTTCAGGGTCAGGCCGACACGCGTGAGGTCGTTGGCCAGGCGGTTGGGATCGATGTACGGCAGCACCGTCAGTTGCACCGGCAAGCGGTGGGTCGCCGATGCGGCGGTGCCGACCACGGTCGCTTCGTAAGTCCCGGCCGGCGCATCGGCGGAGGCGTTGAAGGCGATGCTGGTGGGGCCGTAAGGGTTGACGACCGCTGGGCTGAAGCTGGCGCTGACGCCCGGCGGCAGGCCTTCCATCGAGAAGGCGATGGCTTGGTTCCAACCGTGCAGCGGGCGCGCGTTGATCTCCAGCCAGCCGCTGATGCCGGCCTGTTGGGTCACCGCGACGAGGGCGCGGCTGCGGCCGATCGTCCACATGGTGAAATCGGGCGCCGGGTTGACATAGAGGTCCAGCGGCAGGCTGCGGGTGATCGCGCCCGAGGTGCCGGTGACGGCGATCGGGTACTTGCCCTGCACCGCTTGCGCGGAGGCCTTGAAGGTCAGGGTCGAGTTCACCGCCGCCTTGGCGCCCGGGCTGACCGGGTTGAGGCCGAAGCTGGCGGTCACGCCCGCGGGCAAGCCGGTCACGCCCAGGGTCACAGGGTCGTTGAAGGCATTGCCGGTGACGGTGACAGGCAATTGGCTGCTGCGGCCAAGGTAGGTGATGTGCTGGGTGCCGGCGATGCTCAGCTTGAAGCCGGCATCGGTGGTGACCGTGAGGTTTGCGGTGGTGCTGCGCACGAGCTTGTCGTACTTGCCGCTGACGGTGATGGGATAGGTGCCGGCCGGCACGCCGGCGCCGATCGCCAGGGTGAGCTTGGAGCGCGCATTGCCGCTCGGCGGCGGGCTGATCGTGGCCGGCGAGAAGCTGGCGGTGACGCCCGCGGGCAAGCCCGATGCGCTGAGCGTGGCGGGCCGGCTGAAGCGGTCGATGCTGGTCACGACGACATAGGCGAAGACCGAGCTTTCGCGGCTGGTGGCCACGTTGCCGGGGTCGATGCCGAGGCTGAAATCGCCGAAGGTGCTGGTTGCCGAAGAAGCTTTGGTCTGTGCATGAGCGCCGGTCGTCGTCGCCAACGCCAGCACAGCAATGACGCAGGCATGCCGAGCGAACGCGCGCAGCCGCTGCAGGGGGATAGCCATGAGGCCACTCCTGAAAGATGAGGGTGAAAGATGACCGAGCCGTGATGGCGGCCGGCGACGTAACGCGCGGCGATACCTTGACGCGCGGCGATCTTGGCAGAACGCCTATCGGCCTAATGAGAAAGCCGGCATGGTTTTAGATGCGTGAACGGGCCTGCCGCACGGTCTGAGCGATAGTTTGCGGGCGGCGCTGCTTTTGGCTTTCGTGCGGGCCGTTGTTTGCCAGCCTGCGTTGTGGGGTTGGCGTGATATGCGTCGCGGATTGGGCTGACGCTGTATTGGGAGCGATGCGCGGCGTTTGGATGGGTGGAGAGTGCGGCGAGCGGGTGTTTTGTTTTTCTGCTGAAGCTAACTATTGCCTGGACGGGTAAAAGCGGCGCTCGCAAAGGAAGAAACTGCGGCGGGTGGCTACGGCAGCGGCTTCGGCGGTGGCAGTTGGAAGTTGTTGCATGCTCTGGTAAAGGCAAATCCTAAAGGCAAATCCCCCCTACCCCCCTTTTTCAAAGGGGGGAAAGCTTGGGGCGACGGCAACTATCGGCAGAACTCGTCCCCTTTAAAAAGACCCGGGCAAACTCGTGCCCTTTGAAAAGACCCGGGCAAACTCGCCCTCTTTTAGAAGACCCGGGCAAGCTCATTCCCTTTGAAAAGATCCGGGCAGAACCATCGCCCCCTTTGAAAAAGGGGGCGGGTGCCGGCGTGGCGTGTTTGAGGTGGATGCAGCTGCGCCGGGGGATTTGATCTGGCTTCTATCGCAGCAGCCACTCCACGCAGCCCCTCGCAATCGAATCGAACAGCCAAAAAACAGGCCCGCATCGGCGGGCCTGTTCGGGTTCGACGATGCGCCGCGCTTACATGTTGCGACGGTATTCGCCGCCCACGTCGTACAGGGCGTGGCTGATCTGGCCGAGGCTGTGGGTCTTCACCGCTTCCATCAGGCTGGCAAACACGTTCTTGCGGTCGCGCGCGGCGGCCTGCAGGCTGCGCAGGCCTTCGCTGGCGTAGGCGTTGCGGCCCTGCTGGTACGACAACACGTTGTCGATCTGTTGGCCCTTCTCGCCTTCGGTCGAACGGATCAGTTCGATCTCGGTGACGATGTCGCCGCCGTGGTCCTTCGGCAGGAAGGTGTTGACGCCGACCAGCGGCAGGCTGCCGTCGTGCTTCTTGTGCTCGTAGTACAGGCTCTCTTCCTGGATCTTGCCGCGCTGGTACATGGTGTCCATGGCACCGAGCACGCCGCCGCGCTCGCTGATGGCTTCGAACTCCTTGTACACGGCCTCTTCGACGATGTCGGTGAGGTAATCGACGGCGAAGCTGCCCTGCCAGGGGTTCTCGTTGAAGTTGAGGCCCAGCTCCTTGTTGATGATCATCTGGATCGCGACCGCGCGGCGCACGCTTTCTTCGGTCGGGGTGGTGATGGCTTCGTCGTAGGCGTTGGTGTGCAGGCTGTTGCAGTTGTCGAACAGCGCGTACAGGGCCTGCAAGGTGGTGCGGATGTCGTTGAACTGGATCTCCTGCGCGTGCAGGGAGCGGCCGCTGGTCTGGATGTGGTACTTCATCATCTGGCTGCGCGGGTCGGCGCCGTAGCGCTCGCGCATGGCGCGCGCCCAGATGCGGCGGGCGACGCGGCCGATGACGGTGTACTCCGGGTCCATGCCGTTGCTGAAGAAGAACGACAGGTTGGGCGCGAAGTCGTCGATCTTCATACCGCGCGCGAGGTAGTACTCGACGATGGTGAAGCCGTTGCTCAGGGTGAAGGCGAGCTGGCTGATCGGGTTCGCGCCGGCTTCGGCGATGTGGTAGCCGCTGATCGACACCGAGTAGAAGTTGCGGACGTTCTTGTCGACGAAGTACTGCTGGATGTCGCCCATCATGCGCAGGGCGAACTCGGTGCTGAAGATGCAGGTGTTCTGGGCCTGGTCTTCCTTGAGGATGTCGGCCTGCACGGTGCCGCGCACGCTGGCGAGGGTGCGGGTCTTGATGGCTTCGTAGGTCTCGGCGTCGACGACCTGGTCGCCGGTGACGCCGAGCAGGCCCAGGCCGAGGCCGTCGTTGGTCTCGGGCAGCAGGCCGCTGTACTGCGGGCGCTTGCGCCCGGCGAACATCGCTTCGATCTTGTCGTGGGCGGCGTCCCAGCGGGCGCCGTCCTCGCGCAGGTATTTCTCGACCTGCTGGTCGATGGCGGTGTTCATGAACATCGCCAGCAGCACCGGCGCCGGGCCGTTGATGGTCATCGACACCGAGGTGGTCGGCGCGCACAGGTCGAAGCCGGAGTACAGCTTCTTCATGTCGTCCAAGGACGCGATGTTGACGCCGGAGTTGCCGATCTTGCCGAAGATGTCCGGACGCACCGCCGGGTCTTCGCCGTACAGGGTGACGCTGTCGAACGCGGTCGACAGGCGCGCGGCCGGCTGGCCGACGCTGAGGTAATGGAAGCGGCGGTTGGTGCGCTCGGGCGTGCCTTCGCCGGCGAACATGCGGATCGGGTCTTCGCCGGTGCGGCGGTACGGATACACGCCGCCGGTGTAGGGGTAATAGCCCGGCAGGTTTTCCTTCTGCAGGAAGGTCAGCAGCTCGCCCCAGCTCTTGTAGGTCGGCGCGGCGATCTTCGGGATTTTCTGGTGGCTCAGCGAGTCGCGGTAGTTCTCGACCCGGATGACCTTGTCGCGGACCTTGTACTCGTTGACGTCGTCGGTGATCGACTTCAGGCGCGCGGGCCAGTCGCGCAGCAGCTTCAATGCCTCGGAGCTGAGGGACTGGACGGCGTCGTTGTAGCGCTGGCGCAGGGTGACGAGGGTGCGGTCGACGGCCTTTGCCGGCGGCGTCGCGTCTTGGGTCGCGGCTTGCGCCGCTCCTACCCCGGGAGCCGCCAGCAGGGCTTCAGCCGCATAGAGGTCGAGCTGCTTCGGCAACTCCGGGTCGTCGAGGTCGTGCAGGGATTGCCAATACGACTGTGCGCGGTCGGCGACGTCGGCCTGGGTTTCGATCTGACGGTTGATGCCGCGGCCCTGTTCGGCGATCTCGGCGAGATAACGCACGCGGCTGCCGGGGATCAGCACGGTGGCGCGCGGTTCCTTGAGCGAGGTGTCGACGTCCGGGGTCCACTTCTCGGCCGGCAGCGACAGCTTCTCGCGCAGCAGGCGGCACAGGTTGACGAACATCCAGCTGATGCCGGGGTCGTTGAACTGGCTGGCGATGGTCGGGTAGACCGGGACGTCCTCGTCCTTGGTCTGGAAGGCGACGCGGTTGCGCTTCCACTGCTTGCGCACGTCGCGCAGCGCGTCTTCGGCGCCGCGCTTGTCGAACTTGTTCAGCACGACCAGTTCGGCGAAGTCGAGCATGTCGATCTTCTCGAGCTGGCTCGGTGCGCCGAAGTCGCTGGTCATGACGTACATCGGGAAGTCGACCAGATCGACGATCTCCGAATCGGACTGGCCGATGCCGGCGGTTTCGACGATGACCAGGTCGTAGCCCAGGCCGCGCAGGAAGCCGATGCAGTCCTTGAGCACGGTGTTGGTGGCCGAATGCTGGCGGCGGGTGGCCATCGAGCGCATGTACACGCGCGGGCTGCGCAGCGAGTTCATGCGGATGCGGTCGCCGAGCAGCGCGCCGCCGGTGCGGCGGCGGGTCGGGTCGACCGAGATCACCGCCATGCGCATGTCGGGGAAATTCGCCAGGAAGCGGTTGAGCAGTTCGTCGGTGACCGAGGACTTGCCGGCACCGCCGGTGCCGGTGATGCCGACCACCGGGGTCTTGCCGCCGGCGAGCTGCCACTGCTTGCGCAGGTGGGCGAGCTGGGTTTCGTCGAGCAGGCCCTCTTCGATCGCCGAGAGCATCTTGCCGATGGTGATCTCGTCGTCGATGGCGGCCGGCTTGTCCGGCGTGGTGTCGGCGATGCGGCCTTCGCTGGCGCGGCGGATGACGTCTTCGATCATCGCCACCAGACCCATGTGCATGCCGTCGTTGGGGTGGTAGATGCGCTCGACGCCGTAGGCCTGGAGCTCGCGGATTTCTTCCGGGGTGATGGTGCCGCCACCGCCGCCGAACACGCGGATGTGACCGGCGCCACGCTCCTTGAGCATGTCGACCATGTACTTGAAGTACTCGACGTGGCCGCCCTGGTAGCTGGACAGGGCGATGCCGTCGGCATCTTCCTGCAGCGCGGCGCGGACCACGTCCTCGACCGAGCGGTTGTGGCCGAGGTGGACGACTTCGGCGCCCTGCCCCTGGATCAGGCGACGCATGATGTTGATCGCGGCGTCGTGGCCGTCGAACAGGCTGGCAGCGGTGACGAAACGCAGCGGCGTGGCGTCGGGCTGTGCGGCAGGAATGTTGGCGGCGGTCGTGCTCATGGGCATCTCGGTACGCAGTACGGGCTGTGCGTATTGTAGCTCCGGGCGGCAGTTTCGGTCTGGCGGCCGGCCGTGCGGGGGCGAACGGTGGGCTCGCGAGCGGGTTTGGACAGGGTGCTTTGGGGTAGGAGCGGCGTCCTACTGGATTTCCTTCGGTCACAAGCCGCGACCGCGGGGTTGCCCGATAGCGGCGCGAAGATGAAGGCTGGCACAGTCGTCGCGGGCGACGCGAAAGGTCATTTGGTTGCAGGCGGTGACCGCGCGAGGGTGTTCGTGCGCGGTCGCGGCTCGCGCCGCTCCTACCCCGGTCCGCCGGCTTTTGGAGTAGGAGCGGCGCGAGCCGCGACCGCGGGGTTGCCCGATAGCGGCGCGAAGATGAAGGCTGGCACAGTCGTTGCGGAGGCCGCGAAACGCCATCCGGTTGCAGGCCGTGGCGACGCGATCGTGCAGGTACGCGGGCGCCGCTCGTGACCGAAGGAAATACAGTAGGACGCCGCTCCTACCCTTAAGCCAACGCGTGTCTGAACGTCTTGCGCTGCGAGGTCAACAGGCGTCACGGCAACCGCGTTGTCCTCGGTACCGGCGGGTGGCCGCCGGGTTCGAGGAGAACGGTATGGCTATGCGTCCTTTGATGGTGGCGGCGGTGTTCGCGGTGGCGTCGCTCGCAGGCGTGCATGCGCCGCAAGCGCAGGCGCGTGCGTATGTGGATGTGAACGTGCGGGTGGCGCCGCCTCCGCCGCGCTATGAGCGGGTGCGGGTGCGTCCGGGTTATGTGTGGGCGCCGGGGCATTGGCGCTGGGACGGCCGCGGTTATCGCTGGGTCGGCGGTCACTATGTCGTGGCGCGCCGCGGTTATGTCTACGTGGCGCCGCGCTGGCATCCCTATGGGCCGACCTGGCGTTTCCGCGACGGCTACTGGGTCCATCGTTGACGCCCGCCGGGTGTGACGCGTCGCGATATTGGACGCGTCACACCTTCCGCTGTCGCCGCATTCCTTCGCAGCGCCTTCGATGTTTCAAGACTTGACCGCGCGCGCGATGGCGTTGCGGCGGTCGGCATTGCCGGCATCGGACCGGTGCAGGTCGAAACTGGCGGTGGTGGTGGCATGGCCGAGGGCACGCGCGAGCGTCGCGGCCAGGGTCGCGCGGTCGTCTTCGAAGCCGCCATGCGAGGTCGCAGTCGAAGCATCGGGCGAGCCCGGCGGCAGGCCCGCGGTCGGCGACTGGATCCATTCGATGCGGCCGCTGTCGATCAGTTCGCGCAGTTCGGCATTGCCCTGCTCGCCGCCTTTTTCCAGGAACCGCGCCATGCCGAGCAAGGGCGTGCCGTGGCGGTAGGCGCGGTTGATCCAACTGCGCGCCTGGGTTTCCAGCGCATGCGCGACCAGATACAGCAAGGACTTGTGGTAGATGCCGGCGCAGTCGTCGTCGTTCTCGGCCTTGTCGGTCAGGGTGAACAAGGACAGACGCTTGATCGCGCCGCTGCGCAAGGCCGGGGCATAGGTCTGCAAGAACAGTTCGACCGTGATCGCCGGCGCCCACAAGGCTACGCTTTCGATCTTCAGGCCGAGGCCGCGCATGCCGACCGCGGGGCCGCCCGGCACGATGCCGTCGCAGGTCAGCAACTGCACCAGCGGCGCGAACAACACCGAGCCGGCGCTGTGCGCGGTCAGGTGCAACTCCACACTGGGATCGTGGTCGATCCATTCGCCGAGCAGGCGCGCGACCAAAGCCGCGCCGCCGGCTTCCTGGGCGCCGCCGTTGGCCAGCGCCACGCGTGCGGTGGTGGCAAGCAAGGCGTTTTCCTTCATCTCGTCCCACAGCAGCTTGCCGCCGGCGACGCGCGCCAGCGGTTCGAGCGTGTCGTCGAGACGGTCGAGCAGCAGGTCCTTGGCCTTGTCGACGATGCCCTCGCTGCGCGGCCGGGCGACGTCGCGCAGGATGTTGCCCAGGGTGCTCCAAACGTCGCTCTTCCAGACGAAGGCGAGCGGATAGACCTGCCGGTCGAGCAAGGTTTCGCGGTAATCGGCGACGCGCTGGATCGCGCTCTGCTCCGGCACCAGGCCGCCGTGGGCATACAGCATGACGCGCTTTTTGTTCCAGCCGGCGGTGATGCGCGGCAGGTCGTCGCGGATCAGGTTGCGCACGTTGTCGAGGGTGGTGCCGAAACGGCCGCCGTCGCGCAAGGCGCCGTCGTTGCCGAGGCTGACGATGTGCGGGCGCAGATCGGCCTGCGAATAGCCGGTCGACTGGCGGGCGACGCTGGAATGATTGATCGCGCTAGACTGCGCCCTGTGCAGCCGCACCGGCACCGCCAGCCGCGCGACCCACACGTCGGTGCCGCGCTCCAGCCATTCGTCGTAACCGATATAGCCGTAGCCGCCGCGGCCCCAGTCCTTGCCCCAGGAGTTCTGGATCCAGAAACCGCCTTCGTCGTAACCGACGATGGCGAAGGCGTGATAGCCGGCGAGTTCCTGCTGCGCCCAGACGATGCGGCCGCGCGCCGGGTCGTCCCAACCTTCGTGCACCGCGCTCGATGCGTACAGCACGCCGACTTCGGCGAAGGCCGCGTGCATCGCCACCAGGTCTTTGTGGTTGACCCGGAAATAGGCGCCGAGCGGGCGCTGCGCGGCATCGCGGGCGCGCGCTTCGGTGTAGGTCTCCATCGCCGTGCCGGACTGGTAGGGCCAGGCCTTTTCCGTGCACACGCCGTGGTGGTGCCAGCCCTTCATGGCGCCGCGGCAACTGGAACCGGAATAGCTTTCGCCGCGCCATTCGTCGTAACGGCGCGCCATGTCGTAGAACATGCGGGTGCTGACCGCGGCCAGCTTGGCGCGCGGCGCACGCTTGCGCAGCAGGGCGTGGGCGACGGCGGCCAGGCCGAACGCGGTGCAAGCGCCTTCATCGCCCTGGTCGAGCACCGGCAGACGCAGTTTCAGGTGCTCCGACAGCGGAATGCGCACCGGCACGTCGATCAGGGTCGGCTCGAACATGCGGTCGCGAAAATCGGCGGTGTCCGGACGCGCATCGAGTAAGCGGCGCCGCGCCGCACTGCGCTCGACCCGCCCGGCACCGGCCTTCGGCGTGACTTCGAGCTCGGACTCCTCGAAGGCCTCGTGGCGAAGCGTGGTGCCGGTGTGTGCGCGGCGCGCGGTTTTGCGGGCAATGGTCATGACGGGTCCTGAAAATATCGATTCGCAATGCAGGAAACGGCCTGGCCGCGCCGCGGCGGACAAAGGTCCGCCGCGAACGCGGCGGGCTCGGTCGCGCCCGACGCGGACTGGCGGCGAAACGACAACAACGGCAAAGCGCGCGCCGCGGGCTCGGTCGCGGCCCGGGCCGGCCGACGCGCAGCGATTGTGGCTGTGCGAGTCGGTCGCGCCGATGACAGCCGCGGCCGCGGCCGCCATGGCGATCGGCGCCTGTGCGATGCGCTGGCCGAACGCGCCGAAAGCCGCCGTAAACCCGTCTGCGCAGGCCCTCACGCGGCCCGTTCCAGCCACGATTGCCCCGCCCCTGCAATACCTAGCCGTATTGCCCGATTGCTTTAGACTACGGCCCCTACGGCGGGCCCCAGCGGTTGCGGCGTACAGGCGAATCCATTTCCATTCAACGACTTACCACCACCAGGCGTCCTTAGCGCTTCGCGCAATGCCGCGCCGGTCCGGAGCACCCGATGATTTTCGAAACCCTCGACACCTTCGGCCACGAGCAGGTCGTGTTCTGCCATAACAAGGACGCCGGCCTGAAGGCCATCATCGCGATCCACAACACCGTGCTCGGCCCGGCGCTGGGTGGCCTGCGGATGTGGCCGTACAAGACCGAGCAGGACGCGCTCAACGACGTACTGCGTCTGAGCCGCGGCATGACCTACAAGAACGCGGTCGCCGGCCTCAACATCGGCGGCGGCAAGGCCGTGATCATCGGCGACCCGGCCGCCGACAAGTCCGAAGCGCTGTTCCGCGCCTTCGGCAAGTTCGTCGACTCGCTGGGCGGCCGCTACATCACCGCCGAAGACGTCGGCATCGACGTCAACGACATGGAATACGTGTACCGCGAGACCGAGTACGTCACCGGCGTGCACCAGGTCCACGGCGGCTCGGGCGATCCCTCGCCGTTCACCGCCTACGGCACCCTGCAGGGCCTGATGGCGGCGTTGAACAAGCGCTTCGGCGACGAGGAAGTCGGCAAGTACAGCTACGCCGTGCAGGGCCTCGGCCACGTCGGCATGGAATTCGTGAAGCTGCTCAAGGAGCGCGGCGCGAAGATCTTCGTCACCGACATCAACAAGGGCCTGGTCGACAAGGCCGTGTCGGAGTACGGCGCCGAAGCGGTGGGCCTGGACGAGATCTACGACGTGCCTGCCGACGTGTACTCGCCGTGCGCGCTGGGCGGCACCGTCAATGAGCAGACCTTGCCGCGCCTGAAGGCCAAGATCATCTGCGGCGCGGCCAACAACCAGCTGGCCAACAACGCCATCGGCGACGAAGTGTCCAAGCGCGGCATCCTGTACGCGCCGGACTACGCGGTGAACGCCGGCGGCGTGATGAACGTCGCGCTGGAACTCGACGGCTACAACCGCGAGCGCGCCATGCGCATGATGCGCACGATCTATCACAACCTCGGCCGCATCTTCGAGATCGCCGAACGCGACAGCATCCCGACCTACACCGCCGCCGACCGCCTGGCCGAAGAGCGCATCAGCGCGATCGGCAAGCTCAAGCTGCCGATGGGCCGGTCGACGCCGAGCTTCCGCGGACGCATCCGCAGCGGCCACTGAGCCACACCACGACGGGGCCCATCGGCCCCGTCGTCGTATCTGAGGTAGGGGTTCGCCCCGCTGCTGCGTTTTGCTGAATGCGCGCAAGCGCGTCGCCAGGTCACAGCACTAACGCGGCTTCCACCACAATCCGTGCAATGAACGGGATGCTCGCCATGCGCAAACATTTCATCGCAACCGCCGTGATCATGGCCGTCGCCGTCGCCGCCCAGGCGGGCGAAGCGGCGCCACCGGCCCAGGCTCATGGCGAAACCCTGGACTACGAGCGCCAGGAACAATGGCAGGCCGCGCGCGACAAGGCGCAGTCGCCGATCGACATCGTCACCGCTTCGGCGATCCCGGCCGCCGACAACGAGCCGCGGAGCCTGGAATTCACCCATACGCGCAGCGCGATCGACTCGGTCGAGGACAACGGCCACGCAGTTCAGGTGGACACTCACCTGACCGAGGCGACCATCCGCGGCCGTCATTTCACCCTGAGCCAGTTCCACTTCCACGCCCAGAGCGAGCACACCCTCGACGGCAAACACTTCCCGCTCGAAGGCCACTTCGTGTTCAAGGCCCAGGACGGACGCCTGGCCGTGGTCGGCGTGATGTATGCCGAAGGCGCCGCCAATCCGGTCGCCCAGCAGGTGATCGACGACCTCAAGCCGGGCAAGCGCGAAGCCGCACCGGCGCAGCGCGAGATCGATATCGAGGCGCTGTTACCGAAATCGCATGCCTACTATCACTACCTGGGCTCGCTAACGACCCCGCCGTTGTCGGAAAATGTGGAGTGGTACGTGCTGCCCGCGCCGGTGACGATGTCTAAAGCGCAGATCCAGGCGTTCCTGTCCCATTACCGCCGCAACAACCGCAACATCCAACCGCTCAACGGGCGGCCGCTGATTCGTTACGAGGGCTGATATGCGCAGTTTTCCCCTGGGTGAAGAGATCGATGCACTGCGCGATGCCGTGCGCCGTTTCGCCGAAGCCGAGATCGCACCGCGCGCGGAGCAGATCGATCATGACAACGCGTTCCCGCAGGACCTGTGGCCGAAACTAGGCGAGATGGGCCTGCTGGGCATGACCGTGCCGGGCGAATACGGCGGCAGCGAGATGGGCTATCTGGCGCATCTGGTGGCGATGGAGGAAGTCTCCCGCGCCTCCGGTTCGGTCGGCCTGTCCTACGGCGCGCACTCCAACCTGTGCGTGTCCAACCTCTATGCCAACGGCAACGAGGCGCAGCGCGCGAAGTACCTGCCGAAGCTGTGCAGCGGCGAGTGGAAGGGCGCGCTGGCGATGAGCGAGCCGGGCGCGGGTTCCGACGTGGTCGGCTCGATGAGCTGCCGCGCCGAGCGCAAGGGCGACGTGTGGGTCGCCAACGGCAACAAGATGTGGATCACCAACGGCCCGGAGGCCGACGTGCTGGTGGTGTACATGCGCACCGCGGGCAAGGACGCCGGGAGCAAGTGCATGACCGCCTTCATCGTCGAGAAGGGCATGAAGGGTTTCAGCACCGCGCAGAAGCTCGACAAGCTCGGCATGCGCGGCTCCAACACCTGCGAGCTGGTGTTCGAAGACTGCGAGATCCCGGCCGAGAACGTGCTCGGCGAAGTGCACCACGGCGTCAAGGTGCTGATGAGCGGCCTCAACACCGAGCGCCTGGTCCTGACCGGCGGCCCGCTGGGCCTGATGCAGGCCGCGCTCGACATCGCCCTGCCCTACGTGCGCGAGCGCAAGCAGTTCGACGTGGCGATCGGCACCTTCGGCCTGATGCAGGGCAAGATCGCCGACATGTACACCGCGCTGCAGTCGAGCCGCGCCTTCGCTTATCAGGTCGGACGCGACTTCGACGCCGGCTACAAGAGCCGCGTCGATGCGGCCTCGTGCCTGCTGCACGCCTCCGACGCCGCGGTGCAGGTGGCGCTGGAAGCGATCCAGACCCTGGGCGGCAACGGCTACATCAACGAGTACCCGACCGGCCGCATCCTGCGCGACGCCAAGCTGTACGCGATCGGCGCCGGCACCAACGAGATCCGCCGCATGCTGATCGGCCGCGAGCTGTTCGACGGCAAGAGCTGAATCTCGGGGTGTTTGGGTAAAGCAAAACGCCGTCGCGGTTGCGACGGCGTTTTTGTTTGGGGGCGGTGTTGGGGGCGCATCGCTATCGATTGAGCGTGAAGAGCAAGAGCAAATCTCCCCCAACCCCTCTTTTTCAAAGAGGGGAGCTTTTCTGCTGCGATGTGATGGTTCGTAGCGCTGCGCGGGTTGTCCTGCGCGGCAGCGCAGTTACGCCTCGTCCAGATCACACCGATCAACTCCCCTCTTTGAAAAAGAGGGGCTGGGGGAGATTTGCTTTGCCCGCCCCGCGCAGCGCCAGGAATCCATCACGCCGCACCAGGAGCCCCTCTCTTCGACAAAAAGGGGCTTTGGGGAACCCGCTCAGCCCCCCTTCCCTCAGAACGGCACCGACCACGTCGCGAACGCGCGCAAATAATCCTCGCCCCGCTCCCGGCGTTGATCGAAGTCGAAACGCAGCACGCTGCCGCGGCCGAAGCGGGTGCTCAGGCCCAGGCCGAACACGCCGACGTCGCGGGCCAAAGGCTCGCTGGCGATCGGCGACCACACGTCCAGGGCGGTGAAACGGGCGTCGATGAAATCGCCCGACTGCGCCAAAGTGCGCTGCCATTCGGTGCGGCCGTCCAGGGTCAGCAGGGCCGAACCGATCCGCCATTCGCGCTGCATCCGCGCGCCCACCAGCGCCTGCGTTGCGCTCAAGGTCGAGCCGCCGGCGCTGAGGCCGAAGCCGGCGGCGCCGGGTTCGTCGAAGCCGCTGCGGTCCAGGCGCACCGATTGCACGCCCACATACGGCGTGATCATGCCGTTCGCACTCTCGAAGCGGTGCCCAAGTTGCGCGTCGAGCTGCAAATAGCGATTGGCGTAACTCGTACCGACGCCGAAGTCGGCGGCACCGAGCATGACTTCGCGTTCGAGATGACGATCCATGCGCCCGAGCGCGGCGCGGCCCAGCAGATAATGGCCGCCGCGGCTCCAGGCCGCGTAGAACTGGCCCTCGATCTGGCGGTTGCGCTCGCGGTCGCGACGCAGTTCGTGGCGTGCGTAGCCATCGGTTTCGCTGAGCGCGGCGCCGTAACGCAGCTCCCCTTGGCGGCGGTCGTGGCCGACGATCCAGCCGGTCGCGTCGAGGTCGAAGCGGCCGGCGGTCGCGCGCTGGGCGTCGATGCGGTCGGCCCAGGCGCCGTCGCTCGGATGCAGATACTGCGCATCCAGGCGCGATTCCAGCGCGCGGCGGTTGCCTTCGATCGCCATCATCGCGAAGGCGGCGTCGGCGCTGTGCAGCTCGCCGGACAAGCTGGCCAGCGAGCGCTTGGCGATTTCCGGCGTGGCCGACTGCTGCAAGGCGCCGGCCGCGGCGCTGAAGGCGCCCTGCGCGCCGGGGCCGCCGCTGACGACCGTGTTGCGGTCGAGTTCGTCGAAGGCGCCGTCGACGCGTTCGGCGGCCGCGGCCGCGGCGCCCTGCACGCCCATCGATTGCGCGGCGGCGGTGATGTTGAGCGAGACGATGTCGAGCCAGGCCTGGGTGCTGCTATAGCCCGGCACCGCCACCAGGAACACGTTGGAGGCGGTCGTCAACGAGGCGAACGCGCCGCTGATGCTGCCGGCGTTGACGAAGACTTCGCGGCTGGAACGGGTATAGCCCGGCAACTGCCCGAGCACGTGGGCGTTGCCGGCCAGGCTCGCGCTGCCGGTCACTTCGAGCTTGGAGCCGATGAAGAACTGCAACTGCCCGGCCGCGGATTGCTGGTAGCTGTCGACGCGCAAGCTGGCGCCTTCCACCCGCACCGCCCCCTGGTTGTCGAGGCGGTTGCCGATGCGCGCGCCGTTGCCGCCGATCAAGCTGGCGCCCGAGCGCACCGTCGTCGGCGACACCGTCGAGGCGTTGTCGGCGAGCCGCAACACGCCGCCAGCGACGTCGGTGGTGCCGGTGTAGCTATGCGCGGTGGTGCTGTCCAGGCGCAGCGTGCCGCTGCCTTCCTTGATCAGGCCGCCGTTGCCGCTGAGCGGGTTGGACCAGGTCGAAGTACCGTCGAACGACACCCGCACATCGCCCCAGTCGAGCCGGCGCGGGCCGCGCACGGAGGCGCCGACATCGAGCAGGCCCTGGCCGAACACCGGGTCGACGCCGGGCGCGCCCAGGTCTTTGGCGTTGCCGAGCAGGGTCTGCCGCACCAGGTCGTTGTTGAAGTACGGGAATGCCTGCCAGACCAGCGCCGCGGCGCCAGACACCTGCGGCGCGGCGAACGAGGTGCCCTGGACGACCCAGTAGGTCGGGCTGCCGACCGCATCGTTGACGCCGGTCGCGATGACGTTGCCCGGTGCGACCAGGCAGTAGTTCATGGCGATGCCGCAGGCGTTGGAGTAGCTCGCCAGTTGGGTCGGGGTGTTGCTGTCGAGCGCGGCCGCGGCGATCCAGCCGCGTTCGAGCACGTTCGCGCCGGCGCCCTGGCTCGGCAGCGAGGCGTTGTCGGAAGGCTGCGGCTTGGCCTCGTTGCCGGTCGCGAACACGACCAGGCCGCCGTTGTCGATGAAGGGCTTGTAGGCGTTGATGAAACTGACGGTGACGTTGTCGCCGGTCCAGTACAGGCCGCCCCAGGAGTTGTTCATGATGCGCACGCCGGCGTTCATGAGATCGCGCGAGACGATGTCGAGCCCGCCGGCGTCGCGCGCTTCGTTGCCCTGGCCGGAGCCGTCGTCGTTCGGGCGCACGTCGGAAAGGATGCGCGCGGAGACGATGCTCGCGCCCGGGGCGATGCCGCCGGGCCAGTTGCCCACCGCGGTGCCGGCGGCGATCTGGGCGACATAGGTGCCGTGGCCGAGGACGTCGTCGATGGCGTGGTTGTTGGTGCGCGGATCGGTGTAGATCAGATGCGGGCCGACCCGCCCGGCCAGGGCCGGATGAGTGCGGCGCACGCCGCTGTCGACCACGCCGATGCGCACGCCCTGCCCGCTCAGACCGAGCGCATGCGCGGCACGCGTGTTGGTCAATGCCAGGTGGGCGTCGACCGCCGGCTGGGACGGACTCGGCGGCGGCGGCGTGGTCGGCGGCGGGTTCGCCGGCGGCGGTGTCGGGCGAACCGCGTCGCCGCCGCCTCCGCCGCCACCGCAGGCGCTCAGGATGGCCAGGCTCAGCGCACACAGCGCCAGCCGCGAACAGCATCGCGCTGCCGGTCCGAATCGTTTCATGGCTCAGCTCCCCGTCGGGGACGGCCCGCCGTTCGCACCCCTGCGACACGACCGCGCGTCGCCTTCGTTTTAATCCAAGCCGCGCGCAACGACAATCGAAACCGCTGGTTTTTCGCGCAGATTTCGCCAAACGATGCGCGCCATGACGCGCACTATCGGGGCCTACGCCGACCCGCGTCGGTACCTGTCCGCGCCTGCGCCGCCTCACCGCTGCGGATGTATTCGCCCAGCCCGCTGCGCCCGATCCGCAGTCGCCCGGCCAGCCCGAGCGGCCGAAACCGCCGGATTCGGCCCATTAGCGTTCAGCTGCCTGCCGGCTTCGTCGCGACCAGGAGATGGTCAATTGTTTGTTTTTCGTTATCCGAGACCCCGGTATTTGCCGCGGTGCAGCATGGCGCCGCATAATCCGGCGGTTCCGGCCCAAGCGCCGGTCTCCGTCTACGCCACAGTTTTTGGAGTTCCGCCATGAGCGATGTCGTCATCGTCGGTGCCAAGCGCACCGCCATCGGTTCTTTCCTCGGCCAGTTCACCGGCGTCCCGACCCCGACCCTGGGCAGCGCCGCGATCACCGGTGCGCTCGAGCAGGCCGGCGTCGCCGCCGACCAGGTCGACGAAGTCATCATGGGCTGCGTGCTCCCGGCCGGCCTCGGCCAGGCGCCGGCACGCCAGGCGGCGCTCAACGCCGGCCTGCCGACCTCGGCCGGCTGCACCACGATCAACAAGGTCTGCGGCTCGGGCATGAAGGCGATCATGCTCGCCCACGACCTGATCAAGGCCGGCTCGGCCAAGGTCGTGATCGCCGGCGGCATGGAGTCGATGACCAATGCCCCGCACCTGCTCAACAACTCGCGCACCGGCATCCGCTACGGCAGCACCGAGATGCTTGATCACATGGCCTGGGACGGTCTGACCAACCCGTACGACGGCAAGGCCATGGGCGTGTTCGGCGACGCCGCCTGCGAGAAATACGGCCTGGATCGCGCCGCAATCGACGCGTATTCCGAGGAAAGCGTGAAGCGCGCGCAGGCTGCGCAGAGCACCGGCCACTTCAAGGACGAGATCGTCGCGGTGACCGTCAAGGGCCGCAAGGGCGATGTCGTCGTCGACAGCGACGAAGAGCCGGCCAAGATCGACGTCAGCAAGATTCCCGGCCTGCGCCCGGCCTTCGGCAAGGACGGCGTGCTGACCGCCGCGTCCTCCTCGAAGATCTCCGACGGCGCCGCCGCCGCGCTGCTGATGTCGGCCGACGACGCTGCCGCGCGCGGCCTCAAGCCGCTGGCCCGGATCGTCGCCCACGCCGGCCATGCCCAGGCGCCGGAGTGGTTCACCACGGCACCGGTGAAAGCGATTTCAAACGTGCTCGAAAAGGCCGGCTGGACGGTCGCCGACGTCGACCTGTTCGAGGTCAACGAGGCCTTTTCCTGCGTCGCGATGGCGCCGATGAAGGACCTCGGCATCCCCCACGACAAGATCAACGTCCATGGCGGCGCGGTCGCCCTGGGACACCCGATCGGCGCCAGCGGCGCCCGCCTGGTGGTCACGCTGATCAACGCCTTGCGCCTGCGTGGCGGCAAGCGCGGCGTCGCTTCGCTGTGCATCGGCGGCGGCGAAGCGACCGCAATTGCGATAGAGTTGCTCTAAATAGTTAAAAACGCGTTGCACAAAAAAAACCGGCAAGCCCGCTTGACACACGTCACCGGCTTGTCATCATGTTATCGGCGCGCAACTGCGCGTTGCCTAACTAATCGACGAGGAATCCGAATCATGAATTTCAACAAGGCGCTGATCGCCCTGGCTCTGGGCCTGGCCCTGGCCGCTTGCTCGAACCAGAAGCAGGCCGAAGAAGCTTCCGCCGACGCCGCTGCCGCTTCGACCGAAGCTCAGGCCGCTGCTGACACCGCCGCCGCTGCTGGCGACGCTGCCACCGCCGACGCCGCTGCTGCCAGCGCTGACGCCGCCGCTTCGGCTGCCGACGCTGCTGCTACCTCGGCCGACGCCGCTGCCAACGCTGCGACCCCGGCCGCTGCCGACGCCGCTGCCGACGCCGCCAAGAGCGCTGCCGACGCTGCCGGCGCCGCTGCTGACGCTGCCAAGGACGCTGCTGCTCCGGCAGAAGCTGCCAAGGAAGAAGCCAAGAAGTAATATCGCGCAAGCGATACTGCTTAGTTCCGGCACGAGTCATCGTGCCGAACGGGAAAGCCGCCGGTTTCCGGCGGCTTTTTCCGTAAGGTCAGTGAACGATCTGAGCCGGCTTGCCGGACCGCTGCGCGCACTGGCGTTGCCTGACATCACCGTTCCACGTTTTTTCTCTCAGACAACTCCTCAGGATAGACACTCATGAAGACCCACCTGTACGTCCTCCTCGCCGCTTCCGTCCTGGCCCTGTCGGCTTGCGCCCCGAAGTCCGAAGAAGCCAAGAACGAAGCCGCCGAAGCCTCGGCCGCCGCCAGCCAGGCCGGCGACGCCGCCGCCCAGGCTGCTGACGCCGCCGGCACCGCCGTCGCCGAAGGCGCCGACGCCGCCGCCGCTGCCACCACCGACGCTGCCGCCGCTGCCGGCGCCGCTGTCGACAACGCCGCTGCCGCGACCGCCGATGCCGCTGCCGACGCCGCTGCTGGCGCCGCCGACGCGACCGCCAAGGCTGCCGACGCCACCGCCGACGCCGCTGCCAAGATCTCCGACAAGGCCGACGCCGCAGCCGACAAGGCCAAGGAAGAAGCTGCCAAGCACTAATCCGCTTGCGCTGACGCTGCTTCGAGAGGCCCGCGCAAGCGGGCCTTTCTTTTTGCGCCGAAGGCTGCGCGAAACGCCGGCGCGCGGCGCTTGCCGCATTGCGCAGTACTGCACCGCATCGCCCAAAGTGATTGGCCGCGAACGACGCTTTGTGTTTTCATGCCGCGTCCAAGAACCAGGCCGCCGTGCAATGCCCGCGATCACTTCCCAGCTCGACCCGCGCTCGCAGGATTTCCGGGACAACGTCGCCTACCACCAGGCGCTGGTCGAAGAGCTCGATGCGCGCCTGGCGCGCGCGGCTCACGGCGGCGGCGACAAGGCCCGGGCCAAGCACACCGAGCGCGGCAAGCTGCTCGCACGCGACCGCATCGCCGCCCTGCTCGATCCGGGCTCGCCGTTCCTGGAAATCGCCCCGCTCGCCGCCGAAGGCATGTACGACGACGCCGCGCCCGCCGCGGGCATGGTCGCCGGCATCGGCCGCGTGCAGGGGCTGGAGGTGGTGATCGTCGCCAACGACGCCACGGTCAAGGGCGGCACTTACTTCCCGATGACGGTGAAGAAGCACCTGCGCGCGCAGGAGATCGCCCGCGAGAACCGCCTGCCCTGCATCTACCTGGTCGACTCGGGCGGCGCGTTCCTGCCGCTGCAGGACGAGGTCTTCCCCGACCGCGAGCATTTCGGCCGCATTTTCTACAACCAGGCCCGCCTGAGCGCCGAGAACATCCCGCAGATCGCCGTGGTCATGGGCAGTTGCACCGCTGGCGGCGCCTACGTGCCGGCGATGTGCGACGAAAGCATCATCGTCAAGGAACAGGGCACGATCTTCCTCGGCGGCCCGCCGCTGGTGAAGGCGGCGACCGGCGAAGTGGTCGATGCCGAAGCGCTCGGCGGCGCCGAAGTCCACACCACGGTGTCGGGCGTGGCCGATCATTTCGCCGAGGACGACCGCCACGCGCTGCAGATCGCCCGCGAGATCGTCGGCAACCTCAACCGCCGCAAGACCCTGCCGGTGACCGTGCAAGCCTCGCGCGAGCCGCTGTACGCCGCCCAGGAGCTGTACGGCATCGTCCCCAAGGACACCCGCCGCCCGTTCGACATCCGCGAGGTCATCGCCCGCATCGTCGACGGCAGCGAGCTGCAGGAATTCAAGGCGCGCTACGCCAAGACCCTGATCACCGGTTTCGCCCACGTCCACGGCTATCCGGTCGGCATCGTCGCCAACAACGGCATCCTGTTCGCCGAAAGCGCGCTCAAGGGCGCGCATTTCATCGAGCTGTGCAACCAACGCGGCATCCCGCTGGTGTTCCTGCAGAACATCACCGGCTTCATGGTCGGCAAGAAGTACGAAAACGCCGGCATCGCCAAAGACGGCGCGAAGATGGTCACCGCGGTGGCGTGCTCGCACGTGCCCAAGTTCACCGTGGTCATCGGCGGCAGCTTCGGCGCCGGCAACTACGCCATGTGCGGCAGGGCTTATGGGGCAAGATTCCTGTGGATGTGGCCGAACGCGCGCATCAGCGTGATGGGCGGCGAACAGGCCGCCTCGGTGTTGGCGACCGTGCGCCGCGACGGCATCGAAGCCGCCGGCAAGGTGTGGACGCCGGACGAAGAGGAAGCCTTCAAGGCGCCGATCCGCGACCAGTACGAAAGCCAGGGCAACCCCTACTACGCCAGCGCGCGGCTGTGGGACGACGGCATCATCGATCCCGCCGACACCCGCCGGGTGCTGGGACTGGCGCTGTCGGCCAGCCTCAACGCGCCGATCGAGGACCGCACCCGCTTCGGCGTGTTCCGCATGTAATCCCGCTGCAAAGGACTGCTAGGCATGATCGTCGGCATCGACCTCGGCACCACCCATTCGCTGATCGGCGTCTACGGGCCCGACGGCCCCCGTCTGATCGCGAACGCATTGGGCTCGCTGCTGACCCCCTCGGTGGTCAGCGTCGGCGACCACAACGAGGTCATCGTCGGCCGCGCCGCGCGCGAACGCCTGGTCTCGCACCCGCAGCGCAGCGTCGCCGCATTCAAGCGCTGGATGGGCACCGACCGCGTCACCGCGCTCGGCAAGCACCGCTTCCGCCCAGAAGAATTGTCGGCGCTGATCCTGAAGTCGCTGATCGCCGATGCCGAGGCCGACCTCGGCCATCGCGTGGAAGAGGCGGTGATCAGCGTCCCGGCCTATTTTTCCGACAGCCAGCGCAAGGCCACGCGCATCGCCGGCGAACTGGCCGGGATCAAGGTCGAACGCCTGATCAACGAACCCACCGCGGCGGCCCTGGCCTACGGCCTGCAGCAGCGCGACGGCGGCGGTCGTTATCTGGTGTTCGACCTCGGCGGCGGCACCTTCGACGTCTCGATCCTGGAGCTGTTCGACGGGATCATGGAAGTGCATGCCAGCGCCGGCGACAACTTCCTCGGCGGCGAAGACTTCTCCCAGGCCCTGCTCGACGCCTTCCTCAGCGAACACGGCCTGGCCGCGAGCCAGTTGGCGCTGACCGAGCTGGCGATCCTCGAACGCCGCATCGAAGCGCTCAAGCACGAGCTGGCCCGCGGCAGCGAAGTCGCATTCGAACTGAGCCTGGCCGGCCAGCCGCGCGCCTGGCGCGTCGACGAGGCCGCCTTCGCGCGGATCTGCGAGCCCTTGGTGCAGCGCCTGCGCGCGCCGCTGGAACGGGCGATGCGCGACGCCAAGCTCAGCCCCGGCCAGCTCGACGAGATCGTCCTGGTCGGCGGCGCCTCGCGCATGCCGCTGAGCGCGCGCCTGGTCTCGCGCATGTTCGGCCGCTTGCCGCTGCGCCACGTCAACCCGGACGAAGCCATCGGCCTGGGTGCCTGTGTCGCCGCCGGCATGAAGGCGCGCGACGAATCGCTCGAGGAAATCATCCTCACCGACGTGTGCCCGCATACGCTCGGCGTCAGCACCAGCCGCGAAACCCACGGCCGCTACACCACCGGCATCTTCTCGCCGATCATCCACCGCAACAGCACCGTGCCGGTGAGCCGGGTGGAGCGCTATTTCCCGACCTACGACGAGCAACGCGCAGTCGAGATCGAGATCTACCAGGGCGAGAGCCCGCGGGTCGAGCACAACGTCCGCCTCGGCATGGTCTCGATCGAGCTGCCGCCCAAGCGCCGCGACGAGAACCCGATCGACGTGCGCTTCACCTACGACATCAACGGCCTGTTGCAGGTCGAGGCGGTGGCCCTGTCGACCGGGCTCAAGCGCGAAGTGGTGCTGGAAAAGAACCCCGGCGTGCTCAGCCAGGACGAGATCCGCGAGCGCCTGGCGGCGTTGGCGGCGATCAAGGTGCACCCGCGCGAGCAACAGGAGAACATCGCCCTGATCGCGCGCGCCGAACGCCTGTACGAAGAACTGCTGTGGGCGCGCGAACAATTGCAGGATGCGCTGGTGCAGTTCCGCGGTGCGCTCGACATGCAGGATCCCGAGCTCATCGCCCATCACCGGGCCGAGTTCGCGCGCTACCTCGACGCGGTCGAAGCCCAGTCCTGAGCATGACGCCGTTCGCCCGCCTGGGTTTGAGCCACGACGCGGACGAAAGCCAGGTCAAGCGCGCGTACGCGCGCGAACTGCGCAAGACCCGGCCGGACGAAGATCCGGTCGCGTTCCAACGTTTGCACGAGGCCTATGCGCAGTGCCTGGAGTGGGCACGCCGGCCGCGGGCCGAGGCGGCGACCGCGGTGTTCGAGGATCTCGACGAACTGCTCGGCGACGACGCCCTGCCCTCGCTGCGCGTGCGTGCCGACGATGCCGCGACGGCGATGCCCGTCTTCGATGGCACGACCGTTACCGGCAGGGCCTTCGACCGTACGCCCTTCGACAGCGCGACCTTCGACAGCGGTGCCTTCCTCGACCGCCTGCTGCGGATCGCGCGCGAGAACACTTCGCAGGAACTCCAGCGCTGGCTGCGCGAGCACCCGGACCTGTATTCGGTCGAACGCAAACAGGCGCTCGCTCCGCTCCTGATCGCGCGCCTGCAAGACGAACCCTCGCTGTACATCGCCCAGCTCGACATCGTGCTGGCGTTCTTCGATCTCGACACCGTGCATCCGCGTACCGCCTCGCTGCAGCCCGCGGTCGCCGACCTGCGCGCTTATTCGCAGGCGCGCGGCGCGGATTTTCGCGGGTTGCAGTTCGACCCCGACCCTCGTCCCGGCAAGCGCGGCCGGCACCCGCTCGCTCTGTCGCCAAGCGTGTTGTTCTTCCTGTTGATGCTGCTCGCAGCGATCGCGCGCGTGATCAAGGCGGCGAATAGCGCATGAATCCGTTCGAGCGCCTCGGCCTCGCCGCCACCGCCGACGAGCGCGAGATCAAGCGCGCCTATGCGCGCGAGCTGCGCCGCACCCGTCCGGACGAGGACCCGGTCGGGTTCCAGGACTTGCACGATGCCTACCAGCACTGCCTGGCCTATGCCGAGCATCGGCGCTGCGTCGGCGAGGACGAAGACGACTCCGGGTTCGAGCCGGAACACGAACACGACGAGAGCGGCCAGGCCGATGCGTTGCAAGCCCACCCGGCCGACGCGGAAACCTACGCGCCAAGTTCATCCCTGGAAGAGCGCCCGCCGTCGTCGCCCGACGACGACGGCGCCCGCGAACACGAGGCCTTCGACGGCCGCGCCTTCCTCGACGAGTTGCTGGAACGCGCGAGCAGCCAAAGTCCGGCCGCATTGGAGCGCTGGCTATCGGAACTCGAGCCGCTGTATTCGCTCGACCTCAAACACGCCCTGCGCGCGCCGGTGGCGCATGCGCTGGCCGTGACCGACCCGCCGCTGTCGTCCGAATCGGTGCGGACGATCGCCGTCTTCTTCGCCCTCGACAGCGTCGGCCCACAGGACGACTGGCTGCAGGAACGAGTGCACCAAGCGCGGCGCCGCGCCGAGGCCGCCGACGAGTTCGAGCAGACCGTCGCGCTGATGCAGTCGCCGCGGGTCCGGCCGGTGGATCGCATGTTGATGCGCGAACTGCTCGGCCCCTTCGTACCTTGGCGCCGGGTATTGATCGCGCTGGTCGCGATGTTGCCGACGCGCTTGATGAGCCTGTGGTCGAGCCTGCAACAGATCGACCCGCAACTGGCGGCGGCGCGGCTCGACCCGGACAGCATCGACTTCTGGGTTCGGGCGACCGACCGTCAACGCATCGATGTACGGCGCGCGCTGCTCGCGGCGGCGCGCATCGTGCTGTATCCGCTGTTGCTGCTCGGCTTCTTCGCCGCCTTCGGCCCGCGCAATTCCCTGCTCGGGGATCTGCCGAGAGTCTGGTTCATCGGCGGCGCGGCCTGGTTGCTGCTCGCCTGCCTGCGCATGTTGCTGCCGCTGTTGCCCAAGGACGGCGATCCCGGTGTGCTGTCCTATCGCGACCGTCCCTTGATGTCGGTCACTGCGCTCGGCATCGTCGCCATGTTCCTGGCGCCGCTCACGACCGACCTGACCGCTTTGTGCCTCGTCGGCATGGCCGCGATCTGGATGATCGCGCGCGGCGTCGGCCGCATCTATCGCACGGTCTGGGCCGTGTTCGCCGGGCTCGTCGTCGCGGTATGCCTGCCGGACTGTTTCGCGATCCTGTTCGGCACGCCGGCCGAACAACTGCGCAGGCCGCCGGACGCATGGCTGCCGTTGTACCTGCTCGCCGGCGTAGCGACGCCGATCCTGCAGGACCTGCACTACGCGAGCCTGCATCGCACCGACCTGCGGACGGCGCGCGAGCAAGCGAGCTGGCTGCGCCCTTTGCTGGCGGTCGCCGCGCTGCTGCTGATCGTGTGGGGCGTATTGTCGGCTTGAGCGCCACCGCTGGCCTGTTCATCGGCCTGAAAGATTTCTGAACTATTTTTGCCATCGGGGATACCGCCCCGTTTCGCTGAATGCGCGCGCTTCCGAGTCGTTTCGCATTTGCGCGAACGCTTGCGAAAACTGAATCCGAGTCGCGGTTTCCTGCAACTCCGATTGGTGAGATTCATCACAGTGGGTGCGTCGTATCAGCGTGTTAGGCTCCGAAGTTCACGCGTGTCATCACCTGATCCCCCGACCTGAGGAACACCGCGTCATGGCCATCTTCAATCAGCCTGCTCCGCCCAAGCGCGACAATCCGGTACCGCCGTTGCAGCCGGAAACCGCGCTCAAGAAAGAACCCGACGCGGCCACCGAATTCTCGTTTGGACAAGCTTCGCCCACGCCCGCTCCCTACGCGGCCGCACCGACGCCGGCGCCCGCTCCGGCCCCGCGCGCGGTCGAACGCGAAACGGTCAAGGAATCGCTGATCGCCTCCGACCTGTCGATCGAAGGCAAGATCCAGGGCTCCGGCCACATCCGCATCGCCGGCCGCTTCAAGGGCGACGTCCAGGTCGACGGCGACCTGACCGTCGAACTCGGCGCCAAGCTCAACGGCGGCGTGCGCGCTCGCAAGGTCGTGATCGCCGGCGAGCTCGAAGGCAACATCGAATCGGCGCAGCGCGTCGAACTGCTCGACAGCGGCGCGATGATCGGCGACGTCAAGGCGGCGGTGATGACGGTCGCGGCCGGTTCGCGCATGCGCGGCCAGGTCGAGTTCGGCTGGGACGACAAGGACGCCGCCAAGCCCGCCCCGCGCAACGAAAGCGGGCGCAACGAAGGCGGCAAGAGCGACAAGAACGGCGCCGCCAAGACGGAGACCGGCGCCGACTCATGAGCGCCGTCCGCCAGGGCCTGCCCGGGGCGACGCGCATTTGTCCGCATTGCAAGGCGACGATCCTCGAAAGCGCGAGCGTCTGTCCGGCGTGCCGGCACCACTTGCGCTTCGATTCGGACGCATCGCAACAGACAGCGGCGAGATTCTCGCCGCTGCATGTCGAGGGCACGATTCGGCATCCGCCGAGCGACGGCGCGTGGGAGTACTCCATGGTGCTGTCGATCCGCAACGACCGCGGCGAAGAGATCACTCGCCAGGTCGTCGGCGTCGGCGCCCTGCTCCCCGGCGAGGAACGTACTTTCACCCTGGCGGTCGAAGCGTTCGAAGCGGTCGGCTATAAGGCCGCGAACAAAGGGCGCCTGCGACGCTGAGGCGTCTGCGCGTCGGTAACAGGAAAGGACCCCTTTCGATGTCGCAACCCGCTTCGCTGTACGCGAGATTCACGCTGAGCCACGAGCAGTACGAAGCTTTCATGAATTCCACGCCGGCGCGCCCGGTATCGTTCGACGATTGGCAGTCCTGGTTCGACCGTCACGCCGTCCGCGGGATCGGCAAGGCCGCGGCCGAAATGCTCGCCGACCTGGATGCGCCGACGGTGGCCGACCTGATCAAGGCCTGGCGCCAGGACGAATGGACCGGCACGCCGCCGGTCGAGTACGACGAGATCAACCGCACCCTGCACATCGCGATGCTGCGGGTGTCGGAAAACCTCACCGAGCGGCTGCGCATCCTCAGCCCCTTGCGCGCCGCCGGCGCCTTCAACGAGCCGGCGGCCAACGACTTCATCGCGATCTTCGACTTCCTGCGCGACGACGGCAGCGTTGCCGCCTACGTGCAACTGCACGAGGGCAAGAGCCGCTTCGGCAGCGAACTCGCCCCGGCCCACCGCAAGGAAGCCGAGACCTATCTGCAGGAAGTGCAGGCTTACCTGCGCAGCCGCAGCAATTGATGGCCGCACGCCTCCAGCCCGAACGACGTCATGCACGAGTGCTCGCTGACGCCGGCGATCGATTTCACCCAGTCGATGAAGGACGTGGCACAGCCGGAGATCAACGTCTCCTACAAGTTCGGCGCCGACGGCAAGCACCCGCCGCAGGTGCAGGAAGTCGCTCAGGCGCAGGGACAACAGCAGCAACAACAGCAGGCCGCGTCCGGACAGGAACCGCCGCAGTTGCCGCGTTCGAAACGCTGAGCGGCCTGGGGTTCCCATCGGCGTAAACAACGAAGCCCCGCTCATGGCGGGGCTTCGTTGCGTTTGATGCCAGCGGATACTGCGGGCTCAGTCCGACGGCCCGCAGTTGTCGCAACCGGCGCAATTCGGCCCGGCCGCGCGCGGCGCCGGCGCGATCGCCTTGCCGATCCGGCGCAGCCACGGCGGCCGGCCGTCGCGCACCAGCGGCAAGGCGCAGGCCACGCGCAGGCGGCGCACGCCGCCGGGGAACTGTTTGCGCGCAACGACCACGGCGCTGGCGAGCACCGCAATCGCGATCACCACATACTGCGCGAACAGCCCGGCGTCCATGGCTCAGCCCGCTCCCAAGGCGACGGCGACCTGATAGGTCAACAACGAGGCCAGGTAGGCCAGCGCGAACAGATAGCCGGCGCTGATCGCCACCTGCTTCCACGAATTGGTCTCGCGGCGGATCGTCGCCAGGGTCGACAGGCACTGCGGTGCGTAGATGAACCACACCAGCAAGGACAAGGCGGTCGCCAACGACCAGGTGTCGGTGATGATCGGGCTCAGCGCCTGCGCCGCGGCTTCGTCGTCGGCCGCCGACAAGGCGTACACCGTCGCCAGCGAGGCCACCGCGACTTCGCGCGCGGCCATGCCCGGGATCAGAGCGATGCAGATCTGCCAGTTGAAACCGATCGGCGCGAACACCGCGGTCATGGCGTGGCCGATGCGGCCGGCGAAGCTGTAGTCGATGGCCGGCATGGTCGCGCCCTCGGGCGCGCCCGGGAACGACAGCAGGAACCACAGCAGGATGGTCAGCGACAGAATGATGCCGCCGACCCGGCGCAGGAAGATCCAGGCGCGCTCCCACAGGCCGATCAACAGATCGCGCGGATGCGGTATGCGGTACGAGGGCAGCTCCAGCAACAAGGCGTGTTCGCTCTTGTCGCGGCGCCACTTCTTCATCACCCACGACACCATCAGCGCGCTGAGGATGCCGGCCATGTACAGGCCGAACAGCACCAGCCCCTGCAGGTTCAACATGCCCCAGACCTCGCGCTGCGGAATGAACGCACCGATCAGCAAGGCGTACACCGGCAGGCGCGCCGAACAGGTCATCAAGGGCGCGACCAGGATCGTCGCCAGGCGGTCTCGCGGGTCCTGGATCGACCGCGTCGCCATGATCCCGGGGATGGCGCAGGCGAAGCTCGACAACAAGGGGATGAACGAGCGCCCGGACAGACCGGCGCTGGCCATCATGCGGTCGAGCAGGAACGCCGCGCGCGGCAGATAGCCCGACTCCTCCAGCGCCAGGATGAAGGCGAACAGGATCAGGATCTGCGGCAGGAACACGATCACCCCGCCGAGGCCGGCGATGATGCCCTCGACCAACAGGCTGCGCAGCGGCCCTTCCGGCAGGGCCGCCTTGACCCATTCGCCGACCCAGGCGGTGACCGCCTCGATGCCGTCCATCAACGGCGTCGCCCAGGCGTACACCGCCTGGAAGATCAGGAACATCACCACCGCCAGGGTCAGCAAGCCCAGCACCGGATGCAACAGCCAGCGGTCGAGCACGTCGTCGACCTTGGCGGTGCGGGTGGGCATGGTCACCGTCAAGGCGAGCAGACGGCGGGTTTCGGCATGCAGGTCGGCGCCTTCGCCGAGGCGCACGCGCGGCTCGTGCGGTTCGCGCGGCTCGACCGCGATGCGATCGAGCATGGCGACCAGCGCATGGGCGCCGTCGCGCTTGACCGCGACCGTCGGCACCACCGGCACGCCGAGCTCGCGCTCGAGCGCGGCCAGGTCGATCTCGATGCCGCGGCGCTTGGCCGCGTCCATCATGTTGATCGCCACCACCATCGGCCGGCCGAGTTCGCGCAGCTCCAGGGCGAAACGCAGGTGCAGGCGCAGGTTGGTGGCATCGACCACGCACAGCAGCACGTCGGGCGCGCGCTCGCCGGGATAGAAGCCGCGCACCAGGTCGCGGGTGACCGCTTCGTCCAGGCTCGCCGCCTGCAGGCTGTAGGCACCAGGCAGATCGAGCACGGCGTAGGTGCGGCCCGAAGGCGCACGCAGCCGGCCTTCCTTGCGCTCGACGGTGACACCGGCGTAGTTGGCGACTTTCTGGCGGCTGCCGGTCAGCAGGTTGAACAGCGCGGTCTTGCCGCAGTTCGGGTTGCCGACCAGGGCCACGCGCAGGGGTTCGGCGACGGCGGCGGTCATGAGCGCGGCTCCGCGTCCAGCAACTTCACCTGCACGCGCGCGGCCTCGCTGCGGCGCAGGGCGAAGCGCGTATAGCCGACCTGGACCAGCAAGGGCTCGGCCGAGAGCGGACCGGCGGCCACTACTTCGACCCGCTCGCCGCTGACGAAACCGAGTTCGCGCAGGCGTCTTGCGATGGTGTCGTTGGCAATCTGGTCATCGACGGACTCGACCGTGGCCGCGGTGCGGCGCGGCAGTTCGGACAGCTTCAAAGGGTGGCTTCCACGAACGGTGGCGTCCCAAATGGGAATTGTTCTCATTCTATCACCGCCGACCGTACAGGAGCGGACGCGGCAAGCTGAACGGTATCATTCGCCAACTCCTACAAACTCCTCATCCCCCATGTCGCATCCGCTGCTGAGCCTGCGCGAGGGCCCCGTCGCCCGCCTGCGCCTGAATCGTCCGGAGTTGCACAACGCCTTCGACGCCATCCTGATCGCGGCGCTGACCGGTGCGTTGGAAGCCGTCGCCGGCGACGACGAGGTGCGCGTGGTGGTGATCGAGGGCGAAGGCGCTTCGTTCTCGGCCGGCGCCGATCTCAACTGGATGCGCGGCATGGCCGCGGCCAGCGAAGCGGCCAACCGCGAGGATGCCCTGGCCCTGGCGCGCTTGATGCGCACCCTCAACGAATTGCCCAAGCCGACCATCGCCCGGGTCCATGGCGCCGCCTTCGGTGGCGGCGTCGGCCTGGTCGCCTGCTGCGACATCGCCCTCGCCGCCCCGGCGGCCAAGTTCGGCCTGACCGAAAGCAAGCTGGGCCTGCTGCCGGCGGTGATCTCGCCGTACGTGATCGAGGCGATCGGCGCGCGCGAGTCGCGGCGCTGGTTCGCGACCGCGGAAATCTTCGACGCCGCCACCGCCCTGCGCATCGGCCTGCTCCACGAGGTGGTCGCCGAGGACGCCCTCGACGCCGCGGTCGCGCAGCAGATCGCGCTGTTGCTCAAGGCCGGCCCGCACGCCGCCGCCCAGGCCAAGACCCTGGTCCGCCGCGTCGCCGGCGAACGCGACGGCGCCCGCCTGGACGCCGACAATGCCGCGCTCATCGCGGCGCTGCGCGTATCGTCCGAGGGCCAGGAAGGTCTGTCGGCCTTCCTCGACAAGCGCAAAGCCCACTGGTGCCCGTAAAGGCCCGTGCGCCAAGGAGCGTCCCATGCTCGACCATCTCGGTTTGTCCGCCGCCGACCACCTGCGCAGCCGCGATTTCTATTTGCGCGCGCTGGCTCCGCTGGGCTACGGCCTGGTAACGACGATCGGCAAGGAAATCACCGGCGGCGACGAGGTCTTCGGTTTCGGCCCGCCGCAGCGTCCCGCGTTCTGGATCAGCAAGGGCCGCAAGCCCTCCGGCGATACCCACGTGGCCTTCAGCGCCGGCAGCCGCGCCCAGGTCGACGCCTTCCACGCCGAGGCCCTGGCCGCCGGCGCCACCGACAACGGCGCACCGGGCGTGCGTCCGCATTACCACCCCGACTACTACGGCGCCTACGTGATCGACCCCGACGGCAACAACGTCGAGGCCGTGTGCCACGCACCGGCCGCCTGATGGCGACCGCGCAGCACCGCATCGCGGTATTGCGACGGCGTGCCGCGAGCGGCGCCGTGGCACAGATATCCCAACCGCCCCACCGCGCCGATGCTTAGGCGAAAATACGCAGACCGCGCGCGACCCGTTCGCAGCGCGGCCTCCTTCCACCCTGCGCTGCGGCGCCCGATCGGCGTGCTCCTTCATGTTTGAAAAAATCCTGATCGCCAACCGCGGCGAGATCGCCTGTCGCGTCATCCGCACTTGCCGCACCCTCGGCATCCGCACCGTCGCGGTGTATTCCGAGGCCGACGCAGACGCCCAACACGTGCGCCAGGCCGACGAGGCCTATCCGATCGGCGGCCCGCGCCCGGCCGACAGCTATCTGCGCGGCGACGCGATCATCGAGGTGGCGCTGCGCTGCGGCGCCCAGGCGATCCACCCCGGCTACGGCTTCCTCAGCGAGAACGCCGACTTCGCCGACGCGGTCGAGGCCGCGGGCATCGCCTTCATCGGCCCCAAGGCCGCCTCGATGCGCAAGATGGGCAGCAAGGCCGGCGCCAAGGAACTGATGCAGGCCGCCGGCGTGCCGGTGGTGCCGGGTTATACCGGCGAGAACCAGGACCCGGCGCTGCTGCACGGCGAAGCCGACCGCATCGGCTATCCGCTGATGATCAAGGCCGCGCACGGCGGCGGCGGCAAGGGCATGCGCATCGTGCGCGACAGCGAAGAATTCCTCGCCCTGCTGGAAAGCTGCCAGCGCGAGGCGCGCAACGCCTTCGGCCGCGACCGCGTGCTGCTCGAACGCTATGTCGAACGCCCGCGCCACATCGAGATCCAGATCTTCGGCGACCGCCACGGCCAGGTGATCCACCTCAACGAGCGCGAGTGCTCGGCCCAGCGCCGCTACCAGAAGGTGCTGGAAGAATCGCCGTCGCCGTTCCTCAGCGCCGAACTGCGCGCGACGATGGGCGCGGCGGCGGTGTTGGCCGGGCAAGCGATCGACTACGTCAACGCCGGCACCGTCGAGTTCATCGTCGGACAGGACGGCGGTTTCTATTTCATGGAAATCAACACCCGCCTGCAGGTCGAGCATCCGGTCACCGAGCTCGTCACCGGCCTGGACCTGGTCGAGTGGCAGTTGCGCGTCGCCGCCGGCGAAGCCCTGCCGCGCGCGCAGGACAGCATCGGCCAGCACGGCCACGCGATCGAAGTGCGTTTGTATGCCGAAGACCCCGAAGCCGGCTTCCTGCCGGGCTCGGGCAAGCTGGAGCGCTTGCGCCTGCCGTCCGCCGACGCCCATGTGCGCCTGGATTCGGGCGTGATCGAAGGCGACACGGTGACGATCTTCTACGACCCGATGATCGCCAAGCTGATCGTGTTCGACCAGGACCGTCCGCGCGCGCTGGCGCGCCTGCGCGGCGCGCTCGCCCAATGCGAGATCGCCGGGCCGAAGTCGAACATCGAATTTCTCGAACGCCTCGTCCGCCATCCCGCGGTAGTCGAGGGCCGTATCGACACCGGTTATCTGGATCGTCATCTCGAGGAATTCATGCCCTCGGCGCAGGTCGACGCCGCCGGCGACCGCGACCTGCTGATCGGCGCGACCGTGGTCCAGCTGCTGGCGCAGGAACGCCGCAGCCGCGATAACGCCGCCGCCTCCAACGACCCGGATTCGCCGTGGGCGATCGCCGATGGCTGGCGCCTCGGCCACGGCGGCCGCCGCCCGGATTCGCCGTGGGCGATCGCCGATGGCTGGCGCCTCGGCCACGGCGGCCGCCGCAGCCTGGCCTTCGTCCAGCGCGACGAGCGCCTGGAGTTGCAGGCGCACGGCAGCGGCGGCGATTACCGCATCGAGATTCCCGCGCTCGCCGACGTTCAACACCAGGTCCAGGGTGCGCGCCTCGACGGCGCCGAACTGAGCCTGCGCATCGACGGCCGCGCCCGTCGCCTGACCGCGTTTGGCGACGGCCTGACCGAGAACGGCGGCCGCGTGGTCATGCACGACGGCCAGCGCCGCCTGCGCCTGGAATCGGTGCCCATGTACCGCCACGAACACAGCGCCGCGTCCGGTTCCGGCAACAACGTCACCGCGCCGATGCCCGGCCGCGTGGTCGTGGTCAAGCTCGCCGCCGGCGATGCGGTCGAGGCCGGCCAGGAAGTGATGGTGATCGAAGCGATGAAGATGGAGCTGAGCCTGAAGGCGCCGCGCGCCGGCATCCTCGCCGAAGTGCGCGCAGTGGCCGGCGATTTCGTCGAAGCCGACGCCGTGCTGGCGACGCTGGAAACGGCCTGAGGCTACGCGGCGGGGACTTTGCGCTGCGGCTGGAGTTGCAAGAGCAAATCCCCCCTGCCCCCCTTTTTCAAAGGGGGGGAGCAGCACGGCATAACGGGACTGCGCGACAGCCGAAGAATGGCGGATCGACGGGAAATTGCCCCCTTTGCAAAGGGGGCGGCGCGCAACGCAAGTCCGATGCCGCTGTGAACCCCATCGCGCGGGGGATTTGCTTTGCGCTCCGGGACACTTCGGTCGGGACGTGCGGAGCAAATCCCCCTACCCCCTTTTCCAAAGGGGGAATACCACGGGATAGCGGGAGTAGCAGGCGCGTAGTGGGGGGACGGCACGGGCATAGAGGCGCAGCCCGCGGCCGCAACCGGAAAACCGCGGTTGCAATAGCGCAACCCGGGCTCCCGCTTGAGCTTTGCCGCTTTCCGGGCTCATGATGCCTTTCGCAGCGGAGCTCTCACGCCCGATCATTCGGTCCTACCGCCATACCCAACGGCCCTCGATGAAAGCGCCCCCGCCCGATCACGCCCCGCCCTCGTCCGCGGCCATGCCGCGCCGGCGCGGCGCGCTGCTCGGCGCCCTGGCGGTATCCCTGGGCCTGCTGGGCGGCTGCGTCGCCTTCGAGCGCTCGCCGGTGACAGAACGCAGCTGCGACCCGGAGCTGCCCGGCGAGTGGAACCTGCGCGCCGACGGCATCGCCAAACGCATCCGTATCGACGCGCGCTGCCATACCGAAGACTGGCCCGGCCTGCGCGAGCAACCGGTCGCACTCGACCTGACCGGTTTCAAAGTCGGACGCGACCGCTACATCGTCCTGACTCCCGCCGATGCCGAGCGTGCGATCGGGGCCGAGCAGAAGCAACTCAGCAAGACCGCGCCGGCCGGCGCCGTATTCCTGGTCCTGTACCGCATCGAAGGCGACCAAGCCAATGCCTGGTTGCCCGACTCGCAACGCGCGCTTACGGCGATCGCCGCCGGCAGCCTGCGCGGGCGCAAACTCGAAGACCGCTTCGCCCTGGTCGAGGGCACGTCGCAACAACTGCGCGACACCCTCGAAGAGCACGCCGGTCTGCTCTACGACACCGACAAGAAAGCCATGGTGCTGCAACGCGCCACCGCCAAGGACACACGATGACCCAGCCCGCTTCCGTACGTATCGTCGAAGTCGGTCCGCGCGACGGACTGCAGAACGAGAAGACGCAGATCGCCACCGCCGACAAGATCGCCCTGATCGATCGCCTGTCGGCGACCGGCCTGCGCAGCATCGAAGCGACCAGTTTCGTCAGCCCGAAATGGGTGCCGCAGCTCGCCGACGCCGCCGAGGTCTTCGCCGGCATCCATCGCAAGCCCGGCGTGCATTACCCGGTGCTGGTGCCGAACGAACAAGGCTACGAACGCGCACGCGCGGTCGGCGTGGAAGAGATCGCGGTGTTCACCGCGGCCTCGGAAGCGTTCAACCGCACCAACATCAACGCCAGCATCGACGAGTCGCTGGCCCGCTTCGAACCGGTGATGGCGCGCGCCAAGGCCGACGGCGTCGCGGTGCGCGGCTATGTCTCGACCGTGCTCGGCTGCCCCTACCAGGGCGCGGTGCCGGTCGCCGATGTGGTGCGCGTGGCGCGCGCGCTGCATGCGATGGGCTGCTACGAGGTTTCCCTCGGCGACACCATCGGCGTGGGCACGCCGGGCAAGGCGCGAGCGATGTTCAAGGCGGTAGCCTCGGAAGTGCCGACCGCGGCCTTAGCCGTGCATTTCCACGACACCTACGGCCAGGCCCTGTCGAACATCCTGGCCTGCCTGGAAGAAGGCGTGGCCGTGGTCGACTCGGCGGTCTCCGGCACCGGCGGCTGCCCCTACGCCAAGGGCGCCAGCGGCAACGTCGCCAGCGAAGACGTGGTCTACATGCTGCACGGGCTCGGCATCGAGACCGGCGTCGATCTCGACGCGCTGGCCGAGACCGGACGCTGGCTGGCCGGCCTGCTCGGCCGCGAAACCGGCAGCAAGGTCGGCAAGGCCCTCGCCGCGTGAAGCCCGGCGCGCCCGCGGACACTCCGCTGCCATCGGCGCAAGCCTCGGTGGCGGATACGCTGGCGGCGCTCGAACGCGCACTGGACGACCCCGCCCTCGATCCGGGCTTGCGCCGCGTGCTCAACGATGCCGCCGAGGCCTTGCGCCGTGGCGGCAACGGCAGCGGACACGAAGCCGCCGGAGCCGATCACGCCTGCCTGTATCGTGCCGCCTTCGATGCGATTCCCGACCTGGTCACCGTGCTCGACGAAGAAGGCACCGTGGTCGAGATCAACCGCCACGGCACCCAGGAGCACCGGCGCATCCGCGACGAGATCCTCGGCCAGCCGATCCACATCCTCAATCCGGAACTGCCGCGCGATCATTTGATCCCGGTGTGGGAAACGCTGAACCGCGGCCAGAGCTACATCATCGAAGTCACCAACAAGCGCGGCGACGGCACGCGCTTTCCGGTCGAAGTGCATTCGGCCGGCTTCCTCCATCAGGGCCAGCGCCGCATCATCGCCATCGCCCGCGACCTCAGCAATCGCCAGGAAGCCGAGCTGCGTTTCCGCGAGTTGGTCGAACTGATCGATCGCGGCGTGATCGTGCAGGACGACAACCTGCGCATCGTCTATGCCAACAGCGCGGCGATGCGCCTGCTGTCGTTGCACAGCGGCGAAAGCATCGCCGACGAACTGCGTTCCGGGCAGTGGATGGTGATCGACGAGCGCGGCCACGAACTCAGCCGGGACCAGTATCCGTCCACGGTCGCCCTGTCGACCGGCCGCATCGTCGAAAGCACCGTGCTCGGTCTGTACCACCGCGACCGCCGCGAGCTGATCTGGCTGTCGGTGACCGCGGTGCCGCGCTTCCCGGCCGGCGGCGACCGCCCGCACCAGGTATTCGCGCTGTTCTCCAACGTCACCGCGCTCAAGCGCGACAGCGCCCTGTTCGACCGCGCCCAGGCGCTGGCGCACATCGGCGGCTGGGAATGGGACTCAGGCCGCGACCGTCTGTACCTGACCGACGAAGCCACTCATATCCTCGGTTACGACACGCCGCTGATTTCGATAGAGGAACTGCTCAACTGCCTGCGCCCGCTCGATCGCCACCGCCTGCGCAACGGGCTCGAACGCAGCCTCGGCAACGGCCGCGGCCTGGACCTGGAAGTGCAAGGCCTGCGCCCGGACGGCAGCAGCTTCTGGGTGCGCGTCATCGGCGACGCCGGCACCGGCGAGCCGATCGGCCAGGTCATCACCGGCACCCTGCAGGACATCACCGAGCGCAAGCTCGAAGAGGAACACCTGCGGGTACAGGCGCGCAGCGATCCGCTGACCGGCCTGCTCAACCGCGACGCCGTGCAGGCCGAACTCGAACAACGCCTCGATACTTTCCCGCAATCGCCCATCGCCGTGCTCTACATCGATCTCGACCGCTTCAAGGTCGTCAACGACGTGCTCGGCCATGCCGCCGGCGACCGCCTGCTGGCATCGGCGGCGCGGCGCATCCGCCAGGCCGTAGGCGAACGCGCGCAGATCGCCCGCTTCGGCGGCGACGAATTCCTGGTGGTCTGCTCGCTCGACGGCGAGCCGCAGCGCGCCGAACGCATCGCCGATTCCATTCTGGAAACCTTCGGCGATAGCTTCCGCGTCGACGGCGAGGAGTTCAGCATCACCGCGAGCATCGGCATCGCCCAGTCGCCGCTCGACGGCCGCACCGCCCAGCAGCTGATCCAGAGCGCCGACGTCGCCATGTACGACAGCAAGCGCCGCGGCCGCAACAGCTGGCAGGCGTTCACGCCCGAACTGGCCGAACAGCAACTGCATCGCCTGCAACTGGAAACCCATCTGCGGCGCGCGGTGCACAACGACGAACTGCACCTGGTCTATCAACCGCAGGTCGATCTCAGCGACGGCAGCGTGATCGCAGTCGAGGCCCTGATCCGCTGGCGCAACCGCTCGCTCGGCGAGATGCGCCCGGACCGTTTCATCGGCCACGCCGAAACCACCGGCGACATCGTCGGCATCGGCGGCTGGGTCCTGCACGAGGCCTGCCGGCAGTTGCGCGAGTGGCGCGACCAGGGCCTGCGCATCGAGCGGGTCGCGGTCAACGTGTCCTATCGCCAGTTCCTCGGCGACGACCTCGCCAACAGCGTCACCGAGGCCTTGTCCGAGTACGGCCTGTCCGGCAGCGCCCTGGAACTGGAATTCACCGAGCGCGTGTTGATCGAGGACGCCCCCGACACCGTGCGCACCTTCGCCCGCCTGCGCGAACTCGGCGTAAGCCTGTCGATCGACGATTTCGGCGAAGGCTACAGCGCCCTCAACTACCTGCGCCGGCTGCCGATCCACGGCCTCAAACTGAGCCAGTTGTTCGTCCAGGGCGTGCCCGACAACCAGTCCGACGTCGCCGTCTGCCAGGCCGTCACCGGCATCGCCCGCAGCCTCGGCCTCGGCCTGGTCGCCGAAGGCATCGAAACCGAACGCCAGCGCGCCTTCCTGCGCGAACTCGGGGTCGCCATCGGCCAAGGCTTCCTGTTCGCGCCGGGGCTGGCCCCGAACGACCTACGCGACTACTGCCTCGGCCGGATGCGGGGTTGAGGCGCGGCCTCCCCTCAGCTCAAGGCGGCCCTTGCACCGAGTCGGCCTCGTCGACGGGGTCGTAGATGTCCAGGATCAGCTCGATGCCTCGCTGGCCCAGCGCTAGCAACGCCTTCGGGGACAGGCCCAGACCGTCGTTGCCGCTGCGCATGAAAAGGCCGCAGAAAAGATCGGGTTCGTAGCGCGCCAGCGATTGCCAGATGCTCGGGTCGGCGGACAATTGATCGAGAATTTCGAACACCTGCGCTTCCAGATCCTCCGGCTCCCGGTTCGTCGCTCTCAATCTCCAACTGCCGGTCTTAGCGATCCGGGTGGCGCCATCGCCGCCTATTCCAACCGTTTCGCCCTTGCTTACCGCTGCACTCGGCTGCGCCCCCAGCAATGCGCTGATAGCGTCCGGAACGAGATCGTCACCGAACAGGCGCAGTGTCGCGAATGAATGATCCAAAGCGCCCATCGACTGTCCTTATCTTCATATGTCAGAGCATCCGAGGCAGTGAGCGATCGGTTACCAACGGCTATACGGGCGAACGCTGTCGTCGCGGCTATTCAACGAGCCAGCCTTGCTCGTCGAGCAACGCCATGATTTCCGGCAGGGTGTATTTTTGCCAGGGAATCGTACCTTCAGCATCGTGCGAACGACGATACTCGCAGCTATCGAAAGCGTGATAAATCCGGAGCACCAGACCTTGTATGTCCTGCCAGACGTAAGCGGCCAGATCGTTGATGGCGCAGTCGGCGTCGGCATAGGACAGCTCGCCCATGGCGAACTCGCAGGCGACGAAGCGCGCGAACCGGTGCTGAAACTGTTCGGGCGGAAGACCGTACCGCGTGCAGAACTCGGATACGACCGCCGGGGTCAGCGCGTTATAGGGGGCACGGGCGACGCTTAGCGCTACCAGGACGCTCAAACCTTCTTGCATGAAACAGGCCTCTGCTCTGCTGTGGGCGGGAGCCGGATGGCCTGGCCGGCACGGCGGACGGAGCCGACATGCTGCCATACCAGGATTTCCGCGGCCTACCCAACCTGTATCTGCGACAGAACCAGAATGATTCGCCAAGCAGACAAGGCCCAGCGGCCGCGCGCATAAACGCAATCGCAGCGGCAATACGGACACGGGGCGTTCGGAGGCGCACGCCAGGCGGTTCCCTGCGCCCTCGGCCAGCCTCAACATCTTCGCAAGCGCCCCGACCTGAGCGAGGATGTAGCCCGATCCCTTCGAAGAGTTCCGCCCGCATGACCTTGCCGCCCGGTGTCGTAGTGCGTCCGATCCTGCCCCGCGACGATGCCGCGCTGGCGGCCATCGCCCGGCAGGTGCAGGCGGAATTCGGCGCCGGCTCGGTCAGCGACCCGGAAGTGGATGCCATGCAGCGCTTCTACAGCCGGCCGCGCAGCGCGTATTTCGTGGTCGAACGCGACGGCAAGCTCGGCGGCGGCGCCGGCATCGCGCCCTTACTCGGCGGCGACGACGGCACCTGCGAGCTGCGCAAGTTCTACCTGCTGCCGTCGGTGCGCGGGCTGGGCCTGGGCCAGGCGCTGCTGGACAAATGCCTGCTGACGGCGCGCGGCTACGGCTTCGGCCAGTGCTATGCCGAGATGCTGGACCGGATGAGCGAGGCCCAGCGCTTGCTGCAGGGCAACAGTTTCCAGCTGCTGGAGGCGCCGATGGGCTACGGGGAACTGCCCGGCAGCCACACCTGGTATCTGCGCTCGGTTTAGATTTGCAAGGCGTGGCGGGCCCGACCGGGCCACAGGGACTGCAGCACCCTGCCCCGACGCCGGCCCGGCGGGTCCTTTAGAATGGCGCCCTTTCCGCCTTCAGGACCGCTCATGCAACTCGACAACGTCCGCGCCGTGATCACCGGCGGCGTTTCCGGCCTCGGCCTGGCCGTGGCCCAGCACCTGGTCGCCCGCGGCGGCAAGGTCGCCCTGTTCGACGTCAACGACGACAAGGGCGCGCTGGCCGTCGCCGAACTGGGCGCCGACAAGGCCCGCTATTTCCGCACCGACGTCACCGACGAAGCCGGCGTGGCCGCCAACCTCGGCACCGCCAAGGAGTTCCTCGGCGGTTTGAACGCGACGATCAACTGCGCCGGCATCCTCGGCGCCGGCCGCGTGCTCGGCAAGGACGCGCCGATGGCGCTGTCGCAGTTCCAGACCACGGTCATGGTCAACCTGGTCGGCAGCTTCAACGTCGCCAAGGCCGCGGCCAACCTGATGCAGCACAACGAAGCCGGCGAAGACGGCGAGCGCGGCGTGATCGTCAACACCGCCTCGGTGGCCGCCTACGAGGGCCAGATCGGCCAGGCCGCGTACTCGGCCTCGAAGGCCGGCGTGGTCGGCATGACCCTGCCGATGGCGCGCGAATTTTCGCGCTTCGGCATCCGCGTGATGACGGTCGCCCCGGGCATCTTCTGGACCCCGATGGTCGACGGCATGCCGGACTCGGTGCAGCAGTCGCTGAGCGCTTCGATCCCCTTCCCCTCGCGCCTCGGCCGGCCGGAGGAGTTCGCCGACCTGGTCGCCTACATCCTCGGCAACCGTTACCTCAACGGCGAGACCATCCGCCTCGACGGCGCGACGCGGTTGGCGCCGAAGTAAAGCCGGGAATCGGGAATGGAGAATCGGGAATCGCAAAGCGGCTCCCTCTCTAGTTCCCGTTCGCTGGCTTCTGCTCTCACGATTCTCTATTCCCCATTCCCCATTCCCCATTCCCGGCCCCAAACCATGAAAGCCTACGACGTCAAGAAAGGTAACGTAATCGAGCACAACAACACCGTGTACCAGGTGCGCGACATCGAACGCAGCTCGCCGCAGGGTCGCGGCGGCAACGTCAAGTTCCGCTTCACCATGTACTCGGTTCCGGGCGGCACCAAGTTCGACCTGAGCGTCGGCGGCGACGACGAGCTCAAGGAAGTCGAACTGACCCGCCGCCAGGTCACCTATTCGTACAAGGACGGCGACGCGTTCGTGTTCCTCGACGACGAGGACTACACGCCGTATACGCTCGATGCCGATGTGGTCGGCGACGACGCCGGCTACATCGTCGACGATCTCAGCGGCTGCTACGTGCAGATCATCGACGACCAGCCGGTGGCGCTGCAGCTGCCGGCCAGCGTCGCCCTGGAAGTGGTCGAGACCCCGCCGGAACTCAAGGGCGGCACCGCGACCAAGCGTCCGAAGCCGGCCAAGTTGCAGACCGGTATCGAGATCATGGTTCCGGAATACATCGGCAACGGCGAGCGCGTGCTGGTCAACACGGCCACAGGCGAATTCGCCGGCCGCGCCGACTGATCGTGGCGCAAGGTTCCGACTATCGTTTCGCAGCGGCGACCGACGCGGACTTTCCGCGTCTGTTGCCGGTGCTGCGCGAGTTCTACGAAGTCGAGCACCTGCCCTGGGACGAGGCCGCCCTGCGTCGCGCACTCGCGACGTTGGTGGCCGACGCCACTGCCGGCCGCCTGCGTTTGATCGAACGCGACGGCGAGATCGCCGGCTATTTCGTCCTCGGTTTCTGTTTCAGCCTGGAATTCGGCGGCCGCTACGGCCTGCTCGACGAATTGTTCGTGTTGCCCGCGCATCGCGGCGGCGGCCTCGCCAAGCGGGCGTTGGCCGAGATTGAAGCGCTATGCCGGGCCGAGGGCCTGGAGGCCTTGCGGCTCGAGGTCAACGACGACAACGCCCATGCGCGCGGCATTTACGAACGCGCGGGCTATACGGCGCATCCGCGCCGGCTGATGACCAAGTGGTTGCGAGATTGAGCAGCGTCCGTCCCGCTCCGGGTAGGAGCGGCGCGAGCCGCGACCGCGAAACCACGGCTACGACGAAACCCTCTGCGCAACGTGGGTCGCGACTTGCGTCGCTCCTACCCCTGGTGCATCGGCTCTTGTAGGAGCGGCGTGAGCCGCGACCTCGAAATCACGGGCTACGACGAAACCCTCCGCGCAACGTGGGTCGCGACTCACGTCGCTCCTACAGAAGACCGCCAGCGCCGCGTAGGAGCGGTGTGACCCGCGAAAACGAAAGCAAGCTCTCCACGAATCTTTCGATCGGGTGATCGCGACTTGCATCGCTGCTATCCCTGGCGCGTCGGCCGCTTGCATCACCCCGAGAAAACGCCTCAAAACGCTGCAATTTTGCGCATATGCATCCCGGCATGAGCGCAACGAAAGCATCGCCGAATCCGCGCGCCGCGATGACGCTCACATAACTTCCCCTGTCGATCGCCCATGCGCGCTTGCGAAAACGTGACCCGCCCCGCTGGCGCGACGCTGCCACAAACCTGCAATCTGTACCGCTCAGGCTTATCTTTTCCTGCGGCGCTACGCCGCCGCGCCCAGCACCGGAGCCAGGCCTTGACCGCATCCACCCGTCGCGACTTCCTCAAACTTGCCGGCGCGTCCGCCGCTCTGGGCCTGCTGCCTCCTTCGATCCGCGCTGCGCTCGCCACGCCGGCCGCACGCGTCAGCGGCACGATCCAGGACGTGCAGCACGTGGTGATCCTGATGCAGGAAAACCGCTCCTTCGATCATTACCTCGGCGCGCTGCGCGGGGTCCGCGGCTTCGACGATCCGCGCCCGATTCCGCTGCCGGGCGGCAAGACGGTCTGGCAGCAGCCGAAGTCGACGACCAACTCGCAGGCCGTGCTGCCGTTCCATCTCGACACCCGCAGCACCGCCGCGCATTGCATGGCCGATATCGACCACAGCTGGAAGGGCTCGCACACGCGCTGGAAGGACTACAACGCCTGGGTCGCGACCAAGGGCCCGATGTGCATGGGCCATTTCACCCGCGAGGACCTGCCGTTCTACTACGCGCTGGCCGACGCGTTCACGGTGTGCGACGCCTATTACTGCTCGCACCACGGCCCGACCAATCCGAACCGCATGCACCTGTTCGCCGGCACCAGCGGCATGACCGTCGGCGATTTCGGCCCCCAGGCGGTCAACAACGCCGACGACGGCAACTGGACCGCGGACATGGCGCTGGACAAGCCGACCTTCGTCGGCCATCGCTGGACGACTTATGCCGAGCGTCTGCAAAACGCCGGCATCGCCTGGCGGGTGTACCAGGAGCACGACAACTACGGCGACAACTCGCTCCCCTACTTCGCGAACTTCCGCAAGCTCGACCGTCAGTCCGAACTCTACAAGCGCGGCCGCGCCTGGGCGCCGGGTTCCACCGCCGAGAACGCCAAGGCCTCGCGCGGCGAATACCTGATCGCCGATTTCGCCAAGGACGTGCGCGAAGGCACCTTGCCCGCGGTGTCGTGGATCGTGCCGCCTTACATCATGAGTGAGCACCCGGAAGCTACGCCGGCCTACGGCGAGTCGCTGACCGCGCGCCTGCTCGAAGCCCTGGTCGCCAATCCCGAGGTCTGGTCCAAGACCGTCTTCATCATCAACTACGACGAGAACGGCGGTTTCTTCGATCACGTGCCGCCGCCGCTGCCGGCGATCACCTCCAGCCTCGGCAAGAGCACGGTCGATACCGCGACCGAGAACTACAACGGCGTGCCGGTCGGGCTCGGCGTGCGCGTGCCGATGTTCGTGATCTCGCCGTGGAGCAAGGGCGGCTGGGTCAATTCGCAGGTGTTCGACCACACCTCGGTGCTGCGCTTCCTGGAAGCGCGCTTCGGCATCGCCGAGCCGAACATCAGCGCCTGGCGCCGCACCGTTGCCGGCGACCTCAGCACGGCCTTCGATTTCGCCAATCCGAATGCGCAGTGGCCGGCCCTGCCCGACACCGACGGCGCCATGTCCGGCGCCGACGCCAGCTGCAAACTGGCGGCCCCCAAGCCGCCCGCGCAAGCGCGGATGCCGCGCCAGGAACGCGGCCAGCGGCCGGCGCGCGCGCTGCCGTACGAGCTGCGCGTCGACGGCCGCATCGAAGCGAGCAGCGGGCGTTATTGGCTGGATTTCGGCAACGACGGCATCGCCGGCGCCTGTTTCAACGTGTATGCCGGCAACCGCAGCGACGGTCCCTGGTACTACACGCTCGACCCGGGCACGCAGTTGTCGGATTACTGGAGCGCCAAGCAGTACACCAAGGGCATCTACGATCTTTCGGCCTATGGCCCGAACGGTTTCCTGCGCGTGTTCCGCGGCGACCTGCTCAAGGCGACCGCGGCCCAGGGTGCGGCCCCGGAAGTCTCGGTCCGCCACGACGCGATCGGCGAGATGCTGGTGCTCGAATTCGTCAACCGCGGCCGCGCCGCCTGCCGCCTGAGCCTGCGTGCGAACCGCTACAGCGACGCACCGGCGCGCCATTACGACCTGGCGCCGGGCGCGACCCTGCGCGACCACTGGCCGCTTGCCACGAGCAAGCGCTGGTACGACTTCAGCATCACCTCCGATTCGGATGCGGGTTGGCTGCGGCGCATCGCCGGCCATGCCGAAAACGGCACGGCCAGCGTCAGCGATCCGGCGATCGGGGTCTGAGCCCGCGCCGCATGCTACGACGCCGCTCTCGCTAGAGGGCGGCGTTGACGCCGATCGAGACCTCGCAGTTACGACGTCCCCGAACATCACGGTCGCGGCTTGCGCCGCTCCTACCCAATGAAGCAGCGCCGCTTTGGGGTAGGAGCGACGCAAGTCGCGACAGCCGCAGCCGAGATCAGCAAACGCAGGGAACGTTGCTAACGCCGTTGCCGTTGCCGTTGCCGTTGCCGTTGCCGTTGCCGTGATGAGCTTGGCGCAATACCGACCTTGCGAGAACACCTGGAGACCCGGAGGGCGCCGCACAGGACGTGCGGCCGGCTCCTGAATGGAATGACCCGATAAGACAGGGACGTCTTATCGGAAAATCCCGGCGCGGGCATCGCACTCGTGGCCTGTGCCCTTGCAAGGAAAGCCCTTTTCTTTGGTTACCTTTGACCGAAGGGAATCCAGACGGACTTTTGGGCCAGCAAAAGAAAGTAACCCGGCCGCGTCAGCGGACGGAAGCTTTGCTGTTGGCTTTACGCCGCAGCGGGAGGCAGCGTAGTCGCGGCTCACGCCGCTCCTACAGAGGTTACGGCCGGCTGCGCCGCGAGATTGAAACGGCGCGGTCGCGACTTGCGTCGCTCCTACCCTGTGGAGCGCAGCGCCAATCGCTTCTACAGCCGCATGCCCAGCCAGATCACCGTTTCGGTCGAGGCCGACACCACCGGCGACAACAGGCGAGACCAGAAGCGATCGGCAACCAAGTGATCGGCCGAGACGTCGTGATGCTGCTGCTCTTCCTCGACGATGGTCGAGATCGCCTTGCTCGCCGCGGGATCGGAGGCATCGAGGCTGTGCAGTTGATGGACCAGGTGACGCAACACCACGCGTTCGACAGCGACCGTGGTCGCGGCGATCGCGCGTTCGCCGAACAAACCGGTCACCAGGCCCAAGACATAGCCGCCGATGCCGCACAACCAATAGCTGCGGCAGCGCGGGCGGCCGCGGCGTTGCAGCTCGGCCCAGAACAAAGCCCGATGACGTTCTTCATCGGCCTTGAAATGCGCCAGTTCGCTCAACATCCTCGGCGCGAAGAACCGCGCCATGGCGATTTGCCCGGCATAGATGTGGACCGCGCCATGCTCGCCGGCATGATTGACCTTCAGGATGCGGCCACCCAGTTCGGTATCGCCGGAGGCCGTAACGGGTTTCATCACGGCCGCCGCCTCAGCCACGATCCAGCCACTTGCGCGCCATGCGCCGCATCGACTCGTCGCTGCCCGGGTCCTCGAGCAATTCGGCGATCTCGCGCCAGGCCAGGTCCAGCGATTCCTCGCTGATCACGTAGTCCTCGTTGTCGCTCGCGCGCACGACGTAACGCAGGTCGTAATGCCAATGGCCGGGGACGTCGCGGCGTTCCGGGATCCAGTGGCGGTCGAGGTCGAACAGCTCGGGCTCGACGCTGAGCCCGGTCAGGCCGGACTCTTCCTCGGCTTCGCGCAGGGCCACCTGGGCCAGGTCGCGGTCGCCGTCGGCATGGCCGCCAAGCTGCAGCCAGCGCTCCAGTTTGCGGTGGTGGGTCAGCAGGACCCGGCGCCCGGCCCGGTCGATCAGCCACGCACCGCCGGTGAAATGGCCGGCCAGGCGCTCGCGCAGGAAGGGGTCGCCGGGCGCCAGGGCGCCGTCCGGGGCGGTGCCGCGGCCCTGGGCCTCGTCGAGCAAGGCTAGAAACGCCAGCGTATGTTCGGCTTCCTGCGGCCAACGTCGGCCATATTCGATGAGATTGGAACGCAGAACTTCGACGACGTCGGAATGTTTCGCAGGCATGCGGAGTGAACACTGGCGCGCGACCGGGGGCGCGATTATGCGGGCAAAGCCCGTGACGGTGTGCGCTTGCCGCCCATTTCCACCCTGGGTTAAGGTGGCCCGCCGCTCCACTGAGGGAGGCGGTCATCGTCGTCGCCAGAACGACGGGTAGAGATCACTTCTTACGAGAGAGAGGGGAGTTCGATGTCGAGAGGCCTGTTCATCACCAAACCGGTGGCGCCGTCCGGCCACGTGGATGCCGGCGAGCCCGTAGAGGGCAGCCTCGAAGGCGAGGCAACGCTGAAGCGATCGTTGACCGCCACCCAACTGGTGATGCTAGGCATCGGCGCCGTGATCGGCGCCGGCATCTTCGTCCTCTCCGGTCACGCCGCGGCCGAACACGCCGGCCCGGCCATCGTACTGAGCTTCATCGTCGCGGGCATTACGTGTGCCTTCGCCGGCCTGTGCTACGCCGAGTTCTCGGCGATGATGCCGGTCTCCGGCAGCGCTTATTCGTATTCCTACGCCACCCTGGGCGAATTCGTCGCCTGGTTCATCGGCTGGAACCTGGTCCTCGAGTACCTGTTCGCGGCCTCGACCGTCGCGGTCGGCTGGTCGGGCTACCTCAACAGTTTCCTGAGCACGTGGGGCATGGGCCTGCCGGCCTCGCTGGCGGCCGCGCCGCTCAACGTCGTCGACGGCAGCATCGTCTACACCGGCGGCCTGATCAATCTGCCGGCGGTGGCGATCGTCGCCGCGCTCAGCGGCCTGTGCTATGTCGGCATCACCCAGTCGGCCTTCATCAATACGATCATCGTCGCGATCAAGGTGATCGTGATCACCCTGTTCGTGGCCTTCGCCGCCAAGTACATCAACCCCGACAACTGGGTGCCGTTCATCCCGGAAAGCCAGGGCCCCGGCAAGTACGGTTATGACGGCATCATCCGCGGCGCCTCGGTGGTGTTCTTCGCCTACATCGGCTTCGACGCGGTCTCGACCGCGGCCGGCGAGGCCAAGAACCCGCAGCGCGACATGCCGATCGGCATCCTCGGCTCGCTGGTCATCTGCACCATCATCTATATCATCGTGTCCGGCGTGCTGACCGGTCTGCTGCCCTACCACATGCTGAGCACGCCCAAGCCGGTCGCGACCGCGCTGGAAGCCTATCCGGCGCTGAGCTGGCTGAAGATCGCCGTCGAAATCGGCGCCATCGCCGGCCTGAGCTCGGTGATCCTGGTCATGCTGATGGGCCAGCCGCGCATTTTCTACTCGATGTCGAAGGACGGCCTGCTGCCGGGTTTCTTCGCCAAGGTGCATCCGAAGTTCCAGACGCCCTACGTCGGCACCATCATCGTCGGCATCTTCGCCGCGCTGCTGGCCGGGTTCCTGCCGATCGGCCTGCTCGGCGAGCTGGTGTCGATGGGCACCCTGCTGGCCTTCGCGACCGTCTGCATCGGCGTGCTGATCCTGCGCAAGACGCGTCCGGACTTGCCGCGCCCGTTCCGCGTGCCGCTGGCCGTGGTGATCTGCCCGCTCGGCGCGGCCGCCTGCCTGTACCTGTTCTGGAAGCCGTTCTCCGAGCATTGGCACCTGATGACCGGCTGGACCGCGATCGGCATGCTGATCTACTTCGGCTACGGCTACCGCAACAGCAAGCTGCGCAAGGCCGCCAACGGCGCCTGACCGGCACGCAGTCAGCAAGGCCGGCGGAACTTCCGCCGGCCTTTTTCCTTTTCACGTAACGCATCGCACCAGCGATCGGATTCGAGTCACCAGGCCCGGCGGCGTTTGACCGCCATCCCCGCGCAGGCGGGGGTCGAGCGAGTTCAAAGGTTCTCGCAGGTAAGGCCCTGGATTCCCGCGTTCGCGGGAATGACGAGCGGAAGGTCGCTGCACAGCCGCAAGCAGCACCAGGAAGAAACACATGCTGGGACAACTCTGGGCGACCAAACATCCGCATGCCGCCCACACCGACGCCGAAGGGCTGAGCCTGCACCGCACGCTCGGGCCCTGGGGCCTGACCGCGCTCGGCATCGGCGCGGTGATCGGCGGCGGCATCTTCGTCATCACCGGCAAGGCCGCGGCCGAACACGCCGGCCCGGCGATCATGCTGTCGTTCGTGCTCGCCGCGATCTGCTGCACCTTCTGCGCCCTGGCCTATGCCGAGTTCGCGGCGATGGTGCCGGTCTCGGGCAGCGCCTACACCTACACCTACGCCACCCTCGGCGAACTCGCGGCCTGGTTCATCGGCTGGATGTTGATATTGGAATACGGCGTGTCCGCGTCGGCGGTCGCGGTCAGTTGGACCGGCTATTTCCTCAGTCTATTGGAACATTTCGACATCACCCTGCCCGCGGCGCTGGTGCAGGCGCCGCTCGACGCCAAGCTGCGTCCGACCGGCGCGATCGCCAACCTGCCGGCGGCGGCGATCGTGCTGCTGCTGACCTGGCTGTGCTACGTGGGCATCCGCAAATCTTCGGCCATGAACATGGCGATGGTGTTGCTGAAATCCGGCCTGATCATCCTGGTGATCGTGGTCGGCTGGAAATACGTCGACCCGACCCTGTGGCAGCCGTTCATCCCCGAATCGCAGGGGCCCGGCAAGTACGGCTGGGAAGGCGTGCTGCGCGGCGCCTCGATGGTGTTCTTCGCCTACATCGGCTTCGAGGCGGTGTCGGTGGCGGCGCAGGAATCGCACAAGCCGCAGAAGGACATGCCGATCGGCATGCTGGCCTCGCTGGCGATCTGCACCGTGCTCTACATCGGCATGGCCGCAGTCATGACCGGCCTGGCGCCGTACAACCTGCTCGGCACCGACGAGCCGGTGGTCACCGCCATCGCCGGCCACCCGGAGCTGAACTGGCTGCGCCTGGTGGTCGAGATCGGCGCCTTGGTCGGCCTGTCTTCGGTGGTGCTGGTGATGATCATCGGCCAGCCGCGCATCTTCATGATCATGGCCCGCGACGGCCTGTTGCCGCCGATCTTCACCAAGATCCACCCCAAATACCGCACCCCGCACGTCAACACGGTGATCACCGGCATCGGCATCGCCCTGCTCGCGGCGCTGTTCCCGCTCGACATCCTCGGCGACATGACCTCGATGGGCACCCTGATCGCCTTCGCCGCTGTCTGCGCCGGCGTGCTGATCCTGCGCCGCACCCAGCCGGACCTGCCGCGCCCGTTCCGGATCCCGTTCGCCTGGGGCATCTGCCTGGCCGGCATCGTCAGCTGCCTGGTGCTGCTGTCGACCATGACCGCGCACAACTGGATGCTGATGGGGGTCTGGACCGGCATCGGTTTCGCCATCTATTTCGCCTACAGCTTCCGCCACAGCCGGATGCGCAAGAACGGCTGAACGGCCCGGCCGGCCCTTGATCGGCCGGACCAAGCCCATCGCGGCCCCGCGGCAACGCTGTGTTGCCGCCAGGACCGGCAATGACGCGGCGACCGGAGCGATCCGGTCGCCGTTTGTTTGTAAACTGCGACCATGAACAGTTCTCTGCCCTACGACCCCCAACGCCTGTCGCACTGTGCCGGCGAGATCATCGTCAACGTGCGCGAACTGGCGCTGCGCGGCTGGACCCCGGCCACGAGCAGCAACTTCTCCAGCCGCATCGACGCCGGGCACGTCGCCATCACCGTCTCCGGCCGCGACAAGGGCCGCCTGACCGAAGGCGACATCATGGTGGTCGACCTCGACGGCCAGCCGGTCGCGACCAGCCACCGCCCCTCGGCCGAGACCCTGCTGCACACCCAGCTGTACAAGCGCTATCCGCAGGTCGGCTGCGTCCTGCACACGCATTCGCAGACCCAGACCGTGGCCTCGCGCCTGTACGCCGGCATCGGCCACGTCCACCTGGAAGGCTACGAGCTGCTCAAGGCCTTCTCCGGCACCACCACCCACGAAACCGCCCTGGACCTGCCGGTGTATCCGAACACCCAGGACATGCCGACCCTGGCCGCCCAGGTCGACGCGACCCTCGACAGCCAGCCGATGTGGGGCTATCTGATCGACGGCCACGGCCTGTACGCCTGGGGCCGCGACATGGCCGAGGCCCGGCGCCATCTGGAGGCGTTCGAATTCCTGCTGGGATGCGAACTGGAACTGAGGAGACTGCAGCGATGAGTCGCCTGCGCATTTTCGTCGAGGACCAACCCGACACCCCGCAACTGAGCACCTCCGACCAGGGCGAGATCGCGCGCGAGCTCGCCAGGATCGGCGTCGGCTTCGAGCAATGGCAGGCCGCGCAGCCGGTCAAGCCGGGCGATTCGCCCGAGACCATCATGGCCGCCTACCGCGGCGACATCGACCGCATCGTCGCCGAGCGTGGCTTCAAGACCGTCGACGTGGTCAGCATCGCCCCGGACAACCCGCAGCGCGACACCATGCGCAACAAGTTCCTCGACGAGCATTACCACAAGGAAGACGAAGTGCGTTTCTTCGTCGCCGGCTCGGGCTTGTTCACCCTGCATGTCGAGCCGAAGGTCTACGAGATCAAGTGCGAACAGGGCGACCTGATCTCGGTGCCCGACAGCACCCTGCACTGGTTCGACATGGGTCCGGAACCCAGCTTCGTCGCGATCCGCTTCTTCACCGAGCCGGACGGCTGGGTCGGCTACTTCACCGGCACCGACCTGGCGCAGCAGTTTCCGCGCTACGAGAAGGGCCAGGCGGGCTGAACCAGGAAACGAGCGAAGAGGAGTGAGGAGTGAGCGGGTTGCGCTCGGGCCCGATCCGCCTCGCTCGTTTGCCGGCCGCCGCTGGCGCTCACTCCGCGCCATAACGCCCAACGCTCACTCCTCACTCCTCTCCGCTCAAGACTAGTCTTATGCCCATCCGCGCCATCCTCACCGATATCGAAGGCACCACCAGCAGCATTTCCTTCGTCAAGGACGTGCTGTTCCCGTACGCGCGCCGCGCCCTGCCGGGCTTCGTCGCCGCACGCGGGCGCGAGCCGGCGGTGCGCAAATGGCTGGATGCGGTCGCGCTGGAAAACGGCGGCGTGTGCCAGGACTCGGTGGTGGTCGAGGTGCTGCAGGGCTGGATCGACCAGGACCGCAAGCACACCGCGCTCAAGGCCCTGCAGGGCATGATCTGGGCCGACGGCTACAGGAGCGCCGACTTCACCTCGCACATGTACCCCGACGCCGCACCGGCGCTGCGCCAATGGAAGGACCAGGGCCAGCGCCTGTACGTCTATTCCTCCGGCAGCGTGCCGGCGCAGCGATTGCTGTTCGGCCACAGCGATGCCGGCGACCTGACCGAGCTGTTCTCGGGCTGGTTCGATACCGAAGTCGGCGGCAAGCGCGAACGCGACAGCTATGCGCGCATCGCCGAATCGATCGGACTGCCCGCAGGCGAGATCCTGTTCCTGTCCGACGTGGTCGAAGAACTCGACGCCGCGCGCGAGGCAGGCCTGGCCACGGTGCTGATCGACCGCCTCGACGACTATCCGCAACCGCGCGAAGGCCAAGCCACCCACGGCCATACCCGCGCAGTGTCGTTCGCTCAGGTCGAGGTTTGACGGCAGGCGACGGTTTCGCCGTCGCTTGAATCGCGGGTCGCGGCTTGTCCCTTCAGGACGCCGCGCCCGCTCCGAAAACGCAGCGACGCGATAGCGGGGGCGCGGCTTACGCCGCTCCTACAAGCCCCTCGCGACGACGCTACAACCGGCTCAGATGCCGGATCCGCACTTCATCGCGCTCCACGCCGCGTTCGCTGGCGACCTGGCTGCGGATGCGCTCGACCAATTCGGCCGGATCGAAGCCTGCCGCATCCGGCGGCGCGTAATCCAAAGTGGTCTCGCCGCGGATGCAGAAACGGCCGCCGACCAGGATCTCGTAATCGGCGAAATAGAAATGGTGCTCGGACGTTGGGCTCATGAACGCGGCTCAGGTGCCGACGTGGACGTCGTTGCCGCTTTCGGCGCAGCCCAGGTGCTCCAGGGCGATCGACAAAGCCAGGGTATAGCTTTGCGCGGCGTAGCCATGGACCAGGCGCAGACGCGGGCCGCATCGCGGCGCGATCGACGGCTCCAGGGCGTTCATGTCGTCGTCGTGGACCTCGATGTAGGGCATCGGCAACCGCGCCAGTGCGCCGCGCAAGGCCTCACTGGCCGGCACGCAGGCGCCGGGGTCGAGCAGCAGCAGTTCGGTATTCGCCGCGCGCATCGCCTGCAGGCATTCGACCAACTCGTCTTCGCTGCGGCAACTGCGTAGCGCGAGCGCCTTGCCGGCGATGGCGGCGCGCTCGACCAAAGTCGCGCGCACCGCGCCGGCCAGGGCCGGAGCCCTCGGATCAACCTCGGACACACCGCCTTGCGGGCCGCGCAGAATCAGGATCGACACGTCGGTACTCACGGCGCACTCGGAATGGCGCGCCTGCGGAGCACTGTAGGAACGGCGGGCGTAAAGGCGCCATTCGCTGCGCGGGCGGCGGCGTAAAACCGGCGTCAATTCGTGGTGGGTTCGCGGCGTACGGTTCGCCGGAAAGTTCGCTGATACGACGCTGTTTGCGTCGCGGTCTGCGTCTCGATGTCGCGGCTTGCGCCGCTCCTACCCAAGAGCCGCGCAGCAAAGGGGTAGGAGCGGCGCGAGCCGCAACCGCGTCGCTGCAAGATCGCGGCGAAAACATCGGCAAGGGCGATCGTTCCGCGGCATCGGCAGCGAAGACGACCGCGCCCCCCTCACCCGTGAATCTTCTCCCCGCGCGCCAGCATCGCCACGAATTTCTCGATCCGGCTCGCGCGCGTCTCCGGCTTCTTCGCCGTCTGCACGCGCCACAGCACCGCGTAGCGGTTGGTCTTGTCGAGTTGCTCGAAGAACGCGCGCGCCTTGGGCTGCTTGGCCAACGCCTTGGCCAGGTCTTCCGGTACTTCGATCTTGCTGGCCGAATCGTAGGCCGCGTCCCAGCGCCCGTCGGCCTTGGCCGCCTCGACCTCGCGCAACCCGCCGGCGGCCATGCGGCCCTCGGCGATCAGCCGCTCGACCTTGCCGATGTTGATCTTCGACCACAGGCCCTTGGGTCGGCGCGGGCTGAAACGCTGCAGGAAGAAACAGGCGTCGAAGCTGCGCTTGAGTCCGTCGATCCAGCCGTGGCACAGGGCCACGTCGAGCGCCTGTTCGTAGTTCACCGTGACCACGCTCTGCCCTTTCTTGGCGATCTTCAGCCAGACGCCGGTCGCCTCGGGATGGGCGAGCAGCCACTGCTCGAAGGCGGCAGCGTCGTCGAAGACGATGATCGGCGAATCGTCGAGTGCGGCCATGGCCTCAGTCCTGTGCGGTGTCGAGCAAACGGTAGGAGGCGGACATACGCTGCTCGCCCTGCCAAGGATCGAAGACGCGTACTTCGACCTTGTGTTCGCCGGCGGCGGCATCGGTCGGCAGCGGCGCGTTCCACAGATGCGCCGAGGGCGTCGCGGTGGCGGCGCGGTCGTAGCCGCGCAGGCGTTCGGCCTCGTCGTCGCGCGCGTTCTCGGCCAACACCGCAGGGTCCGGCTGTTCGACCCGGCGCATCGGCTTCCAGTCGCCGTCGTCGAGGCGGTACTCGACCCGGCTGTCCTCGCGGCCCATGTAGACGTTGGCGAACACGCCACGGCTCGGATACGAACCGCGGCGCAGCACCTTCGGCAGGTACAAGCGCAGGTAGGGGTTTGCGACCTTATCGCTGTCGCTCTGGCGCGCCGGGAACCAACGCAGGCCATAGCCGGCGTCGGCGCGCACCGACAAGCGCGCATAACCGTTCGGCGTGCCGTCGCTCATGGTCGTGTCCGGAATGCCCTGCGCATCCTTGACGCCGGACCAGAACGCGCCGCAGGCGGCGCCGACGTTGTATTCGTGCAGCGGCTTCGCGCCCTGCCAACCGCTGGCGGCATCGTGGAAGACGTGGCGCTGGGTGTGGCTGTGGCCGCTGAGCACCAGCAGGTTCGGAAAATCCTTCAGCAGCCCGAATAAGCGCTCGCGATCGGCGCGGCGGAAGGTCTCGCGGCCCGGCGCGGCATCGAACAAGGGGATGTGCATGGCGAGCACCAACAGGCGCTGCCTGGACACGCCCGCCAGATAACTTTCCAGAAAGGCGAACTGGTCCGGGCGCAGGCCGCCGATGTAGTCGGTTTTACTGCTCGGCTGATAGACGACGTCGTCGAGCACCACGAAATTCGCCTGCGCTTCCTCCCAGGCGAAAGTATCCGGCCCGTAGACGTGGCGGAAACTCAGCAGCGAATCCTCATCGCGGGTCGCGTCGAAATCCAGGTCGTGGTTGCCCGGCGCGTGCAGCCACGGCACCTCGAGGCTCGCGGTGACCGCATTGAGCTTCGGATACAGGGACAGGTCGTCGTGGGTGATGTCGCCCAGGCTCAGGCCGAGGTCGGCGACGCGCGCGTCGGCGCGGCGGCCGGCGAGGCGGTCGGCGAGCAGGGGCTCGACGATGTCGCGGCGGTAGTAGTCGACGTCGGTCGCGGTCTTGGTCTGCGGGTCGGCGAACACCAGCACGTCGAGATCGCCGGCTGCCTTGCGACGTTCGGGGATCAGGCCGTAATCGCGGCAGCTCGTCGCGACCGGCATGCCGCCGTACTTCAGCGCCGGACCTGCTTGCAGGCGCACGTTGAGCCAATAATCCGGCAACCCGCTGGCCCGGTTCGCCAGCCGGTAACCGGCCGGTTTGATCAGGAACTGACTGCGGTTGTCGCGCAACGGCAGCCGATAGCGGCCCTGCGCATCGCTGACGACGATGCGCTCGCCATCGGAGACACGCTGCCCTTGTAGCCCCGGCTCGCCCGCATCGCGGCGGCCGTTGCCGTTGCGGTCCTCGAACACGCTGCCCCCGTCGCAGGGCGCCGCCTGGGCCAGCGCCGCGGCGGGAACGATCAAGGCGAGCAGCAAGGCGGCGACGGATGCGGATGGACGCATGGAGGGCTCCGGAGTAAGCACACATTATGCGTCGATCGGGCCCCGGACCGAGGCCGGCGGCACGGTGCGAGGATGGCGGCGGAGCGGTCCAGCCGCCCGGGCAATGGCTGGCCGTTCCTTGGGGATTCGGCAGTCGCGCGAATGCCTCGGCGGTTCGGGCAGCCGGGGGTTCATGCACTGAGGTTGGATGGATCGCAAACCCGATGCAGCATCGCTCGCTGCTTACGCCGCTCCTACAGGGCTGCGGCTGGTAACGCCGCGAGGTCGAGACGGCGCGGTCGCGGCTTGCGCCGCTCCTACCCAAAAGCGACCGCGTTGCCGTTGCCGTTGCCGTTGCCGTTGCCGTGATTTTGATCCGCTTTGCCGGTCAAGTGGAGACCCGGAGGGCGGCGCACAGGACGTGCGCCGTT
>NZ_JMTZ01000067.1 GCF_000731095.1 Lysobacter antibioticus | reverse complement strand
ATGAAAAACGGCGCGCATCCCTGCGCGCCGCCCTCCGGGTCTTCGATTGCCTTCGCGAGTGCGGTGCGACGCACAGCAAAATCCGAAGCATGAAAAGCGAAAGCTGAAGCGTGCTAGCAAGGGCTGAAGCCAAGGGCCAAGAGCAAAACCGGCCGACGGAACCCCATCTACCGTCCCCACCCCTCCACCCTCGCCCGCGCAATCGCCGGCGCACCCTGCCCCATCCAATCGCGATCGTTCGCCACCTGCGCCCGTACACGGCTCGCTTCGAGCGCGGCGAAATCCAAGTCGGCATAGGCCCAGCGCTGGCCCGCGCGGGTCTGCGCCAGGACGCCGTCGGCCGGCAGGCCCACGTCCATCGGCGCATAGATCGCCGCCTCGCCGGTGTTGGTGTCCAGGGCCGGGCTCCACAAGGCCTCGCCGGCGGTCACCGCCTGGGCGACGAAGCTGCGGTTCTCCAAGGCGCGCGCCAGGCAACCGACCCGCACGCGCGTCGCGCCGGCCTCGGTGTCGGTGCAACTCGGCGCCAGCAACAAGCGTGCGCCGGCTTCGCATTGCGCCCGCACCGGCAGCGGGAACTCGATGTCGTAGCAGACCGCGATGCCGGCGCGCTGGGTGCCGATCTCGAAGGTCTTGAGCGCATCGCCGGCTTCGATCACGCCGGCCTGTTTCTCGAAGCCGGTCAGTTGCAGCTTGTCCTGCCACAGGCGCCCGCCGTCGGGGGCGAAGGCGTCGCTGCGGTTGCGGTAACGCCCCTGTCCCAGATCGAGCAGGAAACTGCCGGCGACCACGTGCAGGCGCAGTTCGCGCGCGAGCAGGCCGAACAGGTCCAGCCAGGCCTGGCGATAGGCCTGGATGGCGACCAGGGAGGCATGCAGGTCGCCCTGGGTCGCCGCGCCGAAAGTCGCGCCGAGTTCCAGCGCCAGATACTCCGGCAGCACCGCCACTTCGGCGCCGCTGGCGCGCGCTTCGCTGAGCCACTTGGCCTGCTTGTCGGCGAATTCGGCGAAGCTGCGCGGCGCGCCGATCGTGTACTTCGCGACCGCCACCCTCATTGCACGCGTTCCAGGGGGCGCAGCCAGAAGCTCAAGGTATGCGGGCATTCGCCGCGTCCGAGCTCACGCCATGGCAGCGAGACCTGCAGCTCCGGGCGATGGACGTAGCCGCGTTTTCTCCAGAATTCCTCGTTGCCGCGATGGAACGCCGGTTTTCGGCCGTCGCTGGCGTCGCGTTCGACCGCGCAGAACGCGGTCCAGCGGAATCCATCGAGCCCGCGCGCATGGGCCTGGCGCTCGTCGAAGAAGCGATGGCCGATGCCGCGCCCCCGGTATTCGGGCAGCAACACCGACTCGCCGCAATAGAACACCTGCTCGATATCGATCGGACCGCCTTCGAAAGCGACGCGCAGCTCGGGGGTTTCGTCGGCCATCGGCAAGCCGGTCGAAGCGCCGACGATGCGGCCGCCGTCGAAGGCCAACACCGCGATGCTGCGCCAGGACTCGCGATAGGTCCGCAAGTAGTTCGCCTCGTAAGCGACATCGCCGTCGTAGAGATACGGCCAGTCGCGGAACACGCTCATGCGCAGCGCGGCGATGGCATCCAGGTAAGGCGTGATCTCGGCACCGCTGAAGGTACGGATCTCGGGCATGGGGGTCTTCATGTGAGCATCTTAGTCAACGCGTGAACGGGCCGGCAGTGGCCGGGCCCTGGAGCGTCGATCCGTCGACGCGAACGGTTCCTGCGACTCCTCGGTCCCTCATTCCCGCGAAGGTGAAGGTCCAGAGACTTCAGCGCCATGTCGCGGTGAAGCCCTGGGTGTTCGGCTCCGCCGAAGTAAAGCCGAGCCCGCCTTCGCAGGAACGACGACAGGAGGGTAGCGTCGCGCTCCTGCCAGCCGTCATCCCCGCGAAGGCGGGGATCCAGAGACTTCAGAGTCATGTCGCGGTAAAGACCTGGGTTCCCGCCTTCGCGGGAACGACGGTAGGAAACAGCGCTACGACTCTTGAATCGTCAGCCCTGCAAAAGCGGGGATCCAGAGTCTCGACGCAAGCGTCCGTAGTCCCTGTGCGGTCGCAGTGTGCGCCAAGCAAGGTTATCCCGATGGCAAAACGACGCGGCGGCGGGCGTCCCTGCCCGCCGCCGCGCCGCATCGCTCGCTTACTCGCCGCGGTGGGGCGGCAGGTCCGGCGGGTTGCCCGCGGCCTGGGCCACTGGGGTACGCAGGGCCTCGGCCTTCGGCGGATCCGGCACACGCTTCGGCGACGAACCGCCGAGCTGGTACCAGTCGACCTTGCGCGTCACCATCATCAACACCGCCAGGATCAGGAACAGCAGGCCGGCACCCAGCACCAGCGCGTTGTCCTCCGAGATCAGCAGGCCGTACAGGGCACCGTAAAGCGTCGTCAGCATGGCACCGAACCCCAAGGCGCGAACGAGACTGCGCAAGACCGCACTCAGATAGAACACCAGCAGGCCGATGCAAGCCACGCTCGCGGCCAGATAGGCCAGGCCGAAGGCGAAGTGTTCGCTCAGGCTGACCAGCAGCAGGAAGAAGATCGCCAGGGCCAGGCCGACCAGGCCGTACTGGATCGGGTGGATGCGCAGTTGCTTCATCAACTCGAACATGAAGAAACCGACGAAGGTCAGCAGCACGAACAGCAAGCCGTACTTGGTCGCCCGATCGGCCTGCGAGTAGACGTTGACCGGGTCTTTCAGAGTCACCTGGACCGCGTTGATGTCGCCGCCGGGCTCGTTGCCGATTTCGTCGTCGCCGGCCACCGCCACCGTCGGCAGGATCGAACCGGCCAGGTACTGGCGTTGGGCATTGGTCGCCACCGAAGAGACCTGCCACTCGGCGCGGAAGCCCTGGTCGCCGATATCGTCCGAATGCGGCGGGAAGCTGCCGCCGTAGTTCGGGTGCGGCCAGGTGGAGCTGAGGGCGAAGCGGTTGTTCTTGCCCAGCGGCACCAGCGCCAGCGACTCGGTACCGCCCAGGGCGAAGTCGAGGTCGGTCTGCAGGCGCAGCGCGCTGCCCGGCGCCGGCGCCGCCAGACGCGCATGGATGCCGCCGCCGTCGCGCGCGCCGAGGCCGTCCTCGATCGTGGTCTCGGCGCCGTCCAGGCGCAATTTGGGATTACGCAGGCCGCGCACGTCGGCGAAGGCATAGCTCAACCAGGGACGGCCGATCACCCGGCGCCGACCGGATTCGACCTGATCCGCGCTCAGCACCGGATCGGCCGGAATGGTCGCGGCGAAGTCGGCCTTGGCCTTGCCCTTCCATTCGTAGACCCGGACCTTGTGCAGGCCGAGCTGACGCACCTTCGGGGTGATCTCGCCTTCGACGTCGAGCTTGTTCGGGAAGAAGGTCCAGCGACCCTGCTCGCGGCGCTGGACGCGCTTGACCGTGCCGTCGAGATCTTTTTCCGTCTCGATCCAGGAATCTTCGTACGGCACTACCAGGGCCGGCCCCGAGAACGCCTGCGCACCGGCATAGCTGCGCGCAATGCGGGCCACCGCCTGGGCGCGGTACGTCTGTCTCTCATCGATCACGCCGCCGATCATCAGCAGCGGAATCAGTATCGCCAGGGTCATCCCCAGCACCATCAGCATCTTCAACCACACACGCATGTCGTACTCCCTGTCCGCAACGTTGGACGGCAGGTTGCGCCGCCTGTGCGGGGGCGCGATGGCGCACGCGTGTGCTATCGGTGAAGCAATGGTGAAGCGCCGTTCGGGCGCCCTGGCGGGCTCAGCCGCGCACGATCAGGCTGGCGCGGGCGCCGCCCTCTTCGCGGTTGACCAATTCGGTTTCGCCGCCGTGCAAGGACGCCACCTCGGCGACGAAGCACAGGCCCAGGCCGCTGCTGCGGCTGCCGCCGGACGGACGCGGCAACGAATAGAAACGCTCGAACACGCGACTCAAGGCATAGTCGGGAATGCCGGGGCCGCGGTCGCTGATGTCGACGCGCTGGCACTCGCCTTCGCGTTGCAGGCGCAGCACGATCTCGCCGCCGCGCGGCGAGAAATCGGCGGCGTTGTCGATCAGATTGATCAGCGCCTGGCGCAGCAGGAAGGCGTCGCCCCGCACCGGCGGAAGATTCGGCTCCAGGTCGAGCAGCAGCTTGGCGCCGGAACGGTCCAGGCGCTGCGTGCATTGCTCCAACGCCTCGCGCACGATCGCCGCCAGCGCCACCGGCTCGGGCCGCTCCAGGCGCTGGCGATGTTCGACCGCGGCCAGGGCCAGCAATTTGTCGATCATCTGCGCCAGGCGCTCGGCCTGGCCGCGGATGCTGGCGGCGAAACGGGCGCGGTCGGCGTCCGGCATCGGCGCATCGCCGGGCGGCGATTCGAGCAGTTCGGCGCTGCCGCGGATCGCCGCGAGCGGGCTCTTCATCTCGTGGGTCAGGGTGTGCACGTATTGCTCGACGTACTGCTTGCCTTCCAGGCGCGTGCGCATGGTCTCCAGCGCGCGCCCCAGCTCGCCGAATTCGCCGGCCGCGCGCGGCGGCGTGGCGCGATCGCCGGCGGTGACCGCATGCGCATAACGGCGCAGCAGGCCGATCTGGCGCGACAGCCACCACGACACGCCCAGGCCGATCGCCAGCGCCGCGCCCATCAGCACGAAGCCCCAGCGCGTCACCACGGTCTGGCTGCGGGCGATGAAGGGGGCGATGGCGCTGTTCGGCTTGGCCACCGTCAACGAGCCGATGACCTGGCCGTTGTCGGCGCGGATCGGCGCGGCCACGTGCATGATCGTGGTTTCCGGGTGACCGGGGTCGGTCGCGCTGGAACGCGCGCCGTAGCGCCCGCGCAGGGTCAGATAAACGTCGTTCCAGCGCGAGTAGTCCTGGCCGACGTCCTGGCCGCTGCTGTCGAACACGACGATGCCGCGCGCATCGGTGATGTAGACGCGGTAGTTCGCCGCGCGCTTGCGGAAGCCCCAGATCGCCGCGCCGACGTCGCGCTGGCCGAGCGCGCGCACGCGCTTGGCGAAATCGCCCTGGTTGATGCGGCCGGCGACGAAATCGTCGGTGGCCAGCTCGGCCAGCACGTTGGCGGTATCGACCAGGGTGTCTTCCATGGCCTGGCGCACGCCCGGCTTGACCTCGGCGACGAACACCCGCGCCAGCAGCAACGCGGCCACCGCCACGATCAGGAAATACCCCAGGAAGATCCGCAGGCCGATCCGCATCGGGGCGCCCGCTTACGAGGCTTCTAGCGAATAGCCCAGGCCGCGATGGGTGCGGATGGGGTCGCGGTCGGCGGCGACGTCGCGCAGCTTGGCGCGCAAGGTCTTGATGTGGGTGTCGACGGTGCGGTCGCCGCTGTCGAGGGCGTCGCCCCAGACCCGGTCCATCAGCTGCGCGCGCGACAACACCGCGCCGGGGCGCTGCAACAGAGCGGCGAGCAGGCCGTATTCGTAGCGGGTCAGGTCCAGGGCCTGGCCGCGGTAACGGATGCGCTTGCCCTCCAGGTCGTGCACGAAACCGTCCTCGACCGCCGCGGTCTCGGCCGCGCCGCCGCGCGCGCGCCGCAGCACCACGCGCACGCGCGTGGCCAGCTCGCGCGGCGAGAACGGCTTGGTGACATAGTCGTCGGCGCCGATCTCCAGGCCGAGGATGCGGTCGGCCTCGGCGTTCTGCGCGGTCAGGAAGATCACCGGCAGATCGCGCCCACGGCGCAGCTCGCGGCACAGGGCGAAGCCGCCGATGTCGGGCAGGCCGATGTCGAGCACGGCCAGGTCGAAGGCCACGCGCGCGGCCTCGCGCAGGGCTTCGCCGCCGGTCAGGCAGTGCACCGCCTCGAAACCTTCGGCGCGCAAGGCATAGAGCACGGTGTCGGCAATGGCGGATTCGTCTTCGACGAGCAGGATGCGCATAGGACCGGGAATCGGGAGTCGGAATTAGGGAGTCGGTAACGCAGTTATGCCGCCCATGATGCCTTGCCGGGCCTCCGGCTGCCGCCCCCGGAAAACGCCGCGACGGCTATGGCCCCATAATGCCCCCCGGCGTCATGCCCGTCGCTGCCACGCCACTGGGTCCCCAATGCCGGCGCGTCTTCTCTCCGAATCCCCTCTCCCGAATCCCGAATCACGGCCTCAATGAACTATCGCCACGCCTTCCATGCCGGCAATCACGCCGATGTGCTCAAGCACGTCGCCCTGCTGGCCCTGTGCGATGCCCTGACCGTCAAGCCCGCACCGCTGTTCGCCCTGGATACCCATGCCGGGCGCGGCCTGTATCCGCTCGACGGCAATTCGGCGCTGCGTACCGGCGAAGCCGAGGGCGGCATCGGCCGGTTGCTGGCCGAGGCGCCGAAACAGGCCGCCATTACCCGTTACCTGGCCGCGGTGCGCGCCTGCCGCAACGAGCACGGCCCCTCGGCCTATCCCGGCTCGCCCTGGCTGCTTGCGCATGCCTTGCGCGAGGACGACCGCATCGCCGCCTGCGAGTTGCAGCCGGAAGAGGCGAGCCAGTTGGAGCACCACTTCAAGGCCGATCCACGCATCGCGGTGCACGCGCGCGACGGCTACGCGGCGATGAAGGCCATGTTGCCTCCGAAGATCGGCGCGACCCGCTACAACCGCGGCCTGGTCCTGATCGACCCGCCCTACGAGGCCCAGCTCGAAGAATTCGACACCGCCCTCGGCGCGCTGCGCGACGCCCTCGCCCGCTGGCCGCAGGGCTGTTACGTGCTGTGGTACCCGATCAAGCGCCGCCGCGCCCTGCAGCCGTTCTACCGCCGCGCCGCGACCTTGCCGGCCAAGTCGATCCTGACCGCCGAGCTGCTGGTGCGCGCCGACGATTCGCCGCTGCGCATGAACGGCAGCGGCCTGCTGCTGCTCAATCCGCCGTGGCAGTTCGACCAGACACTGCAGGCCGCACTGTCGGTGCTGGCACGCACGCTGGCCGAAACGGCGGACGCATCGGCGGCGGTGACCTGGCTCAAGCAAGCCGACTGAGGCACCTCGAAGCAGCGCGCAAGCTCCCTGCAATACCTCGCTGCAATGCAGCGAGACGCCGAGGCGCGCTGGCTTTCGATGACCACCTGCGATTGCATTCGCCGCATCGCCGCCCGCCGAGCGCGGGCGGCGAACGCTGGCCGGCAAGCGCCGAAACTTCGGTAAAACCCGGCCGAATCGACGGCGGCGTCGTTCGCCGTCGTGCCCGCCTGACCGCGATTGGCCGCTTGCGACGCGCTTGGATCCCGGCGTATCACTCCCGGGCCCACTGAAGGGCGAATGGAGAGGGAGTTCGAATGTCCAGGAAGAAGATTTCGTTCCTTGCGATCTGCGCGTTCGCGTTCGGCATCGGCATGGCGTCGACCGCCGGTGCCGCCGGCTGCAACAACACCTGCCGGCTCGGCTGCGAGACCGCACTGACCAACTGCGAGAACAACGGCGGCACCCAGTGCTACGTGACCTACTCGCAGTGCTATCGCCGCTGCGGCTGCATCCTGCCCTGATCGATCGCGATCGCGGCACGACCGGGGAGAGCCCGCTCTCTCCGGTCTTCGGCCTTACCCAGCGGCCTGGGCAGCCATCGCCCGAGCGAGCCGCGGGAGCTCAGCCCACACCGTTCGGCCCGGCGCCGGCACGCGGCCGGCGCATATCGACCAGGTCCAAGCCCAGTGCGATACCGTTGCGTTGTTCGCGCACCGCCTGGAAGCCATGGCGGGCGTAGAAGGCGCGACTGTGCTGGGTGGTCTCGAGTACGGTCGCGGCGAACGCCGGGTCGGCATCGATGCGGCGCAGGCGCTCCAGCAACAGGCGCTCGCCGATCCCGCGCCGGTGCAGGTCGCGGCGGACCATGCCCCAGAACAGCACCGCGATGCTGGCGTCCTCGTCGGTGGCCGCATAACCGCCGCAGGCGACGATGCCCTCGCCTTCGAGTTCGATCACCCAATAACCAACGATCCCATCGTCGACCTCGTCGAGGGTCTCGATGAATTCATCGCGTTCGACCGCGGCGAAATACTCCGGCATGTTGCCGTCGAACAAGGCCAGGCAGGCGGCGCGATCCTCGACCCGATAGCGGCGCAGGCCGGGCGCGCTCAATAGCAGTCCCAGTGATAGGAGACGCGGCTGAAATCGGCGCGGGCGAGGTCGTCGGGGTCGATGAAGAAGTTGGCGATGCCCGAATCGCCCCACATCAGCGCGTCGTCGCTGTCGAGCTGGAACAGCAGCACGCGCCGGTCCGAGGATTCTCGCGGGTCGCTCTGGGTGAAGTCGGGATAGCCGCCGAGCTTGTGGCCGGAACGCGACAGATACTCGCTGAGCGCATCCTGCAGCTCTTCCTCGGTCGCGTCGGGATGCTCGCCGCGATAACGCTCGATCAACGGCTCGACCCCGCCTTCCAGCGCCTGCTCGAAATGCGCGTCGTTGGCTCCGATGGTCTCGTGGTCGGCGGTGAAGCGCATGCGCTGCGGTTTAGCCGGGTCGAACGGCAGCGAATCGGCCCCGGCCGTCGCGTTCGGCGGCGCGATCGCCGCAGCCGACAGTTCCGGCCAATAGATCACGCGGAAGCCGGTCTGCTTGGCAAGCGCGTCCATGCGGCCCTGGCCATGGGCGTCGTCGAGCGCAGCGCCGTAGTAATCGTCGCCGGAGATGAAGAACTGCAACATGCCGCGCTCGGGGTAGCCGGGCATCTTCGGCACTTCGGCCAGATTGACCTGGGCCAGCAGGAACAAGGGCTGGCCCTTGCCGTCGCGCGGATAGTCGCGCCCGGCCGCCCAATAGGCCCGGCCGCCGATCTTGCTGACGCCGGTATCGTCGCGCGCCAAGGCGCTCAACTCGATCCGCGCCACCGGCCGTTGCGTCTTGCGCAGGACCTCGTCGGCCGGCGCGAGCACCGCCTTGGCCTGGGCGTCGTCGTCGGCCTTGGCGCAACCCGGCGCTTGTGCGCCGCTGTCCGGCAGGCCGGCGTCGGCCCTGGCCTGCGCCGCGCTCTTCTCGACCTGGCCTTCGATATTGCGATACACCGCGTAACCCACGCCGGCGGTCGCGGCGATGCCGGCGATCACGATCGCCATCGACAACAGAACCGCGGTTCCCGTCTTCATCGCCTGCCTGCCGTCCCTAGACTGCCTCGCCTGCGCAGAGTATCGCCGAGAACGGCCACGGCGAAGATCGCGGCCAAGAAAAAGCCGGAAGCGCGAACGCTTCCGGCTTGATCGTGATCGTCCCGGCACGGCCTCGTGCGGTTGCCGCCGGCTCAGTCGCCGGACTTCGAATCCGGCTCGAAGAAGCTCCAGCGCACTTCCGGGAAGGCCTGCTTCATCGCCCGCTCGACCGTGTTGATCTGGTCGGTCAGGGCCGCCACGCTCTGCTCTTCGCGCATCTGCGCCTGCACCGAAACCATCACTTCGTTGCCGAGCTGCAAGGTGATCAGGCTGATCACGCGGGCGATTTCCGGGCGGCCGTCGAGGAACTCGCGGATCTGCTGTTGGCGCTGCGGATCGACGCTCTGGCCGATCAACATCGCCTTGACCTCGATCGCCACGAACACCGCGACGATGATCAACAACGCGCCGATGCAGATGGTACCGATGGCGTCCCAGATCGGGTTGCCGGTCGCCACCGCGAGCAGCACCGCGCCGAGCGCCACCACCAGACCGAGCAACGCCGCTAGGTCTTCGCCGAAGATCACCACCAGTTCGGCCTGGCGGCTCTCGCGGAACCACTGCCACAACGAACGTTGGCCGCGGGCCTTGGCGACTTCCTGCAGGCAGGCTCGCATCGATACCGCCTCGGCGACGATGCCGAAGGTCAGCACGCCGGCCGCCCACCACCACTGCTTGAGCGGTTCGGGGTGCTGCAGTTTGTGGATGCCCTCGTACAGCGAGAACATGCCGCCGACGGTGAACAACATCACCGCGACCAGGAACGACCAGAAATAGATGGCCTTGCCGTAGCCGAGCGGATAGTCCGGCGACGGCGGCCGCTTGGATTGCTTCAGGCCCAGGATCAACAGGCCCTGGTTGCCGCAGTCGGCCAGGGAGTGCACGGTTTCGGCCAGCATGGCGCTGGAACCGGTGAAGTACGCCGCCACGCCCTTGGATACCGCGATGGCGAAATTGGCACCAAGTGCGAACAGAATTGCGCGGGTCGAATCGCCACCACCGGCCATGACAACGTTGCTCCTTGAGGTTCAGCGGCGAAGTCTAACATTGCCGATTAAGGCCGATGCGAGGCCGCAACCGGCTCATCGAAGCCGCTGCGCCGCGGTTCGGGCCGGCCTCGTCGCCCTCGGCCCGCGCCTGCGGCGGGACGGGGCGCGGTCTCCCCGCCTTCGCGGGGAAGCCGCTCCAACGCGCGACCCTGGCGGTCGCGCGGCCAAGAATCAGAACCGGCCCGGGGGTTCAGAACCGGTAGGTCACCGTGCCGGTGACGTTGCGGCCGTTGCCGGCGAAGCAGTCGCCGAATGCCCGGCACGGTGCGTAGTACTGCTTGTCGGCCAGGTTGGTCAGGTTGAGCGTGAACGACCACTGCGGCAGGTCGAAGGAGACCAGCGCATCGGCCAGGGTGTAGCCCGGCGTGCGCAGGCTGCCGTTGCCGCCGATCGACAGGGTCGAGCCGACGTGGCGCACGCCGGCGCCCAGGCGGATGCGGCCGCTGTCGCCCCAGTCGAACTGCTTCACGCCCCAGACCGAAGCGAGTTCCTTCGGCACGTCGGCGAGCTGGCGGTCGATCTCGGGGGCGAAGTTGCTGCGCGTCACTTCGGCTTCGTTATAGCTGTAACTCGCGGTGACGTAGAAATCGTTGCCCAGGGTGTGACTGGCCTCGAGCTCAACGCCCTTGGAACCGACCTCGCCGGTCTGCACCGAGTTGAGCACGTTCTGCGGGTCGTTGGTCTGGCGGTTCTTTTCGCGGATGTCGTACACCGCCAGGGTCACCAGGGTCTGCTCGCGCGGCTGCCATTTCACGCCCATCTCGTATTGGCGCCCTTCCTGCGGCTTGAACGGCTGGCTGAAGAAATCCAGGCTGCCGATCGGCAGGAACGACTCGCTATAGCTCAAGTACGGAGAGAAGCCGTGGCCGGCATCGACGATCACGCCGGCGCGGTAGCTGGTGGCGTAATCCTCGATGCGCAGCTGATCGCCGACCTGGGTGCGGGCACGGTCGCGGCGCGCGCCGAGCACGGCCGTGACGCGTTCGCCCCAGCGGATCTGGTCCTGCACGTAGACGCCGACCTGGGTCTGGTCCTGACGCGGCTGCGGCGCAAGTCCGGGCAGCACGTAGTTCCCGTAGACCGGCGCATAGGCGTCGATCGGCGTGGTCGCGCCGAAGCCGGTCATCGCGGTCTGGCGGAAGCGCAGGTAGTCGACGCCGGCGAGCACGGTATGGCGAAAAGCGCCGGTGGCGAAATCGATCTGGACGTTGTTGTCGACCGTCAGCGTGTCGATACGCGGATTGCTGATGTAGGCCGAGCGCGGCAGCACCCGTCCTTCCGCGTCGAGGAAGGGATTGGCCGGATTGGAGTAGACGTCCGGATAGATCTCGGTGAAGTCGGTGCGCGACTTGGCGTAGCGCAGGCTGCTGTTGAAGCGCAGCGCATCGGAGAAGGCGTGCTCGAGCAACACGGTGGCACTGGCCTGGCGGCTGTCGAGGCGATCGGCATCGGGCTCGCCGAGCAGGCGATGGTTCGGCAGGCGCCGGCCCGGCGCCGCGCGCAAAGTCGCGACCACCGGCAGGAACTGTTGGCTCGATCCGCTCTCGTCCTTCTGCAGCAGGCCAAGGAAGGTCAACTGGGTCGCGTCGGAAATGCGCCAGGTCAAGGAAGGCGCCAGCACCAGGCGGTCGTCGGGCATGCGGTCGGTCTGTTGCTGCGCGTCGCGCGCCACGCCGACGATGCGGCCGGCAACGGTGCCGGCCTCGTTGAGCGGGCCGGTCAGGTCGAACTGCAACTGCCTGCGCTGGTGGGTGCCGTAGCTCAGGCCGATTTCGCCTGCGCTCTGGAACTGCGGGCGCTTGCTGACGAGGTTGAAGACGCCGCCGGAACCGCCGGCACCGTACAGCATCGACGAGGGCCCGCGCAGCAGCTCGGCGCGTTCCATCGTGTAGACCTCCGGACGCGGCACCAGGCTGGAGCCGATCTGCCGGGTCATGCCGTCGAGGAAGGACACCGGCGAGAAGCCGCGCACCAGCGAGCCGTCGCTGCGCGTGTCCAGGCCGTAGGCCTCGCTGTAGGCGCCGGCGGAATAGCGCAGCGTCTCCTGCAGGTTCTGCACGCCGCGGTCGGCGGCCTGTTCGGCGGTGATCACGCTGATCGCCTGCGGGGTTTCGATCAGACGCGTATCGGTCTTGGTCGCAGTGGTGGCGCGGTCGGCGACCACGACCACCGAGTCCAGGCGCTTGGCCTCGCGCTCGGCGTCGTCGGCGAAGGCCGTGCCCGCGGTCAGTGCGGTCAGCGCGACCAGCAGCCCCCGGGCGAGACGGTGCGGACGAGGCGGAAGCGGGCGCGGCGAATGCGAAAACGTCATCAGGGGTAGTCCGAAGCTGGGCGAAGAGATCGGCGGCGCCCCGGCCGCCTGCGCACAGGCGCGACACGGCCGCAGACACGGGCGAGGCATCGTCCGGTCGGGGGCGGCGGCAGGAGGGCATCTGGCTGAGCCCGGCGGCATGAAACGGCGCGGGCGTCTGGCTGGCCTCAGGGGCGGTTGTCAGGCCGGCGAGTCGGCGGCATGATGCGAGCAATTCTCATTTCATGCATGGACTGCGTCAAGAAAAAGTAACCTCAGGCACATTGTCGCGAGGGCCCCGCCTTTCGCCTCTCGACCGTGGAATTGCGGGCCAGGGCATGCCGCCGGTCGGACCGGCGTCTACCTAGCCTAAAGATGAAGGGCGAAGTCCGTCACAATGTGCCAATATCCGACCATGGCCACGCGTGAACGTTTGCCGCCCTGGCATGAACGCCAGCGTCTTCCCAACGGACGCGAAGTACTGATTCGTCCGGTGCGTCCGGAAGATGCCGAGCCCTTGCGAGCGGGCTTTACCCTGCTGCAACCCGACGAGGTGCGGCAGCGATTCCTCTACGCGCTGAAAGAACTCACGCCGGAAATGGCCGAGCGCTTCACTCGGATCGATCCGCGCACCGAGTTCGCCCTGGTTGCGGCCGAACCCTTGCCTCCCGGCGAAGCTCTGGTCGGCGCGGTCGCCCGCGTCGCCATCGACGAGCGCAGCCACGACGCCGAGTTCGCGATCCTGGTCAGCCGTTACATCGCCAACATGGGCCTGGGCCGCTATCTGATGACGCGCCTGGTCAAATGGGCGCGCGGCAAGAAGGTGCATCGCCTGTACGGCGAGGTGTTCGAGCACAACACCCCGATGCTGTCGCTGGCGCAGTCGCTCGGCTTCGAGCGCGAGTTCCAGCAGGATTCGCCGGGCCTGATCCGGGTGGTGCTGGATCTGCGCTCGAAGGCCGCACGCGCGGCCGAGCAGCAGGCCGGCGTACGCAAGATCGGCGACAACCCGACCGACGACAGCAACGAACCCTGAGCGCCATAGGGCTGTCCGACCACGCCGCCGGCGCCGTGCGCCCGGCGCGCCATTTCGTCGCCCCGGCGATCGTCCGTGCCTGCGGCGGTCGATTCGTTCGCCGCACGGGCCCTGATCGCATACCAGGCTGAGCCAACGGCCGGAAACGGCACAACCCTCGATAGCGGCAACCGCAGCCGCGCCTGCGGCTGATCGCATCGTCTCGCTCGTCATCCACTCGGCCGACGCAAACCCCGCGCAGCGACACCGATCGCGCAGAAAAACAAGCTCGCACAGATCGCCGGCGCAAAGCGCGCAACTGCGCGCCCGGCAGCCGCGGCCGATCCACTAAACTAGCCGACTCCATGAAATCATCTCCCTCTCCCGTGTCCCTGCTGCCCAAGATCGGCCAGCAGCGCGCCTGGTGGCGTGCGCCGGCCTCGCCTTCCGCCCTGGCCTGGGCGATCGCCCGCGCCGCCGCCGAACACGACGGCCCCCTGCTCGCGATCGCGCGCGATAACCACGGCGCGCACCAGCTCGAATCCGATCTGCGCACCCTGCTCGGCCGCGACGGCGCCGGCGACGGCGCCATGCCGGTACTGCCGTTCCCGGACTGGGAAACCCTGCCCTACGATCTGTTCAGTCCGCACCCGGACATCGTCTCGCAGCGTCTGGCGGCCTTGCATCGCCTGCCGACGCTCAAGCGCGGCATCGTCGTGGTGCCGGTGCAGACGCTGTTGCAACGGCTCGCACCGCTGCGCCACGTGGTCGGCGGCAGCTTCGACGTCGCGGTCGGCCAACGCCTCGACCTGGACGCGGAAAAGCGCCGGCTCGAATCGGCCGGTTACCGGCACGTACCGCAAGTATTGGACCCGGGCGATTTCGCCGTGCGCGGCGGCCTGCTCGACGTCTATCCGATGGGCGCCGACTCGCCGTTCCGGGTCGAGTTGCTCGACGACGAGATCGAGACCATCCGCGCTTTCGATCCCGAGTCGCAACGCTCGCTCGACAAGATCGATGCGGTGCGGCTGTTGCCGGGCCGCGAAGTGCCGCTCGACGATGCCTCGCTCAAGCGCGCGCTCGATGCGCTGCGCGAACGTTTCGACCTCGACACCCGGCGCAGCGCGCTGTACCAGGATCTCAAGTCGGGCATCGCGCCCTCGGGCATCGAGTACTACCTGCCGTTGTTCTTCGAGCAGACCGCGACCCTGTTCGACTACCTCGACGAACGCGTGCTGCCGGTGATCGCCGACGGCGCGCTCGACGCCGCCGACGCGTTCTGGGCCCAGACCGGCGAACGCTACGAGCAGCGCCGGCACGATCTCGAACGCCCGCTGCTGCCGCCCGACACGCTCTACCTGACCCCGGTCGGCCTGCGCGAAAAGCTCAACGAAGGCGCGCGCATCGAGTTGTGCGGCGAACAGCATCCGCAACGCGCCAAGGCGCTCGCGCTCGGCGACCAGCCGGCGCCGACCCTGCCGGTCGCGGCGCGCGACGCCGCTCCCGCCGAAGCGCTGAAGTCGTTCCTGGCCAGCTATCCCGGCCGCGTGCTGATCGCCTCCGACACCGCCGGCCGCCGCGAGGCCCTGCTCGAAGTGTTGCAGGCCGCGGGCTTGAAGCCGGACGTGGTCGCCGACTGGAACGCGTTCGCCAACGGCGCCTCGCCGAGCCGCTTCGCCATCGCGGTGGCGCCGTTCGACGACGGTTTCGCCGTGGTCGAGCCGCCGCTGGCGATCCTGACCGAACGCCAGCTGTTTCCCGAACGCGCCGCGCAGCCGCGCCGGCGCAAGCGCGTCGGCCGCGAACCCGAAGCGATCATCCGCGACCTCGGCGAGTTGTCCGAAGGCGCGCCGATCGTGCACGAGGACCACGGCGTCGGCCGTTACCGCGGCCTGATCGTGCTCGAAGCCGGCGGCCAGCCCGGCGAATACCTCGAAATCGAATACGCCAAGGGCGACCGGTTGTACGTGCCGGTCGCGCAACTGCACCTGATCAGCCGCTACTCCGGCGCCTCGGTCGAAACCGCGCCGCTGCACTCGCTCGGCGGCGAGCAATGGACCAAGGCCAAGCGCAAGGCCGCCGAGAAAGTCCGCGACGTCGCCGCCGAACTGCTCGAGATCCAGGCCAAGCGCCAGGCCCGCGCCGGCCTCGCGCTCGATGTCAACCGCTCGATGTACGAGCCGTTCGCGGCCGGCTTCCCGTTCGAGGAAACCCCGGACCAGCATTCGGCGATCGAGGCGGTGATCCGCGACCTCAGCAGCAGCCAGCCGATGGACCGCGTGGTCTGCGGCGACGTCGGCTTCGGCAAGACCGAGGTCGCGGTGCGCGCGGCCTTCGTCGCCGCGACCGCCGGCAAGCAGGTCGCGGTGCTGGTGCCGACCACCCTGCTCGCCGAACAGCACTACCGCACCATGCGCGACCGCTTCGCCGATTGGCCGTTGAAGGTCGAAGTGCTGTCGCGCTTCAAGAGCACCAAGGAGATCAAGGCCGAGCTGGAGAAAGTCAGCGAGGGCAAGATCGACGTCGTGGTCGGCACCCATCGCCTGCTGCAGCCCGACGTGCGCTTCAAGGACCTCGGCGTGGTCATCGTCGACGAAGAGCAGCGTTTCGGCGTACGCCAGAAAGAAGCGCTGAAGGCGCTGCGCGCCAACGTGCATCTGCTGACCCTGACCGCCACGCCGATTCCGCGCACCCTCAACATGGCCATGGCCGGGCTGCGCGACCTGAGCATCATCGCGACCCCGCCGGCGCATCGCCTGGCCGTGCAGACCTTCGTCGTGCCCTGGGACGACATGCAGCTGCGCGAGGCGTTCCAGCGCGAACTCGCGCGCGGCGGCCAGGTGTATTTCCTGCACAACGACGTCGAGAGCATCGGCCGCATGAAGCGCCAGCTCGAAGAACTGGTGCCGGAGGCGCGCATCGGCGTCGCCCACGGCCAGATGGCCGAGCGCGAACTCGAAAGCGTGATGCTCGACTTCCACAAGCAGCGCTTCAATGTCCTGCTGTGCACGACCATCATCGAGTCGGGCATCGACATCCCGAACGCCAACACCATCATCATGAACCGCGCCGACAAGTTCGGCCTGGCGCAGTTGCACCAGTTGCGCGGCCGGGTCGGCCGTTCTCACCACCGCGCCTACGCGTATCTGGTGATTCCGGACAAGCGTTCGATCACCCCGGATGCGCAGAAGCGTTTGGAAGCGATCGCCTCGATGGACGAGCTCGGCGCCGGCTTCACCCTGGCCACCCACGACCTGGAAATCCGCGGCGCCGGCGAATTGCTCGGCGAGGACCAGAGCGGGCAGATGGCCGAGGTCGGCTTCAGCCTGTACACCGAACTGCTCGAACGCGCCGTGCGCTCGATCCGCCAGGGCAAGCTGCCCGACGTCGACTCGACCGATGCGCGCGGCGCTGAAGTCGAGCTGCATATTCCGGCCCTGATCCCGGACGACTACCTGCCCGACGTGCACACCCGCCTGACCCTGTACAAGCGCGTCAGCGGCGCACGCAGCGACGAGGAACTGCGCGAGTTGCAGGTCGAGATGATCGACCGCTTCGGCCTGCTGCCGGATGCGGCCAAGCATTTGTTCGCGGTCGCCGAACTCAAGTTGATCGCGACCGACCTCGGCATCCGCAAACTCGACCTCGGCGAAAAGGGCGGCCGCCTGCAGTTCGTCGAGCGCCCGAACGTCGACCCGATGTCGATCATCAAGCTGATCCAGGGGCAGCCGAAGCTGTACCAGATGGATGGCCCGGACAAACTCAAACTCAAGCTGGACCTGCCGGACGCGCCGGCGCGCCTGGCGGCGGCGAAGGGTTTGTTGATGCTGCTCGACAAGAAGCACTGAGCGGGCGTGGGCTCCGCCTGGAAGATGGCTCTCCGCCGGTTTTTGGGAGAGCCGCAGGCTAAAGCAAATCCCCCCGTAGCCCCCCTTTGCAAAGGGGGGAACTGCTTCTCGTGTTTCTGGAAGAGCCGCTTCCTTCGTTGACCTGTCGAAGCGCCAAGGCGCCTGCCGAGCAGCGAAGCTTGCCGATAGCACCCAAAACGCCACATCACTGCATCCTTACCCGTCGAGTTCCCCCTTTGCAGAGGGGGCCAGAGGGGATTTGCTTTGGCCTTAGCTCTTCCAAGCAAACACAGCGAGAACACCTCCAGCGCCCAACCCGCGCCAGTACAAAAGACACTCCCGCAACACCCGCGCGCCTCTTACGCTCCGCCGACCCTCCAGGCCCGAGCATCCCATGCCCCGCCTCCCGCTTCTGCTCGCCCCGCTTCTGCTCGTCCTCGCCACTCCAGCCGCTGCGGCACCGCCGCTGAAGACGCAACTGACGCAGCGCAGCGTGCTCAACCTAGCCGCGGCCAAGCGAATCGCCGCGGCGGCCGAGGACAAGGCGCGCGCCGACGGCCTCAACGTCGCCATCGCGATCGTCGACGAGGCCGGCCGCCTGCTGCATTTCCAGCGCATGGACGGCAGCCCGAACTCCAGCGTCGAAGTCGCCATCGGCAAGGCCGTGCACGCGGCCAACTATCGCCGCGACACCGCGTTCCATCAGAAACTGCTCGGCGACGGCAACATGGTCGTGCTCGGCCTGCCCGGCATCACTCCGATCGAAGGCGGCGTACGCTTGCTGCTCGGCGAACAGGTCATCGGCGGCATCGGCGTATCCGGCGCGCAAGCGGCGCAGGACGGCGCGATCGCCCAGGCCGGCGCCGACCTGCTCCGCGATTGAATCCCAGCGAGGACACGCCATGCGCCCGATCACCTGCACCGCCGCCCTCGCCCTGAGCATCGCGCTCGGCGGCTGCGCCACCCGTCCGACCGAAGCCGAAGCGCCGCTCACCTATGTGATCGTGCGTCACGCCGAGAAGAGTACCGACGACCCGCGCGACCCCTCGCTCAGCGAAGCCGGACAGGCGCGCGCCGAACGCCTCGCCGCTTCACTGGCGCAAGCGCCGATGCGCGCGGTCTATGCCACCGAGTACCGCCGCACCCGGCAGACCGGCGAGCCGACCGCGCGCGCGCACGGGCTCACGATGACGCGATACGACGCCAAACAGGCCGCGGCCGAGTTCGCCGCGACCCTGCGCCGCGATCATCGCGACGGCACGGTCCTGGTGGTCGGCCACAGCAACACCGCACCCGCGATCGCCGCCGCCTTGTGCGCCTGCGACGTCGCGCCGATGCCGGAAACCGAATTCGACCGCCGCATGGTCGTGCGCATCGACGCGCAGGGACGGGCGAGCTTCGAGCAAACCCGGGATCGGTGACGCCGCTCGCTTGGGCGCCCGCCCGCGGCGGCCTAGACTGGCTCGACCGCGGTTCCGCCGGACCGCCCTGTGATTCAACGGAGTCGCCGATGCGTCCCTCGCTCCCCGCCGCCCCGCTCGCCGCCGCGCTGTTGAGCGGCGTACTCGCCCTGACCGCCTGCGCCCATGCCGGCCAGAACGCCCCTGCATCGAAGACCGCAACGCCTGGCCAGGCCTTCAGCCTGGCGCGCGGCGAGTCGGCCAGCCTGCCCGACCGTTCGCAGTTGCGCTTCGTCGCGATCAGCGCCGACTCGCGTTGCCCGCCGAAGGTGCAATGCGTCTGGGCCGGCGATGCCGTGCTGGAGTTCGAGTGGACCGGCGCCAACGGCGCGAAGTCGGCGCTCAGCTTCAACACCGTCAGCGATGCGCGCAAAAGCGCCGGCGGCTGGCGCATCGAGGTGCAGGGCCTGGATTTCGCCGAACCGCCGAATGCGACGCTCAAGGTCGACGCCGAATAACCGCAAGGCGCGCTGAGGCGAGCGCGATTCCCAGCCTCTTTCGTGCAACACCGAGTTTCAGTGCCGTGCGTCTGATTGCATAAAAGACATGCGAACCTGCCGGCATACCCCTGCAGGAGTCCGTGCCATGACCACGATCGTCGCCCCGCGCGTCCACGACCTGGGCGGGTTCGAAGTCCGCCGCGCCGTGCCGAGCATCCAGGCGCGGTCGGTCGGCCCCTTCGTGTTCGTCGACCACATCGGCCCGGCCGTGTTCGAGCCTGGCCAAGGCATCGACGTGCGCCCGCACCCGCATATCGGCCTGGCCACGGTGACCTTTCTCTGGGCCGGCTCGATCGGCCATCGCGACACCCTGGGCAGCGTCCAGGACATCAACCCGGGCGACGTCAACTGGATGACCGCCGGCCGCGGCATCGCCCATTCCGAACGCACCCCACAGGCGCCGCGCGCCAGCGGCCACCCGCTGCACGGCATGCAGACCTGGGTGGCGCTGCCGCGCTCGTTCGAGGAGACCGCGCCGGCCTTCCACCACCATCCGGCCGCGACCCTGCCGCAGCAGCGCCGCGACGGCGCCTGGCTGCGCATCGTCGCCGGGCGCGGCTTCGGCGAGGAGTCGCCGGTGCGGGTGTTCGCCGACACCCTCTACGTCGCCATCGACCTCGACCCCGGCGCCGAGCTCGACCTCGAGGACAGCCACGCCGAGCGCGCGCTCTACCTGCTCGAAGGCGAGGCCCAGCTCGACGGCGCCGACCTGCCGGCGCGGCACCTGGTCGTGCTCGACCCCGGCACCCACCCGCGCCTGCGCGCCAAGACCCCGCTCAAGGCCATGCTGCTGGGCGGCGAACCGCTGGATGGGCCGCGCCACCTGTGGTGGAACTTCGTCTCAAGTTCGCGTGAGCGGATCGAACAGGCCAAGCTGGATTGGGCCGAGGGACGATTCGGCGAGATCGCCGGCGAGCACGAATTTATTCCTCTACCTGAACGATGACGTAACGTTTGTCAACGCCTCCGAAGTGGACTATGGTCACAGGGCTGAAAGGCTCCAGCACCGTTTTGACCTAATCGGGTTCCAGGGGGACGATCGTGAAGTCAAGGGTAAAGAGCCAGCACGCATTGCCGTGGCTGGCGTTGGTGTTCGTCGTGTGTGCGTCTGCGCAAGAACCCGCCGCTTCAGGCGCCTGTCCGTTTCTACCGGCCGATTCGGGCCTGCACTGGGAACACCGTGCCGGCGCCGATTCCGACTTCTGTCGCGCACTGCGTGCCGACCAGTCGGAAGCCTTCGGCCTCTACATAGCCTCCAAGTCGCCGTTCGAGCCCAAGCGCAGCGATCGCGCCGAAGCCAGCACGATCGACGGCAAGGCCATGCATTGGTACCGCGGCGAACTCGCCGGCAAGCCCAACATCCAGGTGCGCGAAACCTTGCTCGATATCGGCAACGGCAAGCATGCGCATATCTGGATGCAGGCGACGTCGCCCGAGCAACTGCGGGAGGTCATCGGCCAGACCGAGGGCCTGCGATTTCCCTCGACGCGACTGAGCAGCACTAAATAGCACGTCGCGGGGTCTGTTTTCCGAGCCGATTTGACTGCGGTCGCGGTTTGCTGGCCCCGCGACCGTTTTGTGACGGGTTGCGCATTTTTGAGTTGTCAGCCAGCATGAGAATCGGCCTGGCTGAATGGGGTCGTGGCGTATCGTTCCCTGGCTGAACAGGGCGTTCGTCCGACCCTGGGCCGTATGCAAGCCCATAACTCAAAAGGAAGACGATCATGATCAAGCGACTCGGTGCGGAGTTCATCGGTACGTTCTGGCTGGTGCTCGGCGGTTGCGGCAGCGCCGTGCTCGCAGCGAATTTCGGCGGCGACGGCAACCCGCTCGGCATCGGCCTGCTAGGCGTCTCGCTGGCCTTCGGCCTGACCGTGCTGACCGGCGCCTACGCCCTCGGCCATATTTCCGGCGGCCACTTCAATCCGGCGGTGAGCTTCGGCCTGTGGGCCGGCGGCCGTTTCGCAGCCAAGGATCTGATCCCCTACATCGTCGCGCAGGTGCTCGGCGGCCTGCTCGCCGGTTTCATCCTGTGGCAGATCGCCAGCGGCAGCCCCAGCTTCGTCCACGACCCGAACGCGGCCGGCACCTTCGCCAGCAACGGCTTCGACCTGATGTCGCCGGGCGGCTACTCGATGCACGCCGCCCTGCTGACCGAAGTGATCATGACCGCGATGTTCCTGATCATCATCCTCGGCGCCACCCACAAGAACGCACCGGCCGGCTTCGCCCCAATCGCGATCGGCCTGGGCCTGACCCTGATCCACCTGATCAGCATCCCGGTCACCAACACTTCGGTGAACCCGGCGCGTTCGACCGGCGTGGCCCTGTTCGCCGGCAGCGCCGCGATCAGCCAGCTGTGGCTGTTCTGGGTGGCGCCGATCGTCGGCGGCCTGCTCGGCGGCGCGGTGTACCGCTGGCTCGGCAAGGACTGAGCCGCCCGCTCATGCAGTAACGAAAAGCCGCGTCGAAAGACGCGGCTTTTTCTTTTCGAGGCAATCGTCCGTCGCTGCGATCAGCGTGCGACTTTCTGATTCACCGCCTGCTCGGCGACATCGATCGCGAGCTGCTGCAGTTGCGCGGCCAGGCGGGCATTGCCGGCGCCTTCGGCGGCTTCGAGCATCTGATACGCCGCCTGCAACTGCTTGATGCCGCGCGGCGGCACTTTCTTGAGCTTGCCGCCGACGATGACGAAGCCTCCCGCACCGGCGGCGACACCGGCGGATACGAAGGTAGCGACGATGGTGAATTGCTTGGGATCGATTCTGGTGGCCATGACTGAGCTCCTTGTCGGACGTGCGCCGCGGCTTTGCGCAGCGACGCACGTGTCTTCGCCCGTCGCCGCGGGCTTGCAGCGATGATGCGTTCCGTTGACAGATAACGCGCATGCCGCCGCACTGCGGCCAGATCGATTCTGATACATCGCGCCGTTGCGGCGTATTTCGACGACACCCGACGCCTGTCCGGCAGCGCGAAAACGAAAGGCCACGCTCGCGCGTGGCCCTTCGGTGCGTAACGACGGCCATGCTTCGTCAGAACTTGCCTTCCTGGAAATCGACGAAAGCCTGCATCACTTCCTGCTTGGTGTTCATCACGAACGGGCCGTAACGCGCGACCGGCTCGCGCAGCGGGCGCCCGGCGACGACGATCAGACGGCTGCCGCGGCCGCCATCGCGCAACTTGAGCAAGTGGCCGCCGGACAGCACGGCCAACTCTTGCGCATCGATCTCGCGCGCATCCTCGCCGTCGCCGGCGGCGATGCCGCCTTCGTAGACATAGACGAAGGCATTGTGGCCTTCGGGCAATTCGTACTCCCACTGCGCATCGGCGTCGAGGGCGATGTCGAGATACACCGGATCGGTCGCGGGTTGCGCGATCGGGCCGCTGACCCCGCCGACGCGGCCGGCGATCAGCTTCACCTCGACGCCGTCGGCCGGCCGTAGTTGCACGATGCGATCCGGCGCGAACTCCTGATACTTGGGCTCGGTCATCTTCTCGCGCGCCGGCAGGTTCACCCACAGTTGGAACCCGCGCATGCGCCCGGCCTCCTGCTCCGGCATTTCCGAATGCACCAAGCCGCGGCCAGCCGTCATCCACTGCACGCTGCCGGGCACGAGCACGCCTTCGTTGCCGTGGTTGTCGCGGTGGCGCATGCGCCCGTCGAGCATGTAGGTGACGGTTTCGAAACCGCGGTGCGGATGCTCCGGGAAACCGGCGAGGTAATCCTCGGGACGGTCGGTGCCGAATTCGTCGAGCAGCAGGAAGGGATCCAGGTCGGGCAGCTGCGGGCCGCCGATGACCCGGGTCAGGCGGACGCCGGCGCCGTCGGAAGTCGCCTGGCCGCGCAATTTGCGGCCGACGCGGGCGTAAGCGGTGTGGGTGGCGGTGGCCATGGGTATCTCCTGACGGGGCGCCGTATTGGCGATGGGCGCTAGGATGACACCGCAAACATGGAACAATACAGACTAAACTGCAAACATCAGTTACAAATTTAGAACGATATTGGGTGCAGGCCCAGGATAGAAGCGGCGTCCTACTGGGTGTCCTTCGGTTACAAGCCGCGACCGCGGGATGCGCAGCGATGGCATCGCCGTCGTCATCGATCGAAGCGG
>NZ_JMTZ01000066.1 GCF_000731095.1 Lysobacter antibioticus | reverse complement strand
TCCCTGTCTTATCGGAAAACGCCGCACGTCCTGTGCGGCGCCCTCCGGGTCTCCACCTGACCGGCAAAGCAGCAAAGCAGATCAAAATCTCGGCAACGGCAACGGCAACGGTGCGATCACCCTTAATGCGCCGAACAACTCTCCGCATTCGCCAAAGGCACCGGCTTCACCCGTAATGCCCAGATCACCCCCGCGATCAGCAGGGCGATGCCGATCAAGGTCAAGGGTTCCGGCATCCGGCCGCGCAGGATGAAGGCGTAACTCAGGGCGGCGATGGTCTCGAATACGATCAACTGGCCGGCCAGGGCGGTCGGCAGGCGCTGGCTGGCTTCGTTCCAGCACAAGGTGCCGACCCAGGAGGCGAACAGGCCGATCGCCACCATCAGGCCGATGAAGAAACCCGGGCGCGGGCCGAACGGCATGGCGAACTCGTGGCCGGTCGCGCTCATGAAGGTCCACAGCGTTATGTAGCCGAGCAAGGCCAGCGGCAGCACCGCCAAGCCCTGCGCGGTCGCCCAGGTGCGCGGGCTGCGGCTGGGGTGGTCGCGCAGCCAGTCGGCGTTGCGCAGCGGATACCAGGTCCAGCACGCGACCGCGCCGATGGCGAGCACGGCGCCGATGGCGTAGCGGCGCACGTCGGCGTTGGCGTCCGCGCGCAAGGCCTGCAATTCGACTTGGTTGACGCAGGCGATGCCGGCCGCGATCAGCGCCAGTGAAGGCAGCAGGCGCAGCCATGGCAGGCGGCCGTCGCGGCGGGCGTTGCGCAGGTTCGCGCAGACCGCGATCACCACCGGCAAGGTGCCGATGATCATGGTCGGCAAGGGGCCGCCGGCGTGCTGGATGGCGCTGGCGAGGAACAGGTAATAGAGCAGGTTGCCGATCGCCGACAGCTTCAGCGCTTCGATCCAGTCGGCGCGGGTCAGCTGGCGCAAGGCGGCGCGGTCGAGCCAGGCCAGCGGCAAGGCGATGAGGCCGAAAGCGAGATAGCGCCCGACCGACTGCAGCGCCGCCGGGTATTCCGGCAGCAACAGCGGGCCGACGAAGACCAGGCCCCAGATCAGGCCGGCCGCGAGCGCATAGAGGGTTCCTAGCCACATGCGTCCAGCTTGGGCGAACCCGGCGGCGCGGTCTTGTACCAGATTGCTTTCGGCGCGGCCGCGCTCAGCGGCGGATTTGTTTCTGGTAACGCGCCGGGGTGATGCCGTAGCGGCGCGAGAACGCCCGGGTCAGATGGGCCTGGTCGGTCAGCCCGGTGTCCGCGGCGATGCTTGCGAGCGCAGCGCCGCCGGCGAGCAGGCGCTTGGCCTCGTACAGGCGCAGCGCCATCAGCATCTGCTGCGGGGTGACGTGGTACTGGGCGCGAAAACGGCGCAGGAAGTGGAAGGGGCTGAGGCCGGCGACCGCGGCCAGTTCTTCCAGGGTGACGCGTTCGGCCAGATGCGCGCGCAGGTAGTCGACGACCGGGCCGAAGCGCGAAACCGCTTCTTCGCGCAGATGCCGCGGCATGCGGGCGTGATCGCGGAACTCCATCAGCAAGGCGAACAACTGGCTGTCGAAGGCGAGCGGTTCGCGTGCGCTCCACAAGGCATCCAGGCGCGCGGTGATGCGACGGGCGCGTTCGGGGTCGTGGCGCACGGCGTCCTCGAACCACCAGCCGGCCTCGCCGGTGATGTCTTCGACCACGTCGGGGTCGACATAGACCATGCGATAACGCCAGCCGCCTTCGGTCTCGGCGCGGCCGGTGTGCAGCACGTCGGGATTCATCAGCACCAACGAATCCGGCGGCGCGAGGTGGTCGCTGCCGCGATAACGGAAACGCTCGACGCCCGATTCGATCGCGCCCAGGCCGAAGGCCTCGTGGGTGTGCGGCTCGAAGGCGTGGCGGACGATGTGCGCGCGGTACAGCTCGACGCCGGCGCGATGCGAAGGCTGCCGGAATTCGGCGGCATCGTGGGCGTGGACGAACTGGGCGGGGACGCCTTGCATGGGCCGAGTATCGCACGGCCTCCGCGCACGATCCGTGGCGCTGTTCAGGCCTCGGGCGCGGTCTCGCGCAGGGTCTGCAACGCGGCCCAGGCGCGCGGCGTCAACACTTCGAACAAGCCGTCGCGCGCGGTGCGGCGGCCGAGCACCAGCAGGGCGTGATCGCGGCTGAGCAGCCAGCGCGCGTCGGCGGCCAGGGCGAGTTCGAGGAACTTCTGGTCGTCGGGATCGGCGCAGCGGGGCAGGGGGCGCGCCGGAACGCCGTCATGTTGGTGCAGACGCAGCAGCTCGTCGTAGTCGCGCAGGCAATCGGCGCGTGCAGTGTCGTCCAGGGCGAGCTTGGGATAGGTCAGCACGCGCTGCCATTCTTCGCGGCAGGCCGTATCGGTGACGGCCTCGATGCGGCCCTCGCGCAGCGCCGCGAGCAACGAGGCGGTCAGCGGGTCCTTGAAGGCGAACATGTCCAGGCAGACGTTGCTGTCGAGGACGATGCGCGGGACGCTGGTGTTCATGCCGCCCTGCGAAGCGCGATTCAAAGATCGTCCTCGCCCGGGAACGACACCCGCAGCTCGCCGACCGACAGCAGTTCGCCCTGTTGCGGATAGCGTTTGTCGTCGCTGGAGAATTCGTTGTCGCCGGACGGGTAGGCATCCTCCGCGGTGGACGCTTGCGCATTGCGGTCCAGGCGCGCATGCCGGATCACCGGGTCGCCGTCCTTGGCGGCGAGACGGCCGCCGTTCCAGTCGGTGATCGCGCCGCCGTAGTCCCAGTCCAGGCCGCTGAACCGGATCGGCTTGCCGTTGAGGCGGACCAGCTCGGCCAGACGCATGCCCATGCGCACGCCGTTGTCGAGACACCAACGCGAGTCGGGCTCGCGCACGACCACGTTGGACAGGCCGCGCAGTTGTTGTGAGTCCTGGAAATACAGATAGGCGCGCAGCGCCGAATCCTTGGGGTAGAGGATCACCCCGCGGAACTCCTCGCCTTCCGCGCCCGGCAGATGATCGGAGATCTCCACCTGGTCCGCGCCGAACAAGGCGCGCAACTGGACCGGCCCGGTGTCGGGGGCGAGAGCGCCGGGCAGGACGTAGTCGAGCTCGGCCGGCGGCGCTGTGTCCTGGCCTTTTTCGGCCGCGGGCGCGTTCGTCTGCGGCGTCGCTGCGGGCTGCGACACGTGCGCGACCGGCTCGGCGGCAGGCGCGGGCGGCGTGCGTTCGCAAGCGCCGAGCAAGGCGACGCTGGCGATCGCGACGAAGGTCCGGCTCGCCACCGCGCGCGGGTTCATTGCTTGACCTCGCGGATGTCGGCGCTGCCGATCCGCCAGGCGCGTTGTTCGTCGTTGGCGCCGTCGACGACGCTGCGGCGCAGGGTGTAGGCGCCGACGTATTTGCGCTGGCTGCCGTCGCGTTGAGTGGCGGTGATCGCGATCGGCACTTCGACATAGCGCTGGCCGGCGCCGGCATCGACCCGGCCCGGTGCCAGCACTTCCACCGACACGCCGGCGGTCTCGGCGAAACCGTTGGCGAACTGCTGGGCGTTCTGTCCGCTGGCATTGCCGCCGTCCGACCACAGTGCGTGAGCGCGGGCGAAATTGCCGCCATTGATCGCGGCGTAGTAATCGCGCACTACGGCGACGGCGTCTTCCGGGGTGGGTTCGACAGCGAGCGGCGGGGCGCCGGTCTCGGTGCCGGGCTCGGGCGGCGGCAAGGTGCCGTCGATGCCGGTCGCGGGCGTGCCGGCGTCGCTGCCGGGAATCGGGTTGCCGTTCTCGTCGAACAAGGGGCTGGCCGTGCTGCCTTCGACCGGCGCGCCGACCTGGCCGGGCCCGGGCGCCGAGGGCATGCCGGTGACGCCGGCAGCGCCTGCGCCGGCAGGCGCCGGCAGCGACTGGGGATCGGCACCGGCGGCGGTGCCGTCCGCGGGGCGGTCCTTGCCGCCGCAGGCGGCGAGCAGGGCGGAAAGCGCGAGGGCGAGGGCCGGGACGGCGAGGAAACGATTCGGGCGCATGACGGGGTCCGTAGAGACATAGACCGCGCGCCGTCGTTCGAGGGCGCGTCGATGGCCCAGTGTATAAGCCCCTCCTCGATTGCGGCGAGATGCCGGAAGTCGGGCACAGCGCAGGCTCAGCTCGCTGGACGCGCGCTGACCGGGGTGGGCGTCGAGTGCGCCAGCGTGGCGCGCTGGGCTTACTGCAGTTTCACCGACAGCGACGTGGCGGTCAGTTCCCAACTGCGGTCGACCGGGCTGCGTCGCATGCGATACCAGCCGGTGTAGCGCCGCGACTCGCCGTCGGCGACGTCGACCCGCAGCTCCACCGGGATTTCCAGCGATTCCGGCACCGCTTCCTGGTCGAGTGGTTTCGGCGTGTCGTTCTCGATCCGCATCGAGGTGAATTGCTTGATCGAACGCAGGTCGGCTTCTTCGTTGCCGCGCGGCATGCGTTGATAGGCCCAATGCTTGTCGGCCGCTTCGCGTTTGCCGCTGCTGAGTTGCTGCAGGTACAGATGCAGCTTGTTGACCGCTTCGTTCATCGCATCCAGGCGCTGCTGGCTCAGTGCGTCGGCGCGTTTGGCGGCATCGGCGCGGGCGCGCGCGGCGGCATCGTCGGCGACCGGCGCCGTCGCCGCATCGACAACGGGCGTATCGGTCTCGGCCTGGCGTTGGCAGGAGCAGCCGACGAAGGTCAGCGCTAACAAGGCGGGAATCAGCAAACGCATCGGCGACGGTCCGGTCGATAGGGAAGCGCCGCGCAGTAGGGCGGCGCAGCGATCCTAACGGCTGCCATCGACGAAGAGGGCGCTGCGCCGACCGGCGGCAGCACCGGCGGTGCGGACGCGTCGTCGCCGCGCCCGCTTGTGACCGAGTTCCGCTCTGCGCAGCGGCCGGGAGCGCTCGGGGTGCTTAGGCTTGGGCGTCGCGCAACTGCTGTTCGAGCCGGCTCTTGAGCGCGTCGTCGATCTTGAGCTGGCGCGCCAGTTCGTCGAGATAGGCGCGTTCCATATAGCTCTGTTCATCGGCGGCGAGCAGGCTGGCCAGGTACATCTCCGCGGCGATTTCCGGAGTGGTCGCGGCGCGCGCCACTTCGGCCGGGTCGAGCGGTTTTTCCAGTTCGTCGTGCAGCCAGCGGCGCAGTTCCGGGTCGCCGTCGATGCGGGTGAATTCGCCTTCGATGGCCTCGCGTTCGCGCGCATCGATATGGCCGTCGGCCTTGGATGCGGCGACCAGCGCCTGCAGGATGGCCTGGCTGTGTTGCTCGGCCTGCGGCGGCGGCAGGCGGTCGACGGTCTGCGGCTCCGCGGCGCCGGCATCCTGCTGCCGCTTGTATTCGCCATAGGCCTTGTAGGCCAGCACGCCGACCGCGGCGACGCCGCCGTACAAGGCGATCTTGCCCGCGCTCTTGCGCAGCTTGCGGTGGCCGAGCAGCAGGCCGAGTGCGCCGCCGGCGAGCGCGCCCTTGCCGAAGTCGGCATTGAGCAGGCCGCGTTTCTCTTCCGTTTGCTTATCTCGTGCGTACTTGTCCTGATAGGGCACCGGCGGTTTGCCGCCGCCGAGCAGGCCTTCGAGTCCGCCCGCCCCGCCGAGGCTGCTTTGTGCGGTCTTCAGCAATTGGTCGAGAAAACCCTGTGTCTTCATGCGCGGCGCTCCTGCAATCGAGGTCGTGAATCTCCGACCTGTGGGCGCGGGACCGCCGCTTCAAGACGAAGCACGGCCTGCGCCGGCGGCGCCGTACATCCGCGGTTGGATCCTCGCCGAAGCGCCCGGGCGTGCGGGCGCTGCGCCTCAGCTGCGCTGCTGCACCGCCAGGCGCAGGCCCAGGGCGATGAATACGCTGCCGGTCAGGCGTTCTTTCCAGCGCCCGCCGCCGGAGAAGCGCCGGCCGATGCGGCGGCCGAAATGGCCGAAGGCGACGCTCAGCAACACGCTGTGCGACAGGCCGATCAGCGACAGCAAGGCGCCGAGCACCAGGAACTGCAGCCAGACCATGCCGCGCTCGGGATGGACGAACTGCGGCAGGAAGGCGAGGAAAAACAGCGCGACCTTCGGATTGAGCACGCCGGTCATCACCGAGCGCAGATAGACGTGGCGCGCCGAGGTTGCCGCTGCCTGCGATGCGTCGTCGGTCGCGGCGGGAACGGGCGAGGGGCTGCGCCAGGCCTTGATGCCGAGCCAGATCAAGTAGGCGGCGCCGGCATATTTGATCGCCTCGAAGGCCAGCGCCGAGGTCGCGAGCAACGCCGACAGGCCGAGGCCGGCGGCGAGCGCATGGATCAGGGTGGCGGTTTCGAGCCCGAACGCCGCCTGCACGCCGCGCGAGGTTCCACCGGCGGCGCTCTGGGCGATGATCCAGGCCGTGCCCGGTCCGGGAATCAGGACCAGCACCGCAGCGGCGGCGAGGTAGGCGGCGAGCGTGGCGAAGTCGAACATGGCGACGGCCTGCGGTCGCGGCGGGAAGAACCGCAGTCTGCTCCGCGGCGGCGCACGCGCCAAGTCTGGCCGGTCGTTGCCGGGCGGGAAGCTGTGTTGCGCGGGCGGTGTGAGAGATGGCGACGCGCCCGGCCGAGGTTGGCCTGGGGTAGGAGCGGCGCAAGCCGCGATCAACCGCAGCGGCGTACGCGAGCGTGGTGGCCGAAGATCGGATGCCCCCAAAAGCGATCCGGAGGGCTGTCGGCTTCGGGAGCTACGTGGTATTCGGCTTCTTCGGTTTATCGCGGCTTGCGCCGCTCCTACTCTTAAAGCGCTTGCGGCGGGGCAGCCGGCGCCGGCGCCACGCGCAGTTTTTCTATCGCGGCGACGAAGGCATCGGTGCCGGGCCATTGGCTGATCCGGCCGAGCTTCTTGGCGCCGCGGAACACCAAGAACGCCGGAATGCCGTGCAGGCCGAAATGCGTGCCCATGCCCGGGTCTTCGTAGACGTTGTCGTGCAGCCATTCGACGTCGGGCCAGACGAAGCGTTCCGGCGTCAGCAGGATCTGGCCCTTGGCGATATCGCAGTTCGGGCAGTCCTTGCCCCACAGGAACAGGATGCGCAGGTGGCCGTCGTCGGGCAGCGCCTCGGCCAAACCCTTCTCGCGGATCGGCCGCATCGGGAACTGCCAGAAGAAGCGCGGGTGGGAACCGTCGTTCATGCCCGCATCCTACTCCTGCCGGGCCGTCCGCCAACTGCGACGCTTATCGCGGCGGCGAACGGAGTCGGCCGACCCGAAATGCCGGCTTAAGCCTCATTGCGCCACCAGCGCGATGCCGTTCTTGCGGAACGACTGCAGCACCGCGTCGTAGATGTCGGAGACGACGTTGTGCTGGCCGTTCTCGGGGTCGTTGATCCAGAAGTGGCCGTCGAGCTGGATGCCCTTGTCGTTGACGCCGGTGACGTACATATGCGGCGGCGGTTGCTGCAACACGCGGTCCTGCGCCTTCATCGCCTCCAGGAACAGCGCGCGTGCGGCATGGGTGTCGGTGTCGCCTCTCACCAGCACGCCGCAGACCAGGCGCAGATTGCGGTCGGACCAGGACTGGTTGACGATCACGTTGCTGGTCAGGCTGTCGTTGGGCACGATCGCCTCGACGCCGTCGCGGGTGCGGATCATGGTGTAGCGCACGGTCATGCGGGTGACGCGGCCGATGATGTTGTTGGTGGCGATGTTGTCGCCGACCCGCACCGACTGCTCGAACAGCACGATCAGGCCGCTGATGTAACTGGCCGCGAGCCGTTGCAGGCCGAGCCCGAGGCCGATGCCGAGCGCGCCGCTGAACGCGGCCAGGGCGGTGAGGTTGATGCCGCTGATCGAGAAGATCAGCGCCACTGCGGCGATCCACATCAGCACGCTGAAGATGCGCGACAGGGCGAGGACGAAATTCGGCTGCAGGGTGCGGTTGCGCCGCAGCAGGTTGCCGATGGCCTTGTCGCCCCACAGCGCGACGATCACGATCACCACGCCGGCGGTGAGGCCGTCGAGGATGTGGCGGGTGGTCAGGCTGAAGCCGAGGACGCTCCATTGCGTCGAGAAGAACTGGCCGATCAACGGGTTGCGCGTGCCGAAGATCTGCAGCACCACATAAATCCACAGCAGCACCGTGACCACGCGCAGCATGAAGCGCAGGGTCGCGGTCGGGCGGAACAGCAGTTCGACGATCGCGCCGAGCAGGCGAATGAGGCACAACAGCGCGATCAAGGTGCCGCCGAGATCGATCAGCGGGTTGTCGAACAGGTCGCCGAACAGGCCGAACAGCGACAGCAAGGTCAGCGACAGCACCGGCGTGGCGAGGTAGTCGAGCAGGGTCAGCCAGGCGAAGCGATGTTTGAGCCGCGGCCGGATACGGCGGACGATCAGCGCCGACGCGAGCACGCTGCCCACGACCACGAACAGGGTCGCGAGCAGGTCGGTGGGATTGGAGACGACCGTCAACGCATCGGAGACGATCTTGGTCAGCTCCGGATCGGTTTCCAGCGACGGCGGAGCGGGGGTGGTCGGGGCTGCGGTCATGGGCGGGGTGCGCGGCTCAGTCCTTGGGTTCCTTGAGCTTCGGGTCGCGGCGGCACTGCGCGAGCGGCTTGCTCTGCGCCGAGGCGATCCGCAGCACCGTCATGGTCTTGCGGTCCACCTTGACCTTCATGCAGGCGCAACCATGGCCGTAGCTGCTGCCGTTGGTGACGACCCAATCCTTGTCGGCGAACTCGGGCCAGTCGCCGTCGGCCTGGTGGCCGCCTTGCAGCGCCACCGTCCAACTGCCATCGCGATCGTCGAGCCAGGCATTGGCCGGGGTCGGGTTGATGAACCAGCCGCAGCGGTTCTGCAGGGCCGTGCGCGACGACGCCTTGGTCCCGGCGGCCGCGGCGAGCGCGGGCAGCAAGGCGAGGGCGACGAGCAGACAGGCCAACGCCGCGGCAGGGCCCGGCGTGCTGCGGCGATCGGATGGCGAGGTCGTGGGCATCGTGGCGCTCCTTGATTCCGATGGTAACGAGGCGGCGCGGCGCTTGTGAGCGCCGCCGCAGCGGTGCGGACGGGACTGCGCCCGCTGCGATTGTCCGGCCTCAGGGCGTGACGTCGGCGGGAAAGGCGCGGCTGAATTCGAGCAGGCGCGCCTGCGGATGCGCGCCCAGCCAGTCGTCGAGCACGCCGCGCAGCCAGGCTTCGTCGGTCGCGGCGATGCCGAGCTGGAAGTGGGTGTGCGGGATGGGCTCGGCGCTGTCGCCGTGGTCGTGGTCGCTCTCGGCACAGGCCTTGCACAGATACCGCACGCTGTGGGTCCAGTCCTCGACCTGGCCCTTGCTTTCGCCCTGGCCCTCGCGCACCCGCTCGACCAGCGCCGCCAAGGTTTCCGGCGCCGGGGTTTCGATCAACGCCTCGTAAGTGGCGTAAGCCGAGGCCTGCCACAGCCCGAGGGCGTTGAACACCGGGTATTCGCGCCCTTCGACCTTGCGAGTGCCCTGCACGGCGCCGTCGTGCAGGACGATGTCGCCGTAGCGATGGCCGCTGCCCGGCAACGGCACGTTGAGGATGCGCGCGCGCGCCGGGTCGATGCGTTCGGCCCAGACCGCCTCGCCGCTGTCGTCCAGATCGATCCGCAGCACCATCGCGCCCAGTCCGGCTTCGATCGGGCCCTCGCCCTCGGGCAGGCCCACGCCGTACTTGCGCCAGGCCTCGCGGGCGCTGCTCCAATCGCTCAAGGCGGTCGCGGCGATGCCCAGGTTCCAGCAAGCGCCGGCATGGTCGCCCTGGCGTTCCAGCGCGGCGCGATTGGCCTGCAGGGATTCGGCCCACTCGCCGCGGTACTTGTGCACCAGGCCGAGGTTGAACCACGGTGCGGCCCAGGTCGGATCGGCCTGGGCCGCGCGTCGGTACCAGTGGAGCTCGCGCTCGCCGCCGCGATGGACGAGCCGTTGCGCGTTGCGGTTGAGGATCTCGGAGCGCTCGCGGTCGCTGCGGTGTTTGGGCATGTTCGCGGTTCGGGACGATGGACCGCGAACGTTAGCAGCCCGGACCCCGCTCAGTCCTCTTCGTGCTTAGGTTTGTAGGCCTCCATGAGTTTTTGCTGGACGCTGCCGGGCACCGGCTCGTAATGGCTGAAGTCGAGCGAGTAGCGGCCGCGTCCGGCGGTCACCGACTTGAGCTCGGCGGCGTAGCCTTCCAGTTCCGACAAGGGCACCTGCGCGCGCACGACGATCTCGCCGCCGCGAACGCTGTCGGTGCCGTTGATGCGCGCGCGTTTGCTGGCCAGGCCGCCGCTGATGTCGCCCATGTGCTGCTCGGGTGCGTTGACCTCCAGGTCGACGATCGGTTCCAGCACCTGCGGACGGGCCTTGGTGATCGCATCGAGGAAGGCTTTCTTGCCGGCGGCGACGAAGGCCACTTCCTTGCTGTCGACGGTGTGGTACTTGCCGTCGTAGACGATCACCCGCACGTCCTGGATCGGGTAGCCGGCCAACGCGCCGTCGTGCAGCACCTGGCGCACGCCTTTCTCGACCGCCGGCAGGAACTGGCCGGGGATGGTGCCGCCCTTGACCTCGTCGACGAACTCGAAGCCGCCGCCGCGCGGCAGCGGCTCCACGCGCAGGAACACCTCGCCGAACTGGCCGGCGCCGCCGGTCTGTTTCTTGTGGCGGTGGTGGCCCTCGGCCTTGCCGCTGACGGTTTCGCGATAGGCGATGCGCGGCGGCCGCGCCGTCACCTCGACCCCGTACTTGTCCTTGAGCCGGTCGATGTTGATGCGCAGGTGCAGGTCGGACAGGCCGCGGATCACGGTCTCGTTGGTCTCGGCCTCGTGCTCGACCTGGAAGCAGGGGTCTTCCTCGGACAGCTTGTGCAGGGCGGTGGCGAGTTTCTGCTCCTGGCCCTTGCTCGCCGCCTCCACCGCGAGGCCGAACATCGGCCGCGGGAAATTCAGCGGCGCCAGGTGGATCTGGTCTTCGTCGTGGCTGTCGTGCAGGACCGCATCGAAATGCAGGTCGTCGACCTTGGCGACGCCGGCGATGTCGCCGGGGATCGCCTGGTCGACTTCGACGTGCTCCTTGCCCTTGAGCTTGAACAGGTGGCCGACCTTGAACGGTTTCTTGCCGTCGTCGACGAACAACTGGGTGTCCTTGCGCACCGTGCCCTGGTAGACGCGGAACACGCCGAGCTTACCGACGAAGGGGTCGTTGACGATCTTGAACACGTCGGCGATCACGTGCGCGTCCGGGTCGGGCGCGGCGACGATGGGCTGGGCGTCTTCGCCGACGCCTTTGACGAACGGCGGCGGATTGGCTTCGCCGGGGTGCGGGAACAGGCGTTCGGCGACGTCGAGCAGTTCCTTGATGCCGACGCCGCTGCGCGCCGAGCAGAACAGCACCGGCACCAGATGCCCTTCGCGCAGGCATTGCTCGAAGGCGTCGTGCAACTCGTCGCCCGACAGGCCGCCTTCGCCGAGGTCGAGGTAGTGCTCCATCACCGTTTCGTTGACCTCGACCACCTGGTCGATGATCTTCTGGTGCCAGTCGGCGACCGCGCCGAGGTCGCTGCCGCCGCCGTCGTTGCCGGGTGTGGCGAAACAATCGACGACCGCCTTGCCGCCGTCGGCGGGCAGGTTGAGCGGCAGGCATTCGGGGCCGAAGCTTTCGCGGATCGCTTCCAGCACGCCGGCCGGGTCGGCGCCCTCGTGGTCGATCTTGTTGACCACCAGCACGCGGCAGAGCCGGCGCGCTTTGGCGTGCTCCATCATCCGGCGGGTGCCGTATTCGACGCCGCTGTCGGCATCGACCACCACCACGACGGTCTCGACCGCGGCCAGCGCCGACAGAGTCGGGCCGCGGAAATCCGGATAGCCGGGGGTGTCGATCAGGTTGACGTGGATGCCGGCGTGATCGGTGCTGGCGATGGCGGCGTCGAGCGAGTGGCCGCGTTGTTTCTCGATGGGGTCGAAATCCGAAACCGTGGTGCCGCGTTCGATGCTGCCTGCCGTCTGGACTGCGCCGCCGGCCTGCAGCAGGGCTTCGAAGAGCGTGGTTTTGCCGGCGCCGGGGTGGCCTGCCAAGGCCACGTTGCGAATGGATGTTGTGCTGTAGGACATGAGCGGACTTCTCCCTGAGGCTAGGGTGGGAAGGCCGTCATGGCTGTCCGCGCTGCGCGCCCGAGCGTGGCGCTCGGCGGGCGGTCATGGCGGGTTACTGCCGGCGGGGGCCGGAACCACAGACTCCCGCAGGCGCGAGGGTGGGTCAAGCCCGACGCGGCGAAGCGTGCGTGGCTTGGCGTTTGCGCGTGCTGCGGCGCCGCATGCGAGGAGCGGCAAGCCAGGAGCGAGTAACGAGCAGCGAGTAACGAGTGGAGCGAAGCCTCCGCCTCGTTACTCACTACTCGTTCGTCTTCACTGTTTCCTAGCTCCCCCCGGTTACCCTGGCCGCCCCTCATCGTTGGAGAACGGCACCATGGGTATCTCGCGCCACGCCACCGCTCACTGGGAAGGCGATCTGAAAAGCGGCCAGGGCCGCCTGAGCACGCCGCAGAGCGGATTGCTCGACGGCACCCGCTACGCTTTCAACAGCCGCTTCGGCGACGAGAAGGGCACCAACCCCGAAGAGCTGATCGCCGCCGCCCACGCCGGCTGCTTCACCATGGCGCTGTCGGCCAAGTTGACCGAAGCCGGGCATCCGCCGGCCAGGCTCGACACCCGCGCCGAAGTCGACCTGTCGATGGAAGGCGGGCCGACCCTGTCGCAGATCCGCCTCAAGCTCACTGCCGAAGTGCCCGGCATCGACGCCGCCAAGTTCCAGGCCATCGCCGAGGACGCCAAGGCCAACTGCCCGGTATCGAAGGCCCTGAGCGCGGTGCCGATGAGCCTGGAAGCCAAGTTGGTCTGAGCCAAGCTGGTCTGGGCCGGGCGGCCGTTCCCGCATCGAGCGGGAGCGGCGCTGGGCCTGCCTCGCCCGCCGGCGCCGAGTCCGGCGTCGCGCCGTTTCGGCGAGGCCGCCAGTAACCTGTCTTTGCACCGACCCTTCTCCCGCGCCGCGGACGAGGGGTAGTCGGTCTTGATCGAACCCGATGCCCGATCCCATGACGCCGCGCGCCTGTATCCGCCATGCCTTGCTGATCCATGGCGCCGGGGCCGGCGGCTGGGAGTGGAACCTGTGGCAGGACGTGCTGCGCTCGCGTGGCCTGGGCACGGTCGCGCCGGATCTGCGGCCGGCGCCCGAGGGCCTGGCCGCGACCACGCTCGACCACTACCGGCGCCAGGTCCGTGCCGAACTGGAGGCCTTGCCGCGGCCGCGCGCGGTGATCGGCGCCAGCCTCGGCGGCCTGCTGGCCTGGTTGTGCGCGGACTTGGCCGACGCGGTGGTGCTGATCAACCCCGTGCCTCCGGCGCCGTGGGCGGCGCGATTGCCGGCGCGCGACTGGCCCGAAGTGGTGCCTTGGCGGCGCGATGCGCGTCTGGCCTCGACCCGGCGCGCCATGGACGATGCCGACGAAGCCGCCGTGCTGTACGCGTTCCGGCGCTGGCGCGACGAGTCCGGCGCGGTGCTGCGCGAGGCGCATGCCGGTGTCGAAGTGCGAGCCGTTGAGATGCCGGCTGTAGAGATGCCGGCCGTCGAGATGCCCGCCGTGGAGGTGCCGGTGCTGTGCATCGCCTCGCAGCGCGACGACGACGTCGCGCCGGAATTGTCGGCGCAGTTCGCAGCGGCGATCGGCGCGACTTTGTTACCGTGGCCGTCGCCGAGCCACGTCGGCCCTTTGTTGGGGCGCGACGCCGCCCGGCTGGCCGCGCAGGCGGCCGACTGGCTGTCGGCGAGGTAAACGACACAGGCCGTACCGCCACGCCCCCGGCTGCATTCAGCCCGGGTTGACCGCTGCGGCCCGACGATCCATCCCGCGCCATGTCGGCGCCTGGAGCTCATGATGAACCGCTTGCTAGTCACCGCCCTGGGCCTGGGTCTGGCCGCCACCACCGGCGTCGCGTCGGCCCAGTCGTATGGCCAGCCGTACGGCTCGTCCTATGGCTCATCGCAGCAGGTCGGCGACTACAACAGCAGTCAGGTCGACTACGCGCGGGTGATCCGCGTCGATCCGGTGTTCGACCACTACAGCTCGCAGCCGGTCAACCAGGGCCAGCGCTGCTACGAGCGCCCGACCTACGTCCAGGGCGACTCGTACTACGGCAACGAGTACGAGCCGCGCCGCGACGATAGTTACTACGACCAGTACGGTAACCAGCGCCGCGCGGTCGGCACCGAAGGCGGCCGTACCGCCGCGACCGTGGTCGGCGGCATCGTCGGCGCGGTGCTCGGCAGCAAGGTCGGCGGCGGCAGTGCGCGCTACGCGACCTCGGCGCTGGGTTCGATGGTCGGCGGCATGGCCGGCCGCAGCATCTACGAGCAGAGCAAGCGCAGCCAGGAGCCGCGCACGGGCACGGTGCGGGTTTGCGACCCGGTGCCGGCCGGCGGCGGCAACTACTACTCGGGCGGCGAGCGTTCGGTCAGCGCCTACGACGTGACCTACGAATACGCCGGCAAGACCTATCGCACCCGCACCAACCACAACCCCGGCGACCGCATCCGCGTGCGCGTGGACGTGCGTCCCGACTGAGTCGGCTTCGGCGCGGCGGAAGGAACGGTGTGCCGCGACCGCGACTGGAACGCCGGGACCGAAAGGTTCCGGCGTTTTCGTTTGTGCGGCGCCGATTGCGTACGCCTGCGATCCGCAAGCCCGCGGCGGAACTCGCGACGCGGTATCGCGACCGCAGTGCATCGAATGTGCGACAGTCGGCAGCAACCGCCATTGCTCATCGTCGGATGAGCCGCGGTCGGTCGATGCCGCACCGACGACGGCCGCAACGACAGACGCGCGCGAAAACTCAAGGAGATCGCCATGCAGGACAGCGTGTTGCTCAAGATCGGTCTGCCGATCGCGATCGCCATCATCATGTGCGGCATCGGCCTGACCCTGCGCGGCGAAGATTTCCAGCGCATCGGGCGCAATCCGCGCCCGGTCGCGGTCGGCCTGGTCGGCCATTACCTGTTGCTGCCTTTGTTGGGCTTCGCCGTCGCCTGGCTGTTCCCGCATTCGCTCGAATTCGCGGTCGGCTTCGTGCTCGTCGCCGCCTGCCCGAGCGGCAGCAGCTCCAACGCGTTGACCTATCTGGCCCGCGGCAATGTCGCGCTGGCGGTCACGCTGACCGTGATCAGCGCGCTGGTGACCTTCCTCAGCGTGCCGCTGTTGGTGAACCTGGCTCTGCAGTGGTTCGGCGGCGAGACCCGCGAGATCCGCCTGCCGGTCGGCCAGACCGTGATGCACCTGGCGGCCTTGGTGTTGGTGCCAGTGTTGCTCGGCATGGCCTTGCGCCGCTACGCGAGCGGTTTCGCCCTGCGCGTCGAACCCTGGGTCAGCCGCTTCGCCTTGCTGCTGTTGCTGCTGTTGATCGTCGCCATCAGCGTGACCCAGAGCGAACTGTTGCTGCGCACCTTGCCGGAACTCGGCCCGGCCGCGCTGGCGATGTGTTCGGCGGCGATCGGCGGCGGTTTCCTGTTGGCGCGGCTGACCGGCCTGGCCTTGCGCGATGCGATCACGGTCGGCATGGAAGTCGGGGTGCAGAACAGCACCCTGGCGATCGTGATCGCGCTGACCCTGCTGCAATCGCCGCAGATCGCCGTACCGGCGGCGATCTACGGCTTGCTGATGTACCTGCCGGCTTTCATCGCGGTCGCGCTGGGCCGCCGTGCGGTGGCGCGCCGCGAAAAAGCCGGGGCCGCCGGCGCGGCTTGAGCGTGGCTGCCGGGCTGGCGGCCACGGCCGAAGCCCGGCACGCGTGCCGCGCTCAGCGCCAGTCGATCTGGCCGCGTACCACGTTGCTGACCCGGCCGCCCGACCAGACTTCGCCGTCGCCGTCGACACGCAATTGCAGGCGCGCATCGAAGCCGACTTCGCGGCCCTGGCTGACGGTGTAACGGCCGTCGCGGCCGGGCAGGGCGCCGTTGTGATTGAGCCAGGCGGCGAGGGTGGCGTTGGCCGCGCCCGAGGCGGCGTCCTCGAACTGCGCCGGCGCACCGACGAAGGCGCGCACGACCAGGTCGTAGTCCCGGCCGGCGTCGGCGCGCGCGAACGCGCACAGGCCCATGCTTTCGGTGCTTTCGGCCAGGCGGCCGATCGCGGCCCAGTCCGGGGTCGCCGCGCGCAGGGCGCTCTCGTCGCGCAGTTCGGCCAGCCACCAGCGCCGGCCGCCGTCCACCAAGGCCGGCGGCAGCGCGCCGAGCGGCAGCTCGCGCAGGGTCTCGGCCAGGCGCGGGTCGCCGGCCGCAGCGGTTTCCAGCACCCGCGCGCGCGGCGTGCGCACGGCGATGGTGCGGGCGTCGCCTTCGCCGTCGACCGACAGCGGCAACAGGCCGACCACGCCTTCCTGGACCAGATGGCCGTCGACCGGCTCGGCCAGGCCGGCCTCGAGCACGACGCAGGCGGTGCCGACGCTCGGGTGGCCGGCGAACGGCACCTCGCGGCGCGGGCTGAACATGCGGATGCGGTAGCTGGCGCCGGGCTGGGTCGGCGGGAACACGAAGGTGGTTTCGGGCAGGCGCGTCCAGCGGGCGATGGCCTGCATGGCGGCGTCGTCCAAGCCCTCGGCGTCGAGGACCACGGCCAGCGGATTGCCGGCGCCGGGGCGGTCGGCGAACACGTCCAATTGCAGATAGCGGCGTTGCGTCATTTCGGTTGGGGTTCCGAAGAGTCCGTGCAGGTGGCGGTACACAGGCGGTGAGGGCGGCAGGGCCCGGAGTGCGGCGTCGGGAGCACGCTCGTGAGCCGGCAGGTTTCGACTAGAATCGTCGCTTCGTGCCCGGGCTCCCGGGCGAGCGCGTGATTCTAGGCGCGACGAGCCCGCAAGTGTGGAATCCCGCGTCGGCCGGACAGGTCGGTTGCGGATGGGTTTAGCTGCCCCGGCAATGTGCCGGGCCTTACGACAATGGAACGACAACCGAGGAATACGTGGTGGCGCAAGCGACAGGCTGGGTAGTGCTCAAGTTCGGTGGTACTTCGGTATCCCGCCGCAACCGTTGGGACACGATCGGGCGCTTGGCCTCGAAACGTATGCGCGAAGAGGGCCGCCGCGTCCTCGTCGTGGTCTCGGCGCTGTCGGGCGTGACCAACGAATTGCAGGCGATCGCCTACGCGCCGGCCGGCCAGGACGAGGGCTTCGCCGCGCGGTTTGCGACCCTGGTCGAGCGGCATCGCGCGTTCTGCGGCGAGCTCGACCTCGATCCCGACGCGGTGCTCGGCGAGTGCCTGGCGAAATTGATTGCATTGGAAACCGATCCGCGCGCGGCGAGCCGTGCGCTGGATTGGCAGGCCGAGGTGTTGGGGCAGGGCGAGTTGCTGTCCTCGACCATCGGCGACGCTTATCTGCGTTCGCAGGGCCACGACTTCGGCTGGTGCGATGCGCGCGACTGGCTCGATGCGGTGTCGCTGCCGAACGCCAGCGACTGGGCGCAACGGCTGTCGGTGAATTGCCGCCACCTGGGCGATACCGGTTTCGGCGAGCGCTTCGACGCGCAGCCGACCGCGATGCTGATCACCCAGGGCTTCATCGCCCGTCACGGCGACGGCGGTACCGCCATCCTCGGCCGCGGCGGCTCGGATACTTCGGCGGCGTACTTCGGCGCCTTGTTGAAAGCGCAGCGGGTCGAGATCTGGACCGACGTGCCGGGCATGTTCAGCGCCAATCCGCGCGAAGTGCCCGATGCGCGTCTGCTCGCGCGCCTGGACTACGCCGAAGCGCAGGAAATCGCCACCACCGGCGCCAAGGTGCTGCACCCGCGTTCGATCGCGCCGTGCCGCGACGCCGGCGTGCCGATGGCGATCCTCGACACCGAACGTTTCGACCTGCCGGGCACGCGCATCGACGCCAGCGCGGTCACCGTGCCCGGGGTCAAGGCGATCAGCCGCCGCAACGGCATCGTGCTGGTGTCGATGGAAAGCATCGGCATGTGGCAACAGGTCGGCTTCCTGGCCGACGTGTTCGAGCGCTTCAAGCGTCATGGCCTGTCGATCGACTTGATCGGCTCGTCGGAAACCAACGTCACCGTCTCGCTCGACCCGAGCGAGAACCTGGTCAACAGCAACGTCCTGGAAGCGCTGTCGGCCGACCTGGCCGAGGTCTGCCGGGTCAAGGTGATCGCGCCGTGCGCGGCGATCACCCTGGTCGGGCGCGGTATGCGCTCGCTGCTGCACCGTTTGTCCGACATCTGGGCGGCGTTCGGGCGCGAACGCGTGCATTTGATCTCGCAGTCGTCGAACGACCTCAACCTGACCTTCGTCATCGACGAGGCCGATGCCGACGGTCTGCTGCCGCATCTGCACCATGAACTGATCCGCAGCGGCGCCATGCCGGTGCGCGACGACAGCGTGTTCGGGCCGAGCTGGCGCGAGATTGCGCACGGCAAGCCGCAGCGCGCGCCGGCCTGGTGGCAGGGCAAGCGCGAGCGCCTGCTGGCCATGGCCGAGGCCGGCACGCCGCGCTACGTTTACGACCTGGCGACGGTGCGCGAGCGCGCCCGCTCGCTGATCGGCACCGAAGCGGTCGACCGCTGTTTCTATGCGATGAAAGCCAACTCGCATCCGGCGATCCTCAAGGCCATCGTCGGCGAAGGCTTCGGCCTGGAATGCGTGTCGCTGGCCGAGATCGAACGCGTGTTCGCCGCGGTGCCGCACATGGCGCCCGAGCGGGTGCTGTTCACCCCGAGCTTCGCCCCGCGCCAGGAGTACGAAGCGGCGCTGCAGCGCGGGGTGATCGTCACCCTCGACAACATCGAAGCGTTGAAGCGGTGGCCTGAGGTGTTCCGCGGCCGCACCTTGTGGCTGCGCCTGGACCTCGGCCACGGCGAAGGCCACCACGAGAAGGTGCGCACCGGCGGCGTCGCCGCCAAGTTCGGCCTGCCGTTGTCGCGCTTCGACGCTTTCGTCGAAGAAGCGCGCAAGCTCGGTGTGCGCATCAGCGGCCTGCATGCGCACCTGGGCAGCGGCATCGACGACCCGCAGCACTGGCGCGGCGTCTACGCCAGCCTCGCCGGCCTGGCCGACAGCGTCGGCACCATCGAGACCATCGACATCGGCGGCGGCCTGCCGATCGCCTACACCCCGGAAGCGCCGCAGTTCGACCTGGCGCAATGGCGCGCCGGCCTGGAAGAGATCAAGGCCGCGTATCCGCGTTACGGCCTGATCATCGAGCCGGGCCGTTACCTGGTCGCCGAATGCGGCGTGCTGCTGCTCGGCGTGACCCAGGTGATCGAGAAGGACGGCGTGCTGCGCGTCGGCTGCGATGCCGGCATGAACGCGCTGATGCGTCCGGCCATGTACGAGGCCTACCACGGCATCCACAACCTCAGCCGTTTCGAAGATGCGCAGAGCGCGACCTTCGACGTGGTCGGCCCGGTCTGCGAAAGCAGCGACGTGCTCGGCCGCGCGCGCCTGCTGCCGGCGGCGACCGCCGAGGGCGACACGATCTTGGTCGCCGATGCCGGCGCCTACGGCATGGCCATGGCCAATACCTACAACCTGCGCGCGCTGCCGCTCGAGGAGGTGATCGAGTGATCGTCTCCTCCTCGCTGCGCCTTCGCGCGTCCACACTCAAACCCCTGTTCGGATATCTCCCGGCGCCGTCGCAGGCCCGGCGTGTTTTCCGGTTTATCGCTGCAACCGCGCCCGCCGGAGCCGCCGCATGATCCCGACCCAGAGTTCCTTCAAAGCCGACGTGTTCCGCTTCGTGCGTTGCCAGCTCGATGCCGCCACCGGCGTCGCCGAACTCGTCTATGCCTTCGACGACGGTCCGGAATTGATCGAGACCATCACCGTGCCGGGCGCGCCGTTCGCCCTGGCCGGTGCGCGTCAGGTCGCGGTCGAGCGCGCCTTGCGCCTGCTGCACCTGATCGCCGGCGTCAGCTATTACAAGGCGGCGGTGCCCGAGACCATCCGCATCGATTCCTATGCGATCGATGCCGGGACCGCGGCGCTGCTGGAGCTGATCTACGTCAACGGGCTGGGCGAGTTCGCTTATCGCAACGGGCTGAACCTGCACGGCAAGATCCGTTTCCCGGTCGACGCCGCGCCGGCCGACGCCAAGGCGGGTCCGCTTGGGTTGAAGCCGCACGCCCTGGTCGCGATCGGCGGCGGCAAGGATTCGCTGGTCAGCATCGAGGCGCTGCGCACGCTCGGAGTCGAGCAGACCGTGACCTGGATCGGCGGCTCGCAGCTGATCGCCGCCTGCGCCCAGCGTACCGACCTGCCGACCCTCAACCTCGGCCGCGCGCTCGCACCGCAGTTGTTCGAGCTCAACCGCCAGGGCGCCTACAACGGCCACATCCCGGTGACGGTGGTGAACTCGGCGATCATGGTGCTGGCGGCGCTGCTGCACGGCGTCGACCAGGTGGTGTTCTCCAACGAGCGCTCGGCCAGCTACGGCAGCCTGATCGAAGGCACCGGCGAGGTGAACCACCAGTGGTCGAAGGGCTGGGCCTGCGAGCAGGCGTTCGGCGACTACGTGCAGAACCAGGTCGCCGCCGATCTGCATTACTACTCGTTGCTGCGCCCGCTCAGCGAGCTCGCGGTGGCGCGCCAGTTCGCCCGCACCGATCGTTACGACACCCACTTCAGCAGCTGCAACCGCAACTTCCACATCCTCGGCGAGCGTCCGGCCAGCCGCTGGTGCGGGGTCTGCCCGAAATGCCATTTCGTGTTCCTGGCGCTGGCGCCGTTCATGCCCAAGCCGCGCCTGGTCGGCATCTTCGGCCGCAATCTGCTCGACGACGCGGCCCAGACCGACGGCTTCGACGCGCTGCTGGAATACCGCAATCACAAGCCGTTCGAGTGCGTCGGCGAAGGCCGCGAATCGCGCGCGGCGATGGCGGCGCTGGCCGAGCGTCCGGAATGGCGCGAAGACACCCTGGTCGAACGCTTCGCGCGCGAGATCCGTCCGCAACTCGGCGGCGACGATCTGCGCATCGAACCGCTGCTGGTGCTGGACGACGAACAGCGTCTGCCGCCGGCCCTGTGGGAGCGGCTGCGTGCTTATTTCGCAGCTTGACGGGCAGCGCGTCGCGCTGTGGGGCTGGGGCCGCGAAGGCCGAGCGGCCTATCAGGCGATCCGTTCGCGCCTGCCCGAGCTGGCGCTGACCCTGTTTTGTCCGGCCGATGAAGCCGCCGACGCGCGCGGCTTGAACGACGCGGGCCTGGCGGTCGAAACAGCCGCCACCGCCGAACGTTTGAGTGCGTTCGACTGGGTGATCAAGTCGCCCGGCATCAGCCCGTACCGCGCCGAAGCCTTGGCCGCGGCCGAGCAGGGCACCCGTTTCATCGGCGGCACCGCGCTGTGGTTCGGCGAGCATGCCGATGCGCGCACCGTCTGCGTGACAGGCACCAAGGGCAAGAGCACCACCACCTCGCTGCTCGCGCACCTGCTGCGCGCCGGCGGCCACCGCACCGCGCTGGCCGGCAACATCGGCCTGCCCTTGCTGGAAGTGCTGGACCCGCCGCAGCCGCCGGAATTCTGGGCGATCGAACTGTCGAGCTATCAGACCGGCGACGTCGCCGCGGGCGGCGCCCGCCCCGAGGTCGCGATCGCTCTCAATATCTACCCCGAACATCTCGACTGGCACGGTTCGCAGGCGCGCTATGTCGAAGACAAACTGCGCCTGCTGACCGCGGGCAAGCCGAAGATCGCAGTGTTGAACGCCAACGACGCAGTGCTCGCCGGTCTCGACCTGCCCGACAGCGAGGTCCGCTGGTTCGGCCGCGAAGACGGCTGGCACCTGCGCGGCGATGTCCTCTGGCGCGGCGAGCGCGAGGTGCTGGACACCTCGGCCCTGCCGCTGCCCGGCCGCCACAACCGCAGCAACCTGTGCGCGGTGCTGACCGCGATCGAAGCCCTCGGCGTCGACGCGGCGCCGCTGGCGGCGCACGCGGCGAGCTTCCGTCCGCTGCCGCACCGCCTGCAGCAGCTCGGCGAACGCGAGGGCCTGGTCTACGTCAACGACTCGATCAGCACCACGCCGCACGCCAGCCTCGCCGCGCTCGACTGCTTCGCCGGGCGCCGCATCGCGATCCTGCTCGGTGGCCACGACCGCGGCATCGACTGGCAAGTGTTCGCCGATGCGATGCGCCGGCAAGCGCCGGTCGCGATCGTGACCATGGGCGAGAACGGCCCGCGCATCCACGAACTGCTGGCTTCGATCGCAGCGCAGTCCGACTTCCGCCTGTCCGCGGCCAAGGACCTCGCTGAGGCCTTGGCCCAAGCCCGGGCCGCGCTGCGCGGGGGCGGCGGCGAGGGCGGGGTGGTGCTGCTGTCGCCGGGCGCGCCGAGCTACGGCCCCTATCGCGATTACGTCGCGCGCGGCCGTCATTTCGCCGAGCTGGCGGGCTTCGACCCGGACTCGATCAGCACCATCGCCGGGCTCGGCATAGCCTGATCCTGCGGCTTCGCGTCCGCCGCCGCGGGCGCGACCGGATTCACGCGCACGCAGCCGGCGGACGCGCTAAGGTGCGCGCATTCCCACGCCACCCGGAGTCCGATCATGCGCCGTCTTGCCGCCGCGATGTCTCTCGTACTGTGCGCTTCGCCCGCGTTCGCGGCGATGCAGACCAAACCCGTGGAGTGGAAAGTCGGCGACGACAGCTACAGCGGCGTGCTGGTCTACGACGACGTCAACAAGATCAAACGCCCGGGCCTGGTGATGGTGCCGAACTGGATGGGCGTCACCGACGACGCCATCAAACAGGCCAAGAACATCGCCGGCGACGATTACGTCGTGCTGGTCGCCGACGTTTACGGCAAGAGCGTGCGCCCCAAGGACAAGACCGAGGCCAAGGCTGCGGTCGGCAAGGCCTATGCCGACGGCGGCACCAGCTTGCGCAAGCGCGTCGGCGAAGCGGTCGCGGCGCTCAAGGCGCAGGACAAGACCGCACCGCTGGACGCCTCGAAGATCGGCGCCCTGGGTTTTTGCTTCGGCGGCTCGGCAGCGCTGGAACTGGCGCGCACGGGTGCCAACCTCGCCGGCGTGGTGAGCTTCCACGGCGGCCTCAAATCGCATTTGCCGAGCAACGGCGTCAAGGTCAACACCCCGCTGCTGGTGCTCAACGGCGCCGCCGACAAATCGGTGCCGCAAGAAGACATCGTCGCCTTCGAGAAGGAAATGAACGAAGCCGGCGCCGATTGGCAGTTCGTCAACTACAGCGGCGCAGTGCATTGCTTCTCGCAGATCGAGGATGCCGATAATCCGGTGGGCGACAACTGCCGTTACGACGAACGCGCCGCCAAGCGCTCGTTCGCGGCGATGCGGGCGTTCTTCGCCGAGCGGTTCGGCGCGAAGTGACGTCGGCGGTTTCGTGTCCCGATGGCCGCCTTTTCGGCTGTCGTAATCGGCCGCCGCTCCGCCTTTAAAGGGTAGGAGCGACGTCCTACTGGATTTCCTTCGGTCACAAGTCGCGACCGCGCTGCAACGGTCTCGTGGCGTTACTAGCCGTAGCCCCCTTGTAGGAGCGGCGTCCTACTGGATTTCCTTCGGTCACAAGTCGCGACCGCGTCCTGTCGTGGCGCCGGCGTCTCCGGCCGTAGGACAGCGAAGCAACATCAAGAGCAAAGCTTCCGCCCGCTAACGCGGCCGGGTTACTTTCTTTTGCTAAGCCC
>NZ_JMTZ01000065.1 GCF_000731095.1 Lysobacter antibioticus | reverse complement strand
ACGGACTTTTGTTGCTTTAGACAAAAGAAAGTAACCCGCCGCTTTAGTGGCGGAAGTTCTTGGCGTTTGATCCTGATCCTGATCTTGCGTGAGCGTTACGCCGCGAGACCGAAACGACGCGGTCGCGGCTCGCGCCGCTCCTACCCTGACGGGCTTCGGCCCGCATCGACGCGAGATTGAAACGAGGCGGTCGCTGCTCATGACCGAAGCAAATACAGTAGGACGCCGCTCCTACAGGGATGGATTCGCGGCGCTGCATTGCTCGAGCAAGAGCAGAGCATCCATCCGCGCCGGTTCGATGCGATGCGACCCGGCGCGCACTCTTCCATCGACGACGCCGACGCGCCGTCAATGCCGCGTCGCATGCTCCGGCACGGGGCCCTGTTTCTCGACCATATCGGCGAGCATGCCTTCGCCTCGGTCGGCGTCGAACAGCTCTTCCAATTCCTTACGCGCATCGCGTGCGGTCTGGATCAACGCGTCCTCGTCGTCGTGGACCAGGTACTGGGCGTTGAGCATGCGTTCGTCGAGTTCGCGGAAGCGTTCGACGTGGTCGCGCGCGGTCTCCGGGGCGACGCCGAGTTCGACCAGCACGTCCTCGCCGAGCTTGAGGCTGGAATGGAAGGTCTCGCGCATCGGCTCGGCGCCGAGGTCCATCAGGTCCCAGGCATGACGACGGTCGCGGGCGCGGGCGAACACTTTCGCCTTCGGGTACAGGCGACGGATCGTGCGCACCGTGCGGATGCCGCTGTCGCGGTCGTCGATGGCGATCACGAAGATCTTCACCTGCGCCGCGCCGGCCGAACGCAACAACTCGGGCCGGGCCGGGTCGCCGTAATAGATCATGTTGCCGAAGCGGCGCATGAAGTCGACCTGGTCGGCGCTGTTCTCGATGGCGATGAAAGGCGTGCGGTGCGCCACCAGCAGGCGCGCGACGATCTGGCCGAAACGGCCCATGCCGGCGATCAATACCTGCGGGTGATGGTCGGGAATGTCGTCGTAGGGACGCTTGGGCTTCTCGGCCGGCGCCGCGTCGAGCATGCGCTGGGCGCCGATCATCAACAGCGGGGTCAGCGCCATCGACACGCCGACCGCGGCGATCAGGCGGTCGCGGGTCGGGTCGTCGAGCAGGTTGGCCTTGACCGCTTCGTTGAACACGATGAAGGCGAACTCGCCGCCCAGCGACATCACCGTCGCCAATTGGAAGGCCCCGCGTTTCTCCAGCCCGCCGGCGCTGATGCCGACGCCGAACAGCAGGATGAACTTCACCGACAGCAGCACCAGCACGATGCTGGCGATGGTGCCCGGCTCGGCCAGCACCCGCTGCAGGTCGATGCTCATGCCCACGGCCATGAAGAACAGGCCCAGCAGCAATCCCTTGAAGGGCTCGATCTGCGATTCGAGCTCGTGGCGGAATTCCGAATCGGCCAGCAGCACGCCGGCGAGGAAGGCGCCGAGGCCGGCCGACAGCCCGGCGGTCTGCAGGATCCAGGCCGAGCCGAGCACGGTCAGCAGGGCCGCGCCGGTGAACACCTCGGGCATCTGCGTGCGCGCGACCACGCGGAACACCTGGCGCAGCAGCACGCGACCGCCGAACACCACCGCGGCGATCGCGCCGACCGCCTTGGCCACGGCCATCCAGTTCAGGCCTTCGACCGCGGCGGCCTTGCCGAGCAGCGGAATCGCGGCGAGCAAGGGAATCGCGGCCAGGTCCTGGAACAGCAGGATGGCGAAGGCGAGGCGGCCGTAATCGCTGGCCAGGCCCTTGCGCTCGGACAACAGCTGCAGGCAGACCGCGGTCGACGACAGGGCCAGGCCGAGGCCGACCACGGTCGCCGCTTTCCAGCCCATGTGGCCGCCGAACATCGCCAGCGCGCCCAAGGCCAGGCCGCTCAGCAGCACCTGCAGGCCGCCGGCGCCGAACACCGGCTTGCGCATCACCCGCAGGCGCGCCGGCGACAGCTCCAGGCCGATCACGAACAGCATCATCACCACGCCGATTTCCGACGCCGCCAGCACCGGCTCGGCGTCGCGGATCACCTTGACCCCGTACGGGCCCAGCACCACGCCCGCGGTCAGATAGCCGAGCACCGCGCCCAGGCCGAAACGACGGAACACCGGCACGGCGATGACCGCGGCCAGCAGGAACAACAACGCGAGTTCTAGACCGCCACCGTGCATGAGCACCTCCGGCTGGGATTATGGCGCGATACGCCGGGGTGCGACGACCGCCGCTGCGCTGCATTACGCAACGCTGCGTAGCCGGGAAGGATGACGTCGTTACTTTGCAATGGTTGCTCGCTGACCGGATTTCAATCGCTGCGGCGACGGCGGCTCAAACCTCCCGTTGCGGATCGTTCCATCGCCATTGGCCCGGAGGTTGCAGACCCGTCCGCCGGAGTCCTTCAGCGGGACGCCCCGGTACGGCCGGCCGCCTGCGCGGCCCTCAATCGCAGTCTGTGCGAGGGCTGCCAATCACAATGACGGACGAGTCGCCGGGGGCATCGAAGCGTCCGCGGCGCGCAGGAGCGCAGTCCGTCTTCGAACAGGGAGGTTCATCATGCGATCGTTGCTGGTGCTGTTGACGGTGTTGTGGCTGAGCGGTTGTCAGCCGGGTTGGGAAGAGCCGTTGCGCGGCGATGTGGCTTTCGCCGCGCAGGATCGGCAGGGCGGAGGCGAATCCGTGCGCCGGCTCAGATAGTGCGGCGCACCCGATCCATCTTTCGCGGGCAGGCATCCCGGCCGGGTCGGGTCGGGTCGCGACCGCCGTAACGGCGCATCGACACGGCATTGTCCGCGAAGCTGAACGAGCGGCATGATGCGGGACCGCCGGCAGGGGAGCCGTGCGCTGTTTCAACACTTCGGAGCCATGGGCCGTTTCGTCGAGTCTCGGATGAGCTCCGCATCCCGGGTACTCGCATCCACTCGTGCGTGGACGCGGTCGACCGCGTCGCCTCATCAACTCAAGGAGAAATTCATGCGTCGTTTCTTCATGGCCGCAAGCCTGTGCCTGTCCGCTTTTGCCGCTCAGGCCGCCGTGACCGTTCACGGAAAAATTACCGAAGTGCAGGTCTGGCCCGCGCACGACGGTGTGCTGGTGCGTCACCAGGCCATGATCAATCCCGAGGGATGTATGCGTAACGACTTCTTTCTGATCCGCCAGGGCAGCCCGATGTTCAAGGAGTTCTACGCACTGCTGGTGTCCGCGCATGCCTCCAACAAGCAAGTCCAGGTGCATATCACCGGCTGCGATCAGCAGGGCTTTCCGGTGATTACCGCCGTGGCGAGTACGAATTGAGCATGACGCCATGAACAGAGCGATCATGCTGAGCGCACTCGGTCTTGGCGCCTGTCTCGCGGTCGCGGCGCCGCAGGTCGTGTTCGCGCAGTCGTCGGACCCGGTTCCGATGGAGTTCTTCGCGGGAGCGAGCGGCTACAGCGACACCGAAGCGATCGAAAAGGCGATCGCCGCGGCGAAGTCCCGGGGCAATCAGGCCGGCTATTTCAATTGCAGCACCCTTGGCTATACCTGGTACGAATACGGCGGAGTCTTTCAGGCCTCGGCCACGGTGGTCTGTTACAAGAACATGGGCCCACCGCCGACGCAGCCGCCCACCCAGCCGCCTCCACCGCCGGCGATCTACGAACCGGTGCGCAGCAATAACGGCGCCGACCACACCGTGAGCTGGTCGACGCCCGAACCGGCCCGCTATGCCCTGGAACAAAGCGTCAACGGCGGCGGTTGGACCGAGCGCTACAAGGGTTACGGCACCAACTGGACGGCGCAGTTGGCTGCACCGGCGAACTACCGTTATCGGGTCAAGCTGATCACCAATGCCCATGAGGTGTACTCGGGCATCGTGAGCATCGCGGTATCGACCGCGCCGCCGCCGCCGCCACCGCCGGTCGCGCCGAGCCTCGTCGCCCCGACCCATACCGTGACCTGGAACGCCTCGCCGAGCGCCGACAACTACGTGCTCGAACGCAGCGCCGGCGACAACTCGTGGAGCCGGGTGTACAGCGGCCCGGCCAATGCCTGGACCGCCGTGGACATGCAGGCCGGGATCTATCGCTACCGGGTCTCCGCCTGCAGCAATGGGTCCTGCAGTGCGGCATCGGGCGAGAGCGTGTTTCAGGTGCTCGTCGATGTCGCACCGGTGTTGCAGTACACGCTGTATCCCTGATCATCGGGGCTTTGCCCCGGCGGGTCCGCGTTTCGGCGTGGGTCCCGCCGGGAATCTCGATCAGCGCTCGCTTGCCGCTGCGCCTCTCGCGATGCGTTTCCGGCGCGCGCGAGCGCCGTCCGTCGGCCGATCGAACTCGGCCCTGTCCGCCGGCACTGCTTTTCCGGCCGATTTGCCGGCCACGGTCGCTGTTTCCATTCGGCACCGAATTGCCCTCGAAGCTGAACGAGAGGCATGATGCGGGTCCGCCGGCGGCCTGGCCGCGGGCGACCGGGTTCTAGGGGACCCGGGTCACCGACAAGGAGCAGTGCATATGAATGCAGCAGTCGATTCGAATCCCGGCGGCCGTACGCCGACCGGCGCCTCCCACCCACCGCGCTGGTACGCCGGACAGCCCGCAGCGCAGGACGGGACCTCGGGCTATACCGCTTTGCTGCCCGCCGACGACGAGTGGTCGCGCGACACCGTATTGCGGGCGATCGTCGCCGACGCTTTGCAGCGCAACGGCCAGGTGGTCGACGAGGACACCCTCGAGGCGACCGTGGCTTCGGTCGCCGCACCTGGCGGCGCGCTCGCACAGGCCGCGCTGAGCTGGAAGTTGCACCCCGGCGAAACCCGCGCCGACGGCCGCGTGTCGCCGCCGTTCCATGGCTATGCGGTCGAAGTGCCGGCCGAACTGCAGACCTCGCTGGTCGGCTACGCCAAGACCTGGTCGGCGCAGCGCGATGCGGCGCCGCCGGCGCCGATCGACGGCGCGGTGATGGAGCTCAAGACCCTCGCCCGCAGCGGCGGTCACCGCGATATCGAACAGACCCTGGAAGCGATCGACGCCGCGATCAAAGCCGGCAGCGCGGCCAGCCAGGCCGGCCGTCCGCTCGATGCGGTGGCGATGAGCGCGGTATTGGAATTCGCGACCCGCAGCGGCCACGAGCGCCAAGCGGCGAAACTGCTGGAACGTTACAGCGCGATCAAGGACGTGACCGCTGGCGTCAAGACCCTCGGCCAGAACGCCGGTCGCGTGTTCAACGGCCGCGACCCGGTCACCGGCAAGGCGCTGCGCACCGACGATCGCGTCGACGCCGCGTTCGACCTGCTCGACGGCGGCTTCAAGCTTGCCGGCGGCATCGGCAACGTCGCCCTGATGATGGGCGCGCGCAATGCCGGCCTGGTCGGCACCCTGATCGGCATCGCCCCGATGGGCGCCGCCATCGTCGCCTTCGCCGCGGGCGCGTTCGAGTTGATCAAGCGCGCACGCGAAGCCCTGCTGGCGCCGCGTTGGGACGAGTTCCGCGAGCGCTTCCCGTTCGCCGAAGGCATGGAGCCCAAGCGCGCCATGAACGGCGTGCTGCGGCAGATCGCCGGCATGCCGGTCGATGCCGGCAATGCCTTGTCGACGGCGACGCGCATCCTCGACGGGCTCGGCCAGAACCCGGAAACCCGCGAGCGTTTCCTCGCCTTCCTCAAGCAGAAGGTGCAGCCCGAGTCGCTGGTCGACACGCTCGCCCGTGGCGACCTGGGCCGTTTGAATACGCAGGAGGCGATGCAGTTGGCGCAGGCGGCCAAGGGTTCGGCCAAGGAGTTCATGGATCTGGAGCTGCAGGACGTGAAGCGCTACGTCCGCGATCGCGACGGCGATCGCGAGCGCGGCACGTATCTGTTGCCGCCGGAACTGCGCGACGTCGCCAATCGCAACAACAACCCGGTCGGCGGCGCGGTCGAGGACGGCCTGCGGGTGGCGGCGATCCTGAGCAGCGGCGCCAACGCCCTCAACGGCATGTACAAGGAAATGCTCGGCAAGGTCCAGGGCAGCGAGCTGGGCCAGGGCAAGCTCAACGAACAGCAGCAGAAGAACCTCGCCGCGGCCTTGGTGCCGGCCATGCGCGACGGCGGCCTGACCCAGGTCGATCATCTGCTGGCGAGCAAGGACGGCAGCAAACTGTTCGCGGTGCAGGGCGATCCGCAATCGCCGAGCCGGCGCATGGTCACTCTCGACGTCGCCGCGGCTTCGCAGCAGAGCGTGGAAGCCAGCAGCCAGCTCGCCGCGCGCGCGATGGCCACGGCCGAGGCGCCGACGGTGCAGGTCAACCAGGGCGGCGGGCGCGGGTTCTAAGCGCTCGTTCGCGCACGGGCCGCATGCGGATCGTGCATGCGGCCTGTGGGAGAAGCGGGGCAGTAGTTTCGTCGCGACCCGGAGGCTGCGTGGTCGCGGCTCGCGCCGCTCCTACCCGAGGAGCGGTGTCGCATTGGGGTAGGAGCGGCGCAAGCCGCGACCGCCATGCCAAAACGTTGACGCCTCTTGCCAACGCAAGAACGCTCTCCCACCAACGAAAACGCCCCGCATCGCGGGGCGTTTTCTTTACCGCGCCGGTGAAACTCAGCGCTTCATCGAACTGAAGAACTCGTCGTTCGACTTGGTCGTCTTCATCTTGTCGAGCAGGAATTCCATCGCGCCGATTTCGTCCATGCCGTGCAGCAGCTTGCGCAGGATCCAGATCTTCTGCAGCAGTTCCGGTTCGATCAGCAAATCCTCGCGGCGGGTGCCGGAGCGGTTGATGTCGATGGCCGGGTACACGCGCTTTTCGGCGATGCGGCGGTTCAAGTGGACTTCCGAGTTGCCGGTGCCCTTGAACTCTTCGTAGATCACCTCGTCCATCTTGCTGCCGGTGTCGATCAGCGCGGTGGCGATGATCGTCAGCGAGCCGCCTTCTTCGACATTACGCGCGGCGCCGAAGAAGCGCTTCGGACGGTGCAGGGCGTTGGCGTCGACGCCGCCCGACAGCACCTTGCCCGAACTCGGCACGACGTTGTTGTAGGCGCGGGCCAGGCGGGTGATCGAGTCGAGCAGGATCACCACGTCCTTCTTGTGTTCGACCAGGCGCTTGGCGCGCTCGATCACCATCTCGGCGACCTGGACGTGACGCGCGGCCGGTTCGTCGAAGGTCGAGGAGACTACTTCGCCGCGCACGGTGCGCTGCATTTCGGTCACTTCTTCCGGACGCTCGTCGACCAGCAGCACGATCAGGTGCACGTCGGGATGGTTGTGGGTGATCGCGGTGGCGACCTGCTGCATCATCATCGTCTTGCCGGCCTTGGGCGGCGAGACGATCAAAGCGCGTTGGCCTTTGCCCTGCGGCGCCATCAGGTCGAGGATGCGGCCGGTGATGTCTTCGGTCGAGCCGTCGCCGCGCTCGAGCTTGAACTTGCGGCGCGGGAACAGCGGGGTCAGGTTCTCGAACAGGACCTTGTTCTTCGACGCTTCCAACGGCTCGCCGTTGATGCTGTCGACCACCGACAGGGCGAAGTAACGCTCGCCGTCCTTCGGGAAGCGGATGCGGCCCGAGAGATGGTCGCCGGTGCGCAGGTTGAAGCGGCGGATCTGGCTCGGCGAGATGTAGGTGTCGTCTGGGCCGGCGAGGTAGGAAGCCTCGGCCGCGCGCAGGAAGCCGAAGCCGTCGGGCAGGATTTCCAGCACGCCGTCGGCGGCGACGCCTTCGCCGTGGCGGGTCAGCACCTTGAGCAGGGCGAAGATGACGTCCTGCTTGCGGGCGCGGGCGACGCCTTCCTGGATGCTGAGCTGGTCGGCCAGATCCAGCAGCTTCGGCGCCGGCATGCGCTTGAGGTCGCCCAGCGAGTACTGCGGGAAGCCCTCGGGCACCTGCGGGTGCGGGCGCGGGACGAAGTTCTCGCCGTTGCCGTTGTCGAAGGAGCCGTCTTCGTCGCGCTGCTGCGGGCGGTTGTTGCGGTCGCGGTCGCGGCGGTTGCGGAAACGGTCGCGACGGTTGCCGCCGCGGTTGTCGAAACCGCCGTCGCGCTGCTGGCCCTGCTGCGACTGCGGGTTGCCGCGGTCGTTGCCTTGGCCTTGCGGCGCGGCGCTCTCGGCGCCGGAGGCGGCCGGGGCGGACTCGCTGGCGCTGGCGGCCGGAGCAGGTGCGGGGGCGGGAGTGCGGGGTGCGGCGGCCACGGGAGCCGGTGCGGCGGGAGGCGGCGCGACGGACGGCGCGGCAGGCGCGGCAGGTCGAGCGGCAGGAATCAGGGGGCTGGCATCGCTGGCAGCGGCCGGAGCGGACTCGGCGGCTTTGCTGACGCGCGGCTTACGCACGCGCTTTTCGGCGGTATCGCCAGCGTCGGGGGTCTTATCGGACAAGCGGAGGTTCCTCGCTAAGCGGCGAGCGCTCGCATCGGGCGAGCGGGACGTCAGGGACGTGGGTTGATAGATGGGTATCAGACGGGGTGCGGCGGGTGGGACGCGAGGTCCGACGCCGGGTGTTGCGAAACTAGCACTGCTGCTGCGTGGCGGCAAGCTTCCCGAGCCGGGCCGTTCACGTTACCGGGCAAGGCCCGGAGCGCTTGCGCCCGCGCGGGGCGGGCGTAAGCGAGGCGGCTTCACATGGCGGGCCGCTTCAGAGCAGGCCGCCTCAGATGGCCTTGTCGATCATCTGGGTCAACAGCGACTTGATGTTCGGCGGCGCGCCGAGCTGGCTCGAATGGACCTGGCCGTCCTTGAACATCAACAGCATGGGGATGCTGCGCACGTTGTAGCGAACGCCCAATGCCGGGAATTCCTGCACGTCGACCTTGACCACCTTGGCCTTGCCTTCGTACTGGTCGGCCAGCTGTTCGACGATCGGGCCGATGGCCTTGCACGGGCCGCACCAGGGCGCCCAGAAATCGACGAGGACGGGTTCGGACGACTGCAGCACGGTGGCGTCGAAGTCGGAATCGCCAGCATGCAGAACTTTTTCGCTCACGGGGGTCTCCTGCGGGGATACTCGCCCGTACGGAACGGGCTATTCTTGAACGGAACCCCGGGCGGGCCATGCCGGGCGGGGGCTTACGCTAAACTGGGGCGTTACGCGGCACCTTCAAGGGCTGCGCCACGGTCTCATCGAGCCTGCCTTCAGAGTTCAACTCGGGCGCCGGCTCGGCCCCGGCAGTCTGCTTCGCCGACGCCACCCACGCAAGCGACCACCTACTGCGCCCAGTGCGCGCGGATCTCTGAGAAGCATGAGCGACAAGCCTTTAACCGATATCACCTTTTCTTCGTTCGACCTGCACCCGAGCCTGTTGGCCGGCCTCGAGGCCGCCGGGTTTTCGCGCTGCACGCCGATCCAGGCGCTGACCCTGCCGTTGGCGCTGACCGGGCGCGATGTCGCCGGCCAGGCCCAGACCGGCACCGGCAAGACCCTCGCCTTCCTGGTCGCGGTGATCAACCGCCTGCTGACCCGCCCGGCCCTGGCCGAGCGCAAGCCCGAAGACCCGCGCGCGCTGATCCTGGCGCCGACCCGCGAGCTGGCCATCCAGATCCACAAGGACGCGGTCAAGTTCGGCTCCGACCTGGGCCTGAAGTTCGCCCTGGTCTACGGCGGCGTCGATTACGACAAGCAGCGCGAACTGCTGCAGAAGGGCGCCGACGTCATCATCGCCACGCCCGGCCGCCTGATCGACTACGTCAAGCAGCACAAGGTCGTCTCGCTGCACGCCTGCGAGATCTGCGTGCTCGACGAAGCCGACCGCATGTTCGACCTGGGCTTCATCAAGGACATCCGCTTCCTGCTGCGGCGCATGCCGATCCGCACCGAGCGCCAGACCTTGCTGTTCTCGGCGACCTTGAGCCATCGCGTGCTCGAGCTGGCCTACGAGCACATGAACGAGCCCGAGAAGGTCGTCGTCGAGACCGAGTTCATCACCGCCGCCAAGGTCCGCCAGAAGGTCTACTTCCCGGCCGACGAGGAAAAGGTGCCGCTGTTGCTGGGCCTGTTGTCGCGCAGCGAAGGCGCGCGGACGATGGTGTTCGTCAACACCAAGGCCTGGGTCGAGCGCGTCGCGCGTTCGCTCGAACGCGGCGGTTACCGCGTCGGCGTGCTGTCGGGCGACGTGCCGCAGAAGAAGCGCGAGTCGCTGCTCAACAAGTTCCAGAAGGGCCAGCTCGAAATCCTGGTCGCCACCGACGTCGCCGCACGCGGCCTGCACATCGACGGCGTCAGCCACGTCTACAACTACGACCTGCCGTTCGATGCCGAGGACTACGTCCACCGCATCGGCCGCACCGCGCGCCTGGGCGCCGAGGGCGACGCGATCAGCTTCGCCTGCGAACGCTATGCGATGAGCCTGCCGGACATCGAGGCCTACATCGAACAGAAGCTGCCGACCGCGCCAGTCGACGCCGAACTGTTGATCGCCCTGCCGCGCACGCCGCGCGAGATCCCGGCGGCCGAGGAAGGCGAAGAGAACGAGAGCATCGGTTCGATCTTCAAGGAAGCGCGCGAACAGCGCGCCGCCGACGAACAGCGCCGTGGCGGCGGTGCCGGCGGCCGCAGCGGCAGCCGCAGCGGTTCCGGCCCGAGCCGCGGTCCGCGCAGCGAAGGCCGTCGCGATGGCGCACCGCGTCGCGAACGCGCGCCGGTCGAGGCCGGTGCGGCCAAGCCGGCCGAAGCCGGTGTCGCCGCGGCAGTCGAAGCTGCGCCGCGTCCGCCGCGCAAGCCCAAGCCGGAAGGCGAGGCGACCGCGACCACCGGCGTGCCGGCGATCGAGGGCGAGCGCGCACCGCGCAAGCGCCGTCGCCGTCGCGGCGGCCGTCGTATCGAAGGCGCCGAGACCGACAACGGCGCGCCGACCGCGAGCCAGGGCGAGAGCGCGGTCGCCAAGCCGGCGCCGTCGAAGCCCGCGCACAAGCCTGTGCACAAGCCCGCGGCGGCTGCCGCGGCGCCGGCCGGCGAGGCCAAGCCCTCGCTGTTGGGCCGCATCGGCCGCAAGCTCAAGTCGCTGGTCGCGCGTCCGCCGCGTTCGCAGCACTGATCAGCGCATAGCGATCCGTCGACGGCAGGCCCGCGCCTGCCGTCGAGCCCGCACGCGAACCTCGTCGCTTCGACGAGGTTCGCGGCGGTCTTTCGTCACAGGGTCCTGCTGACGAACACCGACCAGGTATTGGCCGAGGTCTCGACGAGTTGGAACACGTCGAGATCGCCGTCGATGTCGATGTCGAGCAACTGCAGCTGATTGCTGTAGTTCGGCGAGGCCGGCCAGCCGATGCCGAAGGCGCCGCCGGCATACGGCCAGGTGGTGTACACGCCGCTGCTGCCGGGCTCGAAGTGGCCGCGGCGGCCGCTGCCGCCGGCGCTGCACCAGATCGTCAAACGCCAGTTCGGCGGCGCGCTGCCGAACGAGGGAAACACGATGAAACGGGCGTTGCCGTAGCCGGTCGAGCCGGCCGGGCAGGCCAGGGTGGCGACGTTGAGCGGCGGGTCGTATTGCTCGGCGCGGGCGCTCTGCGCGTACAGGCCGAGGGCGAGCAGGGCGAGTGCCAGGTGGGCCTTGGTCGTTTGCATGGTGGTGCTCCTTGATGAAGTCGACGACGGTCCGCGCCGGCCATCGGGGCCGGCGGCGGTGCTTCCTGTGTCGGACGATCAAGGTGCTGCAAGGCATCGCGCGGGTGGCTCGGACGGCTATGCCGAGATCGGGCCCGCTGCGGTCGTGCTGTGCCGGCCGGCCTGCGAGGCCGGTCGGTGCCGTCGATTCGTCGTCGAAGCCGCGCGACGACCGCAGCGAGAACATAGGCCAAACGCCGGGGCCGAAACGTGATGTCTCCGGCGATTCGCTCTGCGATACTTCCGGCCATGACCGTATTGCGCTTCGACAACGTCAGCAAACGCTACAGCAGCGGGCACGAGGCCCTCAGCGAAGTCAGCTTCGAGGTGGCTCCCGGCGAGATGCTGTTCGTCACCGGCCACTCCGGCGCCGGCAAAAGCACCCTGCTCAAGCTCATCCATCTGAGCGAACGCCCGAGCCGCGGCGCGGTGTTTTTCGGCGAGCGCAACCTGCTTAAGGTCGGCGGCCGTCGCATCGCCCTGCATCGGCGCGAGATCGGCGTGGTGTTCCAGGATCACCGCCTGCTCGCCGACCGCAGCGTCGCCGACAACGTCGCCCTGCCGCTGTTGCTGCGCGGCCTGCGCCGCCCCGACATCGGCCGGCGCGTGCGCATGACCCTGGAGAAGGTCGGCCTGGGTGCGCGCGCTTCGGCTCTGCCGGGCGAGCTGTCGGCCGGCGAGCAGCAACGCGTGGGCATCGCCCGGGCGATCATCGGCGAGCCTCGGTTGTTGGTGGCCGACGAACCCACCGGCAACCTCGACCCGACCCTGTCGGCGGAAATCATGACCCTGTTCCAGTCGCTGCCCGAGCGCGGCACCAGCGTGCTCGTCGCCAGCCACGACCTGGCCCTGGTCAAGCGCATGAAGAAGCGCGTGCTGGTGCTCAACCAGGGCCGCCTGGTCGACGACATCGCGCCCGAGGACCTGGCCGAATGAGTTCCTTTCCGACCCCAGAGTCTTCCCATGGCGGGGCGCCTTCCCGCATCGAGGTCCCGGCATCGCACGACGACGACCTCGCAGTCGAGTCGGCGGTGCAGTCGCGCTTGGGGGTGTGGTTCGATCATCACCTCTACAGCCTGGTCGCCAGCGTCGGCCGATTGCTGAGCAAGCCCTGGGCGGCGTTGCTGACGATCGGGGTGATGGCGGTCGCCCTGGCCCTGCCGCTCGGCCTGTGGGCGGCGCTGAGCAACATCGAACGCTTCGCCGGCGAAGTGCAGCAGTCGCGCCAGATCAGCCTGTTCCTCAAGCCCGAGATCAAGCTCGAACGCGCCCGCGCCCTCGCCGAAGAGCTGCGCGCGCGGCCGGAGATCGGCGCCATCGAGCTGCGCACGCCCGAGCAGGGCCTGGCCGATCTGCGCGAGAAGAGCGGCCTCGGCGACAGCCTGAGCGCGATCGAAGGCAATCCGTTGCCCAGCCTGTTGCTGGTGACGCCGAAAGGCGACGAACTGGCCCTGGCCGAATCGCTCGGCACCCTGGCCGAGACCGACGTGGTCCAGCACGACGCCGGTTGGCGCCAGCGCCTCGACGGCTGGCTGCGGTTCGGCATCCGCCTGGCCTGGTTGCTCGCGGCGATGCTGGGCCTGGGCGCCCTGCTGGTGGTCGGCAACACCGTGCGCCTGGACATCCAGTCGCGGCGCGAAGAAATCGGGGTGCTGCAATTGCTCGGCGCCACCGACGGTTTCATCCGCCGGCCCTTCCTGTACCTCGGTGCCTGCTACGGCCTGGCCGCCGGCGCAGTCGCGCTGGCCCTGCTGACCGCGGCCGACCGCACCCTGCGCGAACCGCTGACGGCCCTGGCCACGAGTTACGGCAGTCATTTCGAGCTGCAGGGCTTCGACCTGCCGCAGGCCTTGGCGATCCTGGCCGGTGCGGCCGTGCTGGGCTGGCTCGGCGCCGGTTTCGTGACCGGCCACTACCTGCGCCAGAACCGCTCCGGCCAAGGCTGAGCGGTCCGCGCCTTGTCGCGCGGTTGTCAGGATGTTGCTTGAGACTCGGATTCGGCGGCCGCTTCCGCCTAGAATCGGGTTCCCCCGCCTGTGCGCTTGGCGTCGATGCCCTCGGGCGTCGGCCCTGCGTCGCCGACACGGTACCGTTCCTGATATGCAAAGCCAGAATCTACGTCACTTCGAAAACACCGCACCGCGGGTGATGGTGGTCGACGGCTCCAAGCTGGTGCGCAAGCTCATCGCCGACGTGCTGATGCGCGAGCTGCCGAACACCCGCATCGTCCAATGCGGCAGCATCATCGAGGCGCGCGTCGCCCTCGACCACGGCGAGGTCGATCTGGTCACCACCGCCCTGGTCCTGCCCGACGGCGACGGCATCGCCCTGGCGCGCGCCGTGCGCGAAGCCGCGGCCCAGGCCTATGTGCCGGTGATCGTGGTCTCCGGCGATGCCCAGGCGCATCTGGAAGCGCGCCGCTTCACCGAAGACGTCACCGATTATTTCGACAAGGCGCTCGGCCCGAACGCCCTGGCCGAGTTCATCCGCGGCTATGTGCAGCCGCAGCCGATTCCCGGCGCGCGCGTGCTCTACGTCGAAGACAGCCGCGTGGTCGCGGTGGCGACCAAGCGCATGCTCGAGCGCCACGCCCTGCAGGTGCTGCACTTCATCGGCGTGGAGGAAGCGCTCGAACATCTCGAGGCGCACCGCGCCAGCGGCGCGGCCGGCGGCGATGCCGGCGCCGACCTGGTGCTGACCGACGTGTATCTGAAGGGCGAGCTCGGCGGCAAGGATCTGCTCGCCCGGCTGCGTAACGACTTCGCTTACGGCAAGCGCCGTCTGCCGGTGTTGGTGATGACCGGCGACGCCAACCGCGACAACCAGAGCGAGCTGCTGCGCGCCGGCGCCAACGACCTGGTGCTCAAGCCGATCGAGGAGCGCCTGCTGGTGACCAAGACCCTGTTCCAGTTGCGCCTGTCGCGGCTCGAGCCGACGGCGTTGCCGGCATGAACGACGTCGATCGCGAGCCCAAGCTCGAAGCCTCCTGGAAAGCCCGCGTCGGCGACTGGTTCGCGCGCGAGGACATGCAGTCGCTGTCGCGCTTCCTGCGCGAGCGCAAGGCGGCCGGCGCGCGGATCTTCCCGCCCGGCGCGCAGATTTTCTCGGCCTTCGACGCTACGCCGTTCGAGCAGGTCAAGGTCGTCATCCTCGGCCAGGACCCGTACCACGGTTATGGCCAGGCGCACGGGCTGTGTTTCTCGGTCCAGCCCGGCGTGCCGGTGCCGCCGTCGCTCGACAACATCTTCAAGGAAATCCAGCGCGACCTCGGCATCGCCCGGCCCGATCACGGCTGCCTGCTGCCGTGGGCGCAACGCGGTGTGTTGCTGCTCAACGCCGTGCTGACGGTCGAGGAAGGCCGCGCCGGCGCGCATCAGGGCAAGGGCTGGGAAGGCTTCACCGACCACGTCGTCGACACCCTCAATCGCGAACGCGAGGGCCTGGTGTTCCTGCTTTGGGGCAGCTATGCCCAGGCCAAGGGCAAGGTCATCGACGCCGGCCGCCATCGCGTGTTGAAGGCGCCGCACCCCTCGCCCTTGTCCGCGCATCGCGGTTTCATGGGCTGCGGGCATTTCTCGACCGCCAACGAGTACCTGTCGCGCCACGGCAAGGGCCCGATCGATTGGACCCTGCCGGCGCGCGATGCGCTTTGAGCGCGTAAGCGTGGCCGAAGGCTCCAAGGGGTAGGAGCGGCGCCAGCCGCGACCGCGCTATGCGACGTGCGGCGTAACAACGAGGTCTGCATGCATTGCCGCCCTGCCTTGCGTGGCGGTTTTGGCGCGATCGGATGCATCGCGGTCGCGACTCACCTCGCTCCTACACCCGCTGCCTTTGTAGGAGCGGCGTAAGCCGCGACCGCCATATCCGGCGCGCGGCGTAATCACGATATCTGGATGCATGCGTGCCGCGATTCGCGCTGCTATCGGCGCGATCGGATGCGCCGCGGTCGCGGCTTGCGTCGTTCCTGCCCTGAAAGCGCGTGCCGCTTTTCTTCGCTCAGGCGAAATACGCCTGCAGGGCCTCGCCGGCTTCGCGCAGGGCCGGGTTCGCATCGGCCGGCGGCGGCAACAGTCGGAATACGCAGGACGGCAAGGCCGGCAGCCGGCTCGAACGCGCGACCATCAGGTCCTCGCCGATCGCCGAGGCATTGAGGCAACCCACGCCCAGGCCCGCACGCAAGGCTGCCTGCACGCCGGCCACGCCGCTGCCGAGATGGGCGATGCGATGGCCGACGCGCTGTCGTTGCAGCACACGTAAAGCGGTCTGGTGCAGGCTGCAGCTCTGCGGCAGCAGCACCAGCGGCAAGCTCGCTTCATTGCGCAGATCCAGTCCGGCCGCCGCTGCCCAGGCCAGCGGTTCGCGCCGCAACTCGCCCTGCGTCGCGCGACGGCGCGGTCGCGCGATCGATTCGACCTCCATCGTCAGCGCCAGGTCGAACGCGCCCTCGGCATGGCCCTGCGCGAGCGCCGCGCTCTGGCCCATCGTCACCTGCATCTGCAACTGCGGGCAGTGGCGGGCGAGGTGGCGCAACAGGTCGGCGATCTCGTCTGGGCGGAAGTAATCGCTGATCGCCAGCCGCACTTCGGTGCGGCGCAGCTCGCGGCGCACATCGTGCAAGGCCAATTCGCCCAGGGCGAGCATCTGCCGCGCGTGGCCGATCAGGCGTTCGCCGGCCGGGGTCGGGACGACGCCGTGGCGCGAACGCAGCAGCAAGGCGGTATCGGCCGCGCGTTCGAGTTTCTGGATCTGTTCGCTGACCGCCGACTGCGAACGGAACACGCGTTCGGCGCCGCCGGAAATGCTGCCGGCCTCGGCGACCGCGACGAAGGCCTTCAGCTGTTCCAGGTCGAGGGTGCTCATGGCGATCCTTTAGCCATCGGAGAATCCGATGGATAGGGCCGGATCTTCCCGCTATTCCGATGGCGGGCGCAAGCCTAAGCTGAGCCCATCGAATCACGCCGAACCGTCTCGGCCCTCACAGGAACGCCGCCATGCCGCACATCAACCTGCAACTCTCCGGAACCCCCGATGCCGAGCTCAGCCGCCGCGCCGCGGCGGTGGTCGCCGATCTGACCGTCGAGATTCTCGGTAAGCCCCGCGAGTTGGTCGCGGTCGCGATCCACTACGTGGACCGCCCGCATTGGTTCATCGACGGTCGTTCGCTGGCGCAGTGGGGGCGCAACGCCTTTCATCTCGATATCAGCATCACCGACGAGACCAACACCAAGGCCGAGAAGGCGCGCTATCTGCAGCGGATGCATGCGGAGCTGTCGGCACTGATCGGCGAGGTGCACGAGACCTCCTACATCCACGTCATCGATGCGCGCGCCGCGGCCTACGGCTATGGCGGGCTGACCCAGGAGCAGCGTTATCAGGCGGCGCGGATCGCTGCGGCCTGAGGCGATCGGGCGCGTTCCGATGTGCCGTCCGCGGTCTCAGCCCGCGGGCGCGCTTTCGACCTTCGCCTCGCTGCGCAGCCAATCGCGCAGCGCCAGCACTTCCTCGCTCGGCGGCGTATCCGGCCGTAGCAGCCAATGCGGATAGCCGTCGAGCGCCGGGCCGAAGGGCTGCACCAGCGTGCCGGCGGCGAGATCGTCGGCGACCAGCGCCAGACTCAGCAGGGCCACGCCGTGGCCGGCGATCGCCGCCTGGATCGCATGGCTTTCGTCGGTGAAACGCAGGCCGGCCTCGACATCGAGCCCGGCCAGGCCGGCGCGCGCGCACCAGGCTTGCCAAGTCGGCGTGTCCTCGGTCGGATGCCGCCATTCCGAATGCAGCAGCGACTGCGCGCGCAGGTCTTCGGGACGGCGCAGGCCCAGGCGCGGGCTGCATAGCGGAGCGAAGCGGTTCTCGATCAGGCGTTCGGCGACCAGTCCCGGATAGGGGCCGCGGCCGTAGCGGATCGCCGCATCGGCGATGCCGCCATGCAGGTCGACCGGGTCGTCGGAGGCGTGCAGACGCAGATCGAGATCGGGGTAGGCGGCACGGAACGAGGCCACTCGCGGCACCAGCCATTTGGCGGTGAACGACAGCGGCGCGGACAAGGTCAGGGCGCGCCGCTGGCGCCGCGCCGCGATCGCCGCGATCGCCTCGGCGAAGGCGTCGAAGCCGTCGCGCAGCACCGGATACAGCGCGGCCGCTTCGGCGGTCAGCGCCACCTTGCGGGTCTGGCGCTCGAACAAACGCACGCCGATCTGCGCTTCCAGCGCACGGATCTGGTGGCTGATCGCGGTGGGGGTGACCGACAGCTCCTCGGCGGCGCGCTTGAAACTGTGCAGGCGCGCTGCCGCCTCGAAGGCGCGCAGGGAACCGAGCGGGGGCAGGCGGCGTCCGGACATGGATGAGAAAAATTCTCTTATCGGCTGAGTAATCGGAGTTTGTCGGGTTCGTAAGGCGGGATCAACATGGCGGCAGCCAGCGCCACTCCGGCCTGAACATGATCAGGGCTCATCCATCGGCCCGCCACGAGAACCGCCATGACCCGACTCCTGCATATCGATTCCAGCGCCCGCCCGCACGCCTCCGACGCCGCGGCCCACGGCTCGCACAGCCGCCGCCTCAGCGCCCGCTTCGTGCGCCGCTGGCGCGAGCGCCATCCTGACGACGCCATCGTTCAGCGCGATGTCGGCGTCGCCCCGCCGACCCCGGTCAGCGGCCGCTGGATCCATGCCGCCTTCACCCCGCTCGCGCAGCGCGAGGACTGGATGCACGAGGTGCTGGCCGAAAGCGATGCCTTGATCGACGAGCTGATCGCCGCCGACCTGATCGTGATCGGCGTGCCGATGTACAACTTCGGCGTGCCGGCCCCGCTCAAGGCCTGGATCGACAACGTCGTCCGGGTCGGCCGCACCTTCGGCTTCGACCGTTCGCGCGAAGGCGAGCCGTACTGGCCGATGCTGGCCGATGCCGGCAAGCGCCTGGTCCTGCTCAGCTCGCGCGGCGACTACGGTTACGGCAAGGGCGAACGCCTGGAGTCGATCAACCACGTCGAACCCTCGGTGCTGACGCCGATGGGTTACATGGGCATCACCGACGCGCACGGCGTGGCCATCGAGTACGACGAGTTCGGCGGTGAGGACCTGCGCTGCTCGATCGAAAGCGCCGAAGCCGAGGTCGATGCGCTGGTCGAGCGTCTGTCGCGCCAGGGCGAAACGCGCAAGGCGGCTTGAGACGGCGGAGGCGGCCTTCGGTGGCGAATCCGAACCGCGGATTTTGCTTTTGGCCTCGCTCGACCTAAGGTGGGCGGCCTGATCGCGCATCGCCGCGATCGCCCGTCACCGCCGAGCCGACCGCAATGGAACGTCCGTGTTGAGGACCGTCTGCGCCACCCGTTACGTCACGCCGCTGCGCGAAGGCGGCTCGCTGCCGGCCGTCGTCGAAGCCGACGACGACGGCCTGTACGTGATGAAATTCCGCGGCGCCGGCCAGGGCCGCAAGGCCCTGATCGCCGAGATCGTCGCCGGCGAGCTCGCGCGCCGGCTGGAACTGCCGGTGCCGGAAATCGTCCTGATCGAGCTCGACGCCGACATGGCCCGCACCGAGCCCGATCCGGAGATCCAGCACCTGATCCGCGCCAGCGCCGGTCTCAACCTCGCGCTCGACTACCTGCCCGGTTCGGTCAACTACGATCCGCTGGTCGACCGTCCGAGCGACGAGCTGGCCTCGCGCATCGCCTGGTTCGACGCCTTCGTCACCAATGTCGACCGCACCGCGCGCAACACCAACATGTTGCTGTGGCATCGCCGCCTGACCCTGATCGATCACGGCGCCGCCCTGTACTTCCATCACGACTGGGCCAACGCCGGCAACGCCGCGGGCAGCCGCTTCGCGCCGGTCAAGGACCATGTGCTGCTGCCGTTCGCCAGCGACATCGCCGAAGTCGACGCGGCGATGGCCGCGGCGGTCACGCCCGCGCTGGTGCGGTCCATCGTCGAGCTGGTGCCCGACAGTTGGCTGACCGACGAACCCGGCTTCGCCGATGCAGCCGCGCACCGACAGGCCTATGCCGATTATCTGAACCGCCGCGTGCAAGCGCCGCGCGCATTCGTGGAGGAGGCGATCCATGCCCGCTCGCTCTCCGTATGACTATGCGGTGATCCGCGTGGTGCCGCGGGTCGAACGCGAAGAGTTCGTCAACGTCGGCGTGCTGGTCTCGTGTCCGGGTTCCAGTCTGCTGGTTGCCGGGATCGAACTCGATGCGGCGCGGCTGCGTGCGCTCGACCCCGGTGTCGACATCGAGGCGGTGCGATTGCACCTGCAGGCGATCGAACGCATCTGCCGCGGCGGCCGCGATGCCGGCCCGATCGGCCAGTTGCCGGCGCGGGCGCGTTTCCACTGGCTCACCGCCAAGCGCAGCTCGATCATCCAGATGTCGCCGGTGCACACCGGCCGCTGCCTCGAACCCGAGCGGATCGTCGAGCACCTGCTCGAACGCATGGTGCGGCCGATCCCGGCGCGGGACTGACGCCGCGCCGGCGCGGGCTTGTTGCGCGGCGCCGGCGCCCCTATGTTCGCCTTACCGCGATCGTCCGATCGCGGCAGCGAGCGACAAGCCGAGACGGAGCGAGAGCGAATGGAGCAGGGCCAGGACATCTTCGACGACACCGCCGACGCGGCCGATCTCAAGCGCGCGGTGGCGCTGCTGGAAACCCCGTCGATCACCGCGCGCATGACCGCCTTCGTCGGCGCGCCGATCGAGTTCGGCATGTCCAAGCTGCCCGGCTTCGTCAGCCGCAGGATCCAGAACATCGTGCATGGGGCCCTGCACAAGGCGGCCGCGGCGGCGCTGTGGACGGTCAAGGATCAGCCGAGCAAGGCCTCCTCGACCAAGAGCCACAAGCTCGTCGCCGGCGCGGTCGGTGCGGTCGGCGGTTTCTTCGGCGCGGCCGGGCTGGCCGCGGAGCTTCCGGTGTCGACCGTGGTGATGATGCGCGCGGTCGCCGACATCGCCCGCAGCGAGGGGTTCTCGCTGTCCGATCCCGAGGTGCAGGCCGCGTGCGTGGAAGTGTTCGCCTTCGGCGGCGGCAGCGACGAGGACGATGCGTCCGCATCCGGTTACTACGCCGTGCGTACCGCCCTGGCCGAAGTCGGCCGGCTGGAACTGGCCGGGCTGGCCGGCCGGCGCGGTGCCCAGCATGCCACCCATGCCTACGCCAAGAAGCAGGCCACGGCGTGGATGAGCAAGCTGGTCGATGTGGTCGCCACGCGCTTCGGCGTGGTCGTCGGCGAGAAGACCGCGGCGCAGCTGGTGCCGGTGATCGGCGCGGCCACCGCGGCGACGATGAACATGCTGTTCACCAATCACTATCAGGACATGGCGCGCGGCCATTTCATCGTCAAGCGCCTGGAACGCAAGTACGGCCACGCCGAAGTCGCGCGCGCCTACGAACGCCAGCGCACCGCGCCGGCGTCGCTGTCGGCACCGGTAGCGGTAGCGGCGCGGGCTTTGCCGGCGCCGCCGGCGGACGATGCTGCGGGCGATTAACTGGACGAGTGAGACCGGCGGCACTGACCGGCTGGCGGCATCACTTCCCGCAGCCAAGGGCAGGAGCGGCGCGAGCCGCGACCGTGCACTTCCACGTGTCGATGGCGAGTGGTCGAGCAGTCGGATTTTCGTGCGGGAACACCTGAGGTCTCTGCGAGCCGGCCAGGGCGCATAGCGCCCTGGCGTTCGTGGATGCGCGAGCCAGTGGCTCGCGAGCAGCATCCATTCACTCCGCCTTCGCGGGGATGACGGTTGGAGGTATTCGTAGCGGCTGCCGTTCAATCCGGCCGCAAGCGTAGCGTGGTGCGCGTGCCGCGTTCGGCGGCATCGAAACGCAGGCTCCAGCCCAGGTGCTCGCACAGGCGCGAGATCAGGTCCAGGCCGATGCCGCCGCCTTCGCGGCCGCCGCGCGCGACGCGCGCGTAGATCGCGCTGATCTCCTCCGGCGTCATGCCGTGGCCCGGGTCTTCGATGATCACGGTCGCATCCGCGGACAGGCGGATCGCGATCTCGCCGCGGTCGCTGTTCTCGATGGCGTTGCGCAGCAGGTTACCGATCGCCGCCTGCACGATCGGCAGCGGCGCGACGATCTCGCAATGCGGCATCGGCGCCAGCGCCAGGCTCAGGTCTTTGTCGCGGGTCAGGTGACGGTGGTCTTCGACGATCTCCGGCAGCAACTGATCCAGGGCGACGCGGTCGGCGCTCGCGGCCAGGCGCTGCGGGTCCTTGGCGAGCACCAGCAACAGCGAAATCAGCTGCTCGACGTCGCGGGCGGTGCGACGGATCCGTTCCAACTGCAGTTGCGCGCCCGGCGGCAGTTCGCGTTGTTCGAGCGCGAGTTCGGTCGAACCGGCGATCACCGCGATCGGCGTGCGCAGTTCGTGGCTGGCGCTGTCGATGAAGGCGCGCTCGCGTTCGACGAAGCGGTCGTTGCGTTCGAGGTAGTCGTTGACCGCATCGGCGATCACCACCAGTTCCGAACTCGCCGCTTCAGGCACCTCGATGCGCTGGCCGGCGCGATCGGGCTGCAGGCCGCCGATGCGCTGGGCCATGTGGCTGAGCGGGCGCACCAGGCGGTGCACGCCCCAGGCGATCATCACCGCCAGCAGCAGCAAGGTCGTCAGTGCCGCGCCGGCGATGGTCAGCGCCATGTCGAATTCGCTGTGCTCCATGTCGGTGATGTCGAGCGACAGGGTCAGGCGTCCGCCGTCGACGTCGCGCACCATCACCACGCGCTCGCCGCCGTCGACCAGGATGTCGTCGTGCACGCCGGGGCCGAGCGCCTGCAGGTCGGCCGGGATCGGGCGGTCGCCGCGGCTGTCGTAGAGGCTCAGCGATTCGGTGTCGATCCAGCGATAGTCGGGTTCGATCCGGCGGCGCTCGATGAAGTGATCGAGCTCGGAATCCATCAGCGAAGTCCACACCAGATGTTCGGCGTGCTCGTTGACGACGAACCCCTGCACCACCACCGCGATCGACAGCAACGCGGTATAGCCGAGCACGCCGAGCAGGATGCGGCGCTGCAGGCTCGAACGGAATCCGCCGCGAGCGCCTGCGGTCCCGGCGGCGGGCCCGTTGAATTCAGTCGGCGTGGGCATCGTTGTCGCGCTCGGCGGCCGGCACGGCGATGCGATAACCGACGCGCGGCAGGGTCTGGATCAGCTTGACCGGATAAGGGCCGTCGACGGCGCGGCGCAGTTCGTAGATATGCGAGCGCAGCATGTCGCCGTCGGGCGGGCTGTCGCCCCACAAGGCATGTTCGAGGCGTTCGCGGGTGACCGCGGCCGGGCTCGACTGCATCAACACTTCGAGCAATTTGCGGCAGGCCGGATACAGGTGCAGCGCGCGCCCGCCGCGGCTGACTTCCAGGGTGGTCAGGTCGAGTTTGAGATCGGCCAGTTGCAGCACCCGGCTGCGGCCGCGTCCGGCTGCGCGCGCGGCCAACGCTTCCAGGCGCACTTCGAGTTCGGGCAGGGCGAAGGGCTTGGTCAGGTAGTCGTCGGCGCCGGCGCGGAAGCCGGCGATCTTGTCGGGCAGTTCGTCGCGCGCGGTCAGCATGAGCACCGGCACGTCGGAACCGGCTTCCTCGCGCAGGCAGCGCAGCACCTCGCGCCCGTCCAGGCGCGGCAACATCCAGTCCAGCACGATCGCATCGTAATGTTGGGTCACCGCCAGGTGCAGGCCGGTCGGGCCGTCGGGCGCGGCATCCAGGGTGTAGCCGCGCGCCTCGAAATAATCGAAGAGGTTGGCGACCAGGCTGCGATTGTCTTCCACCACCAACAGGCGCATGCGCCGAATCTCCCGCCGCCGTTCGCGGCTCGTTGCGATAGTGCCCGATTCGCACCGGCGCGGCCCGTGGCCGCCGCCGGCCGTGATCGGCCCGACCTGGCCCGGGCGCCGGGCCCAAACCACCGCCAAACCACCGCCAAACCACCGGACCAAACCACTGGACCAAACCGCCAGGGTCGCCCAGGTCGCGTCGGAGCGATGTCGGAGCGCCTCGCAAAGCACGCCGCCGCCCACGCCGGCAGCTGAACGCCGGCGGTTGCGGCCTGCGCCATCGGCTGCGCTTTAACGAAGCGCGAACCTGGCTCCGACCGCTCTCCGACAGCGGCGCTTCGATGATCGCCGCCGGTCCGGCCGATCCCATCGCGGGACCGCCTTCGCCGCCCTGCGAGCCCGCCGCCGTCGATGAACCCCTCCGCCTATTTCCTCGCCCGTTCCGCGCTCTCGCCGCGGTATTACCCGTCGCATCGCCGTTTCCTGCGGACGCATCTCGCCGCGCCGCTGCTGCTCTGGTTCGCCGTGACGGCCTGGGCGACGACGGGCGGCGACTTCTGGCTGGCCGACCGTTTGTATGCCTGGCAAGGCGGGCGTTGGGCGTTGCAGAACGCCTATCTGACCGAGCATCTGGTCCATCGTTTCGGCCGCGACGCCAGCACCGCGGCCTGGTTCGGCGTGCTCGCATCGTGGCTCGTCGCGCGCCTGAGCCCGGGCTTGAGCGAATGGCGGCGGCCGCTGGCGTATCTGTTGCTGTCGACCGTGCTGGCGATCGCGCTGGTGTCGGCGCTGAAGTCGCTCACCGACATGGATTGCCCCTGGGACTTGAGCCGCTACGGCGGCGCCAACGAGTTCTTCGGCCTGTTGTCCCAGCGCCCGTCGGGGCTGGCGCGCGGACGCTGTTTTCCGGCCGGCCATGCCAGCGCGGGTTATGCCTGGGTCGCCTTGTACTTCTTCTTCCTGGCCGTGCAGCCGCGGCTGCGTTGGCTCGGGCTGTCGGTCGGCCTCGGCCTCGGTTTGCTGTTCGGTTTTGCGCAACAGCTGCGCGGCGCGCACTTTCTTTCGCACGATCTGTGGACCCTCGGCATCGCCTGGTCGGCGGCGCTGACGCTGTACCTGGCGATGGCGCCGCTCAAGCGCGCGGCGCCCGCGGCGGTCGCCTTGCCGTTGGCGCCGGGGGCCGGCCGATGAACGCGATCGTCCGTTCGCGGCTGCGTTGGCCGGCCTGGTTCGCTTACCGGCCCGAGGCCAGCGTCGAGAGCATCGCCCTGGCCGCGAGTCTGTTCTTCGCGGTGTTCGCCAACGGCGCGTTCTGGCACGCGGCTTCGGCCGCCGGGGCGCTGAGCGCCGGCGACGGCGCCTGGATCGCCGCCTGCATGTTCGTGGCGATCGTCGCGATCACTCTGCTTCTGCTCGGGATGCTGTTGAACCGTTGGACGGTGAAGCCGCTGCTGACTCTCCTGTTGTTGATCACCGCCGCCGCCGCGCATTTCATGAGCCAGTACGGCGTGTACCTCGACACCGGCATGGTGCGCAACGTGCTGCAGTCCGACGGCAAAGAATCCGGCGAACTGCTCAGTGCCGGTCTGATCCTGCCGATGCTGCTGTACGGCGTGCTGCCGTCGCTGCTGCTGTGGCGGGTGAAGCTGAAACCGCGGCCGCTCGGGCGCGCCGTGCTGGTGCGCCTGGGCACGCTGTCGGCCGCGCTCGCGGTCGGCGTGCTGGCGCTGATGCTGTCGTTCCAGGACGTATCGGCGCTGATGCGCAATCACAAGGAGATCCGCCACCTGGTGACGCCGGCGAATTATCTGGTCTCGCTGGCGCGGGTCGCGCTGGACGACTCGGCTTCGCGGGTGCGCGGACGCGCGCCGATCGGCACCGACGCACGCGTCGGTGCCCGCGCGCCCGGGGCCAAGCCGCGCCTGCTGGTGCTGGTGGTCGGTGAGACCGTGCGCGCGCAGAACTGGGGCCTCAACGGTTACCAGCGCCAGACCACGCCGGAGCTGGCGCGGATCCAGCCGATCAATTTCCCCGACATGACTGCCTGCGGCAGCAGCACCGAGGTGTCGGTGCCGTGCATGTTCTCGCCGTACGGCCGCGAGAATTACGACAAGCGTCGCATCGAGGGCTCGGAGTCGTTGCTCAACGTGCTCGAATACGCCGGCATCCAGACCTTGTGGCGTGACAACCAGACCGGCTGCAAGAACGTCTGCAAGGGCCTGGCGTTCGAGTCGTTCGAGCACGACCGCGATCCGGCCTTCTGCGATGCCGAGCGCTGCTTCGACGAGGTCATGTTGCGCGGCCTGCGCGAACGCCTCGACGTGCGCGGCGGCGATGCGGTGGTGGTGCTGCATCAGCTCGGCAATCACGGGCCGAGTTATTTCCGTCGCTATCCCGAGCGCCTGCGCCGCTACACCCCGACCTGCGACACCAACGAGCTCGGGCGCTGCAGCCGCGAGCAGATCGTCAACGCCTACGACAACGCGGTGTTGGCCACCGACGAATTCCTCGCCCGCACGATCCGTTACCTGGCCGGCGACGCCGGTCGCGACACCGCGCTGATCTATCTGTCCGACCACGGCGAGTCGCTCGGCGAGAACGGCCTGTACCTGCACGGCGTGCCGTACGCCATCGCGCCGAAGACTCAGACCCGGGTGCCGATGGTGATGTGGATGTCGCCGGGCTTCAGCACCGCGCGCGGCCTCGACCTGCGGTGCCTGCGCAACGAAGCACGGCGGCCGGCCAGCCAGGACAACCTGTTCCATTCGGTGCTCGGCCTGATGCAGGTCGAGACTTCCGTGTATCGCAAACGCCTGGACCTGTTCGCGCCGTGCGAGCGTGGAGCCACGGCCTCTGCTTGAGGGGGCGCGCCGAACGCGATCGGCTCAGCTCGCGCCCCACCAGCGCCGGTGCAGCACGCGCCGGTGGCTGTGGCGCAACAGACGCCGGACTTCGCTCTCGTCGGCGCGCTGCGGATACGGCCAATTCGCGCTCTGGGTGCTGTCGGGATGCCAGCCGTTCTGCCGCCACATCGCGTCGACGGCAGCGAAGTAGCCGTGATTGACCAAAACCTCGAACTCCGGATCGAGGAAGCGATCCAGATCGGTGCGGAACCGGCCGATCACCTCGCGCACCAGCGCCGGGCTGTAGCCGTCGGCGCCTTCGTCGCGCGAGCCGTTCAAGCTCCAGTACACGCCGGTCAGCGAACCGCTCTCGGCCTGGCCGAAGAACAGCCGCTTGCGCAGGGCCTCGGCTTGATTGCCGACGACCTGGGTGTAGCGCAGCAGCCGCTGCAGCCACCAGCGCCGGGTCTCGAACGCGAACGGGCCGCCGGCGTCGGACACCAGCATCTCGCGGTAACGGCGCAGCGCCGGCTCGGTGGCGAGGTTGTCGTAGACACCGCCGTCGCTGAGCTCGATGCGTGCGCGCAGTTCGTCGCCGTCGTCGCCCTGGTAGTGACCGCCCTGGTAATCGCCGGCTTCGGTGTCGAAGCGGACCGGGCCGAACACCGGCGGAAACGATGAGGACGCGGCCACCGCGCAGGCCAGGCCGACGCGCCGTGCGCCGTCGCGCAGATAGCCGGCGAGGTAGTCGCCGACGCGGCGTCGCGAGAACTCCCAGTTCACCCCGAAGGTCAGATCGGTCGCGCAGAACACGAAGGCCGGCGATTCGGGCAATTGGTCGAGCGTGCGTTCGCCGAAGACTTCGGCATAGCGGCGCTCGAGCAGGGCGATGCGGTGCGAGGGCCAGAGCCAGTTGTAGGCGACGGTGGCGAGCACGGGCGCGGTGCGGATGTCGCGGGCGACGACGGCGCGGAACGGCTCGACCACCACCGCGCGGAAATCGATGCGGTCGCTCCAGGCAGCGAAGGCTTCGCCGTCGAGGCGGGTGTCGAGATAGCGGCAGGCGAGCCAGGCCGAGACGATGCTGCCGCCCGAGACCGAGCTGAACAGGGTCACCCCGGCCAGCAATCCGCTCTCGTGCAGCCGCAACAAGGCGCCGAGGTGGAACAGCGCGGCGCGATAACCGCCGCCGGACAGGCAGACGGCGCGGCCCTCGCGTTCGACCGCGACGCGGGTGTCGGCGGCGAGCGCGGCGCGGCGCGCTTCGCGGCGGATGCGCAGGCGCTCGAGTTCGACATCGGTGCTTTTCATGGAGGACGCCTCGGCGGTTTGAGGCGCGACGAGAACATCGCGCGATCAGCCGCTCATTCTCGCCGAAGCGCGTCTTGCAGGTTGCGATGGCTGGTCGGCGCCGTGGGGAGCCCGTCGCAAGCCGGGCCCGCCTCTGCGAACGCCTCGCCTTGTGGCTTCAGGCGCTCGCGACGGCGACGGCGCCTTCCTTCTCCCGTTTGCGGGAGAAGGTGGCCCGCAGGGCCGGATGAGGGCGGCGGGCCGCGAGGCCGACGCCGATGGGCCGCGCCTCAGGCCTCCAAGGCTTCCACCGCGCGCAGCCGCGCCGGTGTTTCCTTCGCCGATGCGGCCTGCGCGGCCGGGCCCGACGCGGCCGGCAACAGCCCCCACTCGGCCAACGCGCGCACCGCGGTCGCGCCGCCTTCCTCGGCGCGGATGCGTTGGCCGAGTTGCGCGGCGGCCTGCACCATCGGCGCCTGCAGCCCGGCGCCGATCGCCTGCGCCATCTGCGTCGCGGTCACGCTCACGCGGTCCAGGGCCGGCGGCGCCGCGCCCAGTTCGTGCATGCGCCGCGCCCAGAACGGTTGATCGCCGAAGAACGGCACGAACACCGAAGGGATGCCGGCGCGCGCCGCGGCCGCGGTGGTGCCGGCGCCGCCGTGATGCATGGCCAGGGCCATGCGCGGGAACAGCCAGTCGTGCGGCGCGTTGTCGATCACGTAGGTGCGCTCGTCGCGGCGCCCGGGTTCGCCGCGCAGGCCGCCCCAGCCGGTCGCGAGCACCGCGCGGCGACCGCTCATGCGCGCGGCCTCGAGCACGGTCGCGGTGAAGGCCTCGGCGTTGTTCGCCAGCATGCTGCCGAAGCCGATGTAGATCGGTTTCTCGCCCTCGTCGAGGAAGTCCTGCAGCGCCTGCGGGGGCTGCCACTGCTCGGCCTGGTCGAGGAACCAGCCGCCGGTGACGCGGGCTTCTTCGGGCCAGTCGCTCGGGCGCGGCAGGATGTGGCGGCTGTAGCCGTACAGCACGCGTTTGCGCAAGCGATCGCGCTCGAAATAAGGGCCGTACCAGGGATAGCGCGGCAGGCCGAGTTGCGGGCGGATCACGTCGTTGACCGCGGGCTTGAGGGTGTACCAGGCCAACAATTTCATGAGTTGGTACAGGCCCAGGTTGACCGCGCCCGGGAACCGCGCCTTCGACCAGAATGCCAGCGGCGAGAGTTCGCGCGAGGGCGTGAACGGTTGCAACTGCGCCTGCACGAAGGCGATGCCCTCGGCCTCGCCGAGCGCCTTCGCCAACTGGGTCGCGATGCCGTTGCCGATCAACAGCGCGGCGCCCTCGCAGGCCGGGCGGGTCTCGCGCACCCAGGTCGCGGCCATCGAGGCGAATTTCTCGCGCGTGTGCTTGACCAGGAACAAGGGGTTGAGCGCCTTGTCGACGGTCTCGGGGTTGTTGGTCAGCAGATCGCTGAAGTCGGCGCTGAGGGCGAAGAACTCCAGCCCCGCCTCGCGCACCATGCCGGCGAAGTTGTCGCTGGTGACGATGCGGACCCGGTGGCCGGCCTGGCGCAGGGCCACGCCGAGGGCGACGCAGGGACGCGCGTCGCCTTGGGTGCCGACGGTGAAGATGACGATGGCATCGGACACGGAGCGTCTCCTTACGAGTACGCGACCGCGAGCGCGGCCGGCGTCGGTGGCGGGGAAGGCAGCGGCCGCGAGTCCAGCCGCTCGCGCAGCACGCGGCCGATGTGGGCGGCCGCGCGCGGTTCGAGCATCGACTGGTGATGGCAGTCGACGTCGTGGATCTCGATGCGCCCGCCGATGAAGGGCTGCCAGGCCGCGGCGTGGTAATGCAGCAGGCCGTCCAGGTCGACGTGCTCCTTGAGGCCGGCGTTGAAGAACACCACGTCGGTCTCGATCGGCGCCGGGCGGTAGCGCCGCGCCAGCATCAGGTTGTTGCGGGTCACCGCGGTGACGTTCTCGATCAGGCGCGCGTCGGCCTTCATGATTTCCTGCACCAGCGGAATCGAGAACACCTCGTACTCGCGGCACAGCAGGTCGGCCAGGCTGCGCATGTCCTGCGGCGGGTTGTCGCGGATGCGGTGGTGGAAGCCGAGGAATTTGAGCACGGCCACGGCCTGTTGCGCCTCGCTCTGGGCGTCGTGGGCATCGGCCACGAACGGATACGAATCCATCATCGCCAGCAGTTCGATGCGTTCGCCTACCTGCTGCAACTGCGCGGCGATGGCATGCCCGATCAGGCCGCCGAGCGACCAGCCGAGCAGGCGGTACGGCCCCTGCGGCTGGATCCGGCGCATCTGCGCGATGTAGTCGGCGGCGATCTCCTCGATGCTGCCGGGCAGGGCGCCGCCGCCGCGCAGGCCGCGCGACTGCAGGGCGTACACCGGCAGGGTCTCGTCGAGGTGGCGCAGCATGCCGGCGTAGGACCAGCTGAAGCCGGTCACCGGGTGGATGCAGAACAGCGGCCGTTCGCGGTCGGACAGGCGCAGCGACAGCAACGCGCCGAGCGGATCGTTCTCGCCGCCGCTGCGTTCCAGATACGCGGCTAGGCCGGCGATGGTCGAGCCCTCGAACAGGGCGCCGAGCGACAGCTCGCTGCCGAAATGCTGCGGGAAGGCGGCGACCAGTTCGGCGGCGGTCAGCGAATCGCCGCCGAGCTCGAAGAAGTTGTCGTGGATGCCGACGCGTTCGAGGCCGAAGATCCGCTGCCACAGCGCCACCAGCTTGCGTTCGATCTCGCTGCGCGGCGCGGCGTAGGCAGCCTGGCGGCTGCGTTCCGGCGGCGCCAGCGCCTTGCGGTCGAGTTTGCCGCTCGGCGTCAGCGGCAGCGCCGCCAATTCGACGTAGACGCTCGGCACCATGTGGTCGGGCAGCTTGGCGGCGAGACGGCGGCGCAGGCCGTCGCTGTCGAGGCGCAGGCCGGTCGCGGGCACCAGATAGGCGGCAAGCAGCGCGTGCCCCGCGGTGTCGCTGTGCAGGGCGACCGCGGCCTCGGCTACGGTTTCTTCGGCGCCGAGATGGGTTTCGATTTCGCCGAGCTCGACCCGGTGGCCGCGGATCTTGACCTGCTGATCGGCGCGGCCCAGGTATTCGATGACGCCGTCGTCGCGCCAGCGCGCGAGGTCGCCGGTGCGGTACAGGCGCGCATCGGTGGCGCTGAGCGGATCGGCTCGGCGGGCGGCGAAAGGATCGGCGATGAAGCGCTCGGCGGTGAGCTCGTCGCGGCCCAGATAGCCCTTGGCGACGCAGGCGCCGCCGATGTAGAGCTCGCCGACGCTGCCGGTCGGCACCGGACTCAGCGTGGTGTCGAGCACGTAGGCGCGGGTGTTCGCCAGTGGCTTGCCGATCGGCGGCGGCGCACCGTCGGCGAGGTCGGCCGCCGTGATCTCGATCGCGCTGGCCCACACCGTGGTCTCGGTCGGCCCGTACAGATTGGTCACCCGCGCGGCCGCGGCGACCAGACGCTGGGCGAGTTCCGGCGGCAAGGCTTCGCCGGTCGACAACGCGTGCACGCCGTCCAGACGCAGCTCGGGGTTGGCCAACAGCATGCGCCACAGCGACGGCGTGGCCTGGACGAAGTTGAGGCCGTGCTCGGCGATCAAGCGGGCCAGCGCGAGCGGATTGCGCACCACCTCGGCGGTGGTCACGACGATGCGCGCGCCGACGCTGAGCGGCAGGAACAGCTCGAAGCAGGCGATGTCGAAGGCGACCGTGGTCTGGGCCAAGAATCGATCGGCCGCGGTCGGCGCGAACAGGCGCTGGGTCGCGAGCAGAAAGTTGCCGAGATTGCGCTGAGTGACTTCCACGCCCTTGGGCCGGCCGGTCGAGCCCGAGGTGTAGATCAGGTAGGCGGTGGCGTCGAAGCGCGCGCGCGGCAGGACGGCGTCGACGTCGATCTCGTAGGCCTCGTCCTGCTCGTGGGCGAACAGCAGCGGCAGCGCGCGGCCGGCGAAGGCCTCGGCGAAGTTCGAGGTGGTCAGCAGCAGGCTCGGTGCGGCGTCGTCGAGGGTCAGGGCGATGCGCTCGGCCGGCGCTTCCGGGTCCAGCGGCAGATAGGCCGCGCCGGCTTTCCACACCGCGATCAGGGCCGCGATCAACACCTCGTCGCGCGGCAGGGCGATGGCGACGATGTCGCCGGGGCGCACGCCCTTCGCGATCAAGCGGTGGGCCAGGCGGGTGCTGCTCTGGTCGAGTTCGCGATAGCTCAGCACGGTGTCGCCGGCGATCACCGCGACCGCATCGGGCGTGCGCGCGGCCTGCTGCTCGAACTGGTCGAGCGCGGTGCTGTCCGGCAGCGGTGCGTCGGTGTCGTTCCAGCCCAGCAGCAGGCGCTCGCGCTCTTGATCGCCGAGCACGTCGATGGCGCCGAGGCTCAGCGACGGATCGGCCGACACCGATTCGATCAACCGCATCAGGCGGCGCCGGTGTTCGTCGAGCTCCGCGGCCGGGTACAGGGCCGGGTTGGCATCGAGGTCGAAGCTCAAGCCTTCGCCGTCGTCGCGGTCGTAAACGAACACGGTCAGGTCTTCGGCCGAGCCGTTGTGCAGGTTATGCCCGGTCGCGCGTTGGCCGCCGAAGCTGCCGTAGTCGAAGGGCTCGATGTTGATGCCGAGCCAGGCCAGATGCTGGTCGGGATTGACCAGGCCGAGGTCGCGGCGCAGGTCTTCGTAGCGATACTGCTGGTGGCGCAGCGCCTGCTTGACCACGCGCGAGACCTGCGCGAACAGTTCCGGCATGGTCGTCTGCGGGCTCATCGCCAAACGGATCGCGACCACGTTGGCGACCATGCCCGGGGTGCTGCGCAGGGCGTGATTGACGCGGCCGGTGACCGGCATGCCGAACACCAGGTCGTGGGCGCCGGTGGCGCGGTGATAATAGGCGGCGATCAGCGCGATCAGCACCTGCGGCAGGCTCACCCCGCAGTCGCGCGCGATCTCGACCAGGCGTGTGCGCGCCGCGTCGTCGAGCAGGCCGCGCGCACGGCGCAGGCCGCCGTTGTTGCGCACGCGCCGGCGCGCCAAGGTCACCGCCTCGGGCAGGGCCGCCAGTTGCTCGCGCCAGAACGCGCGGTCGCGCTGGAAACGTTCGGAACCGCGATAGGCGGCTTCGCTTTCGACCAGCGCCGCCAGCGAGCCGTAGCCGCAGGGCTCGGGCTCGCGGCCTTCGACGTAGGCGCTGTACAACTCGCTGATGCGGCGCACGGTCATGCCGCCGCTGTAGCCGTCGTAGATCGTGTGATGGGCGCGCTGGTACCAGCAATAGCGGTCGTCGGCGAGCTTGAACAGCGCGCTGACCCAGAGCGGGTCGTGGACGAAATCGACCGGCTTGGCGAGTTCGGCCTGCATCCAGCGTTCCGCGGCCGCGCGCGGTTCGGCTTCCAGGCTGAGGTCGAAATACGGGAAGTCGCTTTCGTATTCCTCGCGCACGATCTGCCGCGGCAAGCCGCCGTGTTCGACGATGCGCACGCGGGTGGCATCGGCTTCGCGGGTGAATTGGCGCAGTGCACGCAGGAACAGCTCGGTATCGACCGGGCCGCAAATCTCCACGGCTTCGGCGATGTTCATGGAGGCTTCGGCCGAGGCGATCTTCTGCCCGACCCACAGTCCGCGCTGGGCGGTGGTCAGGGGCAGGGCGGGGGAGTGGGATTCATTCATGGCGCGCATCCTTTGAGGCGGCCGTTGGCCGCACGCCGTCAGCGGCCGGCGGGCGCGATGCCCGACGACGCGTTGTTTTCGCGCGCGATCCCGCGGCCAGCTCGTCGTTACGAGTGGCCCCCTCTCCATGTTTGTTTCGAAATAAAACTACGTCGCCGCCGCGGCGCTTGGCGCCGGGGCTGAGCCCTGTCCGTAGCAGCTGGCTGCGCTATTCGCGCAGATGGCGGGCTTGAGTTCTTATATGGTTCGCCTGCGGCAGCGACGATCCGCATCGCACTTCGCTGCCGCTTCGGATTCAATATCCCTGAGCGCTCCGGCGCTGTCCATCGAGATCGGTGAGAGCCGGATCACAAGTCGAATATTTACGAAGCCGCCGTTGAGAGCCGGATCACAAGTCGAATATGTGAAGCTTTTTCTACAGGCGACAAGATCGCGCGAATATTCTCGCCGCAGCGATTTTTCGCGTTTGCGCCTCTGAAATATCGGTATCCGCGCGGTATCGCAACGCGGTTCGAAATCACGATCCGCCTGTGATGCCGCGCGGCATCGAGGCGCTTTCGATTTTCGCTTTAGCGAACGAATTTTCCGCCAGCGAATATCCATGGCGCGCAGACCGCCGCGTCGAGCGATGCAGAACGATCGAACTGCGACGCGCGGCCGGCTCGGATCGCGACGCCCGGGTGAATGCGGTCAGGCGGTATGGCCGGTCTCGCCGGCCCGCGCCGTCGTGGCCTGGGATATGATGAGAGCCATTCTCATTTGAGGCCGGTCGATGCCGTCCCCGTCAGCGTTTGCTCTGCCCCAGCCCGCCTTCGCCGCGGCCGCCGCCCCGACCCGCGAAGCGCTGCTGGACGTCGCCGCGCGCCTGTTCGTCGAGCGCGGCACCGAGCGCGTCGCCCTGGCCGACATCGCCGCCGGCGCCGGCCTGGAACTGCGCGTGCTGCGCGACCACTTCGCCAGCCGCGAGCATGTGCTGCTGGCCTTGCAGCAGCGTTTCGTCGAGGGCTTTCGCGTCCGTCTCCACGAGGCCATGGACCGCTGCCGGCCCAACGATTGGCCGGCACGCCTGCGCGCCTGGGTGCAGAGCGCGGTCGAAGGATATCTCGACCAGGTCGCGCTGCACGACGTCGTCTTCCACGACCTGCGCACCCACGACCGCCATGCGATGCAGGAGAACCCGGTCGTCGATCAACTGGTCGAGTTGCTCGAAGGCGGCATCGCAGCGCGGGTCTGGGCCGCGCCGGACCCACGCCTGACCGCGGTGATCTTCTTCACCGCCATGCACAGCGCGGTCGACCGGGTCATTGCCTGCGGCGAGCCGCAGGACCGGCAACGCCTGGTGCAGACCCTGATCGGTTACTTCGAGCGCTCGGTGCAATGGTGGGCGCGCTTCTGAGCCCGCCGCGCAGCCTCGCGATCAGGCGGCGCGGGCGGTCATGAGCTCGGCGATGGCGTCGCGATGGGCGTGGTCGATCGCGTCGAGGAACTCCGCGCCGATCATGCCGCGCGCCTCGTCGAGGGCTTCCAGCGCCGCCTGCACGCGTCCGCTGCGGTACAGCGCCTGACCCAGCAGCAAGGCCGCCAGCGGCGCCTGGTTCTGCCGGCACCAGGCGCGCGCCTCGCGCGCCGCGGCGATGCAGGCTTCGTCCTGGCCGAGCCGGTAGTGGGCGTCGGCGATGCCGCTGCGCAGCCAGTAGCGGATCTCGTCGTCGTGCATGCCGGTGTCGGCCAAGGCGATGGCCTGCGCCCAGTGCTGGGCGGCCTGGCGGTAATCGCCGCCGGCCTGATGGCCGATGGCCTGGTTGGCGAGGTCGAGGACCTGCGACTCGACGTCGTCGAGGGCATTCATTTCCATATGCATATCGGTTCCTTCCCGGCCGCCGTCATTGGCGGCCTGCGCATGGGTTAACGCACTGCGCCGGAAAAAGGGGTCAGCGCTCGGCGCCGATCCTTTCGGCGCCGATCATTGCAGATGAAACGAGTGCTCGAGGTGGCCGGCGTCCGCCGCGGGTTCTTCGCGCGGGGGGCGGTTGCGGCCGCGCCACTCGCCGGGCTGGTGCCAGGGAATGCGCATGACGAAGCGCGCGCCGCCCAGCGGCGAGCTCTCGATGTGGACCTCGCCGCCGTGGCGGTCGATCACCTGGCGCACGATGCTGAGGCCCAGCCCGAAGCCGCCGGTGGCGCGGTCGCGGCTGCGGTCGAGGCGATAGAACGGTTCGAACACGCGCAGGCGGTCTTCCGGCGGGATGCCGACGCCGTCGTCCTCGACCACCAACTGCCAACCGTGCTCGACCGCTTCGGCGCCGACCCGGATGGTGCCGTCGGCATAGCGCAGGGCGTTGCGCATGAGGTTGGAGAAGGCGCGGCCGAGGCTGCGCGGCTCGACCACGACCTCTTTCAGCGCCGGGGCGAGCGCCCATTCGATATAGGTGGTGCGGATGCGCAGCTCCTCGGCCGACACGCCGGTCGAGGCGCGCAGGAACGCGGACAGGTCGATGCGCTCCAACGCCGGCATCGGGCCGCTGCGTTCGAGCATGCCCAGGGTCAACAGTTCGCCGACCAGCAGGTCGAGTTCTTCGACGTCGCAGCGCAAGGCGTGCACGCGCGCACGCGCCACCCGGTCGTCGAGGGTGTCGCCGAGGTTGGCCAGGCCGAACTCCAGGCGGGTGATCGGCGTGCGCAGCTCGTGCGAGGCGGCGTTGACCATGTCGCGCTGCGACTGGATCAGGCAGCCGATCTGGTCGGCCATGTTGTTGAAGTAGACGCACAGCTGGCGGATCGACGAGCCGCCCGGCAGGCGTGCGCGGGCGTTGAGGTCGCCGTCGCCGAAGCGCGCGGCGGCGTCGCGCAACTGCTCCAGGTCGCGCCAATGCGGCTGCAGCCAGATCATCAGGCCGACCAGCACCATCGCGAACACGGTGGCATAGGCGATGTAGCGGATCGGGAAATCGCTTTCGTCGTAGCTGATCTGGACCACGTCGCCGTGGTCGAGGCGGACATAGACGTGGTGATGCTCGGTGCTGACGTGGTCGCTGGCGGTGCCGGTGGCGGCCAGTTCGGCCAGCACACGCGACGGCAGGCGCAGCGCCATCGCCGGCGACAGCACGCTGTAGCGGTCCGGGTTGCTGCGGTTGAGCGCGGCGATGCGCTCGGGCAATTCGCCGATGCCGACGCCGCGCAGGTGCTCGCGTAGCAGCGCCAGCTCGCCGCTGAACTCGTGCCGCGCCGATTGCGAGTACTGGTCCGGGAACAGATACGGAAAGGCTTGCTGCACCAACAGCATCGAGCACAACAGCAGGCCGGCCACGGTCAGATACAGCCGCACCAGCATCGCGAACATTCAGTCCTCCCAGGCGATCGGACTGAACAGGTAACCGCGGCCCCATACGGTCTTGATCTTGCGCGGCTCGTTGGCGTCGTCGCCGAAATGCCGGCGCAGGCGCGAGATGCTGACGTCGACGGTGCGGTCGACGCCGTCGAAGCCGATCCCGCGCCAGCGCCGCAGCAACTCGTCGCGATTGAGCACGCGGCCGGCGGCCTGGGCCAGGATCACGAACAGGTTGTAGTCGGCGGTCTTGAGGTCGATCTCCTGGCCTTTCCAGCGCACCTGACGCGCGGTCATGTCGATCTGCAGGCCACCGTACAGCAGCATCGAGGAGCCGTTGGGTTGCGGCCGCGCCTGGCTGCGGCGCAGGATGGCGCGCAATCGCGCCAGCAACAGCCGCGGCTCGACCGGCTTGAGGACGTAGTCGTCGGCGCCGACCTCCAGGCCGGTGACCTGATCGAACAGATCGCCGCGCGCGGTCAGCATCACGATCGGCAGACTCGACTGCTTGCGGATCTGGCGACAGACGTCGAAGCCGTCCATGCCGGGCAGCATCAGGTCGAGCACGATGACGTCGGGTGGATCGTCCTCGATCGCGGTCAGCGCCTGGTCCCCGCGCAGTACCACCGAGGTTTGAAAGTCGTAGCGTTGCAGGTATTCGGATATCAGCCCGGCCAGTCGGGCGTCGTCCTCTATCAGCAGGACTTTATTCATGGCCACCTCATGCGAGCCGGCATGGTAGCGCCGGCGGGTGGTGCTCGTCGGGACCGTACAAATAAACACATCCGGGTATCGAAGCCGGGGTCGGGCGGCGCGCGCGGCGGACGCCACGGCGGCGGACTGGCGCGTGCGTCCGCAACCGGGCCGGGCGAATGACGTTCGTTTCGGAAACGCAGCGGTGAGGGCATCGAAGGCGGCGCAGTGAGTGGGCTTGCTGACATTGATGCCGCGATCGTACGCAGGGTTGCAAGCGCGATGCGCGGACGGCGGCGTGAGCGGCGACGCGATGGCGCGGCGACCTTGCACGACAGCGTAATGGCGGTTGCTGTACGCAGAGACAAGGCGAAACCGATGGACGGATCGCAAGAGCGTACCAACGGCGCATCGAGGGCCGCTGCGATACGCGCGACGGCGGCATTGCGCCGCCGTCGTAGTCGAGACACGAGCCTGGCGATGGCCAGGCATGAACTTCATCGTTGTCGTCGCAACGCGCCGGCGCGGCCACGATTGATGACAAACGTCATACGGATACGACGCAGATTTCGCTGCGATCAGAGCGTCGCCCAGAGCTGGCGCGCTTCGTGCGCGATCACTTCCGGAAACTCTTCCGGGTAGAACAGTTTCGCGCCTTCGATGAAGCGGATGCCGCGCGACTTCGGGAACAAGCGGTCCAGGTAATGCGGGCTGGCCGGCGAGAAGATCGTGTCGCCGGTGCCCCAGACGATCCGCACCGGTTGCGTGCAGCGCTTCAGTGCCGCCTCGATGCCGGCGAGCGGGTTCGGGTCCAGCCCCATCGCATAGGCGTCGGTGAGCTGCACGCGTTGCGGCGTGCTCACCAGCGGGGTGAAGTAGGTCTCGATCGCTTCGTCGCTCGGATGATCGGGATAGGTGAAGCACTGTACGCCGATGCCCTTTTCCGAACGGGCGAAGGCATGGTCGGCCAGTTGCGGCGGAAACGTTTCCAGGGCGAAGCGGCCGCGGCGTGCGGCTTCGATCACCGGCACCACCGCGGCCGGCGGGCTGTCGTTCTCGACGTCGCAGTTGGTCAGCAGCATGCTGCGCACGCGCTGCGGATACTTGACCAGGAACATCTGCGCGACCGCGCCGCCGCTGTCGTTGGCGATCAGGTCGACGCTGTCGATGCCGAGCCGGTCGAGCAAGGTCGCGAGCATGTCGACCTGCGCGTCCGGCGCGACGCTCTGGCCTGCGGCGACCCGCGTATAGCCCAGGCCCATGAAGTCCGCGGCGATGCAACGGCGGTACGGCGCCAGATAGGCCATCGCGCCGCGCCACTGGAAGCTGTTGAGCGGGAAGCCGTGCAGGAACAGGGCCGCCGGCCCCTGGCCGCGCTCGACGTAGGCGATCTCGCCGAACGAGGTCGCGACGAAGCGGCGCGCGGCATGGAACGCCGCCGCGTTCCACGGCGCGGTATCGGCGGCGGTGGCGCCGGCGCCGGTCAGGCCGGTGGCGCAAGCGCCGAGCAGGCCGACGCTGGCTGCGCCGACGCCGAGTTGGATGAAGGTTCTGCGGTTCATGTCGTCTCCCAGGCCCGGACGGGCGTTTCGATGGGAGGCGATGATCGAGATCGGCAGTCATGCCGGCAATGACGTTGCAGGTGCAATTTGCATGACCTGCGAGGTCATGGTTTTGACTGAAGCCGGCTCCTATCATGGCCGCATGAACATGGCCCTCGCTACGAATCCGAAGACCGGCCCGCGCAACCAGAGTGTCGGCGCGCTGCTGCGCGAGTGGCGCGCGGTCCGGCGCTGGAGCCAACTGGACCTGGCCCTGGACGCGGGCGTATCGGCCCGTCATCTGAGCTATGTGGAGACCGGCAAGTCGCAGCCGAGCCGCGAGATGATCGTCAAGCTCGCCGACGCCCTCGACATGCCGCTGCGCGAACGCAATGCGTTGCTGGTCGCGGCCGGCTTCGCGCCGAAGTACCCCGAGACCGCGTTGGCGACGCCCGAGTTCGCCCAGATCCGGCGCGCGATCGAATTCATCCTCAAGCAGCAGGAGCCGTATCCGGCGTTCCTGTTGAACCGGCACTGGGACGTGTTGATGGCCAACGAGGCTGCGGTGCGCACCAATGCCTTCGTCATGCGCGGTCGCCCGAACCGCCACGCCAACATGATCCGGCAGATCTTCGACCCCGAGGATCTGCGTCCGGCGGTCGCCAACTGGGAGGAGGTGGCCGGCGAGCTGATCCGTCACTTGCATACCGCCGTCGCGGCCACGCCCGGCGACAGCGCGGCGCGCGCCTTGCTCGACGAAGCCATGGCCTATCCCGGGGTGCCGAGCCATTGGCGCCGGCGCCAGTTCGATGCGGCGCCGTCGCCGTTGCTGACCACGATCCTGCGCCGCGACGAACACGAACTGCGTTTCTTCTCCACCATCACCACCTTCGGCACCCCGCGCGACGTCACCATCGACGAATTGCACGTGGAGTGCTGTTTCCCGATGGACGAGGCCACCGCGCAGCTGTGCCGCGCCCTGCAGGACGGATCGCTCGGGGCTTGAGCCGGGGCGCGGGTCCGGTGGCGGCGAGCGGCCTGATCGCCGCGGTGGCGATGTAAGGCAACCAAATGGTTGCATTTCGTTGCGGGCGGGACTAGCCTCCGGGTCGGAGGTACGACCATGAACGCATCCACCGATCGCATCGAGAAGCAGATCCTGCTGAAGGCGCCGCGCTCGCGGGTCTGGCGGGCCTTGGCGGACGCCGAGTCCTTCGGCGAATGGTTCGGCGTCCGCCTCAAAGGCCAGCGCTTCGTGCCCGGGCAGACCACCCAGGGCTACATCACCTATCCGGGCTACGAGCACCTGCTGATGCAGGTCGAAGTCCAGCGCGTCGAGCCCGAACGCCTGCTGTCCTTCCATTGGCATCCCTATGCGGTCGATGCCGAGGTCGACTACTCGCAGGAAGCGCCGACCCTGGTCGAGTTCACTCTCGAAGAGGTCGACGGCGGCACCTTGTTGCGCGTGGTCGAGTCCGGTTTCGACCGCGTGCCGGCCTCGCGCCGCGACGAAGCCTTCCGCATGAACAGCGGCGGCTGGGACGAGCAGATGAAGAACATCGAACGCTATGTCGGCTAGGGCCGCGTCGAAAACGCCGGTCCTGCGCAAGTCGGCTTTGTCTAAATCGGCACGGGTCTTCGCCGCGCTCAGCGACGAGACGCGGCTGCGCCTGGTCGTGGCTTTGTGCGCGGGCGGTGCGATGTCGATCGCGCAACTCACCGGCGGCACCGACATCAGCCGCCAGGCGGTGACCAAGCACCTGCAGGTCTTGGCCGAGGCCGGCCTGGTGCGCGACCTCAAGGCCGGGCGCGAACGTTTGTGGGAGTTCGAGCCCGCGCAACTGGACGAGGCGCGGCGCTCGCTCGATGCGATCTCGCAGCAGTGGGACCAGGCCTTGCTGCGGCTTAAATCCTCCGTCGAAGACTGAGACCCCGAGGCCGCCGAGGCTCGCCGGCGCAGCGCCGGCGGCGCCGGTCATCGCTCCATCAGATCGCGCGGCGGCAGCCCGTGCTCGCGGCAGTACTGCTCGTACTCGGCGCGTTGGGTCTCGGCGGTAGCGCGCATCCGCACCACGCCGCCGGGGCCGAGGAATTCGACCGCACCCATGACCACGACCAGGGCGATCATCGGTTCGTCGCCGACGATCTTCCACCAGTCGGTATTGCCCGGCGGCTCATAGACATAGTCGCCGGGGCCGATCAGCTCGCCGGTGCACAACAGCCGGCTGCCGCTGAGGTTGTAGGCATGGATCTCGCCGGTGTGGCGGTGCAGCGGCATGACCACGCCCGGGTCCATGCGCAGCAGCTCGACGAAGCCCTGGTCGCCGGCGAGGAAGCGCAGCGGCTTGGCGGCCTTGCCCGGGGTCGAGGACGGAATCCACGGCAGGTCGGCGCTGGTGCTGAAACGTGCGGGCAGATAATCGTGCAGGGCATCGAGTCCGTGCGGCATCGGGTATTCCTCGGAGGATAGGGAAGGCAGCCAGGCGCGGCCGGCTCAGCAGGCGACCGCATCGAGGAAGCGATCGAAGGAGTCGTCGACCGCCTGGCGGCCGCCGCCGATGATGTTGCGGCCCCAGGTGTAGCCGTAGACGTCCTCGAATGCGTAGCCGGCGACGCGTTCGCGCATCGCCCGCACATCGCTGGGTTTCATCGGGATGTAGTTGGGATAGCTGTACATGAAGGTCACGTGGCGGCGGTCGAACACCACCTGCAGCGCATCGCCCGGGAACAGCGCGCCGCCGTCGCGCGGGCCGCGCTTCCAGTGCAGCGCGGTGCTGCCGGGGAAGTGGCCGCCGCAGCGGATCAGGGTGACGTCCTCGGAGAGTTTGTGTTCGTCGCCGCTCCAGTAGCGGATGCGTTCGGACGGGCGCTGCACCCATGCGCGATCGGCTTCGTGGATCAGGATCGGCACGCCGCCGAGCGCTTCGCTCCACTCGACCATCGAGGCGTAGAAATGCGGATGCGAGATCGCGATCAGGTTGACGCCGCCGCGCGCGCGCAGCTCGGCCACGGCCTCGTCGGTGACCAGGGCCAGGCATTCCCACAGGATGTTGCCGGCGTCGGTCTGCAGATACAGCGCGCGTTGGTCGATCGCGAATGCCGGCGCCAGGCCGATGCCGAGCACGCCGGCATCGTCCTCGAGCCGCAGCGTGTAGCGTTGCGCCAGCGCTTCGTGGGTGGTCCAGGTCTGGCCTTGCCAGCCGACGTACTGGCGATCGTCTTCGCAGATCGGGCAATGCGCCGGCACGCCGGCATGAGGGGCGAACTGGGTGCCGCAGGTTTCGCAGATCGGCAGGGACATGACAGGCCTCATGCAGGTGGGCTGTGCGGGTGCGCGACGAGTCAGGACTTCGCGTTCGTCGCGCCCTGGTTGAACAGGACGTTTCGCGCTTCCTCCGACAGCACCGGCGCCTTCGTGTAGGGGTCGTCGATGCCGGCGTAGACGCGCTGGGTGGCCGGACGTGAGGCGATGCTCTGGAACCAGCGCTGCAGGTGCGGGGTCGCGGCGAGGTCCTGACCGAGCCCGACGTGCGGCACGATCCACGGGTAGCAAGCGATGTCGGCGATCGAATAGGCGTCGCCGCCGAGATAGGCGCGGTCGGCGAGGCGGCGGTCGAGCACGCCGTACAGGCGCTTCACTTCCTGGGTGTAGCGCTCGATCGCATACGGCAGCGGCTCGGGCGCATAGACGCGAAAGTGACCGGCCTGGCCGGCCATCGGGCCGAGCCCGGCCATCTGCCAGAACAGCCACTGGGTGACTTCGAGACGGGCGCGGGCGTCCTCGGGCAGCAGCAGGCCGGTTTTCTCGGCGAGATAGAGCAAGATCGCGCCCGACTCGAACACCGCCACCGGCTCGCCGCCGTCGCGCGGGGCGTGGTCGACGATCGCCGGGATCTTGTTGTTCGGCGAGATCGCCAGGAATTCGGGGGCGAACTGCTCGCCGGCCGAAAGCTGCACCGGCACGATCCGGTGGGCCAGGCCGGACTCTTCGAGGAACAGGCGCAGCTTCAGGCCGTTGGGGGTCGGGCTGTAGTAGAGGTCGATCATCGGCAGGGGCTCGTCTGGGAGGGGCGGTGCGGCGGCGTCGTGCCGCTTCCATGGACTCAGCTTAGGAGTACTCTGGCGCCCTGAATGAGCCAAAACGGTGATATTTCATGGGGCCAGTTTTCCCGTTTCCTCTCGCCCTGCCGGACCGCGGCCAGGGCACCCTGACCCAGGAACTGCACCACCAACTGCGCTCGGCGATCCTCGACGGCCGCCTCGCCGCCGGGGCGCCGCTGCCGGCGACGCGCCAGGTCGCCAACGAACTCGGCGTCGCCCGCAACACTGTCGTCACCGCCTACGACCTGCTGATCGCCGAAGGCTATGCGCTGCCGCGCAAGGGCGCGAAGACCGTGGTGGCCGACGTCGCCGGACGTCGCGAACGGCGCGCGCCCTCGCATCTGGAGCAGGGGCTGGAAGACCCGCGCCTGAACCCGCTGTGGCGCACACCGTTCATGCGTCCCGCGCTGCCGCGCAGCCTGCCGGAACGCTGCTTCCGCCTCGGCATTCCCGACCATCGCCATTTCCCGCACGACCTCTGGCGGCGTCTGTCCGCGCAGAGCCTGCGGGAATGGTCGAAGACCCATTTCAGCTATCCGCCGTCGGAAGGCATCCCGGCCCTGCGCGAAGCGATCGCCCAGCACGTCGCGTTCGCGCGTGCGGTCGCCTGCGCGGCCGACGACGTCATCGTCACTTCCGGCGCGCAGCAGGCCTTCGATCTGCTCGCGCGTTTGCTGGTGACGCCGGGCGTGACCCGGGTGGCGGTCGAAGAGCCGGGCTATCCGCCGGTGCGCGCGGCCTTCGCCGCGGCCGGCGCGCGCCTGGTGCCGATGCCGGTCGACGACGAAGGCTTGTGCGTGGATCGCCTGCCCGAGGACGTGCGCGTCGTCAGCGTCACCCCCTCGCACCAATCGCCGACCGGCGTCGCCTTGTCGCTGCGCCGGCGCAAGGCGCTGCTGGAGTTCGCCCGCCAGCATCATGCGGTGGTGATCGAAGACGACTACGACGGCGAATTCCGCTTCGGCGGGCGCCCGCTCGATGCGCTGCAGACCCTGGATCGCGACGCCTTGGTGTTCTACGTCGGCACCTTCTCCAAGAGCCTGTTCCCGTCGCTGCGCAAAGGCTTCGTGGTCGCGCCGGCGTGGGCGCGCGACGCTCTGATCACGGTCAAGCAATGCGCCGATTCGCATTGCGATACGATCACCCAGTCGGTGCTTGCGGCCTTCATCCGCGACGGTCATCTCGCCCGGCACGTGCGGCGCATGCGTTCGATCTACGGCGAGCGCCGCGACGCTCTGCTCGACGGCCTGCGCCGCGAACTGCATCCGTGGCTGGAGCCGATTCCCTCGGAAGCGGGGCTGCATCTGGCCGCGCGCATCCGCGACCCCGGGTTGGCGCCGGCGATCCTTACCCGCATGCTGCGCCACCTGCCCGGTGCTCAGTCGGTCGGCGACTATGCGATCGGCGCCTTGGAGCGGCCGGCGCTGACCTTCGGTTACGGCGTCATCGATGCCGACGAGATCGCCCCGGCCCTGAAGCGTTTCCGCCGCTCGCTGGAGGAACTCGGCGGCGCCTGACGCCGGCTCAGGCGGGGGCCACCGGGATGAAGCAGCGCGGCTTCATCCGGCCGAAGTCGGTCCTGCGTTCGCTGCGCACGCGCGGATTCGGGTCGAGCACGCAGCCGCCTTCGTCCGAGTGCAGATAGACCACCCAGTGCCAGCTGCCCTCGCGGCGGTTGGGATTGATGCCGGCGATGCCGCTGCGATCGAGCGCATCCCATCGCGCCAGGCGACGTTCCGGCCCCGCGCGCAGACCGAGCAGTTTGAGCATGCGCCGCAGCTGCCTGGCATCGCTGAAATAGGCATTGCGCACCGTGCGCGCTTGGTCGCCGCGGCCCACGACCCGGTCGTGCGGGCCGACGCCGAGCCGGCGCGCCAGCACCCGCGCCTGCGCATAGCCGATGCCGCCGAGCATCGCCACGCAGGCCAGGCCGCAGCCGGTGGCGTCTTCCTGGGTCGTTCTTCGGATCACGGGCAGTCCGGGGCGGGCGGCGTCGCCTCACTGTAGTGGCGCGCCGGTCGCGGGCGCGAGCAGGGTTGCGGGGTGAACCTTCGTCGGGACCGGGGGTCGAAGCCCCGGTCGCCGCCCTCGACCCGGCGCCGGTTTTGCGATCTGGGACCCCGGTCCTGATGGAACGTGCGCCCGGATCAGGCCGATAGTGGCGTTTCGCCACGCCGGTTCAGGCGGCCGAAGGCGCCGCGGGCGGATATTCGAGCGCCCGGGCCCTAGGCTGAATGGCGCCGACGGCCGGTTCGCTTTAATAAGTTATTAATTGCAAAGGGTATGTTGATGTCCGCGCCGCCGTCTCATCGGTCCGGCGCTCCGCCGCCCGGGCCGGTCAAGGCCCGGTCGCCCGTTCCAGTACCGCAACACTGTGGAACTTTCCCCACCTTTAGCAGTCATATATCGCGACTGCTAAGATGACCCCCATGACCTCTATCGCCCAATCCACTGCTCTAGTCGCCAACAACCTGCCTGTGCCCAGCGCGCTCGGTTCGCTGGACGCGTATATCGGCGCCGTGCACCAGATCCCGGTGCTCAGCGTGGAAAACGAGCAGGCGCTGGCGCGCCGCTTCCGCGAAGGGGAAGACCTCGACGCGGCCCGTGAACTCGTTCACTCGCATCTGCGCTTCGTCGTCCACGTGGCCCGCGGCTACAACGGCTACGGTCTGCAGATCGGCGACCTGATCCAGGAAGGCAACATCGGCCTGATGAAGGCGGTCAAGCGTTTCGACCCCGACCAGGGCGTGCGCCTGGTCTCGTTCGCGGTCCATTGGATCCGCGCCGAGATGCACGAGTTCATCCTCAAGAACTGGCGCATCGTCAAGGTCGCCACGACCAAGGCGCAGCGCAAGCTGTTCTTCAACCTGCGCAAGAGCAAGACGCGCCTGGGCTGGATGAACGCCGAGGAAGTGCGCCTGGTCGCCAAGGACCTCAACGTCTCCGAGCGCGAAGTGCTGGAAATGGAATCGCGCCTGTCCGGCCGCGACATCGGTTTCGATGCGCCTTCGGACGAGGACGACGATCATGCGCCGCCGTCGCCGGCCGCGTACTTGCGCGCGAGCGACGAAGATCCGTCGCAGTCGTACGAGCGCGAGGACGAGGAAGACAACCAGCTCGGCCTGCTGCGCGAAGGCCTCGCCGGCCTGGATGCGCGTTCGCGTGACATCATCAAGCGTCGCTGGCTCGATGCCGACAGCAAGATCACCTTGCAGGAACTGGCCGACGAGTACGGCGTCAGCGCCGAGCGCATCCGCCAGATCGAAGCCAATGCCCTGAAGAAGATGCGCGGCCTGTTCGTCGCCTGATCGGCGATCAACAAGCTTAGCGACGACGGCCCGGGAAACCGGGCCGTCGTCCTTTGCGGCGCCGCAATCGGCCGCAGCGTTCGCGACCGCGCAGCGCAAGAAGCGGATATCGCCGCGCGCGCGCGGCATCTAACTTGGGGCACTGTCTTCCAGGGAGTTACCCGATGTCTCGCTACCGCATCGCCGGCCTGTCGCCGGAACCCTTCGCCACCCTCGGCGCGCTCGACGACGCCAGCCTGCGTGCCCACGGCATGCGCCGCATCGTCGCCGACTCGCCGAACGGCTACCCCTGCCGGATCAGCCTGGCCGACGCCAAGCCCGGCGACTCGGTGTTGTTGCTGACCTTCGAGCACCACGCCTGCGACGGCCCCTATCGTTCCAGCGGCCCGATCTACGTGCGCGAGGGCGCCGCCGCGGCCTCGTACGACGACGCGCTACCGCCGTTCCTGCGCACCCGTCATCTGTCGCTGCGCGCCTACGATGCCGACGGCTGGATGCGCGGCGCGCGTGCGATCGATGGCGCCCAGGCCGATGCGGCGCTGGCCGAGCTGCTCGACGATCCGGACACGACCGAAGTGCACGCGCACAACGCCCGCACCGGTTGCTTCATGTGCCGGATCGATCGGGTTTGACGCGACCTTGCAGACAGCCACCGAGTCCGCGGTAAACACGAAGGGCGCCGCGAGGCGCCCTTCGTCGTCGTTACCGCTGCAGCCGAGGCAATGCGTGCGCACCGCGTCGCGTCCATGCCTTCATGGCGGCGGCGTGTCGGCGCGGGCAGGCTCGCCGGTGCCGAAGATGATGCGGGCGTGGCGTTGGTAGGTGAAGTAGGCCCACGACCAGTTGAGCATCACGATCAGCCGGTTGCGGAAGCCGATCAGGAAGAACACGTGCGCGGCAAGCCAGAACACCCAGGCGAGGAAGCCGGAGAACTTGAAGCCGCGCAGGTCGACCACCGCGGCGCGGCGGCCGATGGTGGCGAGGTTGCCGAAGTCGACGTAACGGAAAGGCTCGAGCGCGCGCCGATCGAGACGTGCGCGTATCGCACGCGCGACGTAGGCGCCCATCTGCTTGGCGCCCGGCGCGACCCCGGGCACGGGCTGGCCGTTGGCTTGCTTGACGCTGGCCAGATCGCCGGCGACGAAGATCTCCGGATGCCCGGGCACGCTGAGGTCGGGTTCGACCAGCACGCGCCCGGCGCGATCGCGCGGCGCATCGAGCAGGGCGCCGAGCGGTGAAGCGGCGACGCCGGCCGCCCACAGCACCGTGCGCGACGGCACGAACTCGGCGCCGAGGCGATAGCCGCGGCCGTCGATCTCGGCCACCGGGGTGCCGGTGGCGACCTCGACTCCGAGCCGCTGCAATTGCGCGCGGGCCTTTTCCGACAGCGATTCGGGAAAGTTGGCGAGCACGCGCGGGCCGGCTTCGATCAAACGCACGCGCGCCTGTGCCGGGTCGATGCGGCGGAACTCGCGACGCAGGGTCTTGCGCGAAATCTCGGCGAGGGTGCCGGCGAGTTCGACCCCGGTCGGGCCGCCGCCGACCACGGCGAAGTGCAGCCAAGCCGAGCGTTCTTCCTCGGTTTCGGCCGCTTCGGCGCGTTCGAAGGCGAGCAGGACGCGGCGGCGGATGTGCAGGGCGTCGTCGAGGGTCTTCAGGCCGGGCGCATCGTCGGCCCATTCGTCGTGGCCGAAATAGGCATGGGTCGCGCCGCTGGCGAGCAGCAGGTAGTCGTAGTCGATGACGTCGCCGCCGGCGAGGCTCACCTGGCGCGCGTCGGCGGCGATGCCGGTCACTTCGCCCAGGCGCACTTCGACATTCTTCTGATTGCGCAGGATGTGGCGCAAGGGCGCGGCGATGTCCGGCGCCGACAGGCCGGCGGTCGCGACCTGGTAGAGCAGGGGCTGGAACAGATGATGGTTGCGACGGTCGATCAGGGTGATGCGCACCTCGGCCGAAGCCAGGGCGCGCGTCGCCCACAGACCGCCGAACCCGCCGCCGACGATGACGACGTGCTTGCGGGAGTCGCTCATGGCGATGGAACCTCGATCAGCTGAGATGGTGGGTGAGCAGGTCTTCGAGCTTGCGCTGGTCGGCGGCGAAACGGCGGATGCCGTCGGCGAGCTTGTCGGTCGCCATCGCGTCCTCGTTGTGCTGCCAGCGGAACCCGGCCTCGTCGAGCTTCGCGCCCGGCGCGGCGCGCTGGCCGTCGTCGACGAGCGCGCGCGCGACCGCGTCGTGGCCGGCTTCGAGTTCGCCGAGCAACTCCGGCGAGATCGTCAGGCGGTCGCAACCGGCGAGCGCGAGCACTTGCCCGGTGTTGCGGAAGCTCGCGCCCATGACCACGGTGGCGTAGTCGTGGCGCTTGTAGTACTGCCAGATGCGCGCGACCGACTGCACGCCGGGGTCGTCGGCGGGCGTGGCCGGCTTGGGCGTGCCGTTGGCGAGGTGCCAGTCGAGGATGCGGCCCACGAACGGCGAAATCAGGTATACGCCGGCCTCGGCGCAGGCCACGGCCTGGGCGAACGAGAACAGCAGGGTCAGGTTGCAGTGGATGCCTTCGCGTTCGAGCTGCTCGGCGGCGCGGATGCCTTCCCAGGTCGAGGCGATCTTGATCAGCAGGCGCTCGCGGCCGATGCCGGCCTGGTCGTACAACTCGACGATGCGGCGGGCCTGGGCCAGGGTCGCTTCGGTGTCGAAGCTCAGGCGCGCATCGACTTCGGTGGAGACGCGGCCGGGGATCAGCTTGAGGATTTCGCCGCCGATCGCGACGGCCAGGCGCAGGCCTGCGTCGCCGACCCGCGCGGCGGTGTCGGCGCCTTGCGCCGCGGCGACCGCGGCCTCGATCAGCGGCGCATAGGCCGGCAAGGCCGAGGCTTTGAGCAGCAAGGAGGGGTTGGTGGTCGCATCGAGCGGTCGGAAGCGGGCGATGGCTTCGATGTCGCCGGTGTCGGCGACGACGGCGGAGAGTGCGCGCAGTTGTTCGAGCTGGTTGGTCATGGGGGTGGGGTCATGTCGTGTCGTTAGGGTCCCCGCCATTCTCACTGATCGAGGTTAGCGCGTCATGACCGTGGCGCTCGTTTCGGCGCCGGCGCGGCGTGGAGGCGCCGACGACGGGGTTGCGCTAGGCTGGCCGCGACAGGGCCGGGACCGGCCCGCAGGGGATTCGCATGGCCGCAGAGGAAAAACGCATCGCGCTGCTGATCGATGCCGACAACGCGCCGGCGGCGAAGATCGACGTGATCCTGACCGAGGTGGCGAGCTACGGCATCGCCAACGTGCGCCGCGCCTACGGCGACTGGAAGAGTCCGAACCTGAGGAGCTGGGAAGCGGTGCTGCACGACTACGCGATCCGGCCGATGCAGCAGTTCGCCTACAGCAAGGGCAAGAACGCCTCCGACATGGCGATGGTCATCGATGCGATGGACCTGCTGTATGCGCGCAACCTCGACGGTTTCGCGATCGTCTCCAGCGACGCCGATTTCACCCCGCTGGTGATGCGCCTGCTGACCGAGGGCGCCAAGGTCTACGGCTTCGGCGAGCAGAAGACCCCGGAACCCTTCGTCAACGCCTGTTCCAAATTCACCTATGTCGAGGCCCTGGCCCAGCCGGCCAGCGTCGACGGCGTGCCCGACGACAGCGCGGCGACGCCGGTGCGCAGCGCCAAGGACCTGCGCAGCGATACGCGCCTGGTGCAGATGCTGCGGCGTGCAGTCGACGCCGCCGGCGGCGACGACGGCTGGTCGCGGTTGGCCACGATCGGACAGCAGATCGGCAACCAGGCCTCGTTCGATCCGCGCAATTACGGTTACCGCAAACTCAGCGACCTGATCGAGGCGATGGGCCTGTTCGAGATACGGCGCGACAACCTGACGGTGTGGGTACGCGACAAGCCCAAGGGCGGCGCGAAGAAAGCCGCCGAGAGCAAATCGCCGGCGAACAAACCGGCGGTCAATCCTGCGCCGGGTAACCAGCCTGCCGCTAACAAACCGCCGGCGAACAAGTCGGCGGCGAGCAAGCCGAAGGTCAAGGCCAAGACCTGATCGAAGGTGCGATCCGCGACGCAGCTGGGGTAGGAGCGGCGCGAGCCGCGACCGCGAATCGTGGGCGGCGACGTTCTTTCCTTGACGGCGTCGAATCCCATCCCTGGCCTTGGCCTTGGCCTTGGCTTTGGCTTATGACTGTTGCTGTTGCTGTTGCTGTTGCTGTGCGCAGCTTCGCACTAGCGAAGGCCACAGAAGACCCGGAGGGCGGCCCGCATGGATGCGGGCCGTTTTTCATCGGGACAGGGA
>NZ_JMTZ01000064.1 GCF_000731095.1 Lysobacter antibioticus | reverse complement strand
CAAAAGAAAGTAACCCGCCGCTTTAGTGGCGGAAGCTTTTAGCGTTTGATCTGGATGTTGATCCTGCGGGACCGATACGCCGCGAGAGCGCCACAGCGTGGTCGCGGCTCGCGCCGCTCCTACCCCGCGACAAAATGCCGCTTCGCTGGGTGGTATCGGCGTTGTCGCCTCTGCGCGTCCCGCGGTCGCGGCTCACGCCGCTCCTACATTGGGGGGGCGCCGCACAGCGTCGCTCGGGGCCTGCGCAGAGTCTGCATGTGTAGGAGCGACGTGAGTCGAGGCCTCGCGGCGTATCGCTCAAGCAAGCTCAAGAGCAAGCGCGAAAGCGTCCGTCGCCGACACGGCACTTAGCTCACCACATTCACGGCGGAAACACGAACGGTGGGTAAGGCCCATAAAACGGGAAGCCCGGTTTTTCGTCGTTGGGCTGCAGCGAGGGATCGGCGTCGCCGGCCACGATCGGTCCCTTGTCGGCCGACGGCCCGGTCGGGCCGGTGGTCTCGCCGATGCCCAGTTCTTGGCCGCTGCCGCGTTCGCCCCACAGCACGTGGCCGCCATACCATGCCTGCGTGGTCACATCGACCGCCGGCTGGCCAGCCAGGTCGAAACGCACGCCGCCGCTCTTGGCCGAGTCGTCGATGCCGGGCGCCTTGGTTTCCCAAGAACCGGTCTCGGGGAAATTCGCATGCGAGCCCTGGCCGACGTAGGACACCGGGCGACCGTCCTCTTTCGGCGTGTCCGCCCACGAGCGCTCGGCGTTCAAGCCGCCATGGGCGCTGTAGCGCACCGCGGTCGGCTGGTATTGGCCGTCGAGCTGCACGGTGATCTTTTCCCAGTCGCCTTCGTGGTTCTGCACGTCGCCGAGGCCGGGCGGGCCGTCGTTGTAGGAATAAAACAGGTGGTAGGTGATGGTGTTGCTTTCGGGGTCGTATTGGTAAAGGTTTTTGCTGTTGGCAAGGTCGCCGTCGCGGATGCCGTCGCCGAGTTCTTCGTTCTGGTGGTCGAGGAACAACTGGCTGTCGGCGTCCTTGTTGTCGGGCCCGATGCCGGCCAGTTCCTGCGCCGGCACTTCGCCGAGCCCATGCAGTTCCTTGTCGCCCCAGAAGTCGCGCTCCTGGCGTAGCGTCGATTGCTCGATATAGGTGTTCGGGTCCTGCAGGAAATTTTCTTCCTGTGGATGGAAGTAGAGGATCGGGGCGTATCGCTGGGCGAGTTCCTGCTGCTGAACGGGAGTAAGCGGCGCCGGGGTGACCGGTTCGGTCGGCGGCAGGCATTGACGGGAGGGGCCGGAAATATCGGAGGGATACATGGCACTGCTCCAGCGCGCGGGAGGTCGCGGTACGAGTCTAGTAAGCCGGATCGGCCTGCAGCAGTCGGGCTGACCCTAGGGCGGGCGGCGCGAATGCGAGTGCAACCGCGAAACCGGCAACCTGCGTCGCAGGGCGGCCCGAATGTCCCTGCAGGACGGGCCGGGCGCGGGGCCGTACGCAATCGAATCGACAGGAGCGCGGGCGAGCCGGACGCGGGCTGCGGGCACCTCAACCGGGCCTGGCAGCGCGCGTTCGAACCGGCCACGTACGGTATCGAACTCTGTGGAAGCGGCGACCTGTACAGAGTGTGACCGGGATTGACCGGGCAGGGCGAGGTGTGACGAAGAACGTCAGCAGTGTGACATCGGTCGCGCGAAGTTTACGTATACTTAACAAGCAATATGCCGAATGTCACTCCTTGGCATACTTTGTGCGTTTTTATGGCCTGCGCCCGGAGCCCCGGCACGCCTTCGACCTCCCTGGAACCCAATAATGCGAACGCTCACGAAGTCCCTTTTGGCCCTTTCGCTGCTTGCCGCCGTACCCATGCTCGCCCAAGCCGAGTCGCAGTACACCACCGGCGCCGGTACCCCGATCACCGCCAGCGCCCGGCTGGACTTCCAGATCACGATCCCGAAGATCCTGTTCCTGCGCGTCGGCAGCGGTGCGGACTACACCACCAACACCACCATCAACCAGATCGCGTTCAGCGTTCCTGCGGCTAACGTCGGCGACAGCTCGGTCGTGACGGCCACGCCTGCGTCGGGCGACCTGGGTGCTGGCGCAGTCACCGCCAAGCTGGTCGGCAACAACGGCACGATTTCGTTGAGCTCGACGACGCTCGGCGCTCTGAGCAACGGCGCCGCCGGCGACAGCATCTCGTTCGGCCAGATCAACACCGCCGTGGCCACGCTCGCTTCGGCCACCGCATTGCCGCATCCGGCCCTGGTCGACGGTGCCACGACCACCACTACCGTGCCGCCGAACGCGGGCAAGCTGGTCAACCGCGATGCGCGTTGGACCTATACCTACCTCAACGCTAATGTCGCCGCTCCGGGCGTCTACGGTGGCGTCAACGCCAACAACAGCCGCGTGACCTACACCGCATCGATGCCGTAAGCCGCAAGCCGGACGTCCCTTGCGACATTCTCCGTTCCCGCACAGCCGCGGGAACGGTCCCGACTCGCCCCGCACCCGCGGCAACGGCTCCGACTTCAGAGGCCCGACATGGCTTTGCCCTTACGCCCGGCGTGCTGGGTGCTGCTCCTGCTTGCGTTGGGCTGGTTCGATACCGCCCAGGCCTTCGTCGTCACGATCTCCCCGGGGGCACGCATGGTCTACCTGCGGGTCGGCAACGGCGTGTTCACCGGCAACTATTCCAGCGGCGGCACGCCCGGCCGCGGCGGGGCGGTCAACAAAGTCTCGGTGGCGGTGCCCGCGGCGGTGCTCGGCAACGGCACCGACCAGGTCATGACCACCGACGCCACCCAGGCCAACAGTTCCTACGACGGCTTCGCCTTCTGCAACGTGCCGGCGCAGATCTACGTCGGCGGTTTCTACCGTCTGCCCGGCAGCACCGGCACCGCGACCCTGACCGCGACCGCACCGGCGGCGGGCCTCAGCAACGGCGCCGGCAGCACCATTCCGTTTTCGCAGATCAGCTGGACCAGCAGCGGCAACAACGACACCGCCGCTCAGCCGATCCTCGCCGGCACTTTCACCGGCGGCCCCCAGACCTTGGCGAGTTTTCCGGTCAATACCTGGCGCGAAAGCTGCCACACCTTCCGCTATGCCAACGACGCCGTCGTCGCCTCCGGTACCTACACCGGCCAGGTGGTCTACACCTTGAGCGCGCCATGAAGCGCGCGATCGCCGCCGGCGCCCTGTTCGCCGCTATGTTGCCGTCCCAGGCAGGCACCCATCGCGTCGACGACAGCGCCAGCCAAGTCACCGCCAATACCTTGCGCATGCAATGGGACTCGGTCGCGCCGCGCAGCGGCGAACGGCCGACGGTGTCGGGCGCGCTGACCGTGTGGGTGCGTTTGAACCTCGCGCCTTGGCAAGGCCGCAGCGGCCGCGTCTATATGACCTTGCCGCCACAGGCGACCGGCCCGATCACCGCCACCTGGACCACCCAGGGCCGCTTGCTGCCGGGCACGCTGCGCGCCGGCGAACGCACCCTGGTCTACAGCGGCATCATGCCGGCCGGCCTGCTCGACGACACCATCCGCCTGACCATCCAGGCCGACGGACAGAAGCTGGTGCGTACCGAACAACTCAATTTCTCCTTCGAAATCGACGTGGAAGACCTCTGATGCGTACCGCTGTCCTGCGCCGTGCCTCGACGTTCGCGGCGCTCGCGCTCGCGCTGTCGTCGATCGCCGGTCCGAGCTTCGCTCAGGGCTTCTCCGCCCTGGTCTCGCCGCCGCGCTTCGAAGACACGGCCAAGCCCGGCACTACCTATCGCAACGTGGTCGAGATTTCCAACATCTCCAATGCGGTCGGCCACTACACTCTGAAGACCGCCGACTGGCATCTCGATGCGCAGGGCGCGGCGGTATTCGACGACGCCTTGGCGGCCGACAGTTGCCGGCCTTGGGTCGGCCTGGAAGCGGCGCAGATCGAGATCGCGCCGAACGGCAAGCGCCGTTATCGCTTCGAGGTGGTGGTGCCGGAACAAGCGGCGCCCACCGAATGCCGTTTCGCGATCCTGCTCGAAGGCGCGCCGGAGATGGTCGGCGATCAGCTCACCGTGCCCGTGTCCGGGCGCATCGGCATCATCGTCTACCTGGGTATCGGCGAGGTCGCGGCGCAGTTGCAGCACGTCGCCAGCCAAGTGCGCGAGGTCGACGGCCGGCGGCTGCCGGTGCTCGACATTCGCAACACCGGTAAGGCCCACACCCGTCTGGAAGGGCTGGTCGATGGCGTCGACGCGAGCGGCCGCAAGTTCGCCCTCGCGCCGTCCAGCTTGCCGATTCTTCCCGGCGAAACGCGTTCGATCGCCTTGGTGCCGGAAGGCGACGACCCGGCCACGCCGGCGCCGCCGATCGTCTATCCGCTGAGCCTGAAGGGCGCACTGGAATGGGGCCGCCAGCGCCTCGAACTCGACGTACGCATCGACAAATGAGGCCCGCCCGACGGCTCGCCCGGCGCAGACTGGCGATCTGCGTCGCCTGTACGCTTGCCTCGGCCGCGCCTGCGGCGTCGGCGGCCGACGCGTCGCCGCCGGTCTACCGCGACCGCATCATCGCCGCGCAAGCGTTGGCGCCGCTGCCGCCCGACGAAGACGAGACCGTCGACGGCGACGGCCTGCCGCGTTCGTTCCGGCTCGAGCTCAACGCCGCCTACACCGAGCGCGGCGACGAGCACTTCGGCGAGCAAGGCCTGGCCGCCGGCGGATTCTGGGAAACCGCGAACTGGGGCAGCCTGTCGCTCGACGCCACCGTCTTCCACAGCGACCGCGACCGCTTCGCCGACGACAGCGGTTGGGGCGGGGCGGCGACCTTATGGCAGCGCAATCTGTTCGTCGACGGCGGTTGGCGCCTCGACAACGGCCTGGGCGTGATCAACACGCCGTCCTCGCAGTTGCAGCGCAACCAATACCGGTTCTTCCTGCCGAGCGTGGCGATGGCCGGCCTGAGCACGCAATGGACCCGCGACGCCAGCGGCCTGAGCGTGTACGGCGCGGTCGGGCGTGCCGGGCTCTACAACGGCACTCGCGTAGTGGGTTTCGATGTTGCCGACGGCCACGTCGGCGCGTTCGGCGCGCAATGGCAGGGCGCGCCCGGCTGGACCCACGCGGTCTCGGCGCTGAGCACCGACGGACGCATCGTGCCCGACGACGTCGGCGAACCGGGCCTGATCGACCGGCCCAGCCAGGCCGCGCATTGGGCGAGCGCATGGCGGTCCGATCGCGACGCGGTGCAATTGAATCTGCTCGGCAGTCACGACGGCCGCGGCAACGCCACCGGCGCCTGGATCGACGCGAGCTCGCGGCGCGGCCGTTATCGGCACCATTACGGCCTGTTCTCGCTCGACCCGGGTCTGACCTGGGGGGCGTCGCCGATCAACCAGGACGTACGCGGCGGCTATTACCGGCTGGCCTATCAATACGGCCGCTGGAGCTGGAACACCGGCGTCGACGATATCCGTTCGATCAGCGGCGCCGGCTTCGACGGCCAGTACGCGACTGCGTTCGCGCGTTACCAGGCCAGCAGCGTGTTCGGTTACGGCGCCAGTCTGAGCCTGCGCCACGCCGACGACGACACCTACGCGGCGCAGTTGTTCGCCGACCGGCGCAACGATTGGGGCCAGACTCGCCTCCAGTTCGATCACGCCGGCGGCGGAGGCGGGGTCGGGCGCAGCTGGCAGGCGAGCATCGACCAGGCCTTGCCTTTGCGCGAAGGCCGGCGTTTGTCGGTCTCGCTCGGGTACGGCGAATGGGGCGAGCGCAACGAAACCTCGTCCGGGGTTGCGGTCCGCACCACGACCCGCACCACGACCTTTTCGATGTACGGCGGCGTGGAGCTCGGCGACCGCGTGTCCGTCGACGGCACCGCGCGCTGGACCCACGGCGAAGGCCCGGCGGCGATGCGCGGCGTCGACATGAACCTCGGCATCAACTGGCGCATCGCACCGCGCTGGTCGCTGACCGCCGCGCTGTACCAGAGCCAGGGCTCGCAGCGCTCGCCGTTCGCACTCGATCCGCTGATCGTCGACTCGCCGTTCCTGTCGCTGCCGCGCGAACGCTCGGCCTTTCTGACTCTGCGTTACGAGCGCCAGGCCGGCCGCGCGCTGCCGGTGATCGGCGGGGCACCCGGCTCGGCGGTCGGCAGCATCGACGGTTCGCTGTTCCTAGACGACAACGACGACGGTGTGCGCGCCGCGTCCGAACAGGCCGCGCCGAACGTCACCGTGGTGCTCGACGGCCGCTATGCGGTGCGCACCGACAGCAACGGGCAGTTCTCGTTCCCGCGCGTTTCGATCGGCAAGCACACGATCGCGGTGATTCCCGACAACCTGCCGCTGCCGTGGGCGGTGCGCGACGACCGCGGCCTGCAATCGATCGAGGTCGGCGTGCGGCGCAGCCAACGCGTCGATATTCCGGCGACGCGGCAACGCTGAGGCAAGACCGAACCGCCGAACCGAAGCGCCGATGCGGCCGCCCGTACGGAGCGGTTCGTACGCTGCCCATGCTTCATATGCCCGGGACCTAAGCTCGCGGTCGATCGACTGCGCAGAGTTACACTGCTCCTTTCGCCGGTTCGCTCTGGCAGCGTCCGCACGCAGGCGCCGGATCGGAACGGAGCCTGCACAGATCAAGGACCGACCGCATGAACCCGATTCGTATCACCGTCCTGGCAGGGCTGCTTGCACTGGCGCCGTTGCGCGGCGACGCCGCCGAGGCCGTCGTGGCGAGCGAGGCCACGCCAGCGACGGCGCAGGCCGAGTGCCGGAAGTTGTTGCAGTTGAGCCGCTGCATCGCCTCGGTCGAGATGAGCTCGCACGCGCCGCCGGACCAGCCTTATCGCGGCCGTTGGCAGCGCTATCGCGGTAACGAAAGCCAGGCCACGGTGCAACTCGGCGAGAATACCGTCGAGTCGATCGTGCTGAGCAACGGCCGACATTTCACGAAGACGAACCTCAAGCCGCAGCAGACCGGCAGCGCCGCCGAACTCGGCCCCTTGCTCGCCAGTACCCCGGTGATGTGGCTCGGCCTGCTGCTCGGCGAAAACTTCGAGTTGCCCTTGCCCGGGCACGACGTCGACGCCGTCGGAGAAAACAGCTGGGCCTACGGCGTGGAAAAGTACCGGGTCCAGGTCAAAGCGCAGGGCGAGGGGCGTTATCGCATCGACCTGGCCAAGACCGCCACCGTCGGCGGCGAAGCGCCCGAGGAGCCTGCGCCGCAGGCCGGCGAGTGCAGCGATGCCGACGCCAAGGCCGGGCGCTGCGAGCAGCCCTTCGTTTTCAGCACCGCCGAGGATCGCGCCGCGCGCCTGGCCGAGTTGGCGCCGGTCGGCTCGGGCTTCACCGCGGTCATCGGCCTGCACACGCCGACCCAGGCCTTGCCGGATTCGTTGTCGCTGAGCGGGTGGACGTCCAGCGACGGCAAGCCCTATGCGACGCTCGGCGATGCGCGCCGCGCCGCCAAGCCCGCTGCCAAGGATTGATTCGCGCCATCGCTCGCCCTGCACGGCGATGTCGATCGCGACTCGATCGCGACTTGCGCCACGCTCGCCGCCGCCGCGATCGCCGCGATCGCCGCGACGCCTTCCCCTTGTAAGCCTCTGCGGGCGCCTATAGGCTGCGGCCTTCGCATTCGACCGAGCGCCCATGAGACGTCTTGCCGTAGTTCTGGCCGTAGCGGGTTTGAATGCGCTGTCGGCTCCGGCCATCGCGGCCGAACACCGCGCCAAGCCGGGCGTCGTCGCGGAAGCCGCCGCGAAAGACGACCCGATCTTCGAGCGTTTGGGCGCCGACTTCGTCAAGGCCGGCAATAGCGACGCGCTTTCCATCGCGGTGGTCCGCGACGGCAAGGCCCGCTTCTACAACTTCGGCAGCGTATCGCGCGATGCGCCGCGGGCCCCGACCCAGGACACGGTCTACGAGATCGGGTCGATCAGCAAGATTCTCACCGCATTGATCCTGGCCAATGCGGTCGGAGAGGGCAAGGTCGATCCGCAGGACGATATCCGGCGTTACCTGCCGGGCGAATACCCGCAACTGGAATTCGCAGGCGCGCCGGTGCGCCTGATCCATCTGGTCAATACCACCTCGGCCTTGCCGGACAATCTGCCGGTGCTTCCGCCGCAGATCGAAGAGGCCGGGCCGGACAAGGCGCCGTTCCTGGCGGTCGACGCCTTGAGACGCGTCACCGATGCGCAGGTGTTCGCCGAACTCGGTTCGGCCCGTCTGCTCGATCGCCCCGGCACCTCGCCTCGGCACTCCAATCTGGCCGCCAACCTGCTCGGCGACATCCTCGAAAAAGTTTACGACGCGCCTTACGAAAGCTTGTTGACGCGTTATGTCGAGCGGCCGTTCGGCATGGGCGCCGGCACCGGCGATACGCGTTCGTCTCTCGTCGCCACCGGCTACAGCAAGACTCACGTCGCGATGCCGGCCCTGGATGCGCGCTCGGTCCTGGCCGCAGGCGGATTGCGCTACAGCGCCGCGGACATGGCGCGGTTCCTGGTCGCCGAACTGGCCGCCAGCGATGCCTCGGTACGCTTGAGCCAGAAGCCGGCCTGGGGCGATCCGGACAATCTGGCGGTCGGCTACAACTGGACCGTCAGCAAGACTGTCGACGACCAGACCTGGTTGCGCGCGTCCGGCGGCACTTACGGTTTTTCCAGCTACATCGAGCTGTATCCGCAGCGCGGCTACGGCATCGTCCTGCTCGCGAACCGCCCGGGCGAAGCCCAGGGTCAGTTGCAGGACCTGGCCAGCCAGGCGGCCGAAGCCGTGTGGGGCCGTCCGCCGGTGCTCGCGAAGCTCGAGAGCGCCCTGCAGGCCAGCGCGTACCGCGATGTCGGCCGGACCGTTGCCGAGGTCGGAAAAGCGTTTCCCGAGTTGCGTCTGACCGAAGAGCACGCGAACCAATGGGGCTACCGCTTGCTGGGCGAAGACAAGCCGCAGTTGGCACTCGGGATGTTCCGCTACAACACCGAGCGCTGGCCGCAAAGCTGGAATGCCTTCGACAGCCTCGCCGAATGCTACGAACTGCTCGGCGACGTCGCCAATGCGACCAGCCACTATCGGCGCTCGCTGGAACTCAACCCGGCCAACTCGAACGCGGTCGAGCATCTGCGCAAGCTCGATCCGGCCCAGGCGCCGGCCGCCGCCGGCGCCAAGTAAGCCCTTTTGCCAGCAACGCTCGCGCCTCAGCTCGGCAAGCGCACCGTCGGGTCGCCAAGCACCACCATCGCGAGGCGATCCATCGCCAGCAACTTGGCCTTGCGCGCCCGCGTTTCGGCATCGTGTTCGTGGTTGTTGAAGGCCTCGATGGCATCGATGTGGTCGAGCAGCAGGCCGGCGACGGCGTCGTAATAGCCGTCCATGGCCAGGCCGACCGGCGGACGCTGCGCCGAATGCAGGGCGGTGTACAAGGTGTCGACGATCAGCGCATCGGTCATGCGCTGGCCGGTGTCGGGGTCGCGCAAGGTCCAGTCGAAGGTCGGTTCGACATGGCCGATGAAGGCCGCCAACGGGCGTTCGCTGCCGAGCAGGGCGCGCGGTAACGGCGCGGTGCACGGGCCGATCCCGGCCACCGCGGCAAGCATGCGGCCGAGGCTGGATTGTTCGTCGACCAGGCCCTGGAAGGTCGACGGGCGGTCGGCGCCGGCCGAGCAGCAGGCATGCGCGTACCAGATCGCGCCGGCCGGGTTCCAAGCCCGCAGCAAGGCGCCGATGTCGAGCAAGGCGTGGTCGACGTCGAGCATCGCCCCCAACTGCGCCTTGAGCTGTATGAGGTCGTGCAAGGGAAACGTGGCGCCGTGGCTGGAGCTCAGCACGAAGGCCGGCTGGCGTTGCTTCAGGCCGGCGTAGAAATCCTCCAGGCGTCCTTGCGCGCCGGTCAGCAGCAGCGGGTGGAAACCGTCGGCATCGAAGGCCTTGAACAGGGTCTCGGCGATGGTCTTGCGCATCAGGAAGGTGATGTCGGGGTGGCCGTGATCCACCGCCCACAACAACGGCGCATCGACATCGCGCTGTTGCCCCGGCCAATCGTCGAGCAGCGCATCGACGTAGCGCTCCAGGCCGGCCTCGTCGAGGTCGAGACGGCCAACGAAGGCATCGGTCTGCAAGCGGTACTGGAAACGCCAGGGAATCTGCTCGGGCGAGCCGACGATCAACAGATAGCGCGGCACCGCGGCGTCGCCGACCGTGCCGCGGGTGCCGGACAGGCGCAGGCTGGCCGGCCCGCGATGCGGGTAATAACGCTGCAGTCGGCCGTCCTTGGCGATCTCGGGGCGATAGCGGAACACCGGTGCGTTGCCGCGCGCGGCGATCAGCCTGCGGATCGCCGCCGGTGCGTCGGTGGCGGCGGCCTTGTCGGCATCGCCGAGGCCGTCGCGATCGGGCAGCACCACGCCCCAGCCGACGCGCGGGTCCTGCCACTGCGTCAGGTCGAGCGCCGGCGCCGCACCGCTGAGTTGGCGCGGCGACGACATGGCGCCGCGCAAGGCCCAGGCCGTGGCGTGTTCGGAGCAGGCGCCGCTGGCGACGGCATCGCCGCACCAGGCATTGCTCAGCAGCAATGCCAGCTCATTGTCCGCCGACATGGTCGAAGTTCCCGTCGGCGGAGGGCCACAGCGCCCGGGGCACGCCTTTTTCGGCGAGGGTGCGTTCCAGCGCTTCGATGCGTTCGGCTTCGCTGAACTGTTGGCCGGCGGTGCGCAGCCACCAGGCCGTGGTTTCGGCGCGGATGCGGAACTCGTCGGACTTGGCCTGCTCGATGCCGAGCGGACGAATGAATACCTGGGCCTCGACGCCGCGCACGTACAGCACCGGCAGGGACCACTCGGGCGAAGCCTGGGCGTCGCGGTTGCCGAGCTGGGAGATGGCGCTGCGTGCGTGGAACATGATCGGCGTCCATTCCAGGGTGGTGCTGGCGCGTTGCTTGAGTTCCTCGCGCGCGCGCAGCAGCGCGGCCAGGGCCTCGGGATAGAAGGCGCGGGTGAACTCGTAGGCGTCGTTGGCCTCGACCGGTTCCATCATCGCGACCACCGCCGGAAAGCCGGCCGACACGACCTGGTTCGCCATCGACTGCAGGCCGTTGCCGCCTTGTCCGCTGGAGCAGCAGTTCAGCACCATCAGCCAGGGATTGCCGAGCGACGCGCCGAGAGTCACCAGGTCCTGCGATGGCAGGTTGATCGAGCCGGCGAGGGTGTCGGGGTCGTGCGCGGCGAATTGCACGTGATCGTTGGCGGTGGCCAGTTCCAGCCATTGCCCGGCGCTGCCGGCGTGGCCGTGGCAGAAGAAATGCAGGATGTTCGGCGACCACTGGCGGATGCGCTGGGTCAGCCGCGCCGCGGTCTCGTCGATCGCCGCCACTTCGATGTCGGCCAGGCCGGCCGGGTCCTGCTGTATTTCATCGCGGATGCGCGTGTGCAGGGCGGAGTCGCCGACCAACAGCTTCAGCAGCACCGGCAGGCCGTCCTGGCGCGCCGCCAGCACCGCATCGCGCAGCAGCTCCCACTCCTTGCGCTGATCGGCGATGCCGAGCGCGGAGATCACCGCCATCAGCCGCACCGGCGTGGTCAGTTCGCCGGGCAGGCGGCTGGGTGCATTGATCGGATCGATGATGCGGGCGATCGGCCAGCGCGGGTCGAGGGCCACGAACTGCTCGTTGCTGTCGCACAGCATCTCCCAGTTGATCAGCTCGGCCTCGGACGGATTGAGCATGACGAACAGGGGCCGGACCTGGGTCGGCAAGGTCTGGCTGAGGCTGTCGAGCACGCCGGAGATGCCCTGGTGCTGACGCAGGGCGTCGCGCACCATGCGCCCGCGGGCAAGCACCGCGGTCTGCGTGTCCAGCCCCGGCAACTGGTCGGCGCGCAGTTTCACCCGGCCCAGGGCGCGGCCGCCGTGAACCGGGAACGGCGCGCGTACCACGCTGGCGATCAGGTCGTCGTCGAGGATATCGACCGAGAGGATGGTGCGCTCGTTCATGGCGCGTCCTCGAGTTCGTCGGAGTCCGACAACTGCAGCTTGCGCTGCTCGATATCCAACTGGGCCTTGCGGATGCGTCGATCCAATGGCGATTCGGTCGCTTCGCCGGGCAGTTGTTCGACCTGCAGTCGGTAGTCCACGATCTGGTCCATGCGTTCGATCTGGGCCTGCAACAGTGCCTGCTCCGCGGAGTCGGTTACACCGAAGCCGATAGCGAAACGGTCTTCGATACCGGCGTCAGCCGGCCCTTCGATCGGCGCTTCGACCAAGGCCTCGACCGTGGGCGGCGCATCCTGTTCGATCTCGACCAGGCGCTGCTCGATCTCGCCGTGGATGCGGCGCCGCTCGATGTCGCCCACCGCCTGCCGCAGCAGATCGATCGTGTCCATGGCCGTGTCCAGGTCGCGCTGGACGATGGCTTCGGGAAGGACTTCGTCGCGCATCGCCTGCTGGTATTGCACTTGCACTTGTTCGGCCAGGCGCTCGGTCGCGGCGGTGACCGCGGAGATGCTTTTGCTGGCGGCCTGGACGAAGGAAGGACTGCGCGTCGCGGATGCTGCGGCCGACAGTGGCAGCGACTTCAAGGCCGAATCGCGCTGGGTGTCGTTGCGCGAGTACAGCTCGATATGGCTGCGCACCTGCTCGGACAACTCGCCGTCGTCGGAGGCGCCGCGCGTGGGCGAGACCAGATAGGGCTGGCAATACAGATAGACGGCGCGCGAGCGCGGCGGCGGTTGCGCCGACTGCGCGTGGATGAAGCGATAGCTCTGCGCCAATGCCGTCGGCGCATCGTAGGCCGCATTGAACAACAGCATCGGCCCCGGCAGCGATTGCGCTATTTCGTCGGCCAGGGCGCGCAGGCCGACCGGGTTGTGGTTGTCGCGCGAGGCCGAGAACGCCGTCGCCCAGGCGCCGACCTGGGTCAGGAAGCTGGTGAGTTCGCAGGCGCCGACCGGGCCGGCCAGATAATTCTCGGTGCGGCCCAGCGGCGACTGCGCCAGCAACATCGCCCCGGACGCACCGGACAGATGGCCGTGACAGACGAAGTGCACCGCATCGGTGCTGTAGGGCTTGAGCGCCTGGCGCATCCACAGCAGCCAGGGCGAGCGCAGGGTGCCGCTGCTGTCGAGCAGGCGCGAGGACGGGTCCTCGACGACGTAGCGCTCGGCATCGGCGGGCGGGTGCAGGATCAGCTCGGCCGAGCCCGGCGACAGATGCCGCACCGGTTCGCCCATTTCGGCGTCGGCGAACACGTGCAGGCGCACCGGCCGGTCGATGCCGGACACGATCGCCTGGATCGCATCGACCAGGCCGTCGCGGATATGGGCGTGCTCGCAGTTGAGCGGCGCACTGGCGCAGACGGCGATGTCCAGCATGGTCGCGCTTTCGCGCGGCGGCGGGAAAATGAAATCCGGCAGCATCAACACCGGCGTCTGCAGGGCGTCGACCAGCAGGCGTTCCCACGGCAGGTAGCGCAGCGCGCCGTAGGGTTTGGCCAGGTGAATCCACAGCGGGCGTTGCGGTGCTGCGTGCTGCAGCCAGGCCGAGTGCAGGCTCGGCAGCAGGCGTGGCGCTATATGGAACTGCGACTCGTCCGGCCGCGTGCGCAGGTCCGAGGCGATCGACGGCGCCAGCCCCCATTCGTCGAGGCCGCCCTCCCACAGCGGCAGGCTCTGTAGCCTGCCGCCGGCCTGGAACTGCAGGGTGGCGCGTGCGTGTTGCGGCCTCGTCAGCTCCATTTTCAGGGTGACGATGTCGTTCTCGCGCTTCAGCAGTTCGGCCATGGTGCGGTGCCGGCGCTCAACGGCTGGAGGCGAGGCTGTGCGCCAGCCACCAGGTCGAAGCGTTGCTGATGTCGCCGTGGCCGCTGATGGTGCGCGTACCCCGCACGCCGACGATGCGCCCGCCGGGGCCGAAATCGTAGGCGCTCGCCGGGTCCTTGATGTCGACCAGGGTCTGCCCCGAGTCCTGCGGGCCGTAACCGCCCAGGGCCGCGTACTTGCTCGGCGAGTCGCCGGCGGCGAGCGGTTGCTCGCCGAGATCGTGATCGCGGCGCAAGGCCAGATGGAAGGTCTTGCTCAGGGCGATGTCGCGTCCGCTGAAGGTCGCGACCACCGGCCGTTCGATGCGCTGCAGGTTGCGGTGGTAGCCGCCGGTTCGGCCGGTTTCCGGCACTTGCGCGGCGAAGGCGTACTGCGACATCGCCGGCTGCAACAGCAGAGCCGAATGCACTTTGCGCAGGCCGTCCGGCAGCGACGCGGTGGCCGACATCACCACCTTGCAACCGAAGGAATGCCCGAGCAGATGGATACGCGCCTGCGAACGGCGCAGCAACTCGGCCAGCAGTTGCGATACGCCGCGACTGCCGACCTTGCCGGAGCGGTCTTTCATTTGCCAGACCGTGAACGGCTTGATCAGGTTGCGCGGGTCGAGTTTCTTCAGCGCATCGCCGATGCCGCCGGCGGCGGCCGGGCCGCCGGCGCCCGGCGTCGCCACGGCGCCGACGTCGTCGAAATCCGGCGGCGCCTCGGTCAGCGAGGCGGCCGCAGCGAGCAGGTCGTCGGCGGAGGCGGGTGCGTCGTCGTGGCCCTCGTCGTCGGGCGACAGCACGCTGGCCAGCAGGTCGGCGAGTTCGCGCGATTCGGCTTCGGACAAGGCCGGGGTCTGGCTGAGCGCGTGGAAGCGTTCGCGTTGTTCGGGCGCCAGCATCGCGGCGATGTCGGCCATCTGTTGGCGGCCGCTTTCGACATCGTCGCTGGCGCCGGCGAAGCCGGGACCGGTTTCGCTGTCGAACCACGTCAAGGCCTGGCTGGGCCAGAAGATGCCGATCAACAGCGGCCGGTAGCCGGCCGGCGCGGGCAGGCCGAGTTGCCGGCGCTGCTCGATATAGCCGTTGACGAAGCTCGCATAGCGCTCGCTCGCGGCTTCCCAGTCGTTGTTCCAACCGTGCGAGAACAAAAAGATGTCGCTGTGCCCATCCAGATGGTCGAGCACATGCTGGCGCGTCAACGGCCCTTCGCAGGTGCCGTTCTTGTCGAACGGCACGATGTAGTAAGGAAACACCGTGCCTTCGGCGGTGGTGAATTGCTTGTACGGTCCAACCGGTATCAGCGATGGCATTCCGAGTCCCCCTTCTCGAAGGGAGCGGCGCCGACGGCGCCGGGCTGACTCCCTAGCCTGATCAAAGAAACGGAAAAAGCCCGCCGCTTCGGCCATTGCCGGCGGCCGTCGCAGGTGCCGGCGCGGTCGACGCGGAGTGGGCGCATTCATTCGCGCGGTGGCCATGCATTGGCCTCGCCTGCGGAGGACTTGGCCTGCGCCGCGCAGAGATCGCGTTTGACCACTCGGGTCAGGGTGACGACCGAGGATGCCGCAGGGGGAGGGGTTCGCCGTTCCGGCCCTGCGGTGCTTCGAGTCGAACGCGGCTGGCGGGGAGAAGCGAGATGGGCGGCGAAGTGAAGGTCGGTCTGAGCAGCGGTCGTCAGGTCACCCTGGCCGAATGGGACGAGTACAAACCGCCGGTGCACGGAGACGGCCTGCAGAACAAGCGCTGGACCGCCGCGAGCGCGCGCGACGGCATGGCGTTCTACGACTCGACCGTGCATTACATGCGCAACGACTGGGCGCAAAAACACATGCCCGGCGAGCACGTGTCGCTCGGACGCGAGAACCTGTTGCTGTTCTACAGCGCGGGCACCAAGACCTGGCATTCCGCCGACGCTCTCGACGTCGACCACGTCAAGCCGTGGAAGGCGCACCTGACCGGCCTGGGCGTCAATAACTACGCCGACGCTCATCGCGCTTACAACGACGTCGGCAACTTGCGCCTGTTGCCTTCCGTATACAACCGGGCGCGCGACAGCGCCGACCGGATACTGTTGCATGGCCCCGACTCCAGCCAATGGAAGGCCTGGACCAAAGAACGCTGCGGCTTCGACCCTTCCGCCGAGCCGCCGAAATTCGATCCCGAGCGCGACATCGCCCGGCGTACCGGCGCCACCCTGGGCCAGGCCTGGTCGCCCGAGGACGGACGCAAAGGCCTGGCTTTCGATGCCGGCGTGCGCGGCAAATGGTTCGAGCAACAGCTCAAGGAGAGCTACGTCGGCACGGTGGTGGCGACCAGCCCGGTCGACGGCTCCAAGCAGAACGTGCCGCTGTTCCGCTGCGCCGCCACCCAGCAACTGGTCACGCGCGACGCACTCGACATCGATCACCGCATCCCGTTCGAGACTGTGGCCAAGGAGATGGCGAAGCACGCCGGCCCCGGCGGCCTGAGCAAGGCCGATGCGCTCGACGCCTACAACGACACCTCGAACCTGCGCCTGGTCGGCCGCGGCGCCAACAGCTCGCACGAATGGGAGCTCAACGTCTCCGGCGAGTACCGCGACGACGAAGTGCCGGAAATCCACGGCGAGTTCGACGGTTTCATGGTCGGCAAGAACACCGATGGGAGCGGGGTGAGTTCGCTGATCCGCGAGCATTTCGACACCACGCCGAAGGCCTCGTCGAGTTCGGCGATGGACACGCGCGAAGAAGGCCCGGTGCATCAGCCGGGCATACGCCGCAAGGGCGACGGCGCGAGCGTATCGATGCCGCAGGCCAGCGCCGCGCTCAAGGGTTTCGACGGCGGTTCGCAGAGTTCGAGCGCCTCGCCGATGGACCAGTCGGATTCGCCGGCGGCGAGCGTGCCGGCCAAGAACAGCGGCGGTTCCGCGTTCTCTCCCTCACAAGCCTCGGGCTTGGGCGGCTCGAACCCGAGTGTGCACGGCACGCCGGCTCCATCGCCGTCGGCATTGGGCAGTCCCGCTCTGGCCAGCCAGGGTTTCGGCGGCACGGGTTTTGGCAGCACGGGTTTTGGCAGCACGGGCTTCGGCAGCACGGGCTTCGGCGCCTCGCCGTTCGGTTCGCCGAGCGCGCCGTTCTCGGCGTTCGCCACGCCGTCGTTGCCGGTCGCGAAGGTGCCTCTGATCAACGAGTCGGCGAGCCCGCACAACGCGGTGTTTCGCGACACGGTGGCGAAGCTGGGGGACCTGGTCGCGAAATCGGGCGGGGGGCTGTCGTCGCAGCAGCAACACAATGCCGCCGGGGCCCTGATGTGCGCCGCCCGCGACAATCAGCTGCCGGGTATCGACTACATCGCCCGCAGCGACAACGGCGCGAAGTTGTTCGCCGTGTCCGGTTCGCCGCATTCGCCGTTCCAGCGCTGGGCGGAAGTGCCGACCCAGCAGGCGATCGCGCAATCCATCGAACAAAGCAGCGAAGCCTTGAGCAAGCCGACCGCGGTGGCCTCGCTGTCGAGCCACGGCCCGATGCAGAACTCCGGCATGACCAAGTAGGCGCGGTGCCGGCAGGCGTGCAGCCGCACTGACCCGGCCGCAGCGTGGCGGGTCGCCGCCGCCCGGAGGCGCCGGCGACCCGCGCATTTCAGTTGGTGGGCAGGTAGGACGGGGCGTTCGAGGGCTGCATCAGCGACAGCGGCGGGGTGCCCTGGAAGATGATCTTCGACGAGCACTTCATGAACAAAGTGTCCGGGACGACATACAGATAGCCCTTGCAGATGGCCTTCTCGATCAGGTCGGGCTTGGTCAGCACCTCGAACTTGTCCTTCAGCACGTCGATGTATTGCTCGACCGTGCGCGAAGAGATCGACAGCAGCTCGGCGATGCGCTTGGAGGTGCCGCCGCGCAGCAGGAAGAACAACACCTCGTACTCGCGGCGGGTCATGTCGATGTCGGCGTCCGAATCGGCATGGGCCTGTCCCGATTGCGGCAGGTTGCTGATCGAGGCCTGGTGCGGCCCGAGGTTGCCGAAATAGGAGCCGAGCGCGCCGGCGTTGATCGCGGTGATGTCGGTGCCGTGGAACAGCACACCGCGGATGTTGGTCTCCTGGTCGAAGAACGGCTTCTTGACGATCAGGAACGCCCTCCATTTCGCGCACTTGAAGCGATGCACGTTCAAGGTGGTGATGGAGATCTGCCGCTCCATCACGTACTTGTCCTGTTCGCGAAAGGTTTTGCCGTGCGAAGCGACTTCGCAGGGCAGGTCGAAATCCGAAAGCCCGTCCACGTCCTCGTCGGGTTCCAGGCCGACCAGCGCCTTGAACTCGGTGTTGGCGTAGAGGAATTTCGAATCCTGGTCCTTGCAGGCGCAAGGTCCGGGCATTTGCTCGATCATGGAAGAAAGCGCCGAACTGATTGCGATTGCCATGGGGAGACATCCTTGTTGAAGGGCAGCAATTCCGAATCTTTCCGGAACGAGTAGGTTGGACTTCCTCGATAACGCGGTTCGCAGGGATCCACGCAGCAAGGGAGACCCTTGTTGCCTGGATTGGGCCGTTCGCAGCCTCGGTCCGCCGTAACGCAGCGGGGCCGAGGCAGGTCACTGCTGGGCGACTTCGGCGTATGTCCTGTGGTCCGTCCTGCCGTCGACGCGTCGGTACCGCCAGCCGCTACGCTCCCTGCCGATCACCATCCGCGCGCCCACTGGTTTTTATGGGTCGAGTGATGGGCGCGGCCTGCCCGCAATGCGGGACCGGCGTGATCCAGGTTGAGTTCCCGCTGGTTCGTGCAATCTGCCGGGGGCCGTTCCTTGCGAGCCGCTGCAAGGATCCGACCGTGTCCGCGAGTCTTGGTTCAATCGAACATCGCGCGACAGGCTTGCACGTCTTGAGCCGGACTTCAGGCTGACTATTGCGCATCTTCCGAGGGTGTGGCTGCTTCGGAATCGTGCCGACCTATTTAAACGTGATGCATGGATTTATTGTGTGATAAGCATTGGGAATCGTGCAGCGCAAGCCGAGTATCAATCTATTTCGTTACCGGTCTGTGATCGCAATGACGCTTTCAGAATCGAATGAACGATCGTGTGAAGACGATAAATATCCCTTGAAACAAGGGAAATTGCGTCGCATCGAGAAATCTCGACAGCAATCGGATTCGCTTGGCTAGTGACAAATGACACAAAGTCGAAGAGCGTGAACTCGATCGGTTTCGACGAACGAATTTCATCGTCTGCATCGATAGTTTTGTGGGGAGTTTGAAAGCCGGTTGCCGACGGCGCCAATCGATTCAGCATATTCATCCGCTTCGCCATCGTCATCGCGTTGGGGTTCGCGATTGCGCTCGTTCGCGCATGACATCGGTGGCATCGGCGGAGACAAGCCGTTCTGCGCGCAGGCGGGCGACCGCGTCGCGCGTGTGGGGCCGCGTGTCGCGCGTGCTGTCGTGCCTATGCGCGAGTCGCTACGAGGCGCATCAGGTCGCCGCAGCTGATGCTTGTGCGGCATCAGCGCATGAGGAATAACTTGGTAAAAAGTAAATCGGAAAAGAATAACTCTTCATAACGAAGCCGGCCCCATCGCGAACGATGGGGCCGGCCTTGGATCGAACGATGGCTACGCGAATGCCGCGCGGCATTCGCAGCCGCGTCAGGCGACCATCGACGAGGGATCGCTGTGCAGGATGAAGCCCTCGTAGTCGGCGTCGGCCACTTCGCGCAGCTTGGCGCGATAGCCGGCGAGGCCGCCGAAGTAGAACAGCACGCGGCTGCTCCGACCGTCGATGTTCTCGCCGAAGATCCACGACTTGACCTTCGGGAACAACGTGTAGGCGGCGATCTCCTTGCAGGTCGCGGTCCAGGCCTCCTCGGCCTCGCGGGTGGTCTCGATGACCGGCGTGGACTCGCCTTCGGCCCAACCGATCAGCTCGCCGATCCACTCGACCTGGCTTTCGATGCTAGGCGGCAGGTTGCTGAAGGCGCTGTTCGGGCCGAGCACCATGAACATGTTCGGGAAGCCGGCGGTGGCGACGCCCAGGTAGCTGCTCGGCGCGTCCTTCCAATGGTGCTGCAGGGTTTCGCCGCCGCGGCCGCGGATCTCCATCTGGTTGTAGCTGCCTTCGACCGTCTCGAAGCCGGTCGCGAACACCAGCAGGTCCAGTTTGTGCTCGACGCCGTCCTCGGTCAGCACTCCGTTCGCGGTGAGTTCCTTGATCGGGTTCTCCGGCAGGCTGACCAGGCTCACGTTCGGCAGGTTGTAGGTCTCGTAATAGTCGTTGGTGCAGACCGGGCGCTTGGCGTAGAGGTCGGTCGGACACAGCTTGCGGGCGGTCTCCGGGTCCTTGACGATCTGGCGGATCTTGGCGCGGATGAAGTCCGAGGCGGCCTGGTTGGCGGCCGGGTCGACGGCGATGTCGGAGAAGGTGCCGAACATGAAGCGGAAGCCGTTGCCGATCTCCCAATGATGCTCGAACACCTTCTGGCGTTCTTCTTCCGACACGCTCATGGCCGAGACGCCGCTTTCCTCGAAGCCGCAGGCGATGCGCGAGTTGCGGATGCCGTCCCAGATCTGCTCGAAGTTGTTCTTGTACTCGGCGACATAGGCCTCGCTGACCTGGCGGCTGCCGGCGGGCACGCAGAACTGCGCCGAACGCTGGAACACGGTCAGGTGCAGGGCGAGCTTGGAGGCGGCGCAGATGAACTGCACGCCGGTCGAGCCGGTGCCGATCACGCCGACGCGCTTACCTTCCAGCGACAGATCCGCCGGCCACGCGCCGGTGTGCACAATCTGGCCCTGGAACTTGTCGCGCCCGGGGATCTGCGGGATCACGATCTTGGACAGCACGCCGACCGCGTTGACCAGGTAACGGGCCGTGAACAGTTCGCCGGTGCTGGTGGTCAGGGTCCATATATGGTGGATCTCGTCGAACACGGCGCTGTCGATGCCGGTCTTCAACTGGATGTCCTTGGCCAGGCCATGGCGATCGACCACCGCCTGCAGGTAGCCGAGCATTTCGGGCTGGTCGACATAGCGGTTGCGCCAGTCCCAGCCTTCCGAGGTTTCCTTGTCGAAGGAATAACGGTAGACGAAGCTTTCGGTGTCGGCGCGCGCGCCCGGGTACTTGTTCCAGTACCAGGTGCCGCCGACGCCGCTCGCCTTGTCGAAGGCGCGGACCTTGAGGCCTAGCTCGTTGCGCAGCTTATGCAGCATGTAAATGCCTGCGAAGCCGGTGCCGATTACGATCGCATCGAAGTGGGTCTTGTCATTGTCGATCACGGATTGACTCCTTGGTGCTCCTCAGCGTCCCCGATCACTCGGAAGGCCTGGCGTTGGAGTAGTTTCGGGAAACCACGTTTTCACCGCACGTGCGAGCGATCGACGATGCTGCGGTAAGAGCTCGTAATCGCGGCAAGCGCGGCGGTTTTTTCCGGGTCGGGGCGGGTGGCGATGGCGCGTTCGGCGGTATCGCGGTCGCGATTGGCCTGGACGATCGCGGTGGTCGGCGGGCGCCGGACCGCTTCGTAGCGCTGCAACGCCTCGACCGTGTCGCTGTTGTCGCCGAGTTCGTTGGCGAGGCTGACCGCATCGAGGATGGCCTGCGAAGCGCCGTTCGCGCCGACCGGGTACATCAGATGGGCGGCGTCGCCGAGCAGAGTCGCCCGGCCGATGCCCCAGCGCGGCAGCGGGTCGCGATCGACCATCGGGTACTCGAGGATCTGGGTGCTGCGCGAAAGCAGATCGGGCACATCGAGCCAACCGAACTTCCAGTCGGCGAAGTAGGGCAATACGTCCTTGAGCTGGCCCGAGCAGTCCCAGCTCGCCTCGCGGGTGAGGTCCTGGGCGACGTCGGGCACCATGCAGACCCAGTTGATCAATGCACGGCCGTGCTGGGCATGGCGCGCCGAGCAGGGGTAGGCGATCAGGCGGGTAGAGCGGTCGTCGTTGGCGACGATCATGCTGCGGCCGTCGAGAAATTCGTCGACTTCGGTCAGGCCGCGCCACATCTGGATCCTGGCGGGCAACAACTCGCAGCGGTCGGGATGCAGGCGGGCGCGCACGGCCGAGTGCAGACCGTCGGCGCCGACCAGGGCGGTGGCCTCGAAGGAAACCGTCGAGCCGCCATTGCCGCGTTCCTGGGCGTGGACGCGGATGCCGGTGCGGGTGTGTTCGAAGTCCTGCACACGCAGGCCGGTGCGGACGGTGTCGGCGCCGAGCCGTTCGCGCACGGCCGCGAGCAGCAGCATCTGCAGCTCGCCTCTGTGGATAGCGTATTGCGGATACGGATCGCCGGCGGCCAGGCCGCGCGGTTCGGTCCACAGCGTGGTGCCGGCGTGGTCGAGATAGCGCAGCTCGCGGGTGGCGATGCCGGTCGCGGCGATCGCCTCGCCGAGGCCGAGCGCGAACAACTGGGCGATGGCGGCGGGTTGGACATTGATGCCGACGCCGAGCGGGCGTATCTCGTTGGCGCTCTCGAGCACCACGACTCGTTCGATGCCCTGCGCGTGCAAGGCCAGCGCGGTCGTCAGGCCGCCGATCCCTGCGCCGGCGATCACGATGTCGGTTTGCGTAGCGGTGGTCATAACGGCGGAAGCTCCTCGACCTTGTGTAGTCGGACTGCCGGTTCCAGCAGCCGCTCGATCGAGGACGCCCGAGGCTCATGCAACGGTGTCGGCGAGGGCGAGCGAGTGCTGGACTGCAGACCTACCGAGCAGAGGGGCCGGGCCGCCCGCGAGAGCGTCCCGACCCCTCATCACCTTCAACCCGTCGGCGGCGGCGCCGGGCTCACGACAGCGGGTCGCGCGCCGGGCCGCCGCGATGGGCGGCGCACATCAACGATGGACCGAAGCCACCGAGTAGACGTGCGGGGTAGCGCGCGCGAGTTCGGCGCTGCGCTTGCCGTAGTCCTGCGCGGCGGGGTCTTCGCGGGTGGCCTTGATGTCTTCGGCGCTGCGCCACTGGGCGTAGTTGACGACGCGGCTGCCGTCCTTGCTGGCGAGGATGCTCACCGAGATGAAGCCGGGGCGATGGCGGATCACCTTGTCGGCGCCTTCGTTGAGAAGGTTCACCAGCTCCTGCTGCTTGGAGGGCTCGACGTCGAAAACGTTGATGAAGGTCACCGTGTCGTCGGCGCGGATTACCTGTTCGTTCTTGGCCATGATGTGATTCTCGTCTTTAATCTGGCGTGGACTACGCCAGTCGGTGGGGTCACGGCAAACTCGCCAGGGAGCCATGCCGTGCATCTCGAAGACCCTGTGTCCGTTTGCCGCGAGTGAAACTCGCAGTCGGGCTTCGATCGATAAAGTAATGAGAGCCCATCACCGGCACATCTGTATTTTCTACGGATAGAGAATGTCGGCGCGGAGATTTTGGCGGCCGGGCGAAGATGACATTCGCTGTGAAATGCGACATCGGGGTGAATGCGCCGAATCTGAGGGGTTTGCCGATTGTTGGAAAATCACTTGAAAACAGCGGTATTGGTTAGGTAATTGGGTGCGCGAAAATTGTGCGGTAATCGATGCAAGTGTTATCTGTCATAAAAGCAATAAGTATGTCGTCATGATCTGCGGCGCAGCAGAAATCAATGCCAGGACAAGTCGCTGAAGAAGAAGTGAGGCGACGATGACGCATCGATGACGGTCGCCGTCCGAGGCGGTGATCGGCCGTTGGCAGGAGCGGCGTCCGACTGGATTTCCTTCGGTCACAAGCTGCGACCGCGTTGCCTGACATTCGCGTCGCGGCTCCCTGTGAGCAAGGGTAAGAGCGACGCGAGTCGCGACCGCGCTCTTCAATCTCGCACTGCATCTCGCCGTCACCTGTGTAGGAGCGGCGTGAGCCGCGACCCTGCTGCTTGCCGTGGCGGTTTGTCTTGCCGCAGAGCGGTGAAGCAACATCAAGGTCTAAAGCTTCCGTCCGTTCACGCGGCCGGGTTACTTTCTTTTGCTAAGCCCAAAAGTCCGTCTGGATTCCCTT
>NZ_JMTZ01000063.1 GCF_000731095.1 Lysobacter antibioticus | reverse complement strand
CCCGCACGAGCGGTGCATCCGCAGGGATTTTTCATACGGGACATCCCTGTCCCGATAAAAAACGGCGCGCATCCCTGCGCGCCGCCCTCCGGGTCTTCGACGGCCTTCGCTAGTCCTAGGCTACGCACAGCCAAAGCTACACAACTAGAGCTAGAGCCCAAGCCGAGCAAAAGCAAAAACAAAGCCAAGCCGATCAGAATCGGGCGTCGATGGTCAGAAACACCTGCCGCGGTGCGTTGGCATGGAAGGCGAAAGTCTTGCCCTGCGGATCGGACGCGCTGAACGCGGTCAGATTGCTCGCGGTGCGTTTGTCGGTGAGGTTGCTGCCATTGAGCGCGACCGACCACTGCCGGAACGGGCCCATCGCGCCGAAGGTGTAGCGGGCCGAGGCGTCGAAGGTGGTCGAGCCGCCGAAGCCGTTGTCGTTGGTGTAGGTGTAGTAGCGCTTGCCGGTGTACTTGCCGCTCAGGCTCAGCAGCCAGGGGCCGCTGCGGTAGCTGAGTTCGCTCGACAGCATTTTGTCGGGCACGTCGACCACGCGTTTGTCGCGGGTCTGGATCTCGCGGCCGCTGTCGATGTAGTTATCCTGGTAGGTCGACTTGTTCCACGACAAGGCGTTGTACCACTGGAACTGTTCGCTCGGCTTCCAGATGAAGACCAGCTCGCTGCCGACGCTGTCGACCGAGCCGACGTTGAAGAACTTGGTGATGCACTCCGGCCGGGTGCCGGCTTCGATGCTCGAGCAGGGGTTCAGCGACAGCAGGCGGTTGTCGAAACGTACCGCGTACAGGCTCAACGAGGCCTGGTAGGTCTCGCCGACGCGGCGGTAGCCGGCTTCGATGGTGCGCGACTCCTCGGGGTCGAGGCTGTCCTTCTGCGCATCGAACGCGGCCTGGTTGATCGCCAGCGGGCCGCCGGCGCCGCCGCCGACGAAGGCCGCGACGTTGCGCGTATAGGCCGCAAACAGCTCCTGGCCTTCGCCGAGCTGGTAGCCGATGCCGAGCTGCGGCAGGAAGCTCTTGTCGGTCTTGAGGCGGCCGGTGGCGTTCGGCACTTCCATGGTCGACGGCGCCACCTGGCGGGCGCGCATGTCGACCTGGGTGCTCTTGGCGCCGATGTCGAGGGTCATGCGCCCGTCGAGCAGGCGGATAGTGTCCTGCAGATAGGCTTGGCGCGTGTTGATGCGGTACTTCTGGAAGAACAGGCGGCGATCCGGGTCGCGCAGGTAGCGGTCGTCGTTGACCGGGCCTTCGATGAAATAGAAGTTGCGCTGCACGTCGTGGTGGTTGCTTTCGTACCAGAAGCCGCCTTCGATGCGGTGGTTGCCGATCTCCCAGTTCAACGAGGCCATCGCGCCGTAGCGGTTGATGCCGTAGTTGGTGCTGCGGATCGAGATCGGGATCGCCTTGGAGGTGTTCGGGTAGGAGTAATTGCCCGGCGACCACCAGTGCCCCTGGCCGCGGTTGTCGTGGTAGTAGGCCTGCGACTTCAGCTGCACGCCTTCGCCGAGGTTGAACTCGCCGGCGATCGCGGCGAGGTGGTCGGTGCGCAAGGCACGGCTGGCGTAGTAGGCGTCGTCGATGCTGTTGGCCGGGCCGCTGAAGGCGCAGCGCTTATCGCCGACCAGGTGCTGGCGCGCCGGCCACGGGCGCGGTGCGCAATAGGCCGCGGCCAGGGCGCGTTGCCAATCGGGCTTGTACAGGTTCCAGTCCCAACCGGCGCCGCGCGCAAGCAGGCCCTTGGACAGATAGGCGAAGTTGGCCTGGCTGGTCTCGGCGCTGGCGAGGTAGGCGCTGATGCGGTGGCCGTCGCCGAAGTTGTAAACGGCCTTGAGGTTGACCTGGTTCTGGTCTTGGTTGTCGCCCGGCGCCGACCACATGTCGGCGCTGAGGATCGAGCCGGACAGATACATCGAGAAGCCGCCGTGCTCGCCGGTGTCCAGGCGCGCATAGGTGCGGCGGGTCTTGTCGCTGCCGAAGGTCTGGGCCAGGCGCAGGCCGAACTCGGCCTCCGGATCGGACGAGAAATACTGCAGGGTGCCGCCGAGGTTGCTGGTCGAGGCGGTGCCGAGCGAACCCACGCCGGCGGCGAGTTCGGCGCCGGCGAGGTTTTCGCCGATCAGGGCGCGGCTGATGCCCAGGCCGTTGTAGTTACCGTAGCTGTTGTCGCCGAGCGGGATGCCGTCGAGCGTGTAGCCCAACAGGCGCTGGTTGAAGCCGCGCAGGCTGATGGTCTGGGATTCCTCGTTGGCGCCGTAGACGTCGTTGGACTGCACCGAGATGCCGGGCAGCTTGTTGAGGATCTTCTGTGCGCTGGTGCCCGGGGCCGGCAGTTCCAGGTCGGCGCGCTTGATGCGCTGGACCTGGCGGGTCTCGCCCATGCCGATCACCGACACCGCATCGAGCGTGGTCGCGTCGCTGCCGGCGGCCGCACCGGCCGCAGAGTCGAGGGCACCGGTCTCGAGCTCGGCGGCCTGGGCCGGAAGCATCGCCAGCGCCGACCAGATCGCCAGCGCCAGGGTCGGCGTTGCGTGGGCTCGTTTCATTCGCACATCTCCAAAGGGGCATCGATCACAGCCGGCAAGGATGGAGGTCGCAGATGACGCGCAGATGGCGAGGCTGCGCCCGCGACGCCGCTGCGAGGCGCGAGTGCGGCCGCGCCGCGACGCCGATTGCCGATGGCGCGGTCCGCGGATTCATCGACCGCCGTCACGGCGCCGAAGCCCCTCGCCGCCGTCGATCCGCACACGCCGAATGCGGCGGAGCGCCTGCATTTCCGGCCTTCGGCGCGGCCTCGGCCGGCCCTAACCCTAAGGTGCTATTGGTCGCGGCCGGCCGCGCGCCCACCATCGGCAGCGGGCGCAGGGACGTGCCGCCGTCGTGCCATGGCCGTTCCGCGATGCCTCCGCATCGAACGATCCGGCGCCGTCCCTACCCAACCAGGAGCCGCCGTGAGCGCCACCACCGCCGACACCCTCCTCGCCAGCGCCCCGGCCATGAGCCCCAGCCAGCGCCTGAAGTCGATCTTCTCCGGGTCGATCGGCAACTTGGTCGAGTACTACGATTGGTACGTCTACAGCGCGTTCTCGCTGTACTTCGCCCACGTGTTCTTCCCCAAGGGCGACCCTATCTCGCAAGCGCTCAATGCCGCGGCGATCTTCGCCGTGGGTTTCCTGATGCGCCCGCTCGGCGGCTGGGTGTTCGGCCGTTACGCCGACCGCCACGGCCGCAAGGCGGCGCTGATGCTGTCGGTGCTGATGATGTGCACCGGCTCGCTGATCATCACCTTCACCCCGGGCTACGAGACCCTGGGCATCTTCGCGCCGATCCTGTTGGTGTTCGCGCGCCTGCTGCAGGGCCTCAGCGTCGGCGGCGAATACGGCAGCTCGGCGACCTACCTCAGCGAGATGTCCTCGCGCGAGAACCGCGGCTTCTGGTCGAGCTTCCTTTACGTCACCCTGATCATGGGCCAGTTGCTCGCCCTGATGGTGCTGATCGTGTTGCAGCAGTTCGTGCTCGACGACGAGCAGCTGAAGTCCTGGGGCTGGCGCATCCCGTTCGCGATCGGCGCCCTGGCCGCGGTGATCGCCCTGTACCTGCGCCGCAACATGCAGGAAACCGAATCCTTCACCAAGCTCAAGGCCAGCGACACGCCGCAGCGCAAGGAAGGCTCGCTGCGCACCCTGATGCAGCACCCGCGCGCGGTATTGACGGTGATCGGCCTGACCATGGGCGGCACCCTGGCGTTCTACACCTACACCAACTACATGCTGAAGTTCCTCACCATCAGCACCGGCTTCGACAAGGAGACCGCGTCGTTGATCAACGCCGCGACCCTGTTCGTCTACATGCTGATGCAGCCGCTGGTCGGCGCACTGTCGGACCGCATCGGCCGACGTCCGCTGCTGATCGCCTTCGGCGTGCTCGGCACGGTGTTGACGGTGCCAGTGATGCACCTGATCCAGGACGCACAGACGCCGATGCAGGCGTTCTGGCTGATCATGATCCTGCTCAGCGCGGTCAGCGGCTACACCGCGATCAACGCGGTGGTGAAGGCCGAACTGTTCCCGGTCGAGATCCGCGCGCTCGGCGTCGGCCTGCCCTACGCGCTCACCGTCGCCCTGTTCGGCGGCACCGCCGAACCGGTGGCGCTGTGGTTCAAGAAGATCGGCATGGAGACCGGCTTCTTCTGGTACGTCAGCGCCTGCATCGCCTGCTCGCTGCTGGTCTACACCCTGATGCCCGACACCCGCAAGCATTCGCACATCGACCGCGACTGAGCGCCAACGCTCCACTCACTGCTCGTTCCTCTCCACTCGTTCCTCGCCTGAGTACCCGCCATGAAAAAGTCCGGCTCGCGTTTCTACCTCTGGGTGCTCGGCGCCATTCTCCTGGGCGGCGTGGTCGGCCACTTCTTCCCGGACTTCGCGGTCAAGCTCAAACCGCTCGGCGATGGCTTCATCTCGCTGATCAAGATGCTGATCGCGCCGATCATCTTCTTGACCGTGGTGCTCGGCATCGCCGGCGTCTCCGACGTCAAGAAGGTCGGCCGCGTCGGCGTGAAGGCCATCCTCTATTTCGAGGTCGTCTCGACGATCGCTTTGGTGATCGGCCTGATCGTGGTCAACACGCTCAAGCCCGGCGCGGGCTTCAACGCCGATCCGGCCACCCTGGATGCGAGCGCGGTCGAGAAATACGCCGCCGCGGCCAAGGACCAGAGCACGGTCGAGTTCCTCCTGCACATCATTCCCAAGACCTTCACCGATGCCTTTACCGGTAACGGCGACCTGTTGCAGGTGCTGCTGCTCGCGGTGCTGTTCGGCTTCGCCCTGCTGCACATCGGTAAGACCGGCGAGAAAATCGTCGACCTGTTCGAGTCGGTGTCGAAGGTGTTCTTCGGCATGATGAGCATGATCATGAAGCTGGCCCCGATCGGCGCCGGCGCAGCGATGGCCTTCACCATCGGCAAGTACGGCGTCGACTCGCTGGGCCCGCTGGCGCGCCTGATGGGCAGCTTCTACCTGACCTGCGCGGTGTTCATCCTGGTCGTGCTCGGCACCATCGCCTACTTCACCGGCTTCAGCATCCTGCGCTTCATCCGCTACATCCGCGACGAACTGCTGCTGGTGCTCGGCACCTCGTCGTCGGAGTCGGCGCTGGTGCCGCTGATGCGCAAGCTCGAACGCCTGGGCTGTTCCAAGCCGGTGGTCGGCCTGGTGGTTCCGAGCGGATATTCCTTCAACCTCGACGGCACCAACATCTACCTGACCATGGCGACGATCTTCATCGCCCAGGCGCTGAACGTCGACCTGACCCTGACCCAGGAACTGACCCTGCTCGCGGTGGCGATGCTGACCTCGAAGGGCGCCTCCGGCGTCACCGGCGCCGGCTTCATCACCCTCGCCGCGACCCTGACCGTGGTGCCGGCGGTGCCGGTCGCGGGTCTGGCGCTGATCCTCGGCATCGACCGCTTCATGAGCGAGGCGCGCGCTTTGACCAACTTCATCGGCAACGGCGTCGCCACCATCGTGGTGGCGCGCTGGGAGAACGAGCTCGATCGCGACAAACTCAACCATGAGCTGCTCAACCCGCCGAGCGCGGTCGAACTCGACGCCGCCCTGCCCTCGGACACGCACGCGCCGCTGGCCGACAAGATCGCCTGAGCCCTCCGTAACGCCCGCTTAGCGACACCCCCTCCCTTAGCCATCGCCGCAGCCGGACGCATCGCGTCCGGCACGGCACGCTGCTGCCAGGACGGCTGCTGCACGACCCTGGAGCCCGCCCGATGCCGCGTCCCGATCGTCTCGCCCTCGCCTTGTCCGCCGTGTTGTTGTCGTCCGCCTCGTGCATCGCCCAGGCCGCCGGCTTCGACGATTGGCCTACCAAGTACAGCTTCGGCAACGGCACCGAGTTGTCGGCCACCGGCAATTTCGCCTACGACGTGGTCGACTTTTCCGGCGACCGCGGCTACGGCACCGTGGCGACCGCGCTCGGCGACGACGGCCACTACCGTCGCCGCGAATTCGGCATCGGCCTGAAGAAAAAAGATGTCTACGATTTCACCGCGGTCATGGATTTCGAGTCCAAGCTCTGGCTCGACGTCGCCCTGCGCCTGGAAACCAAGGCGCTGTTCGGCGCCGACTACGGCAAGCTGCGGGTCGGCTATTTCAAGACCCCGGTCAGCATGGAAAGCGTCGCGGCCTCGCGCACGGGCAGCATGATGGAACTGTCGGCAGCCTCACAGGCGATGTTCCAGGGCCGCCGCACCGGCGTGGAGTGGTCGTTGGAACGGCCGCGCTATGCCGTGAGCACGGCCTACTTCTTCGGTCACGACCTGCAGGGCGACAACCCCGGCACCACCGCCGCGGCGCGCGCGGTGTGGACGCCGGTCAAGGACAAGAACCGCGTCGTGCATCTGGGCCTGACCGGCTCGGTCGAGAACCCGCACGGCTTCCGCGACGGACGCGGCGCCTACTTCGGCCCGTCGGCGCGGTTCCGTGCGCGACCGGAGAATGGACTGACGCCGGTGCGCCTGGTCGACTCGGGCAGCCTGCGCAACACCGACCGCATCGTGCGCAACGGCCTGGAAGCGCTGTGGATCGACGGCCCCTGGTCGGTGCAGGCCGAGTACCTGCGCGCCAGCGCCGAACGCGAAAACGGCGCGCGCGATTTCACCGCCCACGGTTATTACGTGACCGGCAGTTGGGTGCTGACCGGCGAATCCCGCCCCTACAGCAACAACAACGTCGCCAACATCAAACCGACGCACGGCTATGGCGCGGTGGAACTGCTCGCGCGTTACGGCGAACTCGACCTCGACGACGGCGGCATCGCCGGCGGCCGCCAGCGCGACCTGACCCTCGGCGTGAACTGGTACCTGACCACGCACTTCAAGTTCCAGGCCAATTACGTGCGCATGTCGGCCGACAAGGGTGTGTTGTCGGCCGACCCCGACGTGCTGGAGCTGCGGGCGCAGGTGCATTTTTGAGTCTCGTGTGAGCATCGTCGCGCAGTAGTTGCTTTGACGCGGTCGCGGCTCGCGCCGCTCCTACCCCTTAAGAGCGCGCCGCTTTGGGTAGGAGCGACGTCCTACTGGATTTGCTCCGGTCACCAGTCGCGACCGCGAACCCTCGACACCCGGCGCCACTGCGGCCCTCGGCCCAAACCGGTTAGTCTTGCACCGAGGCCTCAACGAGCCCCGCCCCCGTGATTCCCCGCCCTCGCCAGCTCAAGACCGCGCTCTGGATCGCCGCGATCCTGGCCGTGCTGTTGCTGGCGATGCTGATCGCCGGGCGCGTGGCCTATACCCGGGCGCTGCAACGCCAGGCCGCCGAGGCGCGGGTCCTGCTCGATCAACGCGCCCAGGTCATCGAACAGCACATCGACCGCTACCGGATCATGCCGGCGGTGCTGTCGCTCGATCCGCAACTGCGCGCCACCCTCGCCAATCCGGACGACAAGCTGCAACGCCAGCGCGCCAACGAACGTCTGGTCCAGCTCAATTTCGCCAACCGCACCAGCACCCTGACCCTGATCGACGGCAACGGCATCGGCATCGCCGCGAGCAACTGGGCGGGGTCGAACAGCAACGTCGGCCATTCCTATGCCTTCCGCCCTTATTTCCAGCAGGCGATGACCGAAGGCACCGGCGAGTTCTATGCGATCGGCGTGACCACCCACGTGCCCGGCCATTTCATCGCCCGCGCCATCCACGACGAACGCGGCGGCGCGGTCGGCGCGGTCGCAGTCAAGGTCGAACTCGAAGACATCCGTTCGGACTGGAGCGAGCGCGGCGATCTGGTCTTGCTCAGCGACGCTAACGCCGTGGTGTTCCTGAGCGCGACGCCGCAGTGGCGCTACCGCATGCTGGAGCCGCCAACACCGGCGCAACGCCGCGAACTGCAACTGACCCGCCAATATCAAGGACAGCCCTTGCGCCTGGCCTCGATCCGGCTCGAACGCGACATCGGCGGCGGCGCGCGCGTGGTGCGCCTGCGCGACCCGGCGATGCGCGAGCCGATGCTGTGGCAATCGCTGCACCTGCCGCGCGAAAACTGGACCCTGCACCTGCTGCGCGACACCACGCCGAGCCTGCGCACCGCCTGGATCGCGCGCGCGGTCGCCGCCGGCGGCTGGTTGCTGCTGGTCTCGCTGGCCCTGCTGATCCTGCAGCGCCACCGCATCGCGACGCTGCGCCTGCGCAGCCGGCAGGAACTGGAAAAGATGGTCGAGCACCACGCCGAGGCCTTGCGCACGGCGCAGGACGGCGTGGTCCAGGCCGCGCGCCAGGCAAGCCTCGGCGAAGGCCACAGCCTGGAGCATTTGCCGCAGGGCGTCAGCGTGGTCGATTCGCAACTGCGTCTGGTCGCCTGGAACCAGCGTTACGCCGAGTTGTTCCGCTACCCGCCCGAACTGCTGCAGGTCGGGCGGCCGATCGAGGACCTGATCCGCTACAACGCCCGCCGCGGCCTGCTCGGCAGCGATCCCGAAGAGGCGATCCGCCGCCGCCTCGATCACCTGCAACGCGGCCAGCCGTACCTGCACGAACGCGAGCGCCCCGACGGCACCGTCATCGAGATCCGCGGCAACCCGATGCCGGACGGCGGCTTCGTCACCAGCTACGCCGACATCACCGCCTACAAACAGGCCGCGCGCGATCTGCGCACGCTCGCCGACAGCCTCGAACGCGGCATCGAACAACGCACCAGCGACCTGCAGACCGCCAAGGGCGAGGCCGAACGCGCCAACCGCTCCAAGACCCGCTTCGTCGCCGCGGCCGTGCACGACTTGTTGCAGCCCTTGAACGCGGCGCGCATGTATCTGTCGTCGCTGCGCCGGCGCGTCGATGCCGAGGGCATCGAACTCACCGACCACATCGAGGCCGCGCTGGCGGCGCAGGACGACATCCTGTCGAGCCTGCTCGACATCTCGCGCCTGGAATCGGGCGCGCTCGAAGTGCGCCGTGGCGCCCTGCCCTTGGCGCGCGTGTTCGCCACCATCGACAGCCAGTTCCGCATCCTGGCCGAGTCGCGCGGCTTGCGCCTGCACTGCATCGCCTCCAGCGCCGTGGTCGACAGCGACGAAGTGCTGTTGCGCCGGATCGTGCAGAACTTCCTCTCCAACGCCTTGCAGTTCACTCCGCGTGATGGCCGCATCGTGCTCGGCGCACGGCGCCTGGACGATAGCCTGCGCATCGAGGTCTGGGATACCGGCCCCGGCATTCCGGCCAACAAACTCGAACTGATCTTCGAGGAATTCCAGCGCCTCGACCTCGGCATCGAAGCGCCGGCGCGCGGCGCCGGGCTCGGTCTGGCGATCGTACGTCGCGTCGCCCAACTGCTCGACCACCGCATCGCGGTGCGTTCGTGGCCCGGCCGCGGCAGCGTGTTCTCGGTGGAAGTGCCGTATGCGGCCACCCAAGCCGAACCGGCTGCGGCCGCCGCTTCGGACCAAGCCCACGATAGCGATGCCGTATCCGATTTCGACCCGTTGTTGCGCGGCCGCCGCGTGTGGGTGGTCGACGACGATCTGCATTCTCGACACGCCGCGCAACGGCTGCTCAGCGATTGGGGCTGCTGCGTCGACACGGCCGCCGACGCGGCCGGCGCCCTGCACATGGCCGCGTCGCGGGCCATGCCCGAACTGTTGCTGCTCGATTATCGCCTGGGCGAAAGCACCGGCTTCGAGCTGGCCCTCCAACTCGAAGCCGAGTGGGAGCGCATGCCGCCGGTGGTGCTGATGTCGGCCGACGCCGACCCCACTCTGCGCCCGCGCGCCGCCGAACGCGGCTGGAGCTTCCTGCCCAAACCGCTCAAACCGGCCGCACTGCGCGCACTGTCGATGCGCTTGTTGGCACGCGGTGCGGTTGAAGGATAGGGATCGAGTGTTCGGAGCGAGCCTTAGCAGAGACAAGGCACTGCGCGGCTTTGCTTGAGCGTTCGCCGTAAAGCCAAAGCAAATCCCCCCTGCCCCCTTTTTCAAAGGGGGGAACTGCACGGCCACCTTGTCGCGTTGTCGGCAGTGCAAGATCCCAGCTCGTAACGAGGTTGCCGACCGGAATAATCGCCCCCTTTGACAAAGGGGGCTGCGGCCTGCGCGGCTACGAAGCCTGAGTTCGACTCAATGGCGCGGGGGATTTGCTTGAGCGCTCACTGCAAAGCCGCCTGCTTCCCTTACCCTTTTGCAAAGGGGAGAACCGCACACGGGTGCCGGCGTCCTCTTCCGTTACTGCGCCGTCGAGCCGCGCAAGTCCGCGCCTTCGTCTTCCAGCGACAGGCCTTTCACCAGCACCGCCGCCTGGGTGCGCGAGTGGCAGCCGAGTTTGCGCAGGATCGCGGTGACGTGGATCTTCACCGTGTTTTCGGCCAGCGACAGTTCGTAGGCGATCTGTTTGTTGAGCAGGCCATCGGCGAGGCGCATCAAGACGCGCAGTTGCTGCGGCGTCAGCAGGGCAAGACGGTCGGCGAGTTGCGCATCGTGTTCGTCGCGTTCGGCCTTCTGCGCCGGAAACCAGACATCGCCGGCCAGCACCGCCTTGACCGCTTCGCCGAGCACCGTGGTCGGCGCCGACTTGGGTACGAAGGCGGCGGCGCCGAACTGCTGGGCACGACGGATCGTACGCGGGTGTTCGTTGGAGGAAATGATCACCACCGGCAACTCGGGCCGCTCGCCGCGCGCGTATACCAGCGAGGAGAAACCCATCGCGCCGGGCATCATCAGGTCGAGCATGGCGAGGTCGAATTCCTCGCCGCTGGCGATGGCCGCCTCGAGCGCGCTCTGGCTCGACACCTCGACGATGCTGGCGCCCGGCGCGATCTCGCCGAGCGCATAACGCAACGCCGCCCGGAACATCGGGTGGTCGTCGGCAATCAACAGGCGCAGGGTCTCGCTCATCGGACTGGGGTCCCCTCGGACTTCGGAGCGGGATCGATGCTACACGCTCGCGGCCGGTTCGGCGGCAGAGGGCCCGCCCCCTTTCGACCAAGGGGAAAACGCCTGGGGTGCTGCGCAATGGGCCGACGACGCGAGCCGCCATCGCGATGCGTCGGCGAAACACGGGGCGATCGCCGCGGAGAGGGATCGGGGCATCCGGCGATCCAGCCCCCAAACGAAAACGGGGCGGCCAAGGCCGCCCCGTTCATGCATCGCGATCGCGCGGCGATCAGCCCAGCAGGTGGGCCACGCCGGCGCGCTCTTCTTCGAGCTCGGCCAGGGTCTTGTCCATGCGCTCGCGGCTGAAGGCGTCGATTTCGAGGCCTTCCACGCGGGCGTATTCGCCGTTCGCGGTGATCACCGGCACGCCGTACATCACGCCTTCCGGGATGCCGTAGCTGCCGTCGGACGGCACGCCCATGGTCACCCACTTGCCGTTGCTGCCGAGCACCCAGTCGCGGATGTGGTCGATCGCGGCGTTGGCCGCCGAGGCCGCCGAGGACAGGCCGCGCGCTTCGATGATCGCCGCGCCGCGCTTGCCGACGGTCGGGATGAAGCTGTCGGCGTTCCAGGCGGCGTCGTTGATCTTGTCCTTCAGCGACACGCCGCCGGCCTTGGCGAAGCGGTAGTCCGGGTACATCGTCGGGCTGTGGTTGCCCCACACGATCAGGCTGTCGATGTCGCCCACGGCGACGCCGGCCTTGGCGGCGAGCTGGCTCAGCGCGCGGTTGTGGTCCAGGCGCAACATGGCGGTGAAGTTCTTCGCCGGCAGGTCCGGAGCCGACTTCATCGCGATGTAGGCGTTGGTGTTGGCCGGGTTGCCGACCACCAGCACCTTGACGTCGCGCGAAGCGACCTTGTTCAGCGCCGCGCCCTGGGCGGTGAAGATCTTGGCGTTTTCCAGCAGCAGGTCCTTGCGCTCCATGCCCGGGCCGCGCGGACGCGCGCCGACCAGCAGGGCCACGTCGGCGTCCTTGAACGCGACTTCGGCGTCGTCGGTGCCGATCACGCCGGCCAACAGCGGAAACGCGCAGTCCTCGAGCTCCATGATCACGCCCTTCAGCGCGGCCTGAGCTTTTTCGAGCGGCAGTTCGAGCAACTGCAGGATGACGGGCTGGTCCTTGCCGAGCATTTCGCCGGAGGCGATGCGGAACAGCAGCGAGTAGCCGATCTGGCCGGCAGCACCGGTGACGGCAACGCGGACGGGGGTCTTCATCGGGGTGTTTCCTTCGCTAGTTGATCGATGGTGCGGGCGCGGGGGCCCGCCAAGGTGATCGTGAATGAGGATGCGAAAGCGCCTGGCGCTTTCAAATTCGATAGCTGCGCCAAGCGCTCCAGGCGCTTCAGAGTCGATAGCCCAGCGGTTTCAGCCGGTCCTTGATCTCGTCCATGTCGTAGCCGTAGACGATCTCCTGGCCGACGATGGTCACCGGCACGCCACGCGCGCCGACCGCGCTCATGGCGCGCTGGCCGGCGGGCGTGTCGATGTCGATGATGCTGTAGCGCACGTCGGCGAGTTCGAAATCCTTGCGCAGCTTTTCGCAGTAGCCGCACCACTCCGCGGCCAGCATCACGATGCGCTTGTCGCCGGTCTGGTGACGCGGGTCGTCGGGTTTCAGTTCGGCCTGGCGCGTGGCGAACCAGGCGGTATCGCCCTTGTAGGCCAGCGCATACGCGCCACCGGCCAGACCCAGGATCAGCAGGACGGTGAGTACGCGCATTGCGAGGCTTTCCTTGGCTACGTCAGTGATGGGACTTCGCCGGGCTCAGACGAGCTCGGCGAAGAACTCCTGGAACCGCTGCAGGCCCGGAGCGAGCTGCGGCGTCGGGCAGGTGTAGCTGATGCGCAGCGCGCGCGGCTCGCCGAACGCCGAACCCGGCACGCAGGCGACGCCCTTGGTTTCCAGCAGCGCGCTGCAGAAATCCATGTCGTTGCCGATCTTCAGGCCGCTCGGCGCATGGGTCTTGCCGAAGGCGACGCTGATGTCCGGGAACACGTAGAACGCCCCCTGCGGACGCGGGCAAACCACGCCCGGAATGGCGTTCATCACTGCCATGACCTGATCGCGCTTGGCCTGGAACTCGGCGCATTTTTGCGTCGGCACGTCCTGCGGGCCCGACAGCGCGGCGACCGCGGCGGCGGTGACGACTTCCGGCACGTTGGTGATGTGGTTGGAGTTCATCGTGGTCACGGCCTGGGCGACCGATTCCGGTCCGGCCATGAAGCCCACGCGCCAACCCGGCATGCCGTAGGTCTTGGACAGCGAGTCGATGAAGATCACGCGGTCGCGCAGTTCCGGACGGGCATGGACGAAGTTGTGGTAGCCCAGGCCGTCGAACACCATGCGGTTGTAGATGTCGTCGGTGATGATCCAGGTGTCGGGATACTTCGCCACGACGTCGGCCAGCGCGTCGATTTCTTCCTTCCCGTAGACCATGCCGGTCGGGTTGGACGGGTTGTTGAACAAGAACACCTTCGGCTTCTTCGCCAGTGCGGCGTCGAGCTGGGCGGGGGTGAGCTTGTAGTCCTGCGAAGCCGGGCACGGCAGCAGGTCGATCTGGGCGTTGACGATCTCGGCGATGTCGAGATAGCTGGTCCAGTACGGGGTCGGGAACGCGATCGTGTCGCCTTCGTCGAGCAGCGCTTCGGCGATGTTGTAGATCACGTGCTTGGCGCCGATGCCGGTGGCGACGTTGACGCGGCCGTAGCCGGTCAGGCCGATCTTGCTCATGTGCTCGATGAAGGCATCCAGCAAGGCGTCGGCGCCGCGGTTGCTGCCGTACTGGCCGCTGTCTTTGGCCAGCGCATCGCGCACGGCGGCGTAGACATGGTCGCCGGGCAGAAAGTTGGGAACGCCGATCGAAAAGCTGATGATGTCGCGGCCTTCGGCTTTGAGCCGCTTGGCCTTTTCGGCAACCTGCATGATCGCGCTGGGCTTGGCGCGACCGATGCGCCGGGCGAGCTGGGGCATCGTCTTGAACCTCGTGGGGTGGTGTACGACGGAGCTGGTGCGGGAGAGGAGCGTGCGCGAGACGGCAGTGGCGGCGCGTCGGCGCGCCCGGCAGCTGAAGAACAATGCTCCGGAAACGCCTGCCGGAACCACTGGTTCGAGCCGCAAAATGGTAGCACAGCGTCGCCGCCGCGCCGGCTTCGATCAGGCCTGTTTACGCGCCCGGATCGGCGTCTTCGCCGCCGTTCGCGGTGCCCGATCGGCCGCGCCGCTTTGCCGGGGCGGCCGCTTCGGCGCGGCCCTGGCGCGGCCGCCGCGGCGGATGCCGGCGGCGGCGCTGCAGAAACGAAAAGACGGCCTTGCGGCCGTCTTTCCTGTCCAGCCTTGGTGAGGGCCGCGGCGGTGGCCGCCGCAGCCCCGCCGCGCCTCAGGCGCGGGCGTTCTCGTCGAGGACCTTGTTCCAGTCGGCGACGCGCTCGGCCTTGGCGGCCAGGGCGCCGGCGACGTCGCCTTCGATCTTGACCGACTTGATCTTGTCGCCCTGCTTGACCGCATCGACCACGTCCAGGCCTTCGAGGACCTTGCCGAACACGGTGTGCTTGCCGTCGAGCCAGTCACAGACGATGTGGGTGATGAAGAACTGGCTGCCGTTGGTGCCCGGGCCGGCGTTCGCCATCGACAGCACGCCGCGCTGATGGCCCAGGCCGTTACGGGTCTCGTCTTCGAAACGGTAGCCGGGGCCGCCGGTGCCGGTGCCCTGCGGGCAGCCGCCCTGGATCATGAAGTTCGGGATCACGCGGTGGAAGTTCAGGCCGTCGTAGAAGCCGCGCTGGGCCAGATTGACGAAGTTGGCGACGGTCAGCGGCGCCTTGTCGGCGGCGAGTTCGACGCGGATCGGGCCGCGGTCGGTGTCGAAAGTGGCGATCAGGCTCATACAGCGGACTCCAGATGGTGCGAGGGGATGGGACAACGGACGTTCGGCAGCCGACATGGCGGCGCCCGGGGCCATCCACAAGGGTACCCGATGGGCGATTCGGGCCGTCCCGCCATGAACCGCGCGCGGCCGCGCCCGCGGCAGCCGGCGGCGCCTGGCTCAGCTTGGGGCGGTCCGCAGGGGCCGCGGGGATAACGGCGTCCGAGGCCTGCACCCCGGAGTCTGCCCGGCCTGGACCGCCCTGCCCCGTTCATAAAACTGGCCCGCAGGCGAATAAATCCTCGCCCCGCAGGCACTTGCCATGTTTGCCCGCTATAATGATCGGCTTACTTCCTCAGCTATAGCGCCTTCCGGCGTCCAATCGCATGTCCATCGAACGCCTGCGCAATATCGCCATCGTCGCCCACGTCGACCATGGCAAGACCACCCTCGTCGACTGCCTGCTCAAGCAGTCGGGCACCCTGTCCGAACGCACGGTGCTGGCCGAGCGCGCGATGGACAGCAACGACCAGGAAAAGGAACGTGGCATCACGATCCTGGCCAAGAACACCGCCATCACCTGGCAGGGCAACCGCATCAACATCGTCGACACCCCAGGCCACGCCGACTTCGGCGGTGAGGTCGAGCGCGTGCTGTCGATGGTCGACTCGGTGCTGATCCTGGTCGACGCGATGGACGGCCCGATGCCGCAGACGCGCTTCGTCACCCAGAAGGCCTTCGCAATGGGCTTCAAGCCGATCGTGGTGGTCAACAAGATCGACCGCCCGGGCGCCCGTCCGGACTGGGTCATCGACCAGGTGTTCGACCTGTTCGACAAGCTCGGCGCCACCAATGAGCAGCTCGACTTCCCGATCGTCTACGCCTCGGCGCTGCACGGCTACGCCAGCCTCGACGACTCCGCGCGCTCGGGCGACATGACCCCGCTGTACGAAGCGATCATGAAGCACGTGGCGCCGCCGCAGGTCGACCTCGACGGCCCGTTCCAGATGCGCATCAGCCAGCTGGACTACAGCAACTTCGTCGGTCTGATCGGCATCGGCCGCATCCAGCGCGGCAAGGTCCGCCGCAACATGCCGGTCAGCGTGATCGACCGTCACGGCAAGAAGCGCCAGGGCAAGGTCCTGCAGGTGCTCGGCTTCATGGGCCTTGAGCGTCTGGAGACCGAGGAAGCCGAGGCCGGCGATATCGTCGCCATCTCCGGCGTCGCCGAGCTGTCGATCTCCGACACCGTGTGCGCGCTCGACACCCCGGAAGCCCTGCCCGCCCTGACGGTGGACGAGCCGACCATCAGCATGACCTTCCAGGTGAACAATTCGCCGTTCGCCGGCAATAAAGAGCTCAGCGGCGGCAAGTTCCTGACCAGCCGCCAGCTGCGCGAGCGCCTGGAGCGCGAGACGCTGCACAACGTGGCGCTGAAGGTCGAGGAAGGTTCCGACCCGGACAAGTTCCTGGTCTCGGGCCGCGGCGAGCTGCACCTGTCGGTGCTGATCGAAAACATGCGCCGCGAAGGTTTCGAGCTGGCCGTGTCGCGCCCGGAAGTCATCATCAAGGAAATCGACGGCAAGCTGATGGAGCCGATCGAGCAATTGGTGGTCGACATCGAAGAGCAGCACCAGGGCGGCGTCATGGAGAAGCTCGGCACCCGCAAGGCGCAGATGAAGAACATGGAGCCCGACGGCAAGGGTCGCGTGCGCCTGGATTACATGATCCCGGCGCGTGGCCTGATCGGCTTCCAGAACGAGTTCCGCACCCTGACCCAGGGTTCGGGCCTGCTGTTCCACGTGTTCGACCATTACGGCCCGAAGGAACAGGGCGCGATCGCCAAGCGCATCAACGGCGTGATGATCGCGAATGCGCCGGGCGCCACTCCGGCCTACTCGCTGGGCCCGCTGCAGGAGCGCGGCCGCCTGTTCGCCGCCGAGGGCGACAACGTGTACGAAGGCCAGCTGATCGGTATCCACTCCAAGGACAACGATCTGACCGTCAACGCCATCAAGACCAAGCCGCTGACCAACATGCGCGCCTCGGGCAAGGACGATGCGATCCAGCTGAGCCCGGCGATCAAGTACACGCTGGAGCAGGCCCTGGACTTCATCGAGGACGACGAGCTGGTCGAAGTCACCCCGAAGGAAATCCGCCTGCGCAAGAAGTTCCTCACCGAAAGCGATCGCAAGCGCGCCTCGCGCGCGGCCTGATCGCTACGAGCGCCGCCTTGTCCGCAAGGCGGCATCGCCCCAACGCTCTCCCGCCTGCGGGAGAGGCTCGGGCCAAGGAACGCGCGCCGATGGCGCGCGTTTCGGTTTCTGCGGCCTATACCGGCACAGTCGACCGCCACGCTCGACGGCGCAGGCCGGGAACCCTGACGCACAACCGGGATCGAACGCCGCATGTCCATGCACGATCTGATCATGTCCGCCTCTATCCGGTCCGCCTCTATCCGGTCCGCTTCTATCCGGTCCGCCTCTATCCGGCTCGATTCCACCCGGTTCGACCCAAGCCCCTTCGATTCCTGCCGGCTCGCTTCGAATCGATACGCACGGCCTCGCCTGCGATCCGCATCCGGCGCACCGCGATGACCTCGACCGCCCCCGATTACGACAGCGACCCCAAGGCCCATCCGGGTCTGCACCTGATCGCCGCGGTCGAAGCGATCAAGGGCCTGCTCGCCTTGTCGGCCGCGAGCGGGCTGGAACTGCTCGGCCCGGCGCCTTTGCAGCGCTGGATCGAAGAACTCATCAAACGCTTCCATCTCGATCCCGAACACGGCTCGCTGGCCTGGCTCGCGCAGGCGATCAGCCCGCACTCGGTGCACCTGGCCGCCGGCGTCGTGCTCGCTTACGGCCTGTTGCATCTGCTCGAAGCGTGGGGCCTGTGGAAGGCGAAGGCCTGGGCCTCGTGGCTCGGCTGCATCGGCGCGGCCCTGTATCTGCCGTTCGATCTCTATGCCCTGTATCGCCATCCCGGCTGGCTGGCCATTGCAGTTCTCATAATCAACGTGATCGTGGTTTGGGTTCTCGGCCGCGACCTGTTCAAGCGCCGTCACTGAGGCCGGCCGTCGCAGTTCGGCGGCGACATCCGGGCGAGCCGGAACCTGCCGCACGCACCACGATCGGGCTCGAAATCACAGGCGCCGCCCACCCGGCGGGTGTATCGTTTTGAGGTCGCGGCCCCGGCCCGACCGCATGCCGCGGCCTCCGCATCCCGGCGTGCGCGATGCAAGGCCGTGCGGACGCGCGCAAGCCATCGCCCGCGGTTCCACCGTCCCGGCAAGGCCCCACTCCCCAACGCGAGGAACCTACATGAAGACCTGGTCCAAGCCTCAGATCCGCGAAATCTCGGTCGGCTGCGAAATCAATTCGTACTCCTCCGGCGACCTGTTCTGAATCATGCCCGCTTCCGCCGTCGCAACGCGCGCGAGTCGTAACGCTGGCCCGATGGCGACACGATGATGCATATCGTCGTGCTCGGTGCGGCGGCCGGAGGCGGTTACCCGCAGTGGAATTGCAACACCCCCGGCAGCCGGCGCGCCTGGCGCCAGGAGCCCGGCCATAAGCGCCGCAGCCAGGCCAGCATCGCGGTCAGCGCCGATGGCGAACGCTGGCTGCTGATCAACGCCTCGCCCGATTTCCGCCAGCAGGTGCTGGCCATTCCACGGCTGTGGCCGCAACGCGGCCTGCGCCATTCGCCGATCGAGGCGGTGCTGCTGACCAGCGGCGAGATCGACCACATCGCCGGCCTGCTGTCGATGCGCGAACGCCAGCGCTTCGACCTGTGGGCCAGTGCGCGCGTGCTGCAGTTGCTGCGCGACAACGCGATCTTCGATGCGCTCGATCCCGAGTACGTAACGCGCAAGCCGCTCACCCTCGATGCGCCGCTCGATATCGCCGGCCTCGACGCTCCACTCGGCCTGCGCGTGACCGCGTTCAGCGTGCCCGGCAAAGTGCCCTTGTTCATGGAATCGCGCAGCGGCGGCGACCTCGCCGGCTCGGCCGAGGAAACCGTCGGCCTGGAAATTTCCGACGGCGCGCAACGCTGCTTCTATGTCCCCGGCTGCGCGGCGATGACGCCGGCCTTGCGCGAACGCCTGCGCGGCGCGGCCCTGGTGTTCTTCGACGGCACCCTGTGGCGCGACGACGAGCTGATCCGCGCCGAAGTCGGCCGCAAGACCGGCGCGCGCATGGGCCACATGAACATCCTCGGCGAAGGCGAAGGCGACGCCGGCGGCACCCTCGCCGCGTTCGCCGACCTCGACGTGCAGCGCAAGCTGTTCATCCATCTCAACACCACCAACCCGGTGCTCGACGAGGCCTCGCCCGAACGCGCGCACGTCGCCGCGCACGGCTGGGAAGTCGCCGAGGACGGCATGGAGATCACGCTGTGATGGAGATCGGGCTGTGAACGCGCACGCCATCGAAACCGACCCGTCCGGGCCGCGCATCGCCGACGACGCGCTGCTGACGCCTGCGCAGCTCGAAGCGCGCCTGCGCGCGATCGGCGCCGAGCGTTATCACGACAAGCATCCCTTCCATGCGCTGCTGCACAGCGGCCGTCTGAACCGCGGCCAGGTCCAGGCCTGGGCGCTCAATCGCTTCGAGTACCAGCGCTGCATCCCGCTCAAGGACGCCGCCCTGCTCGCCCGCATCGAAGACCCCGACCTGCGCCGCGTCTGGCGCCAGCGTATCGTCGATCACGATGGCGAACGCCCCGGCGACGGCGGCATCGCGCGTTGGCTGCACCTGACCGACGCGCTCGGCCTCGACCGCGAACTGGTCGAATCCGGACGCGGCCTGTTGCCGGCGACGCGTTTCGCGGTCCAGGCCTATATCCACTTCGTGCGCGAACGCAGCCTGCTCGAAGCCATCGCCTCGTCGCTGACCGAGCTGTTCGCGCCGAACATCATCGGCCAGCGCGTCGCCGGCATGCTCGCCCACTACGATTTCGTATCGAAACAGGCCCTCGCCTATTTCGATTCGCGCCTGCACCAGGCGCCGCAGGACGCCCACTTCGCCCTCGACTACGTCAAACATCATGCGCGCACCCGCGAGCAGCAGGACGCGGTCTGCGCGGCGCTGCGCTTCAAGTGCGAAGTGCTGTGGTCGATGCTCGACGCCCTTTACCTGGCCTATGTCGGCAATGCGCCCGGCGAGGACCGCATCGACATGATCCCGCCGGGCGCTTTCCGCCCCGCCCCGGAGCCCGGCGCATGAGTGCGACCATCGATGCCCGCGCGGTACCGCGTTTCCCCGCCGGCGTGCGCCTGCAACACGACCGCGCGCGCGAACAATGGGTGCTGCTGGCGCCCGAACGCGTGGTCGAACTCGACGAGATCGCCCACGCCGTGCTGGCCCGCGTCGACGGCGCCGCCGACGTCGACGCGATCGTCGCCGCGCTCGCGGCCGAGTACGACGCCGATGCCGAGCAAGTCCGCGGCGACGTGCTCGAACTGTTCGCCAGCCTGCTCGACAAGCGCATGCTCGCGGTCGCAGCGCCGGCCTCATGACCGCAGCGACGCCATCGCCGACAGTCGCCGCCGGGCTGGCGCCGCCATTGCGCGCCGAACGCGCACCGGCACCGCCGCTGGCGGTGCTGCTCGAACTCACCCATCGCTGCCCGCTGTCCTGCCCCTATTGCTCCAATCCGCTGCAACTGGTCGGCCTGCGCGACGAACTGGCGACCGCCGACTGGTTGCGCGTGCTCGGCGAAGCCGCCGAACTCGGCGTGCTGCAAGTGCACTTCTCCGGCGGCGAGCCGACCCTGCGCAAGGACTTGCCCGAGTTGCTGCGACACGCGCGTTCGCTGGGCCTGTACTGCAACCTGATCACCTCCGGGGTCGGCGTCGAGCGCGAACGTCTGCTCGCCCTGCAACAGGCCGGCCTCGATCATCTGCAACTGAGCATCCAGGACAGCGAGGAGCGCGGCGCCGACCGCATCGCCGGGTATGCCGGCAGCCATCGGCGCAAGCTCGCCCTGGCGCACTGGTGCGGCGAACTCGGCCTGCCGCTGACTCTCAACGCCGTGGTCCATCGCCACAACGCCGAACGCGTCGCGGCGATGATCGAACTCGCGCTCGATCTCGGTGCCGGCCGGCTCGAAGTCGCCCACACCCAGTACTACGGTTGGGGCCTGAAGAACCGCGCCGCGCTGATGCCGACCCGCGCGCAGCTCGACGCCGTCACCGCCGTGGTCGAGGACGCGCGCCAGCGCCTGCGCGGCACCCTGACCATCGACTACGTCACCCCCGACTATTACGCGCGCCGTCCCAAGGCCTGCATGGGCGGCTGGGCGCAGCGCTTCGTCAACATCACTCCGGAAGGCAAGGTCCTGCCCTGCCACGCCGCCGAAACCATCGCCGGGCTGCATTTCGATTCGGTGCGCGAACGCGGCCTGGGCGAGATCTGGCGCGAGTCGGACGCCTTCCAGCGGTATCGCGGCACCGACTGGATGCCGGACCCCTGCCGCAGCTGCGACCGTCGCGAGATCGACTGGGGCGGTTGCCGTTGCCAGGCGCTGGCTTTGAGCGGACGCGCCGACACCCTGGACCCGGTCTGCGATCGCTCGCCCGACCACGCCGGCGTGCGCGAACTGGCCGAGCGCGAATCGCAGGCGCCGGCGCCGGAATTCGTTTATCGCAAGATCCGGCCCGCGGGCAGCCGCGCGCCCTGAGCCGCATCGGCGCGCCGACACTCGCGCACTGTCCATAGGAGGACCGCCATCCGACCGAACGGCATCCTGCGCCGCACCAGCGGACGAGTGTGCCTCGCCCGTGTACGTTCGCGCGGGCATACTCGCCCGAGTCTCTGCAGGAATCCGCCATGTCCGCCACGCCCGCGCTGCGCCTGAGCGCCGTCGCGCTCGTCCTGGCCGTCGTCGGTTGCGCGAGCAGCGGCGCGCCGCGCCCGACCCGCCCGGCCGTGCCGGCCGACCTGCCGCGCGGTTTCCTGCCTGCCGACCCACTGCGCCTCACCGAGGCCGACAGCGCGACCTTGGCGACACGCATGGCCGCCGGCGACTTCAGCAGCGTCAAACTCACCCAGGCCTACCTCGACCGCATCGCCGCCCTCGACGACGACGGGCCGAGGCTCAACGCGGTGATCGAACTCAATCCGAATGCCGTGGCCGAGGCGCGGGCGCTCGACGAAGAACGCAAGGCCGGCAAGCTGCGCGGCCCGCTGCACGGCATCGCGGTGCTGATCAAGGACAACATCGACGCCACGCCGATGGTCAATTCGGCCGGTTCGCTGGCCCTGGCCGCGCACCGCCCGCCGCAGGACGCGCCGCTGGTCGCCGCGCTGCGCCAGGCCGGCGCGGTGATCCTCGGCAAGACCAATCTCAGCGAGTGGGCCAATTTTCGCTCGACCCGCTCGATCTCCGGCTGGAGCGGCCGCGGCGGTCTGACCCGCAATCCCTACGCGCTCGACCGCACCGCTTGCGGCTCCAGCAGCGGCACCGGCGCCGCCATCGCCGCCAGCCTGGCCACCCTCGGCGTCGGCACCGAGACCGACGGCAGCATCCTCTGCCCGGCGGCCATGAACGGCCTGGTCGGCTTCAAGCCCAGCGTCGGCCTGGTCAGCCGCGCCGGCATCATTCCGATCTCGCACAGCCAGGACAGCGCAGGCCCGATGGCGCGCAACGTCACCGATGCCGCACGACTGCTGAGCGTGCTCGCCGCGGCCGACGCCGGCGGCGATGCCGCTGCACAAGCCGCCGCCGGCAAGCGCATCGACGACTACGTCGCGACGCTCGACGCCGAGTCCTTGCGCGGCGCCCGCCTGGGTTTCATCCGCGACTCCGGGGTCAAGACGCCTCCATCGATCGACGCGGTGCTCGAACGCACGTTCAAGGGCATGCGCGATGCCGGCGCGACCATCGTCGAGGTGCGGATTCCGACCGCGGGGCAGTGGAACAAGGCCGAGTTCGAGGTGCTGCTGTACGAATTCAAGGACGGCGTCGAACGCTACCTGCGCGAACACGATGCACCGGTCAAAACGCTGAGCGAGCTGATCGCCTTCAACCGCGCGAACGCCGCGACCGAGATGCCTTACTTCGACCAGGAGCTGTTAGAACAGGCCAACAAGAAAGGCAGCCTCAAGGAGCCGGCCTATCGCAAGGCCGCGGCGCGCGCGCGCCAACTCGCCGGCGCGCAAGGCATCGATGCGGTGATGAAGCGGCACAAGCTCGACGCCCTGATCGCAGTGGCGACGACCCCGGCCTTCATGGTCGATGCGGTCAACGGCGACCCCTTCGGCGGCGCGAGCTGGGGCGCGGCCGCGGTAGCCGGCTACCCGAGTTTGACCGTGCCGCTCGGCGAAGCCTCCGGCCTGCCGGTAGGCATGGTCTTCATGGGCCGGCGCTGGAGCGATGCGAAGCTGCTGTCGCTGGGCTATGCCTTCGAGCAACTGACTCAGGCGCGCACCGCGCCGAGGTACCGGGCGACGCTGAACCCCTGAGCCGCAAGCGGCTGCGTTGCCGAGCGTGTTCGCTTTGCCTGCACGGTGTGGCTTCGGTTCGCGAGCGATCAATCGCGCAGGAAAGCCGTGGTCGTCGACCACAGCGCCGTGCGCCGCGGTTGCAGGTGCAGCCAATGATTGCCGCCCGAAATCTTGACCTCGCGCCGCTCCGCCGCCCCGCTGAGTTCGGCGTACAGTCGCGCGACATCGGCATCGGTGGTGACGTGGTCCCACTCGCCGCGCACGATCAAAGTCGGCTGACGCACGCGTGCATTGTCGACCAGCGCCTGTCCGGCCCAGAGTCGCTCGATGTCGGCGACCGGCCCGTTGGCAACCCTCACCGACGGCGCGCTGCGCGTGGCCGAGCCTTCGTCGCTGTCCAGATAGGCTTGGCACCATCTTTCCAGTTCCTGCGAGCTGACCGGCGTGGCCGCATCCGCCGGCAAACCAGAGCGCTGCCGAGGCCGTTGATCGGCCGCGCTGATCAAGGTCCAGGCCGGCTTGGCCTCATCGCCTGGCGAGCCGTCGCGAGTCGAAACCGGCCCGAACAACACCAGCTTGTTCACCGCATCGGGATGCTCGATCGCCGCCTGCCGGGCCGGCAGCGTGCCCCAGGAATGCGCGAGCAGATGGATCGGCGCGTGCGGCCGTTCGCGCCCGATCGCGGCGATCGCCGCGGCGATTTGCGCCGCGCCCATGCGGTAATCGCCCCAGGGCGGCGCCGAACCGGGATCGGCCTGGAACACCGCCGGCCGTTCGGAATGGCCATAACCGGCGAAATCCAGACCCCAGGCATCGAAGCCCTGCGCCTGCAGATGGTCGAGCCACGACAGCCCGCCCATGCGCCAGCCGACCGACAAATCGCAGGGGAACGTCGCGCCGTGTACGTACAGCACCACCGGACCGCGGCCCGGCTGCCGCACGAGCGACAAGCTCAGCGTTTCCCCATCCAAGGCGCATGCGACCGAGCGTCGTTCGCGCGCAGGCCGATTACCGGCCGCCATCGCCGGCAGCGGCAACATCGACAGCGCCATCGCCGATAGCGGCCAGGTCATCAGATCGCGTCGGTTCATTGCAGTCGTCGCAGAGGGAGGTGCGGCGATTGTGCGCATTGCATCGTCGGAACGATTCGGTCGGCGCCGAAGCGTCGGCGTTGCGATTGCGATTGCGATTGCGAGAGGTTGCGTCATGCCGTCGATGCTCCGTCGCATCGGCGAATTCGCGGTCGCGGCTTGCGCCGCTCCTACCCAAGAGCAACGGCGGCTGCTGCTGTTGCTGTTGCTGTTGCTGTTGCTGTTGCTGTTGCTGTTGCCATGAAAGCTTGGCGTAGTTCCGAACTTGCGATGCAATCGTAGACCCGGAGGGCGGCGCACAGGACGTGCGCCCAGCCTTTAGAAAAGAGTGACTCGATAGGACAAGGATGTCCTATCGAAAAATCCCGGCGCGGGCATCGCACTCGTGG
>NZ_JMTZ01000062.1 GCF_000731095.1 Lysobacter antibioticus | reverse complement strand
TACTTTCTTTTGTCATAAGCAACAAAAGAAAGGTAACCAAAGAAAAATGCTTTTCTGTGAATCAAGGGCCCGCACGAGCGGTGCCTCCGCGGGGATTTTTCATACGGGACGTCCCTGTCTCGATGAAAAACGGCGCGCATCCCTGCGCGCCGCCCTCCGGGTCTTCCATTGCACTTCGCGAGTGCCGAGCGACGCACAGCTACAGCAAGCGCAAGAACAAGAACAAGAACAAGAACAACGACGCTACCAGGGTAGGAGCGCGGCGTCTGCAAGGCGCGTGGTCGCGACTTGCGTCGCTCCTACACCGCGATAGTTAACAGCTCCGATCAATCTCGAAGGCGCTCCGACGTCTGCGCATCCCGCGGTCGCGACTTACGTCGCTCCTACCGTCGATCTACACCGCACGACATACCTCGGCGGCGATTTCGAACGAACGCAAGCGCGCCGCATGGTCGTAGATGTTCGCGGTCAGCATCAATTCGTCCGGCCGGTGCCGTTCGATGAAGGCGGCGATGCCCTCGCGCACCTCACCGGCATCGCCGACCACGGCGCAGGCCAGGGCCTGGGCGACACCGGCTTTTTCGATCGGGGTCCAGAAGGTTTCGATGTCGTCGATCGGCGGCGGGATCAAACCCGGGCGGCCGCGGCGCAGGTTGACGAAGGCTTGTTGCTGGGTGGTGAACAAACGCTTGGCCGCGGCGCTGTCGTCGGCAGCGACTACGTTCAAGGCCAGCATCGCGTGCGGGCGCTGCAGCCGCGACGACGGCTGGAAGTCGCGGCGGTACAGGCTCAGGGCTTCGTCCATCGCATCCGGGGCGAAGTGCGAAGCGAAGGCGAACGGCAGACCCAGCGCGGCCGACAGGCGCGCGCTGAACAAACTCGATCCCAACAGCCACACCGGCACCTCAAGGCCGGCGCCGGGCACGGCGCGCACCGCTTGCCCGGGTTGCACCGGTTCGAAGTAATGCAGCAATTCACTGACGTCCTGCGGAAAGCTGTCGGCGCCGTCGTAATAGCGACGCAGCGCGCGCGCAGTCGCATGGTCGGTGCCGGGCGCGCGTCCCAGGCCGAGGTCGATGCGGTCCGGGTACAGCGAAGCCAAGGTGCCGAACTGTTCGGCGACCTGCAGCGGCGCGTGGTTCGGCAGCATGATGCCGCCGGCGCCCACTCGAATGGTCGAGGTGCCGCCGGCGATATGGCCGATCAGCACCGCAGTCGCGGCGCTGGCGATGCCCGGCATGTTGTGGTGTTCGGCGAGCCAATAGCGGTTATAGCCCAGGCGCTCGGCATGTCGGGCCAGGTCGAGGCTGTTGGCGAAGGCCTGGCGGGTGTCGCTGCCTTCGGTGACGGGCGCCAGGTCGAGTACGGAAAACGGCAGCATGCGGTCGCGCTCGGAACGTAGTTGCCTTCGATCTGGGGGCGATGCGGGGCGAATTCAGCGCTGCCCCGCTTGGATCGGACGCGATGCTGTGTTGCGTAGGCGACGCTGACATGGCGGTGACGACGTGTCGATGTCGGGGCGCTGGGCTTCGGCCCTCACTTCAACCCCACCCGGCCCGAACACAGAACGTTCCGGACGCTGCGAGCCTATCGCTCACAAGCGGCGCTCCCTCCCCACGTGCATGGAGAGGGGCCCGGAAAACCGACGAGGCGTTTGCAGCGATGGCTCAACGCCTATCGCTCATGCCTTCAGAACAGATCGAAGCGCAGCCCTTCGCGCTCGTTGTCCCAGACCGTGCAGAACACCCACCAGCGCCCCTGTTCGTGGCAGAGCTGGATGCTGTTGGCGCCGCGCTTGAGCACGGTCGTCGAGTCCGGCGTCGGCCGCGCCTCGTACTTGCTCCAGATATGGGCGATCTGGCCGAAGCGTTCGATCCGCTGGTCGGTCTCGACTTCGTGGAAGTCGTTGCCGGCGAAGAAGGCCTCGACGTCGGCGATGTAGCTGTCGACGTCGAACACCGCCGCGCGGGTCGTACCGTCGGCCTCGACCACGGTGCGCAGGCTCAGCGCGCGCGGGTGCTGCAGGTAACGGAAGCGCGCCCAGTCGCGCGGCGTGCCGGCCGGGCCGGAAATGCATTCGTAGACGGCCCGGACCAGGCGTCCGGCGTCCTGGGTGTCTGCATGCCAATGGGCGGGTACGGCGTCGGTGCGGTCGTTCATGGCGAGTCGGTTTCCTTGCGACGGGGACGAAGACGACGGCGCAGCGGCGCTCACCAGGGCACGGGCCAACCGGCGAGCGGTGCGATCAAGTAGTAGAGCCCTGCCAGGACCAGCAGCCACATCGCCGACTTCAGCAGGAAGCCGACCAGCTTGAAGGCCAGGTACAGCCCCAACGCCACCATCACGATCGCCACGATGTCCATGCCAGCTCCCACAGTGCAAAACGGCCCCGAGCTTAAGCGTTCGGGGACGAGGCGACCAAGTGCCGGGGGTACCGCCTGCGCGGGGTGGGTCCTTGGCCGCCGTCGCAAGCGGCGATACCCAAGGCGTTAAAAAATCCTTAGGATTCCGACGAACGGCAGGAACGTTTTTCTAACATTCCGGTCTAGGCCATCGATCGATCACGCAGTGCCGCGCGCAAGCGCCCGGCGCGGTCGGGAAAGGGACGAACACGGGGACCGGCCAGGCAACGGATCGCACTGGCCCGGCACTAGCCACAGCACCACGGATTGGAACACCCGCAATGCAAAACACCGACTCGCCGTCGCAACCGGCTCCCACCGCGGAGGCCGGCGACGCCGGCCGCGCCACACCCTGGGCGCGGGCTTCGCGCTCCCTGTTCGGCCAGGTCGACTGGGTCCCTCCGGCCTGGCTCGCGGCCGTGCTCGCCCGGGTGCGGCAACGCCCCAGGCTGTACCTGCGCAGCGTGCTCGGCCTGATCCTGGTCGGCACGCTCGGCTATTGGCTTGCCACCCGGCCCAAGCCGATCGTTCCCGGTGCGCTGGACGTCGAAGTCCACACCCCGGCACTGACCGACTACACGCGCGCGCCGGCCGAAGTCGACAGCCTGCGCCTGACCTTCTCCGACACGGCTGCACCCATCAAGCAAGTCGGCCTGGCGCCGGCCGGCGTGACCCTAAGCCCCGAACTCAAGGGCGCATGGCGCTGGGAAGACGACAAGACCCTGGTGTTCAAGCCCTCGGCCGACTGGCCGGTCAAGACCCGCTATACGGTCGAACTCGATCCCAAGCTCAGCCTCGCCCCCAAGGTGGTGCTGCAGGAGTATCAGTTCGAGTTCGAGACCGCGCCGTTCACCGCGCAGATCGCCAGCAGCGAGTTCTACCAGGACCCGCAAGACCCCGCGCTCAAGAAAGGCGTGTACGAACTCAAGTTCTCGCACCCGGTCGATGCCGCCCAGCTCGAACGCCGCATCGTCCTCAAGCTCGCCGACGGCGCCGGCACCGCGTTGGCGGCGCCGAAGTACACGGTCAACTACGACGAAAAGGGCCGGCTCAAAGCCTGGATCCATTCGCAGCCGCTGACCCTGCCGGAGAACGGCGGCAGCCTCAAGCTCGAACTCGCCGCCGGCATCGTCAGCACCCTGGGCGGCAGCGGCAGCGCCGAGGCGCTCAACGCCACCGTCGCCCTGCCCTCGCTGTACAGCGTCAACGTCACCGACGTCGCCGCCGCGCTGGTCGACAACGAGCGCTTCGAGCCCGAACAAGTGCTGGTGCTGAGCTTCAACAACGCCATGCGCGACAGCGAAGTCGCCGGCGCCGTGCGCGCCTGGCTGCTGCCGGTCAAGGACCCGCGCCGCCCCGCCGCGCAACAGAGCGGCGCCTACACTTGGAGCCGCGACGACGTCGACGAGGCGGTGCTCAAGCACGCCACGCCGCTGCCGCTGAGCGCGGTGCCGACCGAACGCGAATACGTCGAGACCCACAGCTTGAAGTTCCAGGCCCCGCCCGGCCGCCGTATCTATGTGCGCGTCGACAAGGGCCTGAAGGCCTTCGGCGGTTTCATGCTCGGCGCGCCCCACACCACGGTCGCCACCGTGCCCGACTACCCGAAACTGTTGCGCTTCGTCGGCGAAGGCGCGTTGCTGTCGCTGCGCGGCGAGCGCCGGATCAGCCTGGTCTCGCGCAACGTCGCCGGCGCGCGTCTGGAAATCGCTCGCGTGCTGCCTGAGCAAATCCAGCACCTGGTCTTCAACAACGAAGGCAGCTACGCCAAACCCAGCTTCTACAACCTGTCCGCCGACAGCCTGGTCGAGCGCGAGGAAAAACGCCTGACCCTGCCGGCCGAAAATCCGGCCAAGGCCCATTACGAAGGCGTCGACCTCGGCCAATACCTCAAGCCCGGCCGCCGCGGCGTGTTCCTGCTGAGCCTGCGCACGCTCGACGAAGACGACAAGAAACGCAGCGCCGAGGAAACCCTGGCCGACGATGCCGGCAGCGAAGAGGACAGCCGCCTGGTGGTGCTCACCGACCTGGGCATGGCGGTCAAGCAGGCACTCGACGGCCGCCGCGACGTGTTCGTGCAATCGCTGTCGAACGGCGCGCCGGTCGCCGGCGCGCGCGTGCGCGCGGTCGCCCGCAACGGCGAAACCCTGGTCGAAGCCGAGACCGACGCCAGCGGCCGCGCCCAGTTGCCCTCGCTGAAAGGCTTCAAGCGCGAGAAGCAGCCGACCATGCTGACCGTGAGCCAGGGCGAGGATTATTCGTTCCTGCCGATCGGCGACCACGACCGCACCCTGGACTATTCGCGTTTCGACATCGGCGGCGAGCCCAACGACCTGGAGGCCGGCGCACTCAACGCCTTCCTGTTCTCCGACCGCGGCCTGTACCGGCCCGGCGACACCGTCAACATCGGCATGATCGTGCGCGCCGCCGACTGGAAGCGCGCCCTGACCGGTCTGCCGCTGGAATGGGAGTTCACCGATCCGCGCGGCACCGTCGCCAAGCGCGAGCGACTCAAGCTCAGCGCCAGCGGTTTCGAGAGCGCCAGCTTCACCCCGAGCGACAGCGCGCCGAGCGGTACCTGGCAGGTGCAGTTGTTCCTGCTCGGCCGCGACGACAAGCGCACCACCATCGGCTCGACCTCGGTGCAGGTGCGCGAGTTCGCCCCCGACACCATGCGGGTCAAGGCCAAGCTGTCGGCGGAGAACCCCAATGGCTGGATCAAGCCCGAACAGCTCGCCGCCCAGGTCGATGCCGAGAACCTGTTCGGCACGCCCGCGCAGCAGCGCCGCGTCGAAGGCACGATGGTGCTGCGCCCGGCCTTCCCGAGCTTCCCGGCCTATCCGGGCTATCAGTTCTTCGACCCGCAACGCGCCAAGGAAGGCTACGACGAATCGCTCAGCGACCAGACCACCAACGCCGAAGGTCGGGCCGAGTTCAAGCTCGATCTGACCAAGTACGAGCGTGCGACCTATCAGCTGAGCTTCCTCGCCCGGGCCTTCGAACCCGGCAGCGGCCGCAACGTCGCCGCCCAGACCAGCGCCCTGGTGTCGAGCAACGATCACCTGGTCGGCATCAAGTCGCAGGACGACCTGAACTACATCCAGCGCGGCGCCAAGCGCGCCTTGCAATTGCTGGCCATCGGCCAGGACGGCAAGCCGAAGACGGTCGCCGGCCTGCGCGCGGTGGTGGTCGAGAAACGCTACGTATCGGTGCTGACCAAGCAGGATTCGGGGCTGTACCGCTACGTTTCGCACGAACGCCGCTTCGACCGCCGCGACCAGGCCTTGGCCCTGGCCGGCGGCCGCGAGAACGTGTCGCTGACCACCGACCAACCCGGCGACTTCGTGCTTGAGGTGCGCGCCGCCGACGGCAAGGTGCTCAACCAGATCGGCTACCAGATCGCCGGCGCCGCCAACCTGTCGCGTTCGCTCGAACGCAATGCCGAGCTGAGCCTCAATCTGTCCAAGCCCAGCTACAAGCCCGGCGAGACCATTGAGATCAGCGTGCGCGCGCCCTACGCCGGCAGCGGCCTGATCACGCTGGAGCGCGATCGCGTCTACGCCCACGCCTGGTTCCGCGCCGACAGCAACGCCAGCGTGCAGAAGATCGTCGTGCCCGCCGATTTCGAGGGCAACGGCTACGTCAACGTGCAGTTCCTGCGCGACCCGAACTCGGACGAGATCTATATGAGTCCGCTGTCCTACGGCGTGGCGCCGTTCGCGGTCGACCGCAGCGCGCGCACCCAGCCGATCAAGGTCAGCCTGCCGCGGGTGACCAAGCCCGGCACGCCGATGACCGCCGACGTGGTCACCCAAGGCAAGGCGCGGGTGGTCCTGTTCGCGGTCGACGAAGGCATCCTGCAGGTCGCGCGCTACCGCGTCGGCGACCCGCTCGATCATTTCTTCCGCAAGAAGATGCTGCAGGTCGACACCGCCCAGATCCTCGACCTGCTGCTGCCGGAGTTCAGCCGCATCGCCGGCCAGGCCGCGCCGGGCGGCGACGGCGAAGGCGGCATGGCCAAGCACCTCAATCCGTTCAAGCGCAAATCCGAGAAACCCGCGGTGTGGTGGTCGGGCATCGTCGATGTCGACGGCCAACACCAGTTCAAGTTCACCCTGCCCGATCATTTCAACGGCCAGGTGCGGGTGGTCGCGGTGGCGGTGACGCCAGAGCGGGTCGGCGTGTTCCAGACCGAAGCGCTGGTGCGCGGCGATTTCGTGTTGACGCCGACGGTGCCGACGCACGTCGCGCCCGGCGACGAGTTCGACCTGCCGGTCGGCGTCGCCAACACCATCGAAGGCGCCAAGGCGGCAGCCAAGGTCGCCGTGAATCTGCAACTGCCGCCGTCGCTGACCCTGGTCGGCGCGGCGCCGGCGCCGGTGTCGATCGCCCCGCGCGGCGAAACCACGGTGCGCTTCCGGGTTCGCGCCGGGCAGGCGCTGGGTGCAGTGCCGGTCGCGATCCAGGCGAGCTCGGGTGCGTTCAAGGCGCAGCGGCGCATCGAGCTGTCCTTGCGTCCGGCCGTGGTCGCACGCCAGGACCTGATCGCCGGGCGCGCCACCCAGCGCACCGTCATCCAACCCTTGCGCAGGATGTACGACCAGCGCGCGACCCGGCAGCTGTCGGCCTCGGTCTCGCCCTTGGTCGCGCTCGACGGGCTCACCGCCTATCTGAGCGATTACCCGCACCAGTGCACCGAACAACTGCTGAGCGGCGCCTTCCCGGCGTTGGTGCTGCAATCGCACCCCGAGCTCGGCAAGGTGGTCGGCCCGGGTGCGGGCCAGCCGAAGCAGAACATCGTCGACGTGTTGCGTTCGCGCCAGAACAGCGAAGGCGGCCTGGGTTTGTGGACGGCGACGCCGCAGGCCGATGCCTTCGTCACCGCCTATGCCGCCCTGTACCTGATCGAAGCGCGCGAACGCGGCCAGCCGATCCCCGAGGATCTGCTCAAATCGCTCAACGGCTATCTGGAGTCATTGGCCGCCGACCGCTCCGGCAACGACCTGGCGACACTGCGCAGCCGCGCCTTCGCGGTGTATCTGCTCGTCCGCCAAGGCCGCACCGCCAGCAATCTGCTCAGTTCGGTGCACGAGCAGATCAAGCGCGACCAGCCCAAGACCTGGGAAAACGACAGCGCCGGCCTGTTGATCGCGGCGAGCTATCAGCTGTTGCAGCAGGACAAGGCGGCGCGTCCGCTGGCGGTTAAAGCTTTCACCCGCGCCAACCGCAGCGCCGGCGCCGCGCCGGGCCCCTACGCGTATTACTACGACGGCGGCATCGACCAGGCCTGGACCGTATACCTGCTCAATCGTCACTTTGGCGCGCTGGCCAAGGACCAGCTCAAGCCGGTGGCGTTGGAACGCTTGCTCGACCCGCTGCGCAACAACAGCTACAACACGCTGTCCTCGGCGCTGACCGTGCTGGCGATGGACGCCTACGCCAACGCGCAACCGGCGCAGGCGACACCGGCGCTGGAAGCGGCCGGCAAGGACGGCAAGTCGCGACGCATCGGCAGCAGCCAGGGCTTGATCGCCCGCGGCGCCTTCACCGGCGGCGACCTGCGCCTGTGGGTGGCGCCGGCCGGCCCGGTCCCGGCCTGGTACCTGGTCAACCAAAGCGGTTACGACCGCGCCGCACCGAAGGCGGTGCAGGATCGCGGCCTGGAAGTGGTCCGCGATTATCTCGACGCCGCCGGCAAGCCGATCACCGCGCTCAAGCAGGGTCAGGAAATCACCGTGCGCCTGCGCGTGCGTGCGCTCGGTGCGCCGGCCCGCGGCAACATCGCCATCGTCGACTTGTTGCCGGGCGGTTTCGAACCGGTGATGCAGTACGCGGCCGCGTCGGTGACCGACGAAGCGGCATCGAGCGACGAGGGTTCGGAAGGCTGCGAGGAGGAATGCGAAGACGGCGGCGAAGAAGACGGCCAGCCTTCGCGCGACGGCGGCGAGCAGAACGCGGCGCCGCAGCAGACCCTCGCCCTGCCCGGCTCGAGCTTCCTGCCCGACCACGTCGAACAACGCGAAGACCGCATCGTGCTGTACGGCGGCGTCGGCTCGGAGGTCGTCGAGTTCCGCTACAGCGTGCGCGCCAACAACACCGGCAAATTCATCGTGCCGCCGGTATACGCCGAGTCGATGTACGAACGCTCGGTGTATGCGCAGGGCGGCCCCGCCGGTCAGCTGCAGGTCGACGCGCCCAAGCCATGAGGGGTTCGTCGGGCGAGGCAGGGAAGATGCGCCAGTGGGGCGAGACGGGATACGTGCGACTACGAGGCGACACAGGAAGCATCCGACGGCAGTGGTGGATTGCACTGCTGAGCCTCACCGTCGCCGTTACGGTGCTGGTCGCGGTCCGCTATTCGCCGCGCCCCTCGCTGTCGGAATCGGTGCCGCTGTCGACGGTGGTCCGCGATCGCGAGGGTCGGCTGTTACGGCTGACCCTCGCCAGCGACCAGCGTTACCGGCTATGGGTGCCGTTGTCGGAGATCTCGCCGTCGCTGGTCGAGGCGGTGATGCTGCAGGAAGACGCCTGGTTCCGCTGGCATGCCGGCGTGAACCCGGTCAGCCTGGTGCGCGGGGCCTGGTCGACCTACGCCAGCGGCGAGGCGCGCATCGGCGGCTCGACCCTGACCATGCAGCTCGCGCGCCTGCGCTGGCGTCTGCAGACCCGCGACGTGCGCGGCAAGCTGGTGCAGATCGCGCGCGCCTTGCAGTTGGAGCTGTGTTACTCGAAAGACGAGATCCTCGAGGCCTATCTCAACCTCGCCCCGTACGGCGGCAACATCGAAGGCGTCGGCGCGGCGAGCCTGATCTATTACCGCAAACCCTCCGATCGCCTGACCCTGCCCGAAGCGCTGGCCCTGGCGGTGTTGCCGCAGGCGCCGTCGCGGCGCGGCCGACTGACCGCCCGCGACGACGACGCCTTCTACATCGGCAGCGGCCTGGAAGCGGCGCGCGCGCGCCTGTACGCGCGTTGGCGCGAACGCCATCCCGAGGACGCCGCCGAAGACGCGCTGCTGAAATTGCCGTTGCGCCTGCACAGCGCGCGCGAGCTGCCGTTCCGCGCCCCGCACCTGGTCGACCGCGTGCTCGCCGAACGCGCCTGGCACCCGCACGACGGCCCCGAGCTCAAGACCACGCTCGACGCCCGCCTGCAACGCCTGCTCGAAGAACGCGTGCGCAATCATCTGCAACGCGAACGCAGCCGCGGCCTGCGCAACGCCAGTGCGATCCTGATCGACACCCGCGATATGGGCGTGCGCGCCCTGGTCGGTTCGGCGGACTACTTCGACGCCGGCATCCAGGGTCAGGTCAACGGCGCCGATGCCAAGCGCTCGCCCGGCTCCACCCTCAAACCCTTCATCTACGCGCTCGCCCTCGACCAGGGCGTGCTGCATCCGGCCAGCGTATTGCGCGACGTACCGAGCGCGTTCGGCCCGTACACGCCGGAGAATTTCGACGGCCGTTTCATGGGGCCCGTCACCGCCACCGAGGCGCTGGTGCGCAGCCGCAACATCCCCGCGGTCGGCGTCGCCGCCCAGCTCAAGCAGCCGAGTTTCTACGACTTCCTGCGTCGCGCCGGCGTGCGCGATCTCGCCAGCCAGAACCACTACGGCCTCGCCCTGGTGCTCGGCGGCGGCGAGGTGACGATGGAAGAGCTCGCGCGCATGTACGCGATGCTCGGCAACGACGGCCGCCTGCGCGCGCTGCGCTGGCGCGACAGCGATCCGCAGGAGGAAGGCGCGCGCCTGCTCAGCGCCGAGGCCGCCTTCGTCACCCGCGACATGCTGCGCCAGAATCCGCGCCCCGACGCCGGCTCGCAATCGGCCTCGCGCCCCCTGCCGGTGGCGTGGAAAACCGGCACCTCGTGGGCCTTCCGCGACGCCTGGAGCGCCGGCCTGGTCGGCCCCTACGTGCTGGTGGTCTGGCTCGGCAATTTCGACGGCTCCAGCAATCCGGCCCTGGTCGGCGTCGAGGCCGCGGCGCCGCTGTTCTTCGACATCGTCGACGGTCTGCAGGCGGCGCGGGTCGATCTGGGCGAGCCGGTGCGGCAATGGCCCTTGAACCTCAAGCGCGTGGAAATCTGCCGCGCCAGCGGCGACCTGCCGAACGCCTGGTGCCCGCAGCGCGGCATGACCTGGTTCATCCCCGGCAAATCGCCGATCCGGATCAGCACCGTGCACCGCGCCATCGCCATCGACATCGCCAGCGGCCGCCCGGCCTGCGGGCCGTTCGATCCGCGCAGCATGCGCAACGAGGTGTTCGAGTTCTGGCCGTCCGACCTGGCGCGGGTGTTCGTGCAGGCCGGTATTCCGCGCCGGCGCCCGCCGCCGGGGCACGACTGCGCCGGCTCGCAAGACTGGCTGGGCTCGCCGCCGAGCATCACCTCGCCCTATCGCGCCACCCGCTACACGATGCGGCTGTCGCATCCCGAGCAGGTCGCCTTGAACCTGGCCGCGACCGTCGACGCCGACGTCACCCGACTGTACTGGTTCGTCGGCAACACCTTCCTCGGCAGCGCCGAACCCGGCACCGCCCTGGCCTGGACGCCGGACCGCACCGGGCACTTCCGCTTGTCGGTGGTCGACGATCACGGCCGCAGCGACGAACGCGAGGTCGAAGTCGCGGTGGTGCAATGAGGCGGTCCTTGCGGCGACGCTGAACCCCGCCTCGCCCGGCCGCCGCGAAGGCTTTGGAAAAGCGCCGGCGGCGCTTATGGTGAGCGCGTCCATCGCGCAGGAAACCTCCATGTCGCGCCATCGCTTCCGTCCGCATTCGTTCGCCATCCCGTCGCGCCGGCTCGTCGCCCTCGCTGTCGCCGCGTTCGCTCTTAGCGCCGGCGGACTCGTAGCCGCGAGCGCTCATGCATCGCCCGCGCCGGCCGAGTATCCCGACGACATCGACAAGGTCCGCGGCTGCTGGATCCAACGCGTCGAACCCGATGGCCCCGCCACCTTGTTCCTACGCCTGCTGCCCGAGCCCGAGCGCAAGGATTGGCTGGTCGGCGCATTACAGCGCGCCGACGGCGACGACCCCGACCGCCGCCTGCGCCTGCAGTTCGCGCGCAGCGGCCAGGGCGCGGTGCTCGGCCCGAATACGCCGAGCGGCGATGCGCCGGCGCCAACCGACACCCAACCGGCGCCACTCAAGACTCTCAAGGCCATCCGCCCAGTGCGATCTGGTCTGGTGCATCTGCCGAAGACGCAGATGGAGTACTGGCGCATGGCGGGCCTGTCCCCTCCTCCCACCGGCGCGCCCGAGCAGACCAGCGTCATCTTCTACCACCACGACAAGACATTCTTGCGCGTGGAGGTCTCGCCCGAGCATCTCAAGCTGAGCATCGGCGGCACGCATCCGCACACCAGCAAAATGCCCGAAAAAGTGCTGTTCGACGGCCGCCGCGACGGTTGCGACTGAGGCATGCAGCCGCTCCGGCTGCGTATCACCTCGCCGCGGTGACGCGCCAGACGATGTTGCCCACATCGTCGGTGACCAACAAGGCGCCGTGCTTGTCCAGGCGCACGTCGACCGGCCGGCCTTGCGCGTTTTCTGCCGTGTCGAGGAAGCCGGTCAATACATCGACCGGCTGACCGTCCGGCTGGCCGTTGTCGAAAGCGACGTAGATCACCTTGTAGCCACTCTTGGGCTTGCGGTTCCAGGAGCCGTGCTGGCCGACGAACAGACCGTTCGCGAACTGCGCCGGCAGACTCGTGCCCTGCGAGAAAGCGATGCCGAGCGAGGCCGTATGCGGCCCGAGCGCGTAATCCGGCACCAACGCCTTGGCGACCAGTTCGGGTTTCTGCGGTTTCACCCTCACGTCGACGTGCTGGCCGTAATAGCTGTAGGGCCAGCCGTAGAAACCGCCGTCGCGCACCGAGGTGATGTAGTCCGGCACGAGGTCGCTGCCGATCTCGTCGCGTTCGTTGACTGCCGTCCACAGCGCGCCCGTCGTGGGCTCCCAAGCCAGGCCGTTGGGATTGCGCAGGCCGGTCGCGAACAAACGCTTCTTGCCGCTGGCGCGGTCGAGTTCCCAGATCGCAGCGCGGCCCTCCTCCATGGCCATGCCGTTCTCGCCGACGTTGCTGTTGGAACCGACGGTGACGTAGAGCTTGCTGCCGTCGGCGCTGGCGATGAGGTTCTTGGTCCAGTGGTGATTGATGCCGGCCGGCAGGTCGGTGATCTTGACCCCCGCCTGAGCGATCGAGGTCTCGCCTTCGCGATACGGGAAACGCAGCACCGCATCGGCATTGGCGACGTAGAAATCGTTGCCGACCAGGGCCATGCCGAACGGCGAATGCAGGCCTTGCAGGAACACACTGCGGAACTCGGCGACGCCGTCGCCGTCGGCGTCGCGCAACAGGCTGATGCGGTCGGCGCTGGGCACCGCCGCGCCGGCGCGCTTCATCATCCGGCCCGCGATCCAGGCCTTGATGCCCGAAGCCTTCTTGTCCGATGCCGGCGCATTGCTTTCGGCGACCAAGACATCGCCGTTCGGCAGCACATGCAGCCAGCGCGGATGATCCAGGCTGTCGGCGAACGCCGTCACCGCCAGACCCGCGGCCGGGACCGGCTTGCCCCCGGACGGCCAGCCCACCGCCGGCGCGATGTTGACGGTCGGCAGCAGGGTCTTGTTCGGTACCGGCAAGGTCGGCCGCTGGCCGGTGCCGTCGGCCACCTGCAGGGTCGCGGTCTCGCCGCAAGCGGTCAGGATCAATATCGACAGTATCGGCGCAACGACTTTCGATGCTGAGGCCATGTCGTTCTCCTGTAGTCGCCTGACATCGGCTGGAGCATGCCTCGACCGTGATCAAGGCAATGAGAACCCGATCGCTCCGCGGCTGGCCGCCCTCACCCCAACCCCTCTCCCGCAGTTTCAGGATTCGACTCTTTCCGCGACAGAGGGTTGTTTCCTTCTCCCGCTTGCGGGAGAAGGTGCCCGAAGGGCGGATGAGGGTCGTTCCCGCTTGCGGGAGAAGGTGCCCGAAGGACGAATGAGGGTCGTTCCCGCTTGTGGGAGAAGGTGCCCGAAGGACGGATGAGGGTCGTGCCGGAAGCCCAATGAAGAAGGCCCTGCATCGCAGGAGACGGTGATGCAGGGCCTTAAGTGACGCAACGGGCACGGTCCCTTGCGCCACAAGCTCCCGCCGTCATCCCCGCGAAGGCGGGGATCCAGGGCTGTATCGCGGCACGACTCCGAAGTCTCCGGATCCCCGCCTGCGCGGGGTTGACCAACTACGAATCACCGCGACTGCCCGGCAGAGCCCGCACCGATGCTCGTATGCCACGACGCACCTGCGCATCCATCGCTAGCGCGGACACTGTTGCTCGCAAGGTTCTCCGTCGCCATCGCCGTCCATTTTCGTATCGGGACAATGGCGAAGAAAATACTCGGCCTCGGCGCACGAACTCATCTGCGAACAATGCTGACGGCCATCGCAAACGAAACCCTGCGACGACTGCGTCGACGACCGTACCGACGCAGGCCCGGATGAGGATGCCGAGTCCGGCGCGGGGGCCACCACCGATTCCCGTAGCGACGCGGCCGGCGATGCGGATGCCGCCGGGCGTATGGGCTCGATGCCATCCGGATGCGGCGGCGTCGAGCGGCTGTAGACGTATCCGCCGACCGCGACGATGGCCGCGATCGCCAGGGCCACGATACCGATCCCGCTTCGCGCAGGAGCGCCCGAATCGCGACGTCGCGCCGATGCCGTCCGCCTGCCCTCGCCTGCCCGCATGACCCGGACGGCCTCGCGCTTGCCGTCGCTCTTAGTACGAACCTCGAAGGAAACCAATTCGTTGAGTGCAGGCCTGACGCCGCGGCGGTTGAACTCGGAGATATGCACGAACAGCTCGTCGCCGCCCTGGGCCGGGGCGATGAATCCGAACCCCCGCTCATCGTTCCATTTGATCAAGGTGCCGTGAGTTCGCATGCCGGTCCCTGGGCCGATGCCTGAGCGAAGCATCCGGCCCCTCAGCGTCCGGATCAAGGCCTCTCGTCCGTGGTCGTTGCGCAGAGCTCACGGCGGCGAACTCCATTGCCTGCCGACCCGTCCGCCGACGTGCCTCCTGCATCGCTTACGGCATCAGGGCCCCTACCGAGCGGTTCGCCCCGCCTCGGGACAAACGCCGTGGTCACACAGACAGCCGCGGCGGCAGCGCCCCAAGCCCGCCCCGCGATTACGGCGCCTCGTTCCGATATGTCCGGATTGCTGCAGCGTTTATCGCCGATTGCGGCGCGCGTAGCTTGCGCGGACCTTCCCCGTTTCGGAACCGCCATGCCTCTGCACCCACAAGCCCGCGCCATGATCGATGCCTATGCCGATGGCCCGGCACTCGACTTCGAGCGCCTCGAGGCCGCCCGACTGCGCGCCGATTTCGTCTTGCCCGCTCCGTCCGCGCCGCCGCGCGCCGACGTACGGATCGAGGAGCATGCGATCACGGGCCCCAGCGGCTCCATCCCGGTACGTCTGTACCGCCCTGAGCGCGTGGCGTCCGATCCGCCGCGATGGCCGATGACCTTATACCTGCACGGTGGCGGCTTCGTCCTCGGCAGCCCCGACACCACCGACGGCCTGTGCCGCACCTTGGCCGCGTTGGCGCGCACCCTGGTGATCTCGGTCGACTACCGTCTCGCTCCCGAGGCGCCGTTTCCGGCCGGGCTCGACGACGCTCATGCCGCCTTGCTGTGGGCGTATGGTCAGGCGGCCGCGATCGGCGGCGACGACGAACGCATCGCCGTCGCCGGCGACAGCTCCGGCGGCAATTTCGCCGCCGCGCTCGCGCAGCGTGCCTCGCGCGACGGGCTGCGTTTGCGCCATCAGTTGTTGTTGTATCCGGTGCTCGACACCGCTTGCGACCGGCCGTCCTATCGCGAGTTCGCCGAAGGCTATTTCCTCAGCGCGCCGATGATGCATTGGTACTGGCGCCAGTACCTTGCCGATGCCGACCCGGCCGATCCGCGTGCCTCGCCACTGCGTTCGCAGGATCTGCGCGGTCTCGCCGACGCGACCGTATTCAGCGCCGAGTACGACGTGCTGCGCGACGAGGCCGAGGCCTATGCGCAGGCGCTGTCCGAGGCCGGCGTGCCCACGCGCCTGCAGCGCTGGGACGGGCAGATCCACGGCTTCCTGTTGCAGCAAGGCAAGAACGACGACGCCGATGCGGCCCTGGAGCAAGCCGCGGCGGCCTTGCGCGCCGCGTTCGCCTGAGGACGGCGCCGGCCCTGCGCAATCCGGCCGCGCAATGAAGAAGGCCCTGCATCGCGGGACACAGCGATGCAGGGCCTTAAGTGACGCAATGGGCACGGTCCCTATGCGCCACAAGCTGCCGCCGGCATCCTGGAGACATGCAGGCGGGGACGACCGGGTACCCAGTCCTAGCTAACAACGAGACAGGATCGCCGCCCCCCTACCTCGCCCGGCCAGGAAAACACTGCCGGTCGTCGGATCGCGACCCACTCCCGCTTTACCTGGAGCGTCGCACAGGCTTGGTAGGCCATGACGGCTGCGTGCGGCGTCCGTGGCTCCGATGACGTCGTCGCTTCGCTCAACCCTCGCGCTTGCCCGCGGCCGGGCCGGCCTTGACCGGGGCGCCCTTCGCCGCAGGCGCAGGGGCAGGCGGAGCCGTGTCCTTTTCCGCGGCGGCCACCGGCGCCAGGCGCAGGTCCTGGAAGTCGAAGCTGAAGTCGGTCAGCGGCGAGATCGCCTCCATCCGCACTTCGCGCACCTTGCCGTCGGGGGTCAGGGCGAAGTTGACGAAGGCATCGGCGTTGAGCCAACGCTGATTCCAGCGGACGATGAAGGTGTCGTGCTGCCAGTGGCTGAGTTCGCCGACCAGATCCTTGCTGCGGCCGAAGCGCAGCCGCCATTGGCCGTTGCCGGCCGCTTCGACGAAGACGTCGCCGTACCACGGGTCGCGATAGGTGCCGGCATAGGCCTGCAACGGCAGCGACGGCTTCGAGTTCGCATCGCGCGCGGCGACGTGCTTGCTCCAGTCGTCGTCGGCCTTGCTGCGGCTCTTGGCCAGGGCCGCGGCATAGGCCGCGTTCCAGTCGGTCTTGCCCGCGCCCAGGTAGGCATCGAGCGCGCGCATGGTCACCGCCTGGAAGGCGCCGCCGAGTTCGGCGTTGGTCAGCACCACCACTCCGAGTTTTTGCTCCGGCACCAGGGTCACCCGCGAGACCATGCCGGGCCAGCCGCCGGTATGCCAGACCAACTTGCGCCCGCGGTAATCGGTCAACTGCCAGCCTTCGCCGTAACCGGCGAAATTCGGCTTCGCCGGCGCCAGTTCCGGCACCGAGGGTTCGGCGATCGGCATCGGCGTGACCACCGACCACATCGCCTGCTGGCGCTTGGCGCTGAACAAGCGACGCTCCTGGTCGCCGTCGCGCCCGTAGACCCCGCCGTCGAGCTGCACGCGCATCCACTTGCTCATGTCGTGCACGCTCGAGTACAGGCCTCCGGCGCCGGCGACATTGGCCCAGGTCATGCGCGGCGCGGTCTGCAGATCCTTGAAATCGGCCTTGGAATGGCCGCTGGCGACCGCGTCGCCGCTGCGCAGGGCGTCGCTGTTGTAGCGCGTCTCGTCCATGCCGAGCGGGGCGAAGATGCGCTGGGCAAGGAAGTCGCGATAGCTCTGGCCGCTGACCTTCTCGATCACCAGTTGGGCGACGCCGTAGAGGATGTTGTCGTAGGCGTACTGGCCGCGGAAGCCGCCGCTAAGAGGCACTTCGGCAAGACGGCGGGCGACTTCCTCGTTGCTGTAGTCGGTGCCCGGCCAATACAGCAGGTCGCCGGCGCCGAGGCCCAGGCCGCTGCGGTGGGCGAGCAGATCGCGCAGGCGCATCTCGCGGGTCACGTAGGGGTCGGCCATGCGGAACCAGGGCAAGCGGTCGATCACCCGGTCGTCGAGGCTGAGCTTGCCTTCGTCGGCGAGCATCGACAGCGCGGCGGCGGTGAAGGCCTTGGTATTGGAGGCGATGGCGAACAGGGTGTGGGCGTCGACCGGCTCGGGCTTGCCGATCTCGCGCAGACCGTAGCCGCGTTCGAGCACGACCTGGCCGTCCTTGACGATCGCCACCGCGATGCCGGGCACCTCGAACTGCTTGCGCACCGCTTCGACGTAGGCGTCGAAATCCTGCAACTGCTCGGGCAGCGCCGGCGCCGCGGCCGCGGCCGCCGCTTCGGGCGCCTGCGCGGCCGCACCGGCGGCGCTCACGCACAACAGCAGACCGGCGCCGTGCGCCTTCCAGTCGTTGGCTCGCATCGTTGTCCTTCCCGGAAAAACGCCCACTCTCGGCGATCGTCGCGGCGGGCGCCAGAGGTCGGAAGTCGTGCGTGGGCGCGGCCCGCACGCCGCGGCGGCATAATGGCCGGCCGCTACCGCGCCGCCGTGCCTTACCGCCCATGTCCGTCAACGCAAGCACCCTGCCCGGCCTGGTCGTGATCGGCGGCGGCCCTGCCGGCCTGATGGCCGCGCAGACCGCGCGCGCTCTGGGCGTCGAGGTGGACCTGTTCGACGCCATGGGCTCGGTCGGGCGCAAGTTCCTGATCGCCGGCAAGGGCGGGCTCAACCTCACCCACGGCGAACCGCGTCCGGCCTTCGACCGCCGCTACGGCGCGCGCAGCGAGGCGGTCGGCCGCTGGCTCGATCAATTCGACGGCGAAGCCTTGCGCGAATGGGCGCGCGGCTTCGGCGTGGACACCTATGTCGGCACCTCCGGGCGAGTGTTCCCGATGGACCGCAAGGCCGCGCCGCTGCTGCGCGGCTGGGTGCGCAGGTTGCGCGAGGACGGCGTGCGCTTTCATGTCCATCACCGCTGGATCGGCTGGAGCGAGGACGGCGCCCTGCGTTTCGCCACGCCCGAGGGCGAGTCGCGGGTGCAAGCCGCGGCGACGGTGCTGGCGCTCGGCGGCGGTAGTTGGCCCGAACTCGGTTCCGACGGCGCCTGGGCGCCGTGGCTGAGCGAACGCGGCATCGACGTCGCCCCGCTGCAACCCTCGAACTGCGGCTTCGACATCGGCTGGAGCCCACATTTCGCCAGCCGCCATGCCGGCGCACCGCTCAAGCCGGTGATCGCGCATTGGCACGACGAAGCCGGCGAACACAGCTTGCAGGGCGAATGCGTGATCACCGCGACCGGCATCGAAGGCAGCCTGATCTATGCCTTGTCGGCGGGCCTGCGCGACCGCATCGCCGCGCACGGCGAAACGGTGTTGCGCCTGGACCTGGCGCCCGGTCGCGAACTCGATCGCCTGCAACGCGATTTCGCCCAGCCGCGCCGCGGCCGCAGCGTCGGCGAGCATCTGCGGCGCCAGACTGGCCTGGATGGGGTCAAGGCCGCGCTGGTGTTCGAGGTATTGGGCAAGGATGGCCTCAACGACCCGGCCGTCGTCGCGCAGACGATCAAACGCTTGCCGCTGCGTCTGTTGCGCGCGCGCCCGATCGCCGAAGTGATCAGCAGCGCCGGCGGCGTGCGGCTGGAAGCCTTGGATTCGCAACTGCGTCTGCTTGCGCCGGCCGAAGGCGATTCCACCCTGGAAGCATCGAAGCCGGCGATCTTCTGCGCCGGCGAAATGCTCGATTGGGAAGCCCCGACCGGCGGCTACCTGCTGACCGCCTGCTTCGCGAGCGGCTTGATCGCCGGCCGCGCCGCGGCGCGGCATCTGCTTGGAGTCGTGGGCGACTGAGCCGCGCGAGGCGGCGCGGCGACCAGCGATCGAGGAACTGCCGGGCCCGTCAGAGCTTCGACCTGACGACCAAGCGGCTCGTCCAGCGCTCGTCGCGCCTCGAAGCGCCGTTGAATTCCGTACCCGGGCCTACGCTCTCGTGCCACTGCGAGTGCTTCGACAATCGGTACTCGCGGCCTCCGATCAGTGCTGTTCCCGACAGCGGATAAGGCACCTTGGCCACCAGGTCCAGGTAGTTCCGGGTGTCGCTCAGCCGATCCAGATAGAACTCGCTCTCTTCGATTTCGATCACCAGAATCGACGACTCCGGGGTCTGCGCACGCTCGAGCGAACGCAGGTTATCCGTGCAATCGGATAAATGAATTCTGTCCTGCGAGTTGTCCTGGATTTCGAGCCTGGCCTGGATGCGGCGTATTTCCGCTGCCAGGTGCTGCTTCAACCCGATCAACAGCGCCTGTTTGTCGGCCGAGTCCGGCATCGAGCACTCCCTTGTCGGCCTGGCGCGCCCTCAAGAACGCGACCAGCTCCTCGTGCAGAACTCGTCCGCCGCCTTGGCGAGCTTGTCCAAACCGCTCTTGCTGTCGGATGCCTGCCGGCCCTTCAGGTGCAAGGTGTTCAACTCCGGAAATCCTTCCGCCTTGGCCGCCTCGTTGAGGGCGAACTTCCCCTCAGGCGTGGTCATCGTATTCGCATACCCTCTGGGGCGGCAGGTCAGCGTCGCCCTCTCGTAGGGCAGCGGCCAGATACCTTTGAAACTGGACTTGGTAACGACGACGTCCTTCTCCGGCACGCTTTCGGTTGCCGGTACGGGACCGGTCTGGAGCAGACCGGCAACAACCAGCGCTGCCGCGAGCGCACGACAACGGTCCATCGTTATCTCCCAAGGCCGTCAGGCCTCTCCTGTCGGTGATGGCTCATCAGCGTGCGCAAACCACCGGCGCGGCCGCGCCGGTGCTCAGGCCGCCGGCTTCTCGCTCGCCTTGCCCATGTAGAACATCGAGGCGCACAGGCCCACGCCTTCGGCGGTCGCGGCCGGTACGTTGCTGCCCTGCAGCGCGATCAGCTTGACCACGTCGCCGGTGCTTTCGGTGACTTTGGCCAGCGCGATGAAACCAGTCGGGGTGGTGCCGCAGAACGCGTTGCCCGGGGTTTCCTTCGGCGGCACCTGCTCGATCACGCGGCGCAGCTCGATCGGCTGGCTGGCTTCGACCTGCATGATCGCGCCGTAGGTTTCGCCGGCGGTGTATTGGTCGCCGCCGCGCACCAGCGCGACGCGTTCGGTCTTGTACAGCGAACCGTTCTCGCCCTTGAGTTCGAGATCGTCGATGGTGAGTTTGCCGGTGGTCGCCTGGGCGACCGGGTTGCCGGGCTCGAACGTGCCCAGGGCGACCGGCGGCAGCATCGGCGGGGCCGCGCGCGAGACCGGTTCGGCGTTCGGGTCGGGCACCGCCTGCGGCGCCTGCGGCAGGGCCGCGGTGGTTTCCTGCGGGGCAGCAGTGTTGACCGGCGCGCTTTGATCGCATGCGGCGAGCGCCACGACGGCGAGCGCGAGCGTCGACAAAGCGGGGAACAGACGTCGGTTCATCAGGGGTCCTCTGTGCAAAATCCTGGATTCGGTTGCTGCAGGTCGCGGATGCGTCGGCAATGCCGACGCAGGCCCGTGTCGCGTCGCTGGGGGAAGCCCGCACGAAGTGCCGGCGCGGCGCGAACGCGCAGCCTAACCGTTGGCCGTTAATAGTTCGTAAGGCCGCGCGGGCCGTGGGCTGCGCTCAGGCAGCCGCATCGTGCAGGGGCTGCAGCGCCGGATCGAGCGCCACGCGTTCATCGAACACGAAACAGCGGCCCTGGTAATGACGGCCGCCGACCTGCTCGAAGTAACCGAGGATGCCGCCGTCGAGCTGGAGCAGATTGTCCATGCCGTCGGCGCGCAGCCACAAAGCGGCCTTTTCGCAGCGGATACCGCCGGTGCAGAAGCTGACCACGGTCGCATCGGCCAAGGCCTCGCGGTGCGGCGCCAAGGCCTCGGGCAGTTCGGTGAAATTGTCGATCGGCAAGGTCAGCGCGTCGGCGAAGCTGCCGTAATCGACTTCTTCGCGGTTGCGCGTGTCCAGCAATACGACCCGGCGGCCGTCGTCGTCGTGACCGCGATCGAGCCAATGCGCAAGCGTGTCCGGCGTCACGGTTGGTGCGCGCTCGTGCAAGGGCGAGGACTTATCGCGGCGGAAGGCGATGATTTCCTTCTTCAGCTTGACCTTGAGCCGGGCGAACGGCTGGCTGCGGCTGTGGCTGTACTTGACGACCAGACCGGCAAAGCGCGGGTCGGCGCGCAGGCCGTCGAGCAGCGCCTCGATCGGCGCAGCGGCGCCGGCCAGGAACAGGTTGATGCCCTCGCCCGCAACCAGCACGGTGCCGCGCAGCTCGCCGGCTTCGGCCTGTTCACGGACCCAGGTGGCTAGCTGCGGCGGGTCGTCGATAACGGCGAAATGGTAGGCGGCGATATTGACGATCATGCCGCCATTCTACCGCGCGGCGCCTCCGCGAGCCTGACATGCGGCCCCTGGGCCGGACCTGAACCGAGCCGCGAACCTTCCGCGGAAACCGCGGTCCCATCAATTGCGCGGCCCAGACAAGACGGCCAAGCAGGCCCGGACCGCGTGAAACGCCGCCGCAAGGGCGGCGGCGTTGCCCTCTCAACTGCTCCATCAGGAGGCGTTTGCATGAAGGTACAGCTCAACACCGACCACCATCTCCGCGGCGATCAGTCGCTTGCCCAGCACGTCGAAGGCGTGGTCGACCACAGCCTGTCGCGGTTCCGCGACCAGGTCACCCGGGTCGAAGTCCACCTGCGCGACGTCAACGGCGCCAAGGCCGGCGGCGGCGACAAACATTGCACCATGGAAGCGCGTCTGGAGGGCCGCCCGCCGGTGGCCGCGACCGAAGACGCCGACACCATGCGCGGAGCGATCAGCGGCGCGGCGCGCAAGCTGCAACGCGTGCTCGACAGCTCGCTGGGCCGGTTGTCCAGCTGACATAAACGAAACCAACCCGTCCGGCGGCGAGGACCGCCGGCGCTCGAACACGAGGGCTGCCGCAGCGATGCGGCGGCCCTTAGTTTTTCGAGGAGAACCAGGCGCGCGGGTGCAGCGGCATCCCTGCCCTGCCCGCTCAACGTTTGGTGGTGATCGCCCGGCGCAGGTTGTTGCGGGCCGCCGCGTCGTAACGGGCGTGGTAGTAATCGCTGAGGAAGATCCGCTCGCGCTTGAGCAGCCCCTTGAGAAAACGGCGGCGATTCAGCCGGAACAAGGGCCCCGGCACATGGCCGCGGTATTCCGAGGCGATGCCGCGATCGTAGGCGTCGAACACCGCCGGTTCGGCGCCGAGGATGGCCATGTCGCCGTCGAGAAACAGGCGCGTCTCCTCATCCACCTGGTCGCGGGCGATGGCGCCGTGGCGCGCGGTCAGATCGATCAGTTCGGCGACGCGGTCGGCGTCGAGGCCGGCCTCCGCCCACCAACGCGCGATGTGTTCGCGTGCGAGCACGGCCGAACGCGCCTCGTTGTCGCGCTGCCCTGCCTCGTAGATCGCATCGTGATACAGCACCGCCAACGCGACCTCGCGCGGCTGCCGCCAGCCCGGGCCGGCGGCGACGTCGAGGTAATGGCGCAGCACTTCGGCGACATGGCCGATGTTGTGATAGGCGCGCGCCGGCGTCGCATACGCGGCTTCGAGCGCAGCGCGTTGCTCGGGCGGAAGCTGCAGCGGCAGTGCCGCGAGCAGCGTCTCGGGCAGGCTGGGTCTGGATTCGGCGAACGACATCGGCATCGCGGCAAGGTTACGCAGGGGCGATGGCGGCATCTTGGCATGTTGCCGTGGACGCGGCATGGCGGCTCGCCGGTGGCGGGGTTGCCGAGACTTCGGGTTCTGTCGGGATGAAGCCCTGGATCCCCGCCTTCGCGGGGATGACGGCCGGGTAGTCCCGTATTCGGCCTTTGCGGGGATGACGGGTGGGAGGTTTCGTACCCCCTGCGCGGGAACGACGGGTGGGAGGTCCTGGATGCCGGTCTTCGCCGGCGGTTCGCTTGCAGAGCCCTTGAAAAGAAACACCCGGCAAAACCGGGTGTTTCGGGCCCTGCCCGTCTGGCGCGGCCGGAGCCGCGCCAGGGGCGATCAGTACTTCTTCTCGATGTTGATCATGAAGCTGTTGTCGTCGTCGTTGCCGCTGCCGAACAGGCCGCGATACTCGAAGCGCAGAACCAGGTCGCGCTCGGTCTGCAAGACCGCGCCGATGCCGAACACGAAGCGGTTGCGGTCCAGGCCTTCGAGGCGGGCGCGGAAGAACGGACCACCGACCATGTCGGCATAGCTCATCGTCGCGAAGCTCTCGTCCTGGAAGTCGTGCTGGTACTCCAGCAGGACCATCGGCGAGAACGTGCCCAGGCGCACCGGATAACGGTAGTCCAGACGCACGCCGAGGCTGGTCGTGGTGGTATCGACGTCCATGCCCTGATAGGTCAACGAGTACGACGCGTCGCCCTGTTCGGTGTAGCCGTCCAGGCGGGCGCGAGCGACGTCGAGGCGGGCGTACGGCGAGACGTGCAGACGGTCGCGCTGGTAGTCCATGCCGGCCGAGACCGAGGCGAACCACTGGGTGCCGTCGCGGTCGCCGCGGACCATGCCGCCGGTGTCGGTGACATAGCGGCGGGTATCGAACGACAGCCACTGATAGCCGAGCAGGCCGTCGAGATAGAAGCTCTCGCCCGGGTGGTAGCTGGCGTACAACACCGCGCTGTAGCTCTTGGCCTTGCTGCGGCTGCCGCGCTGACCGACGTCGGTGTCGTCGCGGCCGTAGCCGATGCCGCCGCCGAGGGCGAAATCGTCGCGCAGGCGGTAGTCGGCGCCGGCGCTGATGCCGCTGGTCTCGAAGTCGAAGCCGGCCGAGCCGCCGCCGCGTCCGTCGCGGTTGCCGGTGTTGATCGAACCGCCGGTCCAGATGCCGTAGCGGGTACCGCTGCCTTCGACCGGCGGCTTGGGCTCGATCGCGGCCTGCTCGTCGCCGAGCAGGGGCTGGCGGCAATCGCTGCCCGGCGTGCGCCGCGCTTCGTCGCGGCAACGTTGGTCGATCGAGAAGCTCAGGCCATTGTCGAAGCGTGCGCCGTCGCTGCCGCCCTCGTGCATGCCCTGCATGCGCTGCTGGAAGTTGCCGATCTGCGAGTTGGCGAAACGGCGCGTGGCCGAAGCCTGGGCGTTGAGCACGCCGAGCACTTCGGCGTCCTTCGACGGATCGCTGCGCGGCGCGACTTCGATTTCGATGGTCGCCACCGCCGAGGTCGCATGGGCGTTGTTGAGGGTGAAGCTCGCCACCGCGACGCCGGAGAAGCCGATCACCGGCGTATAGCGCAAGGTGTACACGCCGCCGGAACCGCTGATGGCGGCGCTGCCGGACGACGCCGGGGTCAACGACACCAGGGTGGCCGCGGTGAACGGACCGCCGGTGGCGCCCGCGGTGAGGTCGACCGTGACCGCGGCGCCCGCGATGGTGCGGACGCGACGCGATTGCGCGACCGGCACCGCATTGACGGTGATCGTCGAGGTGATCGGCGCGGACGGGCCGAAGGCGTTGTTGAGCGTATACACCAGGGCGATCGGACCGACGGTGTTGGCCGCCGGGGTGTAGACGATCTGGGTGCCGGTAACCACGGCCGTACCCGACGACGGCGGGCTCAGCAGGGTCACGCCGGTGAACGGGCTGCCGGTGGCGCCGGCGGCCGCGTCGATGGTCGCGGTCTGCGTCGACAGGATCGTCGCCGTTTGCGGCTGGCCTTGCGGCACCGGCAACGCGTTGACGGTGATCGTCACCGTGGCCGGCGCCGAGGTGCCGCCCGGGCCGCTGGCGGTGTAGGTGAAGCTGTCGCTACCGAAGTAGTTGCTGCTCGGCGTGTAGACCACATCCAGGCCGCTGACCACTGCAGTGCCGTGGCTCGGCGCCGAGGCGACCGCGACGCTGGCGATGATGCCGGTGTCGTTGGCCGTGACCGGGATCGTCACCGCCTGGTTCGACATCGTCGTGGCGCTGTCGTCGACCGCGACCGGCACCGCGTCGACGATCACGATCGTCAGCGGCACCGTGGTGTTGTAGCCGGCGTCGTCGGTGGAACGGATGGTGGCGGTGTAGCTGCCGGCCGTGGTCGGGGTGCCGCTGTACACGCCGGCGGAGCTGAAGGACAGGCCGATAGGCAGGTTGCCCGAGACGATCGCGTAGGTGTACGGCGCGATGCCGCCGCTGCTGCTCAGGCTCTGGTTGTAGGCCACGCCGACGGTGCCGCCCGGCAAGGTCGCCGGCGAGATCACCACGGTGGCCGGGTCGATGGTGAAGGTGTACACCCGCGAGCCGGTCTGGCCGTTGCTGTCGGTGCCCTGCACAGTCACGCTGAAATTGCCGTCCGAACGCGGCACGCCGGACAGCGTGCCGCCCGAGGAGAAGCTCATGCCGATCGGCAAGGCGCCGCTGAGCAGCGAGAAGCTGTACGGTGCGACGCCGCCGGTGGCGGTGATGGTCGTGTTGTAGGCGGTGCCGGCGGTGCCATTGGGCAAGGTCGGCGGATCCAGGATGATGCTCGGGGTGGCGACCACGATGGTGTAGTTCTGCTGCAGGGCGAACGGCGCACCGGTGCCGGTGCTGCTGTCCTGCACGCGGACGGCGACGTTGTAATTACCCGGCACTGTCGGCGTACCGCTGAGCACGCCGGCCGAACTGAAGCTCACGCCGACAGGCAGCGAGCCGGCGACGAGGCTGAAGCTGTAGGGCGCCGAGCCGCCGCTCGCGGCGAAGTTGATGGTGGTGGCGACGCCGTAGTTCATCGGCAGGTTGCCCGCAGCCGGGGTCATCGCCAGAGTCGGCGCGCCGACCGTCAAGGTGAACACCTGGCCCTGGGTGAACGGACCGTTGCCGGTGCTGCTGTCGGTCGCGCTGGCGTTGAGGCTGAAGCTGCCCGCCGCGGTCGGCGTGCCGCTGACGGTGACGCTGTCGGCGGTGGTACCGGTGATGCTCAGGCCCGCCGGCAGACCGGCGACGTTGTAGCCGCTGTACGGCGAGGTGCCGCCGGCCCAGGTGAAGGTCTGGGTATAGGCGGCGCCGACTTGCGCGGTCAGCGGGCCGCCCGCGGTCACCGTGATCGTCGGGTTGCTCACCGTGATGGTGACCGTGGCCGGCGCCGAAGTGCCGGCGACATTGGTCGCGGTGTAGGTGAAGCTGTCGCTGCCCGCATACCCCGCAGTCGGCTGGTAGGTGATCGTAGTGCCGCTGGCGATGGCCGTGCCATGCGCCGGCGCCGCCGCGATCGCGACCGAAGCCGGGATGCCGCCGGTGATGTTGAGGGTGATCGGATTGGCGCCGCTGCCGTAGGCCACCGTGGCCGAAACCGGATTGGCGACCGGCGCGATGTCGGCGACCGTCAGCGAATAGCTCTGCGGCGCCGACGTGTAAGGACCGGTACCGGTGCTGCTGTCGGTCGCGGTCGCGCTGAAGTTGAACGTGCCCGGTGCCGTCGGCGTGCCGCTGATCACGCCGGCGCTGCTGAAGCTCATGCCGGGCGGCAGCGCGCCGGAAGCCACGGCATAGCTGTAGGGCGAAGTGCCGCCGGTGGCCCCATTGATGTTGGCGCTATAGGGCGATCCGACGGTCGGGCCGGCGAACGAGGTCGGCGGCAACACCACGGTCGAGGCGCCGATGCTCAAGGTGTAGGCACGCGAGCCAGTGTACGGACCGCTGCCGCTGCTGCTGTCGGTCGCGGTGACGGTGAAGTTGAAACTGCCGCCCGCGGTCGGCGTGCCGCTGAGCGACGGTGAAGTTGAAACTGCCGCCCGCGGTCGGCGTGCCGCTGAGCGTGCCGTTGCTGGCCAGGCTGAGGCCGGCCGGCAAGGCGCCCGCGGTGATCGCGAAGCTGTAGCCGGGCGTGCCGCCGGACGCGGTCAGGGTCTGGCTGTAGACCTGGGCTACACCGCCCGCCGGCAGCGTCGTCGGCGCAACGCTGATGGTCGCCGCCGCGACGGTCAGCGCGTAGGCGCGCGAACCGGTCTGGCCGTTGGCGTCGGTCGCGGTGGCCGTGAAGTTGAAGCTACCGCCTGCGGTCGGCGTGCCGGCGATCGTGCCGCTCGAACTCAGGCTGATGCCGGCCGGCAAGGCACCGGCGGTCACCGCGAAGGTGTACGGACCGATGCCGCCGCTCGCGCTCAGCGCTTCGTTGTAGCTCACGCCGGTCTGTGCGCCCGGCAACGTCGCCGGCGCGATCACGATGGTCGGCGCAGCGACCTGCAACACGTAGTTCTGGGTGCGCGCGAACGGCGCGCCGGCACCGGTGGAACTGTCGACGGCGCGGACCGAGAAGGTGAACAAACCGGTCACGGTCGGCGTCCCCGACAACACGCCGGTGCCGCCGTCCAGGCTCAAACCTGCGGGCAAGGCGCCCGCCGAAACGCTGTACGCGTAGGTCGGGGTGCCGCCGCTGGCGACGAAGGTCTGGCTATAAGCGATGGCGTAGGTCGCGCTCAGCGTGCCGGCGGCCGGGGTCATGCTCAGGGTCGGCGCACTCACCGACAGGGAGAAGGCCTGGCCGACGGTAAACGGACCGTCGCCGGTGCTGCTGTCGGTCGCGCTGGCATTGAGCGGGAAAGTACCGGCCACAGTCGCCGTGCCGCTGACGGTCACGCTGTTGGCGGTGGTGCCGGTGATGCTCAGGCCGGCCGGCAGGCCGGTCACGTTGTAACCGCTGAACGGCTGAGTGCCGCCGGACCAAGTGAAGGTCTGACTGTAGGCGACGCCAACCTGCGCGGTGAACGGACCGGAAGCGGCCACGGTGATCGTCGGCGGACTCACCGTGATGGTGACCGTCGCCGGTGCCGAGGTACCGGCGCCGTTGCTCGCGGTGTAGGTGAAGCTGTCCGGCCCGGCATAACCCGCGGTCGGCTGGTAGGTGATCGTGGTGCCGCTGGCGATCGCGGTGCCGTGCAGCGGCGCCGTACCGATGGCCACCGAGGTCGGCACGCCACCGGTGATGTTCAAAGTGATCGGGTTGGCGCCGCTGTCGTAGGCAACGGTGGCCGAGACCGGATTGGCGACCGGCGGGATGTTGATGATCTGCAGCGAGTAGCCACGCGGTGCCGAACTGTACGCGCCGGTGCCGGTGCTGCTGTCGGTCGCGGTCACGGCGAAGTTGAAGGTGCCAGCCGCAGTGGGCGTACCCGACAACACGCCGGCGCTGCTCAGGCTGATGCCGGGCGGCAGCGCGCCGGCGGTCACCGCATACGTGTACGGCGCGGTGCCGCCGCTGGCGGGATTAAGAGTGGCGCTGTAGGCCACCGCGACCGTGCCGTTGGCCAAAGTCGTCGCCGGCAGGGCGATCGTCGGCGGGGCGATGACCAAGGTGTAGGCGCGCGAACCGGTATGCGGGGCACCGGTGCCGGTGCTGCTGCCGGTCGCGGTGACGGTGAAGTTGAAACTGCCGCCCGCGGTCGGCGTGCCGCTGAGCGTGCCGTTGCTGGCCAGGCTCAGGCCGGCCGGCAAGGCGCCGGCGGTGATCGCGTAGGTGTACGGCGCGATGCCGCCGCTGGCAGTGATGGACTGGCTGTAGGCCGCCGCGACGGTGCCGTTGGGCAAGGTCGTCGGTGCGATCGAGGTCGTCGGCGCGGCAACGGTCAGGGTGTAGGCGCGAGTGCCGGTGAAAGTATTGGCATCGGTCGCGCGCACGGTGAAGTTGAAGGTGCCCGCCGCAGTCGGCGTGCCGGTCAGGCCGCCGCCGCTCGCCAGCGTCAGGCCGGCCGGCAAGGCGCCCGCCGAGATCGCGAAGGTGTACGGCGAAGTGCCGCCGCTGGCGGTGAAGGTCTGACTGTAGGCGACACCGACGGTCGCGCCCGGAATCGTGGCCGGGTCGACCACGATGACCGGCGCCGCCGTGACGGTGACAGTGTAAAGCCGGTTGCCGATATTGTCCGAGCCGTCCTGCGAACCGCTGCTGTCCTCGGACAGGATGCGGAAGGTGTAGGTGCCGGTGGTGGTCGGGGTGCCGCTGATCACGCCGCCGCTGCTCAGGCTCAAGCCCGGCGGCAGCAGGTTAGGTGCGGCCTGCACCGAATAGATGTACGGCGCAACGCCGCCGGTGCTGCTCAAACTCGTGTTGTACGGAATGCCGACCGCCATCGCCGGCAGGGTCGTCGGCGAAATCACCGGCGCCACGATCGGAATGACGATCGCATACGACTTGACCGTGGTCAGCGGCGTCGGCGTGCTCGAATCGGTCACGGTGATGTTGACCGCGAAGCTGCCGCGCTGGGTCGGGGTGCCCCCGAACGCACCGCCCGAGAAGGTCAGGCCGGTCGGCAAGGTGCCGCTGGTATGCACGAAGCTGTAGGGCGCGACGCCGCCGGTCGCGCTCAGCGCCTGGCTGAAGGGCACGCCCAGCACCGGCGAGATCGAGGCCGGGCTGACGATGATCGGCGAGGTCGGCGCGCCGATGGTGACGTTGACGGTGACGTCGTTGTTGAGGCCGTCGTCGAATACGAAGGTGTCGCTGGTCGCCGTATTGCCGTTATGAACGTAGGTCACCGTCTGAGCGAGCTGATTGACCGTCGCCGTGCCGTTCGTTGGGAGGGTCTCGACGGTGCCGATGCCCAAGTTGTCCGGGCCGTCGCAGGCGCTGGCATCGATGGTGTGCGAGCCGCCATGAGCCACGGAGATGTTGAACGGCCCGCAATGCGGCGACGGCGCGGCGACCGCCATCGTGGACCACAGCCCCACCAGGCACAGCAGGAGCAGGCCCAGCCCCAGTTGCAGGTAGCTTCCCTGACGCCCGACATTCGAGATGCCCGCGCGACGTGCCCTGTGCAGATGCATGATTTCCGATCCCCTGACGCCGATGGGGCGCGGTTCCTCCGCTGCCGCCCTCGACGTTCCGCCTGTTCGACCTGGTCTGGTCCCACGCGCCGAACTGCCTCGGCGCACCCCTATCCTTGATCTAGTACGCAAATCGGCGGCGGGACCGGCCGCTTTCGCCGCGGCATTGCGTTAAGGAAAGTCATGGCGCTCCGGCGCCATGCCGGATCCGCTCGGATCGGCCCCCTCCGCCGTGCGCGGGCGGGCCGTGCGAGCGGGGTCTCCGGTACGCAGTCCGGGCTCGCACGGGGTCCGGACGACATCCTCTGGGGGAAGAGATGACAGAAGTATTCCTGGGACAGATCATCACGGTGGGGTTCAATTTCGCCCCGAAGGGTTTCGCGTTCTGCGCCGGCCAAACATTGCCGATCGCACAGAACCAGGCCTTGTTCTCGCTGCTGGGCACGACCTACGGCGGCAACGGCCAGACCACCTTCCAGTTGCCGGACCTGCGCAGCCGCACGCCGGTCGGGTTCGGCCAGTCCGTCGACGGCGGCTGGAACCCGACCGCCTATCAGTTGGGCGAAACCGGCGGCGTCGAGAACGTCACCCTGCTGACGACGCAGTTGCCGGCGCACAACCACGGCCTGGTCGGCACCAGCACCAATGCCGACACGCGTAACCCACGCGCTGGTTTGTACGGCAACTGCACGATCCCGCTGTACGCCGACGTCGGCGGCCCGCAGGTGGCCTTGTCGCCAGCCGTGCTCGGCCCGGCCGGCGGCACGCAACCGCATACCAATCTGCAGCCCTACCTGGCGATCAACTTCTGCATTGCTCTGAGCGGCATTTACCCATCGCGCAACTGACGCGGCCGGTCAAGCCGGCGCCTTTCGGCGCCTTTCATCGCATTCCGTTCCGGAGTACACATCATGAGCGAACCCTTCGTCGGAGAAATCCGTCTATTCGGCTTCGGCCGCACCCCTAACGGTTGGTTTGCCTGCGACGGCAGCCTGCAACCGATCTCCGAGTACGAGGTCTTGTTCACCCTGATCGGCACGACCTACGGCGGCGACGGCCAGAGCACCTTCGCGCTGCCCGACCTGCGCGGCCGCGCACCGGTCCACACCGGCACAGGCACGGGCCTGAGCAACTACGTCATCGGCCAGGCCAGCGGCACCGAAAGCGTCACCCTGATCGGCAACCAGATGCCCGCGCACACTCACACCATGTTCGCGACCACTTCGCTGGCCACCTCGAACAAGCCGGCCGTGAACGTGCAGCCCGGCGCCTTGTCCGGCGACACCATGTACCTGACCGACATCACCGGCCTGCCGCCGATCCCGCAGGCTGCCAGCGCAGTAACGCCGGCCGGCAACACCCAGCCGCACGCCAACCAGATGCCGACCTTGACGGTGCAGTACTGCATCGCCTGGGCCGGGATCTTCCCGCAGCAGCAGTGATCTCGCCGATCGCATTCAAGAGGACATCACCATGACCGAACCTTTCATCGGCCAGATCCAGATCTTCGGCTTCAACTTCGCTCCGCGCGGTTGGGCGTTCTGCAACGGCGCGACCCTGGCGATCCAGCAGAACACCGCGTTGTTCTCATTGCTGGGCACCCAGTACGGCGGCAACGGCACCACCACCTTCCAACTGCCGAACTTCGTCAACCGCACCGGCTGCAACCAAGGCCAGGGACCGGGACTCACCCCGCACCAGATCGGCGAGAACTTCGGCTCCAACAGCGTCACCCTGACCACCCAGGAGATGCCAGCGCATACCCACGCAGCGCAAATCTACGGCCAGAACGACGCGAGCAAGCGACAGTCGGCGCCGGCCAACGGCAACGCGCTGGGCACTCCGTTGGCTGCGGCCTTTACCGCCGCGGGCAGCACCGATTCGCCGTTCCCGCCGACCATGATCGGCCCCACGGGCGGCGGCCAGCCGCACGAGAACCGGCAGCCCTACCTGGCGATGAACTTCTGCATCGCTCTGCAGGGCATCTTCCCGTCGTTCCCCTGATCGGTTAAACCTCAGGAAAATCGCTTGAATCCCGTGCAAATCGCTTGAACGTCATGCACTCCGCCGCGCCGCTGTCGTTCCCGCAGGAACGCAGCGGCATGGGGCCCCTACCCGCGTCGCTGGCCGGGCGCGGGATCGGCCTGCGCGCGGCGCGCGGCGGGGACATCGATTGGCTGCGATTGCTGTATCGCGATCTGCGGGCGCCGGAGTTCGCCGAGTTGGGCTGGCCGCAATCGGCCCTGCACGCCTTTCTCGACCAGCAGTTCATGCTCCAGCACGTGCACTACCTGCGCCACTACGGCGAAGCCGAGTTCCTGATCGTCGAACAGGCCGGCCGCCCGGTCGGACGCTTGTATCTGTTACGCGAGGCGCGCGAGCACTTGTTGGTCGACATCAGTCTGGCGCCGGCGACTTGCGGACAAGGCCTCGGCGGTGCGCTGATCGCGATGGCGCAACAGGAAGCCGCCGCGCTCGGGCGCGGCATGCGCCTGCACGTCGAGTCCGCCAATACCGCGGCGCAACGGCTGTACGACCGCCTCGGCTTCCGCGTCGTCGAAGCCCTGCCGACCCACATCATGATGCGTTGGACGCCGCCTCAGGGCTGAAGCGGCCCATCACAGAACCGCTAACCGGCCGCACGGCACGCGGCGCGGACTCGTCGAAACTCTGGAACGAACCGCGGCGCGCGAACCGGCCGAAACCCGGCCCCGCTGCGATAGCCTCAGTTGAAGATCGCCTGGTACAAAAAGCCTTCGCGCTCGCGCGCGACCGGCACCAGAAAGATGCCGACTTCGCCGATGGAGTCGTGGCGCATCACATAGATCTGCTGCGGAAACAGGAAGGCCGAGCCGTTGCGGAACAGCAGCGAGAACGGCGCACGTTCGCCTTGCTGCGGACGCGTGCTCAGCGCCCGCGCCTCGACCAGCACGAACGGCACTTCGTTGTCGTTGAGCTGCGCCGAGTAGGTCTCGTTCACATGCGCAGCGAAGTGTTCCAGCGTCAATAGTTCCATCGCAGGCCTCCCCAAGCCGAGGCCGCATCGTCGTCGTGTCCGGCGTCCGATGCAAGTCCTGTCGTCGGTTTTGCGACGGATTCGCGGCTGCATGCGAGCCGCAGTCACCTTCCGGCGTCCGCGGCGCCCGGCTCGCAGCCGAAGCACGCCGGCAAACGCGCAGCCGAGAGATCGGCCGGCAAGGCGGCAAGCGGGACATCGTTCCCCCTGGCCGGCGAGGCCGGGCCAGGAGCAACCGATGACCACCGCCGCCGGCTCCGGACGCGCCGCCGCGATCCCAGTTCGCGGCGGACGACGGCCGGAGCCGCCGACAGCGCGGGCAATCCCTGCCCGTCCCTGCTTTCATCACTGACGGAGATGAAAGATTCCAAACAGTGCGGTCCGTGCCGGCCGCGGCGCCCGCCTGGCTCGAAGCCGGCGGACGCCGCGGACCGGTCGACACCGGGGAAGACGCGCCCCTGCCGTCACCACCACGACGCGGTGATCGGCGGACCCGCCGCGCTATCTGCGCGGACGTAGGCCTGGAGGCTGCGTTGTCGGCTTTCGCGCGTGGCGCGGGAAACCGTCCCCTACCCCTTCTGGGGGTACCTGCGTCGCCGCCGCGAGGTCGGTCGCGACAGCGGCAAAACCCGGCCGCCGCGCCTACAAGGCCGCGGCTGCGCTCGGCGGCAGTACCCGGCCGCGGATCGAGGTCACCGCCACCACTGCATCGACGCTGGCATCGCCGGCATGGACGCGATAGGTGTAGGTATCGACCCCTTCGAAATCCGGATCGGGCGTATAGGTCGCCTGACCGTCCTGCAAGCTCACCGCACCGTGCCTCGGTGCCTCGACGATGCTGTAGCTCAACGAGGCGCCGCTGCCGATCGAACCGCGCAAGGCGACCGTCGAGGTCGCGCCGTCGACGCTGTTGGTGACCAGATCGGATGCGGCCAGCGGCTCGTAACGCTTGAAGCCGCGCACGCTGTCTTCGACGAGGACCATCGGATGACGGCCGCCGGCGTGACCGAAGCCGGCTTGGGTGAACATCGGCGTCGACGGACGCAGCTCATCGCTGCGCTTGGACATGAAAGTTTCGCTGTGCGCGTCGCGCGCAAAGCCGTGGTTGGAACTCGAACTCGGGGCGCCGAACGCACCGGCACTGCTCGCGAGCAGCGTCAGGCACAGTACGACGGGCCCCTGGATACTCTTGCACAACATGCCTACTCCTTGGTCTGAATGGAAACGGATCTATCGTCTGTTCCGGACCGCGCCTGCCTGCGCTGGATCGATGTTCGATCGCTATGGCGACCGGGGATCCTTCTCCTGCATCGCCCTGTCCGGACCCGCTTGCGACCTCCTGTCGCCACCGGGAAAGCATGATCGCAGGCAGGCGTCGCAGAGGCCGAGACGGTAGAAGACGCGAGTGGAATTTCGTTGATCCGTGGCGACGCACCCAGGCCGGAGAGCTTCGCTCCGGTTCGCGAACAACGGGGTTTTCGACGGCCGTGTAACGACCGGGAGAGCGTCGTGCGATACGGCCTGTCTGATAATCCACACCCTCGTCGCAGACGCTGCGATTTCGCGCTTGTTCGCCAAGACGTTCGCGCGTGCGACAACGCGGTCGCGGCTTGCGCCGCTCCTACCCTATGAAGCCATCCCCAAGGCGATTGGATCGCAAACGACGAAGGCCCGCGGATGCGGGCCTTCGAGGGTCGAACCATGGACGGCGATGCCTAACTTATGCATGACCGGCGCTATCGCGCGCTAGGCCATGCGGTTCGCCTCAATATTTCCCCATGAAATCGCGCTTGCCGATGTTGACGCCGTGGCCGCGCAGGATCGCGTAGGTGGTGGTGACGTGGAAGAAGAACTGCGGCAGGCCGTAGTGCACCAGATAGTCGTGCCCGCCGAAGCGGCGTTCCTTCGGCGTGCCCGCACGCAGCACCACTTCGCGGTCTTCGGCGCCTTCGAACAGGGCCGGCTCGAGGCCGTCGACGAAGGCGATGGTCTTGGCGATCAGAGCCTGCAGTTCGGCGAAGCTGCGTTCCTTGTCGTCGTAGACCGGCACTTCGACGTCGGCCAGGCGCGCGCTCACGCCCTTGGCGAAGTCGCAGGCGATCTGGACCTGGCGCAACAAGGGGAACATGTCAGGGAACAGACGCGCCTGCAGGTAGGCGTCGTGGTCGATCTTTTGCTCGGTCGCATGGGCTTCGGTACGGGCCAGGATCTCGGCCAGGCTGCCGAGCAACTGCTTGAGCACCGGGACGGACGCGGAATACATCGAAATGGGCATGGTGGCGGGATTCGTGCAGGGGAAAGCCGCCATGGTACGACGGCGGCGTGTCCGCTGCCCTGCCGCGCCGAGGCGGCAGGCGCAGGCATCACGCCGGCGACTTGGCGCGGCGGCGCGGTTTGACCTGCTGCAAGGCCGCCGCCCAACGCTGAGCGCCCGCCCCCTGGTCGCCCCAGGTATCGTCGGGGTTGGCCAGCCGGCAACGGTCGATCGACAGGCAGCCGCAGCCGATGCACTGGTCGAGGGTGTCGCGCATCAAGGTCAGGTTGGCGATGCGCTGCTCGAGCTCGTCCTTCCACGTCGCCGACAAGCGCGACCAGTCGCTGCGGGTCGGCACGCGCGAGTCCGGCAAGGTGTCCAGCGCCTCGCGGATGGTCGCCAGGGGCATGCCGACGCGCTGGGCGACGCGGATGATGGCGATGCGGCGCAAGGTGTCGCGGCTGTAGCGGCGCTGGTTGCCGGCCGTGCGCAGGCTGTGGATCAGGCCCTTCGACTCGTAGAAGTGCAAGGCCGACACCGCCACGCCCGAGCGCTCCGCGACCTGGCCCACGGTCAGCTCCATCGTCATACTCATCGGCTATTGACCTCAACTTATATTGAGGTTCTATGCTGCGCTCGGTCTCATTTCGACGTCAAGCCATGGCCCCCACCCACGCTTACGAACGCACCACGACGTCCCTGCCCGTCCCGCCGCAGGTCAAGGCGGTGGTATTCGACCGTTATGGCGCGCCCGAAGTCCTGCACGCCATCGAACTGCCGATGCCGCAGGCCGGCCCCGGCGAGGTGCGGATCCGCGTCCGCGCGGCCGGCGTGCGTCCCAGCGACATCGCCCTGCGCCGCGGCATCGGCGCCGCCGATGCCGGGCACGCGTTTCCGCGCCGCCTGGGCAACGAGTTCGCCGGCATCGTCGACCAGGTCGGCGCCGGCGTACGCGACCTCGAAGTCGGCGACGAAGTGCTCGGCTGGGCCGTGGCGATGAGTTATGCCGAAGTGCTGACCGTGCCGGCCGAACAAGTGGTGCACAAGCCCGAGACGATGTCCTGGGCGGTCGCCGGCGCCCTGCCCTCGACCGGCCAAAGCGCGCTCGGCGCCTTGCGCGTGCTCGGCGTAGAACACGGCCACACCGTGCTGATCCATGGCGCCGCCAGCGGCATCGGCAGCGTCGCGGTGCAACTGGCCCGGGCCTGGGGCGCGCAGGTGATCGGCAGCGCCGCCGCCAACGATCACGATTATCTGCGCTCGCTCGGCGCGCAACCGGTGCTCGACGACCGCGAAGGCATCGAACAGACCCGCGCGCTCGCGCCGCAGGGCGTCGATGCGATCTTCGACGCGCTCGGCAGCGAAGTCCACGAGGGCTGGCTGGCGCTCGGCGCCGCGCCCTCGCGCATCGCTACCTTGTGCGATTCCGACCAGGCCCGGCGTCTCGGCCTGCGCACCTTGCGCAGCCAACGCAGCCGCGCGCATCTGCGCGAGCTGATGGCCATGCACGTGCGCCACGGCCTGCTGGTGCATGTGCGCGAAATGTTCCCGCTGACCCGCGCCGCCGAAGCGCATCGCGCGGTCGAACGCGGTCACGGCCGCGGCAAGGTCGTGTTGATGGTCTACGAAGCGATAGAGACGAAGCACAGCGCATGAACGACGCCAGCGCACTCGAACGCCCGCTCGCCGATGCCGGCCTCGGCCTGGCGCCGACTCACGACCAAGCGGCTGCGGTTCCGGAAAGTCTGTACGCGCCGCGTTACCGCAGCCTGACCATCGGCGCGGTCGCGCTGGTGGCCTTGGTCGCCTTCGAAGCCCTGGCGGTGACCACGGCGATGCCGACCGTCGCCCGCGCGCTCGACGGCCTGGCGCTGTATGCGCTCGCGTTCGGCGGCACCCTCGCGGCGAGCGTGGTCGGCATGGTCGCGGCCGGCCGTTGGGCCGATGCGCGCGGGCCGGTCGCCCCGTTGCGCCAGGGCATCGTCTGGTTCGCCCTGGGTTTGATCGCAGCCGGACTGGCGCCGTCGATGGGCTGGCTGATCGCCGGCCGCGTCATCCAGGGCTTCGGCGGCGGATTGATCTCGGTCGCCCTGTACGTGGTGGTCGGCCGGGTCTATCCGCCGCAACTGCGGGTCAGGATCTTCGCCGCGTTCGCCGCGGCCTGGGTGGTGCCGGCGGTGGTCGGCCCGGCGATCAGCGGCGCGATCGTCGAGCACGCCGGCTGGCGCTGGGTGTTCCTGTCGGTGCCGATCGTCGCGGTGTTGGCGGCGTGGCTGGTGCTGCCGTCGCTGCGCAAGCTCGGCCCGACCGCCGGCGGCGCCGATGCCGGCAACGATCAACGTACACGTCTGCTGTGGGCGCTGTTGACCACGGCCAGCTTGCTCGCCCTGCACTACGGCGGCCAGCAACGCGGCTGGCTGGCCTGGGCGGTGCTGGTCCCTGCGCTCGCTGCGCTGGCATTGGCGGCATCGCGCTTGCTGCCGCGCGGCGCCCTGCGCGCCGCACGCGGCCTGCCGACGGTGGTCTCCCTGCGCGGCATCGGCGCGGGCGCGTTCTTCCTCACCGAGGCCTATATCCCACTGTTGCTGTCGCAGGAACGCGGGCTATCGCCGACCTGGGCCGGGCTGGTGTTGACCCTGGGCGCGGTCGGCTGGTCGAGCGGCTCCTGGTATCGCGGACGCACCGCGGTCGCGGCGGCGCCGCAGCGCTTCCTGCAGGCCGGCATGGCGATGGTCGCGCTCGGCGTGATCGCGATCGCGGCATTGGTATGGACGCAGGCGCCGCTCGCGCTCGGCGTCGCCGGCTGGATCATCGCCGGCCTCGGCATGGGCATGATCTACCCGACTCTGTCGGTGTTGATGCTCGAGCTGTCGCCGCCCGAACAGCAGGGCGTGAACTCCTCGGCGCTGCATCTCGGCGATGCGATCTTCACCGCCACTGCGCTGGCGGTCGGCGGTTCGCTGTTCGCGGCACTGATGACGCGCTCGCATACCCTGGCCTATCTGTGCGGGTTCGGCATTGCGCTCGGTTTGGCCTTGTTGGGCTTGGTGCTGGCGGCGCGGGTGCGGGTGGCCAGGGCGGCGCTGTGAATCGGGTCGGGTCCATGGCGAATCCCCCTGCAGGAGCGGCGTGAGCCGCGACCACGGGACGCGTTGAGTCAGCAAGGCAGATGTCGCCCATCGAAGCGGCGCACTTTCGCCAGCGCAGGAGCGGCGCGAGCCGCGACCGCGTTGGTTCGGCCAGTATCACCGGCCGGGATGGATATCTGTCTCAACCACGACGCCGTTGCCGTTGCCGTTGCCGTTGCCGTTGCCGTTGCCGTTGCCGTTGCCGTTG
>NZ_JMTZ01000061.1 GCF_000731095.1 Lysobacter antibioticus | reverse complement strand
TCAACGATCCTTTCGTCGCGGACCAAACCGCGCGCATGTACAAGACCGGCGACCTCGGTCGCTGGCGGGCCGACGGCACCATCGAGTATTTGGGCCGCAACGACTTCCAGGTCAAGATCCGCGGCTTCCGCATCGAGCTCGGCGAGATCGAGACCAAGCTCGCGGCCTGCGAGGGCGTGCGCGAAGCGGTGGTGGTGGCGCGCGAAGGCGAGGGCGGCGACAAGCGGCTGATCGCTTATGTGGTCCCCGCTGACGGCGTCGAGCTGTCGGCGGCGCACCTGCGCGAGCAACTGTCGCGCAGCCTGGCCGAGTTCATGCTGCCGAGCGCCTTCGTGACCCTTGCGGCCCTGCCGCTGACCCCGAACGGCAAGCTCGACCGCAAGGCGCTGCCGGCGCCGGGCGACGACGCGGTGATCCGGCGCGATTACGAAGCGCCGCAGGGCGAGGTCGAGACCGCGCTCGCGCAGATCTGGTGCGAGCTGCTCGGCCTGGAGCGCGTCGGCCGCCACGACCAGTTCTTCGAACTCGGCGGGCATTCGCTGTTGGCCTTGCAATTGGTCACTCGACTGCGTTCGACCCTGGGCCTCGAGTTCGCCCTGCGCGAAGTGTTCGCGCAGCCGAGTCTCGAAGGCATGGCGCGCGCCCTGGATCGCATCGACCGCGCCGCCGAATCGTTGGCGCCGATCGCAGTGGCCGACCGCAACGGGCCGTTGCCGCTGTCGTGGGCGCAGCAACGCCTGTGGTTCCTGGATCAACTCGATCCGGCCGCCGGCGCGGCTTATCACATGCCGGCGGCGCTGCGTTTGAGCGGCAGGTTGGATCGCGAGGCGCTCAAGGCCGCGCTCAACCGGGTCGTCGCCCGTCACGAAAACCTGCGCACGTGTTTCGCCGAGGTCGATGGCGAGCCGGTGCAGCTGATCGCCGCGGCCGATGTCGGCTTCGCCCTGATCGAACACGACCTGCGCGAACTCGAGGAGACGGCGCGCGAACATGCGCTGGCCAGCTTGAGCTTGCAAGAGGCCCGTGCACCGTTCGATCTCGCTCGCGGCCCGCTGATCCGCGGCCGCTTGTTGCATCTGCGCGACGACGAGCACGTGTTGCTGGTCACCCAGCACCACATCGTCTCCGACGGCTGGTCGATTGGCGTGTTGGTGCGCGAAGTGGCGGCGTTGTATGCGGCCTTCCACGAGGGCCGCACCGATCCACTGCCGCCGCTGCCGATTCAGTATGCCGACTACGCGGTGTGGCAACGGCAATGGCTGCAGGGCGAAGCGCTGAGCGAGCAGGTCGAGTTCTGGCGCGGGCAACTGCGTGGGGCACCGGCGTTGTTGGAACTGCCGAGCGACCGTCCGCGCCCGCCGGTGCAGAGCTATGCCGGCGATCGGGTCGAGCTGCGTCTGTCGGCGCAGGCTTCGGCGGCCTTGCGCGCCTTGTCGCAGCGTCACGGCACGACCGTGTTCATGACCTTGCTCGCGGGTTGGGCGAGCTTGCTGTCGCGCCTGAGCGGGCAGGACGAGGTCGTGATCGGCAGTCCGGTCGCCAATCGCCAGCGCACCGAGATCGAGCCGCTGATCGGCTTTTTCGTCAACACCCTGGCATTGCGCATCGGCGTCGATGGCCAAGCCAGCGTCGCCGAACTGTTGGCGCAGGTGAAGGCGACCATGCTCGATGTCTACGCCCACCAAGAGCTGCCGTTCGAGCAGGTGGTCGAGGCGGTGCAGCCGGTACGCAGCTTGAGCTACGGGCCGCTGTTCCAGACCATGTTCGCCTTCAACAACACCCCGGGTGGCGGCGCGCTGAGCTTGCCGGGGCTGGCGCTGGAATCGATCGACAGCCCGCTGACGACGACCCAGTTCGACCTGTCGCTGGCCTTGGCCGACGGCGCCGACGGCATCTCCGGCAGCCTGGCCTATGCGACCGCACTGTTCGACCGGGCCACCGCCGAACGCTACGCCGCCTGCCTGGTGTCGTTGCTCGAAGCCATGGCCGCCGACGAGCGCTGCGTCATCGCCGCGTTGCCATTGCTGGGCACGCCGCAGCGCGAGCAGGTGCTGCGCAGCTTCAACGACACCGAGGCAAGCTTCGATCTGCCGGCCTCGATTCATCGCGGCTTCGAGTTGCAGGCACGGCGCACGCCCGAGGCCGAGGCCTTGGTCTGCGGCGAACGCAGCCTGAGCTATGCCGAACTCAACCGCCGCGCCAACCGCATCGCCCATCGCCTGATCGCGCTGGGCGTGCGTACGGACGATCGCGTCGCGATCCGGGTCGAACGCGAGCTCGAGACCATCGTGGGCGTGCTCGGCATCCTCAAGGCCGGCGCCGGCTACGTGCCGCTGGACCCGGCTTATCCGAGCGAGCGCCTGGACTACATGCTCGCCGACAGCGCGCCGGTGGCCTTGTTGACGACGTCCGCGGCATCGCCGCTCGCGACCGCGCTGCCGCTGGTGCTGCTCGACGATGCCGGCCTGACCGAACAACCCGAACACGATCCGGAGCTGACCGGAATCGGCCCGCAGCAGTTGGCCTATGCGATCTACACCTCCGGTTCGACCGGACGGCCCAAGGGGGTGATGGTCGAGCATCGCAACGTGCTCAATCTGTGGGCTGCGCTGGAGGGCGAGGCCTTCATCCATTGCGCGGCCGGCGCGCGGGTTGCGCTCAATGCCGGCCTGTCCTTCGATGCCTCGCTGCAGTCGCTGACACAGTTGCTGTCCGGCCGCAGCGTGGTGCTGGTGCCGGCCGAGGTTCGCGCCGACGCCGAAGCGATGCTGGAGTTCCTCGTGCGCGAACGCATCCAGGCCTTCGACTGCACGCCGGCCCAGTTCGAGTTGCTGATCGAACGTGGCCTGCTGCGGCGCGACGGCACCGATCTGCGCATGGTGTTGATCGGCGGCGAAGCGCTGTCGGCGCGCGCCTGGGACGCCGCCGCGGCCTCGTCGCTGCGCTGCTTCAACGTCTACGGCCCGACCGAGTGCACGGTGGACGCCACCCTGGCGCCGATCCGCGCCGGCGTTGCCCCGCATATCGGCACGCCGATCGCCAACACCCAGCTCTATATCCTCGACGGCGAACGCCAGCCGGTGCCGGTCGGGGTGACCGGCGAGATCCACATCGGCGGCGCCGGCGTGGCCCGCGGCTACCTGCATCGGCCCGAGCTCACCGACGAGCGCTTCCTCGCCGACCCGTTCGCGGACACGGCGGGTGCGCGTATGTACCGCACCGGCGACCTCGGACGCTGGCACGAGGACGGTCGCATCGAATACCTGGGCCGCAACGATTTCCAGGTCAAGATCCGCGGCCACCGCATCGAACTCGGCGAGATCGAGGCCCGTCTGGGCGAATGCGACGGCGTGCGCGAGGCGGTGGTGGTCGCACGCGAAGACCAGGCCGGCGACCAGCGTCTGGTGGCTTATCTGCTGGCGCGCGGCGACGCCGCACCGACTGCGGCGGCGTTGCGCGAGCGCCTGGCGCGCTCGCTCGCCGAACACATGCTGCCAGCGGCGTTCGTGGTGCTGCCGGGCTGGCCGCTGACCGCCAACGGCAAGCTCGACCGCGCCGCTTTGCCGGCGCCGGATGGCGCGGCGCGGGTCCAGCACGCCTACGCTGCGCCGCAGGGCGCGACCGAAGCGGTCATCGCCGAAGTCTGGTCGCAATTGCTCGGCGTCGAGCGGGTGGGGCGGCACGACCGCTTCTTCGAACTCGGCGGCCATTCGCTGCTGGCGATCCGGGTGGTGCACGAACTGCGTGCGCGCCTCGGCGTGGCCGTGCCGCTGTCGGCGACCTTCTCGGCGCCGACCTTGGCGGCATTGGCGGCGGCGATCGACGAGCAAGACCTGCGCCCGGCCTCGCTGTGCGTGCCGCTGCAAGCGGCGGCGACGGGCCGGCCGATGTTCTGCGTGCATCCGGTCGGCGGCCAGGTTTCGTTCTATGCCGCCCTGGCCGCGCGCTTGGCGGTACTCGGGCCGGTCTACGGCCTGCAATCGCCGGAAGCGGCGGGCTTGCCGCAGCGCCCGGCCTCGTTGCAGGCGATGGCCCAGGCCCAGGTCGAGGCGATCCGTAGTCTGCAGCCGCAAGGTCCGTATCGTCTGCTCGGTTGGTCGAGCGGCGGCATTCTCGCCGCGACGATCGCCCAGCAGTTGCTCGCCGCCGGCGAGCGGGTCGAATACCTCGGCCTGCTCGATACCCATCTGCCCATCGCCGGTCTCGACAAGGACCCGATGCGCGCGGCCGAGGTTGCCCTGCGCGCCGAGTTGCAGGGGCGCGGCCTGGCCTGGCCGAGGTCGGTCGAGTTCGACGGGCTGGCCATCGAGGTGCTGTCGGCGCAGCGCTTCGAACAAGTCGAGCCGCTGTTGCAGCGTCTGGGCTGGCGCGATGCCGATGCCGCGGCCTTCGCCCATCTGCAGGCGCAGTGGCCGGTGACCCGTGCGCATCTGCAACTGTTGTCGGGCTATACAGCCAGCCGCATCGACGCGCCGGTGCAGGCCTTCCGCGCCGATGGTTCGGGCCGCGTAGCCGAAGGCATCGAGGCGATCAGCGGCGGCTTCGAGGCGGTCGCGGTCGATGCCGGCCACTACGCCATGCTGGCCGAGCCGCATGCGCAGCGCATCGCCGCGGCCATCGCCGAGTTCCTCGCCCATCCCTCGTCCACGCGCACTTCCCGTATCGGCGCCGATGCCGAGCGCGCCCTCGCCGAGACCCTGACATGAGTTCGTCGCTTTCCTTGCAGACCACGCCGTGGTTGATCCGTACGCCGTCTTCGACCCGGCGCATGCGGCTGTTCTGCTTCTCCTACGCCGGCGGCAACGCCTTCAACTTCTTCCGCTGGCAGGAGGCGCTCGACCCGGCCGTCGAAGTCTGCGCGGTGCAGTTGCCGGGGCGCAGCGCGCGTATCGCCGAGGAGCCGATCGGGTCATTGCCGGCATTGCTGCAGGCGGTGGCGCCGGTGATCTCGCGCATGGACGACCTGCCGTGCGCGTTCTTCGGCCACAGCGTCGGCGCCCTGGTCGCGTTCGAGCTGAGCCGTTACCTGCGCCTGCACGGCTTGAGCACGCCGAGCCAACTGTTCATGTCCGGCTGCCATGCGCCGCAGTTCCGCAGCCCGACCCGGCAACTGCACACCTTGTCGGATGCGCAGTTCACCGAGGTGCTGCGCGAGTACGAGGGCACGCCGCCGGAAGTGCTGGAAAGCCGCGAGCTGATGGAACTGCTGCTGCCGGCGATCCGCGCCGATTTCGCCATCGCCGAGAACTATCGCTACCGACACGGCCCGCTGTTGCCGATGCCGATCAGCGTGTTCGCCGGGCGCGAGGATCTGAACAAGGAGCCCGGCCAGGTCGACGGCTGGCACAAAGAAACCTCGGGCGCCTGCCAGGTGACCTGGTTCGACGGCGGCCACTTTTTCGTCAACAGCCAGCGCGCCGCGGTGCTGGAGCAACTCAACGCGGAACTGACCGCAAGTTTGTGCGTATAGCGGCCGCGCCGGCATCGCGCCGGGCGAGACCGCAACCGCACAGTATTTCGAACGCTACGGATTTCAAGAACGACAGGGACCTGCCATGAACGTCAACGCGCTGTTCAACTCCGACCACCATCCGATCGTGATCACCCCCGCCGGCGATGCCAGCCAGGCGGCGCTGCACGATTACCTCGTCCAGAACCGCGAGCAGGTCCAGGCCTGGTTGCTCAAGCACGGCGGCATCCTGCTGCGCGGCTTCCAACTCGCCGGCGCCGAGGATTTCCGCGCCTGCTCCGAGCGCCTCGGCGCGCAGGCCTTCGACTACATCGGCGGCAATTCGCCGCGCAGCCGCGTCGCCGCCGACGTCTACACCTCGACCGAATACCCGGCCAGCGAAGTGATCAGCCTGCACAACGAGATGTCCTACCTGCCGCGCTGGCCGCGCCGCCTGTTCTTCCACAGCGTGATCCCGGCCGCCTCGGGCGGACAGACCTCGCTGGCCAACAGCAGCGACGTGCTGCGCGCGGTGCCCGACGAGATCGTGCGCAAGCTGCGCGAGCGCGGCATCAACTACGTGCGCAATTTCCAGTCGAGCATCCCGCTCGGCAAGAACTGGCAGACCACTTATCAGACCCAGGACCGGGCCGAGGTCGAGAGCATCGCCGCCGAGCAGGGTTCGACCTGCCGCTGGCAGGCCGACGGCGTGCTGCGGGTGACCACGCGTTGCGACGCCTTCGTCACCCATCCGCAGACCGGCCAGGAAGTGTGGTTCAACCAGGCCGAGCAGTGGCACCCCTCGGCCTTGAACCCGCAGCTGCGCAGCATGTACGAGCAGATGGTCGGCAAGGGCAACCTGCCGCACGAATGCGAGTACGGCGACGGCGAGCCGATGGAAGAGGAAGCCCTGGCCGAGGTGCGCCGCGCGCTCGACGCCAGCAAGCTGCTGTTCGACTGGCAGCGCGGCGACCTGCTGATGATCGACAACATCCTGATGATGCACGGCCGCGAATCGTTCAAGGGAGAACGCAAGACGCTCGCCTATCTGTCCGAGACCTGATCCGGACCCGACGCGCCACGCCTTCTTCCAGCCCCACTTTTGGACACCACATGACTGCAGATTTTCCCGCCTCGCGGCTGCGCGCCGGTTCGGTGCTGATGCTGACCCTGTTGGTCAGCTCGCCGGCCTGCGCCTCGATCGTGATCGACGGCAAGCTCGACGAAACCGAATGGGAACAGGCCAAGCGCTACGACGACTTCAAGGTCACCGAGCCGTATCGTCTGACCGCGCCCGACAGCGGCAGCGGCACCCAGGCACGCCTGCTGTCGACGCCGGACGGCATCGTCGTCGCCTTCGTGCTCGAACAGTCGCCGGCGTTCGCGCGGGTCAAACCGCGCCTGGAGCGCGACCAGGAGGACGTCATCGACGGCGTCAACTTCATGGTCGACTTCGACGGCGACGGCCGCACCGCCTACACCTTCAGCGTCGGCCTGTCGGGCTCGATCATGGACGGCGTGGTGACCAACGAGAACGTGCCCAACTACGACTGGGACACCGACTGGAGCTGGGCGGTCGAGGAGACCGAGAACGGCTGGCAGGTCGAGATGCTGATCCCGTGGACGGTCGCGCCGATGCGCGGCACCGATTCGCCCAGCCGCAACATCGCGGTGTATTTCAGCCGCGTGCTCGGCGGCAACGGCGAACGCCAGTCCTATCCGGCGGTGTCGATCGAACGCGGCCGTTTCGTTTCGGGTTTCGAGCGCTTGGAGATTCCGCAATACCGCAAGGCCTTGCTGCACTTCTGGCCCTATGTCACCGCCAACCACGACATGATCACCGGCCGCACCAAGTACAACGGCGGCGTCGATCTGTTCTGGAAGCCGTCGCCGCGCTTCCAGTTGAGCGCGACGGTGAATCCGGACTTCGGCCAGGTCGAGTCCGACGACCTGGTGATCAACTTCGACGCCATCGAGACCTTCTTCAGCGACCGGCGCCCGTTCTTCACCGAAAACCAGGGCATCTTCGACCTCAGCACGCCCGACCAGGGGCGGTTGATCCACACCCGCCGCATCGGCGGCGATGCCGACGACGGCAGCGGCGCCAGCGACATCGACGCCGCGATCAAGCTCAACGGCTCGCTGGGCCGGCTCAGCTATGGCGTGCTGGCAGCGACCGAAGACGGCGAGGCCGGTCGCGATTTCTACGCCGCGCGTTTGTTGTTCCCGGTGCACGACAAGCTCAGCATCGGCTGGCTCGGCACCGACACCGAACGCCCGTTCCGCGACCGCAGCGCGCAGGTGCAGGCGGTCGACATGAGCTGGCGGCCGAGCGATGCGCTGGTGATCAACGGCCAGGTGCTCGGCAGCTTCATCGACCAGCGCGGCCGCAGCGTCAACGACAGCGGCGCCTGGATGCGCGTCAACTGGACGCCGTCGGAAAGCTGGCGCTATCGCTTCGAGGCCAATCACGTCGGCAACCACCTCGACTTCAACGACCTGGGTTACCAGCGCCGCGCCAGCCTCAACGAGGTCAAGCTCGCCGCCGACTACGTCCACCGCGTCAAAGACGAGGACGCCAACCTGCGCAGCGTGCGCTGGTTCGCCGACCTGCAGGCGCGCAGCAACGACCGCGGCGACCGTCTGCCGACCACCCTGGCGATCGTCAACAACTACAACTACCGCAGCGGCAACCGCCTGAACTTCAACGTCAGCCTGATCAGCTCCGGTTGGGACGACCTGATCTCGCGCGGCAACGGCCTGTGGAAGCGCTCGCAGCGTTATCGCTCCGAGGCCGAATTCGTCAGCCGCCGCTACGGCGATTGGACCTACGGGGCGGCGTTGTCGATGTTGCCGCAGGGATTGTCGGGCAAGGCCACGCCGGAGCTGGAGCTGAGTGCGGTCTGGTATCCCAACGACGATTTCAATGCCCAACTGATCTTCAGCCCGGACCGCGGCAGCGACTGGCTGATCTGGGAGGACGGCCGTAACTTCGGCCGTTACTCGCGGCGCGGCGACTACGCCAGCCTCAACCTGAGCTGGTTTCCGGGTCTGCATCACGAGGTGCGCCTGAAGACCGAGTGGGCCTCGGTGCGGGCCGACGGCGGCCAGGGCTACATCCTGCAGCCGAACGGGCAGATGCGGGCGAGCGGGCAGGCGAGGGCGGACTTCGACGTCAACAACTTCGGCCTGCAGTTGCGCTATCGCTATCTGCTCGGCCCGCAGTCGGACATCTTCGTGGCCTATTCGCGCGGCGGCTCGACCTTCCTCGAACGCGACCCGCTCGGCACCTACGATCAGTTCACCGACGCGCTGGAATTGCGCGATTCCGACCAACTGCTGGCCAAGATCCGCTATCGGTTCTGAGCGGCCCCAACATCGTCACGCGCCGCGGCGGCTACCGCGGCGCCGCGTTTCACAGGAGTACTGGACATGCATGCTTTCAAGGAAACCGCGTTGTTCGCCGACGGCCGCGCACCGCGCGTATTCGAACCCGGCGCCGGCGAGCGCGATCTGGCGGCCTTCGTCTCGGCACGCCGCGAACTGATCGAGGAGCGCCTGCTTGAACACGGGGCCTTGCTGTTCCGCGGCTTCGACGTCGCTTCGGTCGGCGACTTCGAGGGCTTCGGCGAAGCGGTGTCGCCGCGCGCGCTCGATTACACCTATCGCTCGACCCCGCGCAGTTCGGTCGGCAAGGGCGTGTTCACGGCCACCGAGTACCCGCCCGACCAGGAGATCGCCCTGCATTGCGAGAACGCCTATCAGCGCGACTGGCCGCTGAAGATCGCGTTCTGCTGCCTGGTGGCGCCGCAGAGCGGCGGCGAGACCCCGATCGCCGACATGCGTCGGGTCGCCGCCGCCATCGGCGAGGAGCGTATGGACCGCTTCGAGGCGCGTGGCGTGCGTTATGTGCGCCACTACCGGCCCTATGTCGACATTCCCTGGGAGACGGTGTTCCAGACCTCCGACCGCGGCGAAGTCGCGCGTTTCTGCGAGGCCAACGGCATCGTCCACGAGTGGCTGGATGCGCAAACCCTGCGCACCGCCCAGACCAACCACGGCACGGCGCGGCACCCGCTGACCGGCGAACGCGTGTTCTTCAACCAGGCGCACCTGTTCCACGTCAGCAACCTCGGCGCCGAAGTGGCGACCTCGCTGCTCAACATGTTCGGTGCCGACCGTTTGCCACGTCATGCCTATTACGGCGACGGCGGCGAGATCACCGCCGAGGACCTGCAGGCGGTACGCGAGGCTTTCGCCGGGGCCTCGATCCGGTTCCCCTGGCAGGTCGGCGACGTGATGCTGCTCGACAACATGCAGATGGCGCACGGGCGCAAGCCGTTCAGCGGTGCCCGCAAGATCGTCGCGAGCCTGTTGGATGCGTACTCCGAGCGCGCCTCGAATGAACCGGTGCCGCTCGCGGCGACGGCCTGAGCCGCGCCGCTGGGCGCTGTATCGGCTTGAGCGAATAAGTGCGGCAGCGCTCGTCTGCATGCCGCTCAGCGATGCTCCCGGCGCGGGCCGGGAGCATCGGGCTTACTGGAGCGGGTAGGAGGAGTAGACCACCGCGTTGATCTTCCAGCCCTGTTCGGTCTTGACCAACTGCCAGGCTTCCTGGCCCTTGCCGGTCATGCGCTCGTCTTCGAGGAAGACGAAGTCGAAATGCACGCTGGCGATGGCGCCGTCGGTTTCGATTTTCACGTTCGAGAACTTCTCTTCGAAGCGTTCCTTACCCTGGCTCATCTGCTCGGCGAACTCGACGTAGGTGCCGGGCTCGAGTTTCTTGAGCTTGGGGTTCTTGGCCTTGCGCTGGCGGAACTCTTCGTCGGAGGACACCAGGATCCAGGAATTGTGTTCTGGCAGGAACAGGCCCTTCAGGGTGGCCGAGTCCTTGGCGATGATCGCGGCCTTGAAGGTCTCGACGATGCCCTCGATTTCGCGCCTGGCTTGCGCGCGTCGGTCTTGCTCATGCTTGTCGGAGCCCTGTGGGGCCGCAGCCGGCGCCGTCTGCGCATGGGCGTGCAGGGACAGCGCCAGCAAGGCGAGGGCGCATAGATTCAGGATCGACTTCATGAGGGACTCCATTCGCTGGGGGGCGCCGCCGCGATCGGGCGCGCAAGGCTATCGAACCGCCGGCCGGCGGCCCGCTCATCATGCCCCAGCGCCTGTGCGGCGGAGTCGACCCAGTTCGCGTAATGGGCAGGCCGCGGCGCGGGCTTTACACTGCGGCCATGCATCAAGACTCGCTGTTCGCGGCGCCGGCCGCTTCGCCCGATGTTCATCGATTGTTCTTCGCCCTGTTGCCCGATGCGGCGACCCAGGCGCGCATCGCCGCGGCCGCGGCGGCCCTGCACCGCGAACACGACGCCGGCGGGCGCCTGATCGGCGCTCACCGTTATCACCTGACCCTGCAATTCCTCGGTGACGCTTCCGAGTTCCAGCCCGAGCGCGCGGCGCGGGCGCAGGCCGCGGCGGCTAGCTTGGTCCTGCCGGCGTTCGACCTGCGGCTCGACCGCGCCGGCAGTTTCCGCAACAAGTCGGTGCCCTGGTGGCTCGGCAGCGAGCGCACGCCGGAGGCCCTGGACGGCCTGTACCAACGGCTCGGCGTGGCCTTGGCCAAGGAAGGCGTGCGGGTCGAGTCCGGGCGCGCCCTGGTGCCGCACGTGACCATCGTCCGCGACGCCGTGCGTCCGTTGCATCCGCCGATTGCCATCGAGGCCATCGATTGGCGCGTCGACGCCTTCGTCCTTATCCACAGCCAGCTCGGCTCGCGCAACGCCTACGACGTGCTGGGGCAGTGGCCGCTTAGCGCGTAAGCGGCGCAGAATATGGCCTCATCGCCAGGCCGACGGTCGACCGCCATGAGCCAGTCCGATCCGCGCATCGATGCTTATATCGCCAAGGCGGCGCCGTTCGCGCAGCCGATCCTCGAACACCTGCGCGCGGTCGTACACGCGGCCTGTCCGCAGGTGGAGGAAGCGATCAAGTGGGGCATACCGAGTTTCGTTTACCGCGGCAAGCTGATGTGCAGCATGGCGGCGTTCAAGCAACACGCCACCTTCGGCTTCTGGCAGGGCGCGAACATCGTCGGTGCGCAGCAGTCCGCCGACAGCGATGCGATGGGCCAGTTCGGCCGTCTGAGCAAGATCGGCGACCTGCCCGGCAAGCGCGAACTCACTGGCCTGGTGAAGCAGGCGATGGCCTTGATCGAGGCCGGCGTAACGCGTCCTGCGAGCAAGCGCGCGCAGCCCAAGCCGCCGGTCGAACTGCCCGCGGATCTGGCCGCCGCGCTGGCGCTGAAGAAGAACGCGAAGGCCAAGGCGACCTACGAGGCGTTTCCGCCGAGCCAGCGGCGCGACTATGTCGAATGGATCGAGAGCGCGAAGCGCGAGGACACCCGCAAGGCGCGGGTCGCCCAGGCCGTGGAGTGGATGGCCGAGGGCAAGGGGCGCAATTGGAAGTACATGGCGAAGTGAGGGCGGGGTTCGCTGCATGCGCTGATTCTTGCGATTTGGACGAAAGGCAAGCCCCCCAGCCCCCTTTGCAAAAGGGGGAACAGCACGGTCGAGCTGGCAAGCCTTGCTAGTCGCCACTCGCCACTCGCCACTCGCTACGCAGCCGCGCCAGTTTGCCCCCTTTGCCAAAGGGGGCGAGCGCCCGGCGTCACGCTCATGCAGTGACGGCTTCATGCAGCGCGGGGGATTTGCTTTGGCCTGCTGGGTTACATCGGCCGATGCCATTGGGCAAAAAGCAAATCCCCCCAAGCCCCCCTTTTACAAAGGGGGGAACAGCAAAGGTGTTCGACGGCCGAATTCCGGCCAAGTCTGATGGAGGCGACCATCCGTCCGCCTCAGCGGCGGAAATCGACCGCGAAGGCAACCAGGGTGCCCGGGATGCGGGCCTTGCCGGCCGGGCAATCGGCATCCAGCGGAACCTGTGCGCGTTCGCCGCTGCGGCGATCGACGCAAACCTCGAACTGCTCGCCGGCGCCGCTCTGGGTGACGCTGTAGTCGTTGTCGCTGCCGATCAGCACCAGGTGCTTGCCGTTGCGCAGGCGCGGGCCGATCGCCAGGCCCTCGAGTTTCTCGGGGATGTCGCGGGCGCCGGCGCCGCGCAGGGCCGCCAGGATGTCGAGTTCGGGCGCCTTGTCGACCGGACGCACGCCAGCGGGCAGGTCGTTGCTGCCGGCCAGCGAGCGCGTGGCGACGTTGCTCGCGCCGCGCAACGAAATCCGGTACACGCGCTTATGCAGCGGTGCGGCGGTGACTTCGACGCCGAGGCCGCGGTTGTCGCGTTCCAGCACCAGGAAGTCGCGGTCGCTCAAGGCATGGATCGCGCTGAGGCCGATGCTGCGGCCCTGGTGGGTCGCCGAGAAATCGTCGTCGCTGGACGGATCGAGCGCGTTCAAGGTCGCGATCGGTTCGAGTTGATAGACGTACTGGGCGTTGGAACGGCCGCTGCGCAGGTCGAACTCGACGATGCGGACGTTGCGGCTGCGGCGGCCGTCGTTGTTGGCGCCCTCCTGCACCAGCGGGTCCTGCATCACCGCGTACAGCTTGTCGCCGGACGGGGTGAGGGTGAGGCCTTCGAAGCCGCGGTTGTCCTGGCGCCCGCTGACCACGAGCTTGCGGTCGCCGACGTAGTCGAGCTGGCCCTGGGCGTTGCGCGGCTGCAGGTTGGCGGGCGTGGCGAAGGCGCGCAGGAAGCGGCCGTTCGGGGCGAATTCGTACAGGCTCGGGCCGTATTCGTCGGCGACGTAGAAGTGGCCGTTGCGGCCCACGGCGAAGCCTTCCGGGTCGAAACTCAGGCCGAGCTTGGCGGCGTCGCCGTTGAGCAACTGCGGGTTGAGGCCGTTGAAGCTGTCGCCGCGGCGCGCGCTGAACAACACGGTCTTATCGACGATGGGCTGGCCGATGCGGCCGCTGCGGCGGTCGTAGGGAATGCGCAGGCGCTGCACGCGAGTGGCGTAGTCGATCACGCCGCCGCCGGGGCCGCGGTCGGACAGGGCGTACCAGTAGCCGTCGCGTGCGTTGTAGGTCAGGTCGGAATAGAAACCGAATCGGTTGAGGTTGGCCTGGTCGGGCGTGCCCGGCGGCAGACGCACCGCATCGCGCTGGGTCGCCGGGGTTTCGACGAGGTCGGTCAGCGACCAGTGAGCGGCGACGGCGGGGGCGGCGAAAGCGGTCGCGGCGCAGGCGAGCAACAACGAAGTCAGGGTCGAACGGATCATGCGGGGCTCCGGCGGGGCAGGGGAACCCACCCACGCTAGTCGCCGCAAGTGTCAGTTCGGTGACGCGCGCAGGGTGACGAGCTTGGGCCGGGTACGCAGCTTGACCAGCAGGCCGAAGTGGTCGGAGGGCCAGACGCCATCGCGGCTTTGCTTGAGCACGACGCGGGCCTCGACGAGTTCGAAGCCGATCGGGTCGTAGAAGACGTGGTCGATGCGCTGCGCCGGCAGGTAGGCGGGGTTGAGGGTGGTATGGGCCGTGACATTCCTCGACGCATCGGGATGGGCGTTGCCGTAGGCGTCGCGATAACGCGCGGCCAGCGCCTGCAGTTCCGGCGAGTCGGCAGCGCTGTTGAAGTCGCCGGCGACGATCACGTAGCTGCCCTGCGCGGTGGTGTCGATGAAATTCAGCAGGCTCGATACCTGCGTGGCGCGGATGGCGCCGCCGGCCTGGTCGTTATGCAGGTGGGTGGCGTAGACGTCGATACGGGTACGCGGCGGGCCCGGGCGCAGCCGGGCGTGCGCGGCGGTGCGGTAGTCGTCGAGCGGTTCGAGCTTGCGCATCTCGCGCGTCTCGGGGCGTTTGCGGGTGAGCAGGGCGTTGCCGTAGCGGCGCGCCGCACCGGGCGGGTCGACCGAGACGAATTGCACTCGATAGCCGAGCGCGGCGGCGAGGTCCTCGGCCTGGTTGCGCAGGCCGTCGCGTTGCAGCACTTCCTGCAGGGCGATCATGTCCGGCTTCAGGCGCTCGATCTCGGCGAGGATCATGGCGCGGCGCTTGGGCCAATCGCCCTTGTCGTGCCAGAGGTTGAAGCTGAGCACGGTCACCGTGGTCGCGCGGGTTTCGACCGGCGGCGTCTTTTCGGCGGCGAGCGCTTGCGAGGCGACAGCGACGCCGGCGAGCAGCAGGACCGCGGCGAACGCGGATGCGAACGAACGCGGAATCGGCGCGATCGCGGCAGAAGGGAAGGTTCGCATGGCTACGCGACGCTCCGATCGGGACAGGCGTCGAGGATAGCGCGGCTCGGGCGAGGCCAGGGTAGGAGCGGCGCAAGCCGCGATCTCGTCCCGGTAGCCGCGTCGTTTCGATTCGATCGTCGCTTCGGCGGTCGCGGCTTACGCCGCTCCTACCCTTTGAAGCGCAGTCTCGATTAGCCGGGCAGAAAAAACGCGCGGAGCCACTGGGGCTCCGCGCGTTGCGGCTCGTTACTTCAGCGCGCGCCGACGATCAGCGCGGCACCTGCTGCGTACGCACCACCGGGTACTGGTTGTAGCGCACGTCCCAGGCCGAATGCAGACGATAGAAGAAGTCCAGGCGCGCCTGCGGGCTCTTGGCGAAGGCCGGATCGTTGTTGATCTTCGCCTCGAACTCGGCCTTCAGCTTCGGGTCCTTGGCCAGCATCTCGCGCGCCACTTCCTCGGCGACGTAGTCCTCCATGTACTCCTTGCGCTCGAAGGCGTTGTTGAACTCGCCCCAGGCCGCGAGCGAATCGGGCGCCTGCGGTTCCAGCAGGGCCATGACCACGCGTGCCTTGGACTGGGCGATCGGTACGAACAGCGCGCCGGCGACCAGACTCTGGTTTTCCGGCTTCCAGGCGCCGCTCAAAGTGGCGCGCTGGTGGCCTTCGACCGATTGCGCGGCGAACTCGGTCTTGTCGGAACGGAAGGTCTCGACCTGCGCATCCTTGAGCGCGGCGCCGAGGCGGCGATAGCTCACGCCGTGCTGGTCGAGCTTGGCCGCGACCCACGGCGCATGCGCGGCCGGCACCAGGTAGCCGCCGCGCGGTGCTTCGACCACGCGGCTGGGCTGGATGTCGTATTTCAGTTTTACGTTCCAGACCTCGGGCTTGGTCTCGTCGTAGCGGGTCATCAGCGCGCCGGAGACCTCCGACGGCGTGCGCGTATAGGCATAGCCGCGGAAGGCGACGTCGCGGACTTTGTCGGTGGCCTTGTAGTCGAGTGCGACCGGCTGGCCGCCGAGCGCCTGCGCGCGCCGGTCGGCGGCCAGGGCTTCGCGGCGCCAGTCGCTGCCGTGGCCGGCGACCAGTTCGAGCACGTTGACGATGGTGTTGCGGGTGATCCGCACGCGGGTCGGATAGTCCTTCCACGAATGGGTTTCGACCAGCATGCCCAGGCGGTTGCGCAGCGGGATGTAGCCGTTGGAGAAGCGCGGCGGCGGCACCGCGTCTTCGAAGCCCGAGGCCGGGTTGTCGGTTTCGATGAAGGACGGGTAGAACGACACCGGCAGCGAGCCCTGCTTGGCGAGGCGTTCGATCACGCCGTCGCGCAAAGCCAAGCCGGCCGGGCGCAGCGCGGCGTCGCCGGAGTGCACCGGTTCGACCTGGATCGAGACGTCCTGTTCGAACTTGGCGCCGTCGGTGACGTGCAGGTCGATGTAGGCCAACGGGTCCCAGGTGCCGACCAGTTTGAGCATGGCCTGCATTTCGGGCGCATCGGCCTTGAGGTAGTCGCGGTTGAGGTTGTAGTTCTGCGCGGTGGTGCGCCAGCCCATTTCCTCGGGGCCGCGCTGGTTGGGACGGTTCCAGCGGCCGAAGCGCTCGTGGCCGTCGATGTTGAACACCGGCACGAACAGCAGCACCTGCTTGTCGAGCGCGCCTGGCGCGGCCTCGCCGTCGAGGATCTGGCGCAGGGCGAGGAAGCCCGCGTCCTTGCCGTCGATCTCGCCGGAGTGGATGCCGCCCTGGATCAACGTGACAGGCAGCGACTTGGCCTGGGCCTGCGCCGGCGTGAACGCGCCGCTGCGGGTCGCCACCAGCAGCTTCATCGGCCGGCCTTCCGGCGTGGTGCCGAACTCCTCGCAGCGCACCGCGTCGGGGTAGCGCTTGGCGAAGGACGCGCACATGGCGATCACTTCGTCGTAGCGGCCGGTCTTGAGGAAGCCGCTGCGCTCGGCGACGGTGCTCAGGGCGTCGTCGGCTGCGGCGGCGTGCAGCGGGGTGGTAGCAGCCGCGAGCATCGCGGCGACCAGGACGGTACGTGTGGCGGTACGTGGCATCGGATCGGTTCTCCCCGGAATCGCTCCGCATGGTAGCGAAGAACCGCACCTCTGGATTGGCCGCGAGGGTCCGATCCACACACAAATACGCAGACTGCTGACAGCCTGCTGTCAGGAGGACGGCTTCGAGGCAAAGGTGGGGGAATGGGTCGGTGCGACCATGCGATGTGCCGCTTCGGTGGTCGCTCGCGAGCGCAAAGCAAATCCCCCGCGCGATTAGGGTTCGCCACTGCATCGGACTTGCGCAGCGCGCAGCCCCCTTCTTCAAAGGGGGCGACTTTCAGCGAGGCCACTTTCAGAGGGCGACTTCTGCAGGGGCGACTTTCAGAGGGGCGTCTTCATGGGAAGGCGACTTGCTCCTGATCTGTCAGCGCTGTTCCCCCTTTGGAAAGGGGGGCAGGGGGGATTTGCTTTTGCTCCCTCCAACGATCCAACCCCGCAACCGCCATCGCTCCCCTAGACTGTCGCCCTCACTTCCGGAGTCCTCCGCATGTACGCGCTCTATTATTCGCCCGGCACCGCCAGCTTCGTCGTCCATTGGCTGCTCATCGAGATGGGGATCGAGCACGAACTGCGAGCGGTCGATATGGAAGCCCGCGCGCACAAGAACGCCGAGTACCTGGCGCTGAATCCGAACGGGGTGGTGCCGACCCTGATCGTCGACGGCCAGCCGCGCTACGAAGCCGCGGGCCTGGCGATGTTTCTCGCCGACCGTCATCCGCAGGCCGGTCTGGCGCCGGCGCTCGACGAGCCGCAGCGCGCCGAATACAACCAATGGATCTTCAACCTCACCAATACCCTGCAATCGCCGTTGCGCCTGTGGTGGTATCCGTGGGACCTGCAGGCCGACGACGAGGCGGTGCGTGCCGGTGCGCAGGCGCGCATCGAGGCCGCGTGCGAACGCCTCGACGCGCAACTCGCCAAGCAGGGCCCGTACCTGCTCGGCGAGCGCCTGAGCGCGGCCGATTTCTACCTGACCATGCTGATGCGCTGGACCCGCAAGATGCCGCGGCCGGCGCACGACTGGCCGCACCTGGGCGCGTTCGCCCAACGCATGAAGGCGCGGCCGTCCTTCGCCACCGTGTACGAGCGCGAAGGGCTGACCGAATGGGCTTGAAGCGCTGTACGGCGGCAACGCCGGCGATCTGAACGGGCGGGCAGGACCGGCCAAGCAAGCAGACCCAGCCAAGCCGACCTAGCCAAGCCAAACCAAACCGGTTCAGGCGGGCCCGGCCGCCGGCCCTGAGCCGGCGGCTGCGGTCAGGCCGGCCGCCGGGGCGATCGGTTAGGCTGTAGGGCTGGACCGCCCGGTCGCCGTCGCGCCCGGGTCCAGCGGGGGCGCTTATCGACCGCCTCCGCGCCCGACCGCCGAGGACTGCCGTAGATGAGCCAAGCCGCCACCGCCCCCGCCACCGCCGATTCGCAGGGCAAAATGCCCCGCCAGATCGGTTTCATCATCGGCAACGAGGCGGCCGAGCGCTTCAGTTTCTACGGCATGCGCAACATCCTGACCTCGTTCCTGGTCGGGACCCTGCTGCTGGCTTCGACCTCCGACCTGGCCGAGCGCGAACACCTCGCCAAGGAGGTGTTCCACAGCTTCATGATCGGCACCTATTTCTTCCCCTTGCTGGGCGGCTGGCTGGCCGACCGCTATTTCGGCAAATACAACACGGTCATCTGGTTCTCGCTGATCTACTGCGTCGGCCATGCCTGCCTGGCGATGTTCGAGCACAGCCAGGCCGGTTTCTATACCGGCCTGTTCCTGATCGCCTTCGGTGCCGGCGGGATAAAACCCCTGGTGGTGTCGTTCTGCGGCGACCAGTTCGACCAGAGCAACAAGCACAAAGCCAAGCTGGTCTTCGATGCCTTCTATTGGACGATCAACTTCGGCTCGCTGTTCGCCTCGCTGCTGATGCCGATTTTCCTGCGCGAGTACGGCCCGAGCATCGCCTTCGGCATTCCCGGGGCGCTGATGTTCCTGGCCACGCTGATCTTCTGGCTGGGCCGCAACCGCTACGTGCGGGTGCCGCCGACCCGCGATGCGCCCGATCCGGACTCCTTCTTCAACGTCGCCCGCACCGCGCTGAGCGCGCGCGTGGCCGGGCAGGGCAATCCCGGCGCGATCGTCGCCGGCCTCGGCGTGGCCCTGGCGGTCGGCGCCCTGGCGCTGACCGCGGTGCCGGCGATGGGCTTCGTCAAGAGCGCCTGCCTGGCGCTGGGCTTGCTGATCGGTTTCGGCGGCTACGGCATTTCCCTGCAGCTCGACCGCGCCCGCGGCAAGCACCCCGACGCCGCGGTCGACGGCGTGCGCGCGGTGCTGCGCATCCTGATCGTGTTCGCCTTCGTGACCCCGTTCTGGTCGCTGTTCGACCAGAAGGCATCGACCTGGGTGCTGCAGGGCCAGAAGATGTTCGTGCCGACCGACCTGTGGTGGTGGCCGACCTGGCTGATTTCCGGCGAAGGCGGCGCGCGCGCCGCGGCCTCGCAGATGCAGGCGATCAATCCGCTGCTGGTGATGCTGCTGATCCCGTTCAACAACCTGCTGCTGTACCCGGCGCTGCGCCGTATCGGCCTGCAGCCGACGCCGCTGCGGCGCATGGGCTTCGGCATCGCCATCTCCGGCCTGTCCTGGATCGTGGCGGCGGTGCTGCAGTTGTATATGGACGCCGGCCACCCCATGTCGCTGGCATGGCAGGTCCTTCCCTACGTGCTGCTGACTCTCGGCGAGGTGCTGGTCTCGGCGACCGCGCTCGAGTTCGCCTACAGCCAGGCCCCGCACGCGATGAAGGGCGTGATCATGGCGCTGTGGTACCTCACCAGCACCTTCGGCAACCTGTGGGTGATGCTGACCAACGCCGCGGTGCGCAACGAGGCGGTGACCACCCACATCGCCGCGACCGGGCTCAGCGAGAACGCCTTCCTGATGTTCTTCTTCGCCGGTTTCGCCTTCGTCGCGGCGGCCGCATTCGCCTTGTACGCGCGCAGCTACCCGATGCAGGACCACTACCGCCAGGCCGCGTGAACGACGCAGCCAAGCTTGAACGCCCCCATCCGAACCCGCCCGGCGCCGCCGGGCGAGCCGACCTGAGCGAGTCCGGCCCGGCCGGACGCGCCGACGAGAATCCGAACCGATGCTGATCACCCTCATCCTGATCGCCGTGACCGCGCTGGTGACGTGGCAAGCCTTCGAGAAACGCAGCCTGTACGAGCGCCTGGTGCTGTGGCCGCCGGCAATCGAGCGTTTCCGTCAGTACGACCGTCTGTTGACCCACGGCTTCGTGCATGCCGACTGGATGCACCTGCTGTTCAACATGATCACCCTGTATTTCTTCGGCGGCGCGGTCGAGCGCCTGTTCGGCGAAGTCGTCGGGCCGTTCGGCTACGCGTTCTTCTATCTGTCGGCGATCGTGGTCGCGATCCTGCCGAGCTATCTGCGCCATCGCAAGGACGGCGGCTACGTCAGCCTCGGCGCGTCCGGCGCGGTGTCGGCGGTGCTGTTCGCCTTCGTGCTGGTCAATCCCTGGAGCTGGATCATCGTGTTCGTGATCCCGGTGCCGGCCATCGTCTATGCGGTGGCCTATGTCGGCTATTCGTACTGGATGGACAAGCGCGGCCAGGGCAACATCAACCACAACGCGCATTTGTCGGGCGCGATCTACGGTGTGTTGTTCATGCTGCTGATGGAGCCGAATATCTTCTGGATATTCCTGCAGCGGCTCGCGAGCCCGAGCCTGCCGAGTTTCTTCGGCGGCTGAGAAGGGCGGCAGCGGCTTCGGCCGCTGCCATGTCGTATCGCCGCGTCCCCGGATTGCGGCTTTGCGAACGGCGGCTCAGGCCGCCGTTGCCGTTTGAGCGATGCTCAGGACAGGAGCTGCGCGGCATTGACGGCCGTGCCGATCTCGTAGGCTTCGTCGCTGTAAGAGGCGATCAGCCCGGCATAGATCTGGGCATCCAGCCGGCGCAGCTCGGCGGCATCGGGCTCGGCGGTGCGCACGAGTTCATAAAGACGGGTGATATCGGCTTCGGCCTGCTGGTCGTCGTCGAGGGATTTTAAGTAACGCATCTGAGACCCCCTTTGTTTTCACAGTGTGACGTACTTCACATTGAAGCACATTCCATGCCATCGATTTCAAGGGGTTTCGGCGTTCCAAAAGTGACACATCGTGTCAACACCGGGCGGTCAGGAACAGGCGGCTGACGCTCTGGGTCGAGTCTCACCTTTGCTCACCCGTCATGAAGGTCGTGCGTGTTAACAAACAGGCACTGGGGGTGACCGCTCATCCGGAAAAACCGACAGGAGCAGGGCATGGCGATCAAGAAAGCCGGCAAGTCCGTCAGCAAGTCAGTCAGTAAATCGGTAGGCAAGAGCGCCGCGGGCAAGAGCGCGAAGCGCGCAGGCAAGCAGGTTGCGCGCAAGGCCGCGACCAAGGCGGCCAAGAAAACCACGGCCGCGAAGAGCGCGGCGAACAAGCGCCCGGCGAGGAAGGCCGTCGCCAAGAAGGCCGCAAGCAAGAAAGCGCCGGCGAAGAAGGGCGCGGGCAAGACCACCGCCATCAAGAAGGCGGCGGCCAAGAAGGCCGTCTCCAAGAAGCCGAGCGCCAGCAAGACGGCGAGCAAGAAGGCGAGCGCCAAGAAGGTCGTCGCCAAGAAAACCAGTGTCAGGAAAGTCAGTGTCAAGAAAGCGCCGGCCAGGCAGGCCGCGGCCGGCAAGCGCGGCGCGGCGAAGACCGCCAGCCGGGTGAACGCCAAGAAAACTATCCCGTCCAAACCCGCCTCGGCCAAGCCGGCTTCGATCAAGCCCGCTTCGATCAAGCAGGCCGGGGGCAAGTCGGCTGCGATCGGGAAAGCGGCGAAAAACACCGCGAAAACGGCGTTGCCGAACAAGGCCAAGCAGGCCGCGCCTGCAGCGAACAAGCCAGCGTCCAACAAACCGGCCGTAAGCAAAACCGTCGTAAGCCAGCCGGCCGCAAGCAAGCCCGTCGCCCAGGCGCCTGCGCCGCGCGCGGCCCGACCGCGGGCGGCGACGCCGGCGGCCCCGTTGGCGCCGTTGATCGACAGCCGCGTCGCGGCAGTGACGCCGACCGATGCGGTCGTCGACACCCCCTTGGTGGCGACGCCGGCGGTGACCGGCGTGCCGGCGAAGGCCGCGGCCAAACCGCGCAAGGCCAAGAAACCGGTCGAGGCCGATACCTCGGCGGCCGGCTCTTCGCCAGCGAGCTCTTCGTCAACGAGCCCTTCGCCAACGAGCCCTTCGCCAGCGAGCTCTCTGGTGGCGTCCGCGGCCGCTTCGGAGTCGGCCGCGCCGGCGCTGCAGGCACAAACCCACCGCTCACGGACGTCGCAATCGTCCGGCGCGGCCGGAAGCCTGGTCGCAGCCGGTGCCGCCGCCGAAGCCGAACCGGCCGGCGCCGACACGCCGCAGCGTGAAGATAAGGCCGCGTTGGAGGCGTCCGAGGCCGCCGGCAGCGGCGACGACGAGGGCGGCCGTCCGCGCATCACCCCGGAACAGGCCCTGGCCAACACCCGTCAGTTGCTGGAAGCCAAGCAGGAGCAGGCACGCGAGGCGCAGCCCTGGCAGCAGCTCGAGTCCAAGCACGGCCAGGTGCCGCAGTCGGGCCCGCAGTCGCCCGGTGCGGCGCAAAAGGCCGAGGAACTGCATGCCGCGGAAAGCCGGATGGACGCCATCCAGGGATCGATCGGCACCCAGGACCGGCACAACCAGGGCAAGCGCGATAATCGCTGAGCCCCGGCACCGGGCCGGATACCGGTCCGGTTCGTCGTCCCGGCGGGGGCCGCCCGCGCGGCCCCCGATCGCGGCTCGATATTCTCCAACTGCGGCCCCCGATGGCCGCCCTCATTCGCATCCCAGGTAGACCCATGGCCGTTTCCGTTCGCCACGTTCCCGACCAGCAGCGTTTCCTCACCGAAGTCGACGGGGTGCAGGCCCTGCTCGAATACCACCTCAACGGCGACCAGCTCGTCATCACCCACACCCTGGTGCCGGAGGCGATCGGCGGCCGCGGCATCGCCGGCGACCTGGTCAGGGCGGCGTTCGAATACGCCCGCGAAGCCGGCTACAAGGTCCGCCCGGCCTGTTCCTATGCGGCGGCCTGGATCCAACGCCACCCGGAATACACCGAGCAACTGGGCTGAGGCCCGGCGGCGTGTGGCCCAGGCTGTTGCGCGGGAGGTTTGAGCCAGCCTCGGGCCCGCGCATCGGGCACCCGCCCCTGAATCCGAACGCGGCCAGGGGTCGCCAAGCCGGCGCCGCTGTGCCAGCCTACGCGCCCTTCGCCCGTCTGCTGCCGGTTTCCGGCATCCTGTCTTTATGCGTCTGAACAAACACATCAGCGACACCGGCTTCTGCTCGCGCCGCGAGGCCGACCGCTTGATCGCCGAAGGGCGGGTCACCGTCAACGGCATGCGCGGCGGGGTCGGCGCCGAAGTCGGCGAGGGCGACGAGGTCCGCATCGACGGCGAGATCCTGCGCGCGCGCGCGGTGGTCAAGGGCAAGCGCCAGCACGTCTACATCGCCCTCAACAAGCCGGTCGGCATCGTCTGCACCACCGAGTCGACGGTCAAGGAAAACATCGTCGACTTCGTCGGCCACGAGCGCCGCATCTTCCCGATCGGCCGCCTCGACAAGGATTCCGAAGGCCTGATCCTGCTGACCAGCAACGGCGACATCGTCAACGAGATCCTGCGCGCCGAGAACAAGCTGGAAAAGGAATACCTGGTCGCGGTGAACCACGAGGTCACCCCCGAGTTCCTGCGCGGCATGGGCCGCGGCGTGCCGATCCACGGCCAGACCACCTTGCCGTGCAAGACCGGCAAGCTCGGCCGCTTCGGTTTCCGGATCGTGCTGGTGCAGGGCTTGAACCGGCAGATCCGCCTGATGGCCGCGCACTTCGGTTTTCGGGTCAAGCAACTGCTGCGCGCCCGTATCGGCAACGTCAAACTGGGCCACCTCAAGCCCGGCCAATGGCGCAATCTGACCGACCAGGAACTGCAGGGCCTGTTGCCTCACCGCAACGAGTGGTGAACGGCGCCGCGGATAGCGGCGGACCGAGGGCGGTCTAGATGTGGACGTCACGCTTTGCGCGATAATGTCGCGCGAAACAACCATGGACGTCTGCCAAAAGGATTGCTGTATGAAGCGTGTCATCGCCGTCTCCCTGCTTGCGCTGGCCCTGGCGGCCTGCAAGAAAGAAGCCTCGCCTCAGCCCGGCGTGGCGCCGGCCGACCCGGCCTCGACCTTGCCGGCACCGGTGGTCGTCGCGGACGCACCGATCGAGCTCAAGGAAGTCGTCGAGACCACGCCGAACTACGTGGTCGGCATCACCTACGACACGCAGGCGGCGAAATACCCGGGCCTGGCGAAAGAGCTCAAGACCTACGCCGACCAGGCGCGCGCCGAGCTGATCGAGTCGGCCAACGGGCGCACCGCGAAAGAAAACCCGTCGCCGTACGAGTTGTCGCTGACCTTCAACGACATCCTCGACACGCCCGACCTGGTGGCGGTGTCGGCCGACGGCAGCAGCTACACCGGCGGCGCCCATGCCGCGCCGCTGATCGCGCGTTTCGTCTGGTTGCCCAAGCAGAACAAGCAGCTCAAGGCCGCCGAGCTGGTGCCGCAGAAGCAAGGCTGGGACGCGATCTCGCGCTATGTCCGCGAGCAACTGCACTCGGCCCTGTCGCAGCGCATCGACGCCGACGACCCGGCGCCGGCGGTGCGCGCCGAACAAATGGAGACCGGCGGCCGCATGATCGACGACGGCACCTCGGCCGACCCGGCCAACTTCGCCATGTTCGAACCGGTCCGGGCCGCCGACGGCAAGCTCAGCGGGCTCAAGTTCGTGTTCGCCCCGTACGAGGTCGGCCCGTATTCGGACGGTACCCAGACCGTCGAGGTGCCAGCGTCGGCGCTGCTGCCGCACGTCGCGCCGCAGTACCGCGCGATGTTCAGCGGCGGAGGTTGAGCGCCGCCACGGCCCGGCGGTCCGACCGCCGCCGGAGCGCGCGCGAAACAGCCAAGCCCGGCACATCGCGCGACGAGGCGTTTGTTATGGTGCGGCGACGCGGCAGGCATGCGCGCTGCCCCGGAAGCGTGGTCCAGGGAACAGCGGGTCGATCAGCGCCCTGATCCGCAGGCAGTGCCGAGCGTTTCAACGACCGAGCCGAGGCCGACATGTCCGTTGCGTCGCTGCGTAAACGAGTCGAGGGGTTGCTGGAACTGGCCGACGTGCGCGTCGGCGGCCAGCGGCCCTGGGACATCCGCGTCGAAGACGAGGAGTTCTATTCCCGGGTGATGGCGCAAGGCTCGCTCGGCCTGGGCGAGTCCTACATGGACGGCATGTGGCATACCGACTCGCTCGACGAGATGCTGGTGCGCCTGATGCGCGCCCATGTCGACGAGCAGGTCCACGGCTGGGCAGCGATTCTCGACGGCCTGCGTGCGCACCTGGTCAATCTGCAGAGCCACCGCCGCAGCTTCACCATCGGCGAGCGCCATTACGACCTCGGCAACGACCTCTACCGGGCCATGCTCGGCAAGCGCCTGGTCTATAGCTGCGGCTATTGGCGCGACGAGCGCGGCCAGCCGCTGCACGACCTGGATGCGGCGCAGGAGGCGAAGCTCGACCTGGTCTGCCGCAAGCTCGGCCTGCGCCCGGGCATGCGCGTGCTCGACATCGGCAGCGGTTGGGGCGAGGCCTTGAAGTTCGCCGCCGAGCGCTACGGCATCCGCGGGGTTGGCGTGACCGTGTCGCGCGAGCAGGCCGATCTGGCCGACGAGCTCTGCGCCGGGCTGCCGATCGAGTTTCGCCTGCAGGACTACCGCGAGCTCGACGAGCCCTTCGACCGGATCTTCTCGCTCGGCATGTTCGAGCACGTCGGGGTCAAGAACTACGCCGGTTATTTCGACGTCGCCCGCCGCTGCCTCAAGCGCGACGGCTTGTTCCTGCTGCACACGATCGGCGGCAACCGCTCGGTCACCCATTCCGACCCGTGGATCGCCAAATACATCTTCCCGAACTCGATGCTGCCCTCGGCCAAGCAGATCGCCGAGCACGTCGAAGACCGTTTCGTGATCGAGGACTGGCACAACTTCAGCGCCGACTACGACCTGACCCTGCAGGCCTGGCGCGACAACGTCGAGCGCGGTTGGGAGCATTTGGATGCGGCGCGCTACGACGAGCGCTTCCGGCGCATGTGGCGGTTCTATCTGGCCGCCTCGATGGCGACCTTCCGCAGCCGCCATGCGCAGCTGTGGCAGTTGGTGCTGTCGCCCGACGGCGTGCCGGGCGGTTACGTCGCGCCGCGGTGAGGGGCGGGAGGAGAAGTGAGCGGGAGGAGTGAGAAGTGAGCAGAGACAATCAGAAGTGAGCAGAGACAATCAGAAGTGAGCAGAGACAATCAGAAGTGAGCAGAGAGGAGTAAGAAGTGAGCGAAAAGCCGCTCTTGCCTTTACTCATTCCTCACTTCTCTCAACTCACTTCTGCGTTTGTATCA
>NZ_JMTZ01000060.1 GCF_000731095.1 Lysobacter antibioticus | reverse complement strand
ATGAAAAACGGCCTGCATCCATGCAGGCCGCCCTCCGGGTCTTCCATTGCCTTCGCAAGTCTTAGGCTGCGCACAGCCAAAGCCAAAGCCAAAGCCAAAGCCACAGCCAAAGCCACAGCCACAGCCACAGCCACAGCCACAGCCAAAGCCAAAGCCAAAGCCAAAGCCAAAGCCACAGCCACAGCCACAGCCACAGCAATGGCTGACCGCAGCAAGGGCAGGGCAGCGACTCCTGGAGCAAGCCTCCGACTAGGCCGCCAGGTCCCCATTCACACCCCGCCAACACCCCTCTAGACCATGGTCGTAACGCCGCCCGCCCGTCGCTTGGTCTAGCCTGCGAGCGGTAGCCCCCAAGGTCGCACGAGGCAGCCGCATGCGTGACGAGGTCGAGTCCTATCAAGCGTTCCATCGCCGCTCGATCGAGCAGCCCGAGGCGTTCTGGGCCGAGCAGGCGCAGGCGATCCATTGGCACAAGCCGCCGCAACAGGTCCTCGACTATTCGCGGCCGCCGTTCCGGCGCTGGTTCGCCGGCGGCGAAACCAATCTTTGCTACAACGCGGTCGACCGCCACCTGCAGGCGCGTGGCAAGCAGGCCGCGCTGATCGCGATCTCCAGTGAAACCGGATTGACGCGCGAGGTCAGCTACGCCGAATTGCATCGCGAAGTGAATACCTTCGCGGCGATCCTGAAGTCGCTCGATGTGGGGCGCGGCGACCGCGTGGTGATCTACATGCCGAACATGGCCGAGGCGGTGTTCGCCATGCTCGCTTGCGCGCGCATCGGCGCGGTGCATTCGGTGGTGTTCGGCGGCTTCGCCGCGCACAACCTGGCCCTGCGCATCGACGACGCCACGCCCAAGCTGTTGATCTGTGCCGACGCCGGCATGCGCGGCGGTAAGGTTATTCCTTACAAACCGCTGGTCGACGCCGCCTGCGCCGAAGCGCAGTCGCCGCCGCCGCGGGTGCTGGTCGTCAGCCGCGGCCTCGATCCGGCGCTGACGCTGGTTGCCGGGCGCGATGTCGACTATGCCGCCCTGCGCGCCCTCCACGACGGCGCCCAGGTCGAGGTCGAATGGCTCGAATCCAACGAGCCCAGCTATCTGCTCTACACCTCCGGCACCACCGGCAAGCCCAAGGGCGTGCAGCGCGACGTCGGCGGCTACGCGGTCGCGTTGGCCTTGTCGATGTGGTCGATCTACGACATCCGCGCCGGGCAGGTGATGTTCTCCACCTCCGACGTCGGTTGGGCGGTCGGCCATTCCTACAACGTCTACGGTCCGCTGATCGCCGGCGCGACTTCGGTGCTGTACGAAGGCCTGCCGACGAATCCGGACCCGGGCATCTGGTGGCGCATCTGCGAGCAGTACGGCGTGCGCACCATGTTCTCTTCGCCGACCGGCATCCGCGTGCTGAAGAAGCAGGACGCGTCGTGGCTGAAGAAACACGACCTGTCGAAACTGCAATGGCTGTTCCTCGCCGGCGAACCGCTCGACGAGCCGACCGCGCATTGGATCACCGACGGCATCGGCAAGACCATCATCGACAACTACTGGCAGACCGAAACCGGGTGGCCGGTGCTGTCCTTGATGCCCGGCCTGGACCTGCAACCGGTCAAGTTCGGTTCGCCCGGGCTGCCGACGCCGGGCTATCACCTGCGGGTGATCGACGAGGCCACCGGCGCCGACGTAGGCCCGCGCGAGAAGGGCGTGCTGGTGATCGTGCCGCCGCTGCCGCCGGGTTGCATGACCACGGTCTGGAACGACGACGCGCGCTTCCTGTCGAGTTACTTCAGCCACTTCAAGGAGCTGTTGTACAGCTCGCTGGACTGGGCGATCCGCGACGAGGACGGCTACACCTTCATCCTCGGCCGCACCGACGACGTGATCAACGTCGCCGGCCATCGCCTCGGCACGCGCGAGATCGAGGAGTCCGTCGCCAGCCATGCCAGCGTCGCCGAGGCCGCGGTGATCGGCGTGCACGACGAGCTCAAGGGGCAGGTGCCGGTGGTGTTCGCGACCCTCAAGCAGTCCGCCGACCAGGACCCGGCCGGGGCGGCGGCCGGCATGCAGCGCTGCGTGGTGGAGCAGCTCGGTGCGGTCGCGCGGCCGGCGCGGGTGTACGTGGTCAATGCCTTGCCCAAGACGCGTTCGGGCAAGTTGCTGCGGCGCTCGATCCAGGCCTTGGCCGAAAGCCGCGACCCCGGCGACCTGTCGACCCTCGACGACCCGGCCGCGCTCGACGAGGTCCGCCGCGCCCTGGCGCGCGGGGCCGACGCCGGCGGTTGAGGGCCGGCTGTCGAGGGCAGACTGTTGAGGGCGGACTGTTGAGAGCCGGGGAGGATGGCGATAGGCTTGTTGACAGAACTTTTTCCGCAGTCGCGTTAGCATCGGCCCCAGTGTGCGGGTACGTCCGCTCTCATCGCCAAAAGCGAGGCAGAACGCGTAATGGATGCACTACAGGACAGCGCGCCAGGTTGGGATGCGATCGACCGGGCCTTGACCCGGTTGTATCTGCGTCAGGAGCCCAAGCACTACGGTCCCTCGGTCGACGACGGCAGCGAACCCTTGGCGGGCATCCGCGCCTACAAACGCATCACCCCGGTGCCGCACTGGCACTTCATCACCTACGGTTTCAGCGAGCTGTATCGCAAGGCCTCCGACGATCCGCAGGTCAGCGGTTTCGGTTTCGAGCTGACCTTCCGCCTGGCCAACCCGGGCGACGCCGAAACCCCGCCGGCCTGGGTGCCGGATTTCCTGCAGAACCTCGCCCGCTACGTCTTCGAGAGCGGCAACGCGTTCCACGCCGGGCACTACCTCAACGCCAACGGCCCGATCGCCGCCGACACCACCACCCGCATCCAGGCGGTGGCGTTCGCGCCCGATCCCGAGTTGCCGGCGATCGAGACGGAGAACGGCCGGGTCGAGTTCCTGCAGGCCGTCGGCATCACCAACGAAGAAGAGTTCGCGCTCAAGCGTTGGTCGACCCTGCGGGTGCTGGAGGTCTTTCTCGATTACCTGCCGCTGTGGGTGACCGAGCTCGATCGCGAATCCCTGCTCGACGACGTGCAGATCGCCGAGCGCCTGCATGAAGGCTCCCTCCACGAAGGCTCCAGTTCGGCGATGGTCTATACCGAGCAACTGGAGTGGCGCCAGCAAAAGCGCCTGCTGCGCCGGCCGATCACCGAAATCTCCCTGGACTCGCGCCAGGTCGGCGAGTTGCTCGCCTTGTTGCCGCTGCGCCTGCCGTTCGGAAAGCCCTTCAGCCTGATCGGTCCCACCGCGCGGATCGTGTTCGAACCGGCGCCGCGCAACAGCGCGCAAGTCGCCGACGAGGCCCTGCATCTGCGCCTGAACGAGGCGACTTTGCGCAATCTGGTGGCCTGCCTGCGCACTCAGGAAGGGCGCTACCAGGTCGAAGGGCTCGACTCGGTCGAAGTGGTGGTGCGCAAGAGCGAAGGCCACGGCCACCACGACCGGCCGGAGCCGAAGCTCGGCTGAAGCCCCTGAGCGCCGGTCTGGGACCGCTGTCGCGGGCCGCGGCCCGGGCGACTGTACGGGGCCGTCATCGGCGGGTCGGCGAGGCGGGTTAAAATGCCGGATCGCCCCGCCCGGGCCATCCGGAGTTTCAAGATGACGCTACTGTCCGCTGGCGCGAAGTTCCGCGCCGCGCTCGCCGAAGAATCGCCGTTGCAGGTCATCGGTGCGATCAACGCCAATCATGCGCTGCTGGCCAAGCGCGCCGGTTATCGCGCGATCTACCTGTCCGGCGGCGGCGTCGCCGCGGGTTCGCTGGGCCTGCCGGACTTGGGCATCAACACGCTCGAAGACGTGCTGATCGACGTGCGCCGCATCACCGATGTCTGTGACTTGCCCTTGCTGGTCGACATCGACACCGGCTTCGGCCCGAGCGCGTTCAACATCGAGCGCACGGTCAAGTCGCTGATCAAGGCCGGCGCGGCCGGCTGCCATATCGAGGACCAGGTCGGCGCCAAGCGCTGCGGCCATCGCCCGGGCAAGGAAATCGTCTCGGCCGACGAAATGGTCGACCGGGTCAAGGCCGCAGCCGACGCCAAGACCGATCCCGAGTTCTTTCTGATCGCGCGCACCGACGCGATCGCGGTCGACGGCGTCGATGCCGCGATCGAACGCGCGATCGCCTGCGTCGAGGCCGGCGCCGACGGCATCTTCGCCGAGGCCGCCTACGATCTGCCGACTTACCGCCGCTTCGTCGATGCGGTGAAGGTGCCGGTGCTGGCCAACATCACCGAGTTCGGCCAGACGCCGCTGTTCACCCGCGACGAACTGGCCTCGGCCGGCGTCGCCATCCAGCTGTATCCGCTGTCGGCGTTCCGGGCCATGAACAAGGCCGCCGAGAATGTCTACCAGGCGATCCGCCGCGACGGCCACCAGAAGAACGTGGTCGACACGATGCAGACCCGCGAAGAGCTGTACGACCGCATCGGCTACCACGCCTTCGAAGGCAAGCTCGACGCGCTGTTCGCCAAGAAGAACGGTTGACGCTTTCCACAGAGAACAAGCGCCTGATTTTCCTTCTCCCGCTTGCGGGGGGAGTACTTGATTTTCCTTCTCCCGCAAGCGGGGGGAGTGCTTGATATTCCTTCTCCCGCAAGCGGGAGGAGTGCTTGATTTTCCTTCTCCCGCAAGCGGGGGGAGTACTTGATTTTCCTTCTCCCGCAAGCGGGAGAAGGGGGGCCGACAGGCCGGATGAGGGCCAGCGAAACTTCCAGCCACGATGTAGCCGGACGTCGCGCGCCCTCACCCTTGCCCTCTCCGGTAAACGGGAGAGGGGATAGGGACGAGTAGACAATCTATCTAGAGGAAGGACCATGAGCGATACGCAACAGACCCTGCCCAAGCCCAAGAAATCCGTCGCCCTCAGCGGCACCGCCGCGGGCAATACCGAGCTGTGCACCGTCGGCCGCAGCGGCAACGACCTGCACTATCGCGGCTACGACATCCACGACCTGGCGACCAAGTCGACCTTCGAGGAAGTCTCGCACCTGCTGGTGCACGGCGCGCTGCCGACGGCCTCGCAGCTCAAGGCCTACAAGCTCAAGCTCAAGCGCCTGCGCGGGCTGCCGGCGATCGTCACCGACGCGCTGGAACTGGTGCCGGCCAATGCGCACCCGATGGACGTGCTGCGCACCGGTTGTTCGGTGCTCGGCACCGTACTGCCCGAGCGCGAAGGCCACGTCGCCTCCGAGGCGCGCGATATCGCCGACCGCCTGATCGCCAGCTTCGGCTCGATGCTGCTGTACTGGTGGCACTTCACCCGCAACGGCCGCCGCATCGACTGCGAGACCGACGACGACAGCGTCGCCGCGCACTTCCTGCACCTGCTGCACGGCGAGCCGCCGAGCGCGCTGCATGCCGATGCGCTGGACAAGTCGCTGATCCTGTACGCCGAGCACGAGTTCAACGCCTCGACCTTCACCGCGCGCGTCATCGCCGGCACCGGTTCGGACCTGCATTCGTGCATCACCGGTGCGATCGGCGCGCTGCGCGGGCCGAAGCACGGCGGCGCCAATGAAGTCGCGATGGACATCATCTCGCGCTACGGCGACGCCGATGCGGCCGAGGCCGACATCCGCGCCCGCGTCGAGCGCAAGGAAATCGTGATCGGCTTCGGCCATCCGGTCTATACGGTCGGCGATCCGCGCAATCCGATCATCAAGGAGCTCTCGCGCAGCCTGTGCAAGGACGGCGGCAACCAGACCCTGTTCGACGTCAGCGAGCGCATCGAGAACCTGATGTGGGACCTGAAGAAGATGTTCCCGAACCTGGATTGGTACTCGGCCTCGGCCTATCACATGATGGGCATCCCGACGCCGATGTTCACCCCGCTGTTCGTGATCGCGCGCACCACCGGTTGGAGCGCGCATGTGATCGAGCAGCGCGAGGACGGCAAGATCATCCGCCCCAGCGCGAACTACACAGGCCCGGAAGACCGCGCCTACGTGCCGATCGAGCAGCGCTGAGCGCGCGCCGCCGGCTTCGCGCCGGCGGTATAAACGCAGGACGGCCACGCAAAAGGCCAGGCTTCGTGCCTGGCCTTTTGCGTTTGCGCTCGCGGCGTCCAGCGTAGCGATTGCCGCATACGACTAACGTCGAATACGACACAGAAACGTCATGGTGCGACATGGCATAGTCCCGGACCAGCCGGGAGGACAACGGCGCGGCCGCGCGCCCAAGCGCACGGCTTGGGGAGCAGACGCCGCGCCTCCGGCCTCGGACATCCGTCGTGCGACGGGATTCAACACGGGGAACACCATGCGCGACAGCGATATGCCGGTTAAGACCAACGACGGTCGAGACGAAATCCAGAACCGCTCGCGCAAATTGCCGCCGGTGTTGCGTTCGATCCTGCTGATCGTCGACGGCGATCGCAGCGTGCGCCACCTGCGCGATCTGATCGGCAGCCTGCACGGCCCGACCGATGCGTTGGAGCAATTGGAAACGATGGGCTTGATCGCCTCGTCGGCGGCCGTGGCCGCGACGATGACCGCGCATGCGCCGACGCCGGGCATCGCCTTCGCCGCCGTCGTGCCGCCGCCGGTGTCGGCCGCCGATGCCGCGCAGCGTTACCAGACCTTGTACAACCTGATGACCGAGACCGTACGCGAGCACTTGGGGCTGCGCGGTTATTTCCTGCAGCTCAAGATCGAGCGCTGCGGCAACAGCGAAGAGCTCGCCGAATTGCTGCCCGACCTCAGCGCCGCCTTGGCCAAGGTGCGCAAGGACAACATCGCCGCCGAGATCGAAGACCGCTTCGCGGCCGGGGCTTGACCAGCCTGGGTCGGATGCAAAGGGTAGGAGCGACGCGAGTCGCGACCGTGATCCGTCACCGACGTCGCAGCTTACTTTGCCGACAACCCGCCTGTGCGCTGAGGTAGATCATGCGGCTGCGCAGGCGCGTGCATGCCGCCGCTTCGCCGATCACGGCTCGTGACCGAAGGAAATCCAGCAGGACGCCGCTCCCGCCCCAGCGGCGATGCGGCTTTTGTAGGAGCGGTGTAAGCCGCGACTGGGATCTCGCAATACCCATCGGCGTGCGTCGACACCGCTTCGTTCGTCGCGGCTTGCGCCGCTCCTACAAAAGTCGCTACGGCCGCTGCCGTTGCGTTTGCACGAGAGCGACGCATCCATCGATGCGCCGCTCTGCAATGCATGCATCGAGCCTTAGAGCAGGCCTTCGGCCTTCAAGGCGGCCTGCACGCCGGCGTCGGCTTCCATGCGGCGCTTGAACGCGGCCAAGTGCTCGTAGCCGGACAGGTCGACCTTGACCGAGTCGGCCCAGCGCAGGGTGATGTAGAGATAGGGATCGGCGTAGCTGCGGAAGCCGGCGATCCATTCGCGATCGGCCAGGCGCTGGTCGGCGCTCGCAAACAAGCCGCGCAGACGCTCGCGTGCGTGCTGGCGCATCGTATCGGCCTGGGCCGGATCGGGATGGAACTTGCCCGGCGCGAAGATCGGCAGGAACGCCGGGTGCACGTCGGAGTTGACGAAGGCCAGCCAACGCGCGGCTTCGGCGTGCTGCTGCGCGCTGCCGTCGCCGGTCAACTGCGCCTGCGGAAAGGTGTCGGCGATGTAGCCCATGATCGCAGCGTTCTGGGTCAACACGAAATCGCCGTCGACCACCGCCGGCACGGCACCGGCCGGATTGATGGCGAGGAAGGCGGGCGCCTTGATCGAGTCCTTGTCCATCACTTCGACTTCGAACGCACCGCCGGTCCATTGCAGGGCGATATGGTCGGCCGTCGAACACGCACCGGGCTTGCTGTAGAGCTTCATGCTTAACGCCTCCATGGAAAGAAAAAAAACAGGTCGGCGACTATCACCGACCTGCTTCGTATCCTCAAGGAGGAGACTGCAACGGAGCGTTACGGCACCGGCGCTATGCGGATGCCATGAACGCGGCATCAGCTTTTGCTGACGCTTGAGCCTTTATGAAGGCATCAGCCTTTGCTGACGCCTTTGGGCAACTCGGCCTCGGCGACGACGCGGCGCGGCTTGAGCTTCTGCACCTTGTAAAAGGTGTGGTCGCCGATGGTCGCGACCTGGTAGGCGTTGCGCCAGGACGGGCTGGCGATCGCGAGGGCGGCGAAATGGCTCGCGCCCGGCACGATTTCCTTGCGCTGACCGGCCGGCAGGGCCCAGTTGCGTTCGGCGGCCAAGGCGACGTTGACCGACTCGGTCCAGGCCTCGCTGTTGTTCAGACGGGTGCCCGGCGAGACCAGGCTCGGGGCGAACTGCTTGTTGGCCGTGACCACCTGGCAGACCGTCGTGCCCCACAGGCCGCTGTCGCGACGGCGCAGGGCGACCTCGGCGACGGCTTGCTGGCCGCGCAGGGACTGATCGCGGGCTTCCAGGTACACGGTGGTGCTCAAACACAGCGAATCGGCGGTTTGTGGCGGCAATACCGAAGCCAACCACAGGATCCAGGCCAGTTTCATCGTTGACTCCTTGCTCCGTTGCGCTGGCCGCACTCCGTCTTCCATCTCCATGAATCGGGAAGATGGCGACAGCGGTGAGGCCGCATGGCGTACTGGGGAGGGCGGCGGCTCTACGGCGCGCTTTGCCCCGTCACCGGGAACCGTGTCTTGTCCGACGCGGGCGGTGTGGGATGCCACCTCTGCAGGGGTGGCGGAAAAGTTGGCGCAAGGTAGCGACGGCTTGCCAAACAAACCCTGAATGACAATTTCTAAGTTTCTAAATTAGTTGGAGTTTTTATTCTGAATAGGGCCTAGACCCTTGGTTTCATTGGGCTTCAGCCCGGCACGAACCGTGCCCGGGTCGTCTCAGTGATTCATGATCCGGGCTGATGGAGGCGATCCGCAGCGTCGATTTGGCGTCTCCGGCCCTGGGTGGACTCGGCAATCGGCTGGATTCGGCCCTGTCCGGCTGCTTCGAACCCCAGGGGTAGGAGCGGCGCAAGCCCCGACCACGACCCGTGGGGTGCCGGCGCTGCGATCAAAGAGAGCGTTCTTGGTCTGTATAGGGCCGGCTGCGGCCGCTGCTCGCGACGCCGCAGACATATATATGTATCGCCGCAGGAGAGCGGCGCCTCTGCGCTTGGATGTCCAGCTACGACGCAGCCGCGAGGCGGCTGCTGCGTGTCGTTTTACAAAGCAGCCGCAAGCCGGCTGCTGCGTATCACTACAAGGCAGCTGCGAGGCGGCTGCCTTGGTCTATCGCGCGCTTGGCGTCGAGTTCGGCGGCGACGTCGGCGCCGCCGATCACGTGCACCGGCTTGCCGCTGTCGGCGAGCGCCGCGGCGAGCGGCTTGAACGGTTCCTGGCCGGCGCAGATCACGACCTGGTCGACCGGCAGCAACTGCTCGCTGCCGTCGACGCGAATGCGGAAGCCGTCGTCGTCGACGCCGACGTATTCGACCCCGCCGATCATGCGCACCTGCTTGGCCTTGAGCGTGGCGCGATGGATCCAGCCGGTGGTCTTGCCGAGCTTCGCGCCGGGTTTGCCCGGGCTGCGCTGCAGCAGCCAGACCTCGCGCGCCGGCGGTTCAGGCCGCGCTTCGACCAGGCCGCCGCGGTTGTCGCCGTAGCCCAGGTCGACGCCCCATTCGGCGCGCCAGCGCGCCGGGTCCAGGCTGACCGAATGACCTTCGTGGACCAGGTACTCGGCGACGTCGAAGCCGATGCCGCCGGCGCCGATGATCGCCACGCGCTTGCCCGGCACCACATGGCCCTTGAGCACGTCGAGGTAGGAACAGACCTTGGCGTGGTCGGCGCCGGGGAAATTCACCTGGCGCGGCGCGATACCCGTAGCCAGCACGACCTCGTCGAAGCCGGCCAGAGCGGCCGCGTCGGCACGCGTACCCAGGCGCAGCTCGACCCCGGTCTGCTCGAGCTTGCCGCCGAAGTAACGCAGGGTTTCGTGGAACTCTTCCTTGCCTGGGATCTTCTTGGCCAGGTTGAACTGGCCGCCGATCTCGTCGGCGGCATCGAACAAGGTCACGCGGTGGCCGCGTTCGGCCGCGACCGTGGCGCAGGCCAACCCGGCCGGGCCGGCGCCGACCACGGCGATGCGCTTGGGCGCGCGGGTCGGCAGGTAGTTCAGCTCGGTCTCGGCGCAGGCGCGCGGGTTGACCAGGCAGCTCGCGTGCTTGTTCTGGAACACGTGGTCCAGGCAGGCCTGGTTGCAGCCGATGCAGGTGTTGATGTCGGCGCTGCGTTGCGCGCGGGCCTTCGCCACCCAATGCGAATCGGCCAGCAGCGGCCGCGCCATCGACACCATGTCGGCCTCGCCCGCGGCCAGGATGCGCTCGGCCACGTCGGGCATGTTGATGCGGTTGGTGGTGATCAGCGGCAGGCCGACCTCGGGCTTGAGGCGCGCGGTGATGCCGGTGAAGGCGCCGCGCGGCACCGAGGTGGCGATGGTCGGCACCCGCGCTTCGTGCCAGCCGATGCCGGTGTTGATCAGGGTCGCGCCGGCGGCTTCGATGGCCTTGGCCTGCACGACCACGTCGGCCCAGCTCGAGCCTTCGTCGACCAGATCGATCATCGACAGGCGGTAGATGATGATGAAGTCCGGCCCGCAGGCCTCGCGGATGCGGCGCACGATCTCGACGCAGAAGCGGATGCGCTGGGCGGTGTCGCCGCCCCAGGCGTCCTTGCGCTTGTTGGTGCGCGGCACGGTGAACTGGTTGAGCAGATAGCCTTCCGAACCCATCACCTCGACGCCGTCGTAGCCGGCTTCGCGGGCGAGCCGGGCGGTGCGCACGAAGGCCTTGATCTGGCGCTCGACCCCGCCGGCCGACAGCGCGCGCGGGGTGAACGGGTTGATCGGCGCCTTGAGCTTGCTCGGCGCCACCTGCAGCGGGTGATAGCCGTAGCGCCCGGCGTGCAGGATCTGCATGCAGATGCGCCCGCCGTGCTGGTGCACGGCCTTGGTCACCTGGCGATGCTTGGCGGTTTCCCAGGGCCAGCTGAGCTTGCCGCCGAAGGGCTTGAGCCAGCCGACGATGTTCGGGGCGAAGCCGCCGGTGACGATCAGGCCGACCCCGCCGGCCGCGCGCTCGCCGAAATAGGCCGCCAGCTTGGGGAAGTCGGCGGCCTTGTCTTCCAGACCGGTGTGCATCGAGCCCATCAGCACGCGGTTGGGCAGGGTGCAGAAGCCCAGGTCCAGCGGTGCGAACAGCTGCGGATAGAGCGGATGCGGGGCGGAGTTGCTGGCGGCCGTGGACATGCTGGCTGGATACGCTGGCGTATGGATTGTGCACGATGCCGGGAAAGCCGTGCTAATTCAAGGTCCCCGTCAAAGCGGCGCGAGGACAGGCACCGAACGCGGCGGATTGCAACGGTTGTCACGGACCGGACCCATCGCCGAACATGCCCGACCCTCCGTAGTCCCGAGTCCATGGACGCCGCCCCAGACCACAGCCTCCAGGATTACCTGCGCGCCGACATCGTCGCCGCCGACCTGCCCGACCTGCAGCCGCTGCTGGGCGCGCGCGATCTGCTGCGCGCGTTCTCGACCCTGTTCCACGGCGGCGAAGAGTCGGTGATGGTGCGGCTGCTGGTGCTGCGCGCCATCGGCGAGCGCGGCCAGGCCCCGGACTGGACACCGCAGGAACTGCGCGAGCACTTCGGCTACCTCGACCCGGTCAAGTTCGACACCGTGATCGGCCGCCTGCGCGAGAACGACCTGTTGCTGTGGGACGGCGAAACCCAGCGTTACCGCATCAGCCCGGTCGGGCGCCAGGCGCTGGCGTCGATCGGCCTGCTGCTGCAGTTCAACCGCGAAGGCGACGAACTGGCCTACGTCACCGCGCAGATCGCCGCCGGGCAGGCGGTCGGCCGGGTGCGTTCGGACGATCTGCAACACCTGCTGTCGCGCCTCAACGAGTTGCGCGAGGACTTCGACCAGGCGGTGCTCAGCGGTTCCGAACACCGCATCCAGCGCGCCGCCGGCACCTTGCAGTCGGCCTGGCGCTGGATCGAGAAGGGCACCGAGATCGTCGAGGAGATTTCCTCGGACGTCGAACTCGACAGCCACACCCACCGCGTCGCCCAGCAGATCGGCCGCGCCCAGAGCGCGATGCTGCGCCAGGCCTCGGTGTTCCAGCGCGCGCTGAGCCAGCTCGACCGTCATCGCGTGCACCTCGGCGCGAGCGGACTGTCGTCCTCGGACGTCAACCGCTATTTGCGCGGGCTCGACATCGAGGCGCTCGCCGCGCATGCCGACGACGTGCTCGCGCGTTCGGCGATCCCGGCTTTCATGCTGGCGCCGATCGCGCTCGACGTGGCCGAGTACGAACTGGTCGAACGCGAGCGCGAAGCGCGCGAAGACCAGTCGCTGCCGCCGGCGCAGGCCGCACCGGATACCGACGCCTCGCCGGCCGCGGCTACCGACTTCCAGTTCGCCGAACGCTGGTTGGACGAGCTGACTGCATTGACCGGCGACGCTTCCGAATTGATCGACGTGGTGCCGCAGGACAGCTTCTCGATCAGCGCTTATCGCTTGTCCTTGCTCGGCCTGATCGGCGATCCCGGCGCCGAGAACCGCAACGGCGTCAGCGCCTCGATGGCGCGTCTGCCGTTGTCGTGGAGGGTCGAGCCCGAATTCGAGATCGTCGATCGCGCCGGCGTGGCCTATATGAGCCGCGGCCGCCTCGAAGCGATCAGCGAGGAAATGCGACTGGCCGCGCGCGCACCGCGCAAACGCGCGGCGAAGCACGAAACCCCCGACGGCGGCGACGCGTCCACCGACGAACGCAAGGCCGCGGCCAAACCCAAGAAGACCGCCTCCGGGCGCGGCGCCGCGCCTTCGGGCAAGCGCGCCAAAGCGACCAAGGACACCGCAGACACCCGATGAACGATCCCATCGCCTCTTTGATCGCGCGCCTCATCGCCGAGCGTTGGCTGCCGCGCGACGACGCAGCGGTCCGCGAACTGCTGACCGACGCCGAACAGCGCAACGACCTCGACCGCCGCCTCGCCGCGGCCGGCATGCGCCTGCTCGAACATCCTTACGCCGCCAACATCGCCGTCGGCATCGCCCGCCCGCAGGAATCGGCGGTGTTCGGCAGCGCCAAGGCCTGGTCCTCGACCAACCTGCAACTCGACCGCGACGCCGTCGCGCTGTTGGTGGTGCTGTGGGCGCTGTTGGTGCTGCCCAAGCGCCAGCGCCAGATCGCGCGCCAACAGGCCGACCGCGACCAGGACCAGGAGCAGATGTTCGCCGAGCTCAAGCCGATTCCGGTCGGCGCCGAAGTGGTGGAGCCGATCAACGAGCGCACCTTGCTCGCCGACTTCGGCGAAAAGCTCGGCGGCAAGACCCGCATCCAGTTCAACCTGGGTTCGCTGGCGCGGCAGGGCTTCATCGTCCGCCGCAAGGAACGCATCCATGAGGGGCCGTTGCTGGACCTGGCTCTGGACTACGAACGCATCGCCGGCCGGGTCATGAACGGCGCGCTGTCTTTCGTCGTCGCCGAAGCGCGCCATTACAGCGCCGAAAACGCCGAACCCGAAGGCGAGAGCGCGGCCGAAGCCGAAGCCGACGCGGCGCTGCTGGCCGACATCGAGGCCGGCATCTATTCCGACCTCGACACCTATGCCGAGGCGAACGCCGAATACGAATCCGCGATGGCGCTCGACGCCGACGCGGCGGAGCCGTTGCCGGAGCTCGCTACGGATGAAGCCGATGCGGCCGATGGCGACGGTGTCGAAGCCGATATCGAAGTGGAAGTCGATGCAGACGCAGACGCACAGACCGCCGCAAGCGACGACGCGGCCGACGCCGACAGCGACGACGAAGCGATTGCGTCCACCGAACTGAAACACGACGAGGAGGCCGCGGCCGATGTTTGAATTCCGCTCGCTCGAAGTCGTGCATTGGGACTATTGGCAGCGCTTCCAACTGCCGCTGGATGCGTCCATCGTCACCGTGGTCGGGCCCAACGGCTCGGGCAAGACCACCTTGCTCGATGCGCTGCGCACCCTGCTCGCGATCGAGGATCGCGACACCGCGCGCGACTACAAGACTTATCTGCGCCACAACGGCAAGCCTTATGCCTGGTTGCGCGCGGTGGTCAGCAACCGCCCCGACCGGCGCGGCGGCCGCCCGTTCTTTCCGATCAAGGACGACGTGGTCACCCTGGCCTGCCGCATCCGCAAGCGCGGCGGCGACTGGAGCCGCGACTACCAGATCGTCGCCGGCGACACGCCGGTGGAAACCCTGGAGCAGGGCGGCGAATGGTTGGGGGTGCGCGACTACCGTGTGCGCCTGGCCGGTGCCGGCCTGACCCGCGCGATCTGCCGCGTGTTGACCCTGGAGCAGGGCGCGACCGACAAGCTCTGCCAGTACTCGCCGCGCGAATTGCTGCAGCTGATCTTCGACGTGTTCGAAGACAAGGCCGTGCTCGACGATTACCAGCGCGCCCGCACCGAGCAGTTCGACGTCGAGAAGGAACTGCAGCAGCTCGGCCAGGACCTGGCCGGCCTGCATCTGCGCCTGGAATCGGCCAAGGCCGACGTGCGTTCGTTCGAGGAAGGCAATGCCCTACGCAATCAGCGCCAGCGCCTGGAAAGCGAAATCGCGCCGAAGGTCGAACTGGCCGATCAGCGTGCGGTGATCGACGGCGCGAAGCCGCGTTTGACCGGTTTGCGCCGCGCTTTGCGCGAACGCGAGCGGGTGCTGGAAGAGATGCGCGCGCAGGACGCCATCGCCGCGACCGGCCGCGACGTGCTGCAGGAAGCGATGCGCGAAGCGCGCCGCCAGGTGACGGCCAGCGAACAGGCCTTCACCCAGGCCCGCGACGCCGCGCGCGACGCCGAGATGCTGGTCAAGCGCCGCGACGAGCTGGCCAAGCTGCAGGCGCAGCGCGGCGCCATCGACGTCGAGGCGCTCAGCGCCAGCGTCGAGAACGGCCGTCGCCGCCAGGCCGAGCTCAAGCTCGAAGCCGAGCGCGACCGCAAGCGCAGCGGCGAGATTTCCGCGCAGATCGCCGCCCTCAGCGGCGGCGGCCGCATCATCGAGCCGTTCGAGCGCGATTTCCGCGCCGGCCTCGACCAGGCCGGCATCAAGCACCACGTACTGACCGAACTGGTCGAGATCACCGATCCGCAATGGTCGGTCGCGATCGAGGCCGTGCTGGCGCCGTACCGGCATCTGCTGGTGCTGGAGAACCCCAAGGACGCGCGCGTCGCCTGGAAGCTCGGCGAGAGTCAGCAGTACCGCCACTTCATCGTCGCCGAACGCGCGCCGGTGCCGAAGGCCGGCGCCGGCACCTTGCTCGAAGTCGTGCGTTTCTCGGCCGACCCGCCGGCGTGGTTGCCGCGCCAGCTCGACCGCATCCGCCGCGTCACCGACATCGAACACGGCTCGCGCTTGCCGGCCGGGCAGGACTGGATCACCCAGAAGGGCTATCTGCGCGAAAGCCGAGGCGGCCGCCATATCGGCGGCACTCAGCACCACTTCGGCACCGGTGCGCGTCAATCGCACCTGGCCGAGTTACGCGCCGAACTCGCCGCGATCGCCCAGCGCAGCCAGGCGCGCGAGGCCGAGCTGCAGGAACTGAGCCAGCGCGTCGACGCCGAGCAATCGCGCCTGATGGGGCTCGATGCCGCGCAGGAACTGGTTACCCGCGCGGCCGAATTCGCCGATGCCCAGGCGCGGCTGCCCGGTCTCGCCGAGGCTGCCGCCGAAGCCGCCGCGGCGCTGGCCCAGGCACGCGCCAAGATCGACGAGGCCGCCGAGCAGGACAAGGCCGAAGGCATCGCCGCGGCCAAGCGTCAGGGCCAGATCGACGCGCTCGCCCGCGAGCTGCGCGAACGCGCACAGCAGATCAACGGCGAACGCCAGAGCCTGATCCAACGCATCCTCGACTACCGCCGCAAGCGGGCGATGATGCCGGAGGCCTGGCGCAGCGCCATCGCGCTCGCCGCCGCACGCGAAGAGTACGAAAGCGCCTCGGCGGTGCGCCGCGAGATCGAGCGCATGGACGACCGTCTTTCCCGCGGCGGTTTCGTCGACGACGAGTCCTGCATCCCGTTGCGCGACAAGATCGCGGCCGATCATGGCGAACTGGAGAACTCCATCGGCCGTCGCGAATCGCATCTGGAACGCGCCAAGCGCCTCACCCAGGAAGCGCGTGGCGCCTACATCAACGTGTTGCGCGCCACCGTGCGCCGCTACAAGAAGAACCTTGCCGCGCTCGGCGAACTCGCCGGCATCGGCGTCGACGCCGACATGCCCGAACTGGCCAACGACGATGTCGCCCTGGCCCAGGCCGGCCTGTCGGTGCGCTTCGATTTCGATCGCAAGGGCTGGATCGGCCTCGACGACGGCGAAGCCTCGGGCGGACAGCAGGTCATGAAGTCCCTGTTGCTGCTGGTGGCCCTGTTGCGCGACGAAGACCAGCCGGGCGGCTTCGTCTTCATCGACGAACCCTTCGCCCATCTGGACGTGTTCAACATCGAGAAAGTCGGCCGCTTCCTGCGCGCCACCGATGCGCAGTACATCCTGACCACGCCGATCACCCACAACCTCAACGTGTTCGAGCCTTCGGACCTGGTCTTGGCGACCAGCAAGCGCCGAGGCGGCAACCCTTGGGCGGAAGCGGTGGCCGTGCTGAAGCGCAAGGTCGAAGACAAGGCGGCGTAATCGCGAGGCGGCGGTGCCGCCTCGGTTTCGCTACCCGCCGGCCCCAGCTCCTGCTGTTCCCCCCCTTGGGAAAAGGGGGGCAGGGGGGATTTGCTTTTGCTTTTCCTACAGCTAAAGCCAAAGCAAATCCCCCGCGCTGCGAATTTCATTCCGCAGCGAAGCCCGCGACGGGCGCTCGCCCCCTTTTCTAAAGGGGGCAATTGTTCGCGTAACCGCAGGCTCCGCTCTTGCTATTCCCCCCTTTGGAAAAGGGGGGGAGGGGGGATTTGCTTTGCTCCTCTCAAAGCCAAAGCCAAAGCCAAAGCCAAAGCAAATCCCCCGCGCTCCGAATCTCACTCCGCAGCGAAGCCCGCGTCGAGCGCTCGCCCCCTTCTCAAAGGGGGCAATGGTCCGCGCCCGCTACGTACCTTCGAAGGCAGACGATGCGGCCCGTGCTTTGTGCATCGGGTGGAACGATAAATCCCACCAGTCCTGGCCCCAATCCGATTGACTCCTGACGCGCCGGCCTTACTCTATGCACACCCAAAACCGCAGTCGCACCGCATCCATGAAGTCGTTCCCGCTACTGATATCGCTGCAAGCCCAGCGCGAGAGCGCGGGCCGGGTGCGCCTGCCTCCTGTGATCTTCGGTTCCGGGTCGATGTAATCGACCGATCGAAGCCACACCAGAACAGAGCACCCGCAAGGGTGCTTTTTTATTGCCCGCTGTTTTTCGCCGGCCCGGACCGAACAGGTTCCCGCGTCGGATTCCCTTCACTGCAATGCCCGGAAAACCAAGGAGAACGTGCCATGAATTCCACGGCCGAAACCCAAACCTAGCCGCGCGCCCCGTAGCCAACAGGGACGCGCGGCCTCCCATGTTGGCAACAAGGCAAGCATTCTCATGAACACCACGCTTCGTAACGTTTCCACCCCCTCCCGCTGGCGCAACCTCGGCATCATCGCCCACGTCGACGCCGGCAAGACCACGCTGACCGAACGCTTGTTGTGGAAAACCGGCGCCATCCATCGCGTCGGCGAAGTCCACGACGGCGCGGCGACCACCGACTACACCGAGATCGAACAGCGTCGCGGCATCACCATCGGCGCGGCCGCGGTGCAGACCTTCTGGACGCCGCAGGACCAGGCCGAACACCGGCTGACGATCATCGACACCCCGGGACATATCGATTTCGCGATCGAAGTGGAACGTTCCCTGCGCGTGCTCGACGGTGCCGTCGCCGTGTTCAGTGCGGTCGACGGCGTGCAGCCGCAATCGGAAACCGTGTGGCGCCAGGCGCGTCGCCACGGCGTGCCCTCGATCGCGTTCGTCAACAAGATGGACCGCGTCGGCGCCTCGTTCGATCTCGTGCTCGCGCAGATGCGCGACAAGCTCGATGCGACGCCGTGGCCGATCGGTCGGCCGCTCGGCGCGGAAAGCGAGTTGCGCGGTTGGGTCGATCTGGTCGATCGCAGCGTGCTGCTGTGGGACGACGCCGGCGCGAGCCTGCGGCGCGCCTGGAGCGACGAAGAGGCCGCCGAGTACGCGCCGCTGCGTAACTGCCTGATCGAACAGGTCGCCGACCACGACGACGAGCTCGCCGAGGCCTTCCTCGACGCGCGCGCCATCGATGCCGCGCTGCTCAAGGCGGCGCTGCGACGCGCCACCCTGAAAGGCGCGGGCACGCCGGTGCTGGCCGGCTCGGCGTTCAAGAACAAGGGCGTGGAAACGCTGTTGGACGCGATCGTCGATTACCTGCCGTCGCCTCTGGACCGTCCTGCGGTGCAGGCCGAAAGCGAAGCCGGCGAGGTGTCCCTCGCGGCCGACGCGACCGGCCCGCTGAGCGGTCTGTTGTTCAAGATCGTGCACCAGGAGCACGGCGCGCTGTCGTTCATCCGGCTGTACTCCGGCACCTTGCGGGTCGGCGACACGGTGTGGGCTTCGGGACGCGGGCGCGCGCAACGCGTCGGTCGCTTGCAGGTGGTGCAGGCCAACCGCGGCCAGGACGTCGAGGTGGCCTATGCCGGCGAGATCGTCGCGGTGGCGGGATGGAAGGACGCGGTCAGCGGCGAAAGCCTCAGCGGCGTCGGACACAAGCTGGTGCTGGACTCGATCCAGGCCCAGCCGGCGGTGTTGTCGTGGCGTCTGACGGCCGGCAAGGCCAGCGACCTGATCCGTCTCGGACAGGGCCTGGCGAGCTTGGCCCAGGAGGACCCGTCGTTCCGCGTCGGCACGGATGCCGAGACTGGCGAAACGCTGGTGTGGGGCATGGGCGAGCTGCATCTCGACGTCATGGTCGAGCGCCTGCGCCAGGAGTGGAACGTCGAGGTGCGCACCGGTTCGCCGCGCGTGGCTTACCAGGAAACACCGAGCAAGCCGGTGTCGGGCGTGGAAGGCAAGCTGTCGAAGCAGAACGGCGGTTCCGGCCAGTTCGCGCGCGTGGTGATCGATGTGACGCCGCGCAGCGACGGTCAGTTTGAGTTCGTCGACCGCACCAGCGGCGGCGTGGTGCCGAGAAACTTCGTCGCCGCGACCGAGAAGGGCCTGCGTGCGGCGCTGGCGGAAGGCCCGCGCGGCTACCCGGTGGTCGGCCTCAGCGTCAGCCTGGTGGACGGCGAGACGCATGCGGTGGATTCGTCGGAACTGGCGTTCCAGCGTGCCGCGTCGGACGCGCTGAAGGCGGCGTTGGCCTCGGCCGGCACGACCTTGCTCGAACCGGTCATGGCGCTGGTCGTCGACACGCCTGCCGGCAACGTCGGCGATGTGGTCGGCGACCTGCAGCGGCGTTCCGGACGCGTGCTGTCGATCGAGGACAAGGGCAACCGGACCGACGTCACCGCGCGTGCGCCGTTGGCGCAGTTGTCGGGCTATACGACCACCCTTCGTTCGTTGACGCAGGGCCGGGCCTCGGCCTCGATGGTGTTCGACAGCTACGAAGAAGCGCGCTCGGCGCCGAAAGCGGCATGAAGCCGAGTCGGTAAAGAGGAATGGGAAGGGGCCGGCATGCCGGCCCCAAGAGACTTCAGCGTCATGCTTCGGTGACTAAGGAACGCACCCTTCACCAACCCGCCAACACCACCTTCCCGATCGTAGTCCCCGACTCCAGGCGGCGATGCGCCTCTCGCAAAGTCTGCGCATCGATCTTGCCGAGGGTCTGCGTGTGCGTGCCCTTGAGTTCGCCGGCGTCGATCAGTTCGGCGACGCGGTCGAGCAAGCGGCCTTGTTCGATCATGTCGGCGGTGCGGAAGCGCGGGCGCGCGAACATCATTTCCCAGTGGATGCCGATGCACTTGGCCTTGTAGGGGTCGCCGATCTTCAAGGCGCCGCTCGGTTCGACGATCAGGCCCACGTGGCCTTGCGGCGCGAGCAGTTCGCCGAGCACCTCCCAGTAACGATCGGTATCGGCCAGATTGAGCGCGGCATCGACCTGTTCGATGCCGAGCGCCTGCAACTGCGGCGCCAGCGGCTGGCGATGATCGACCACTTCATCGGCGCCCATGCGCCGGCACCATTCGACCGTTTCCGCACGCGAGGCGGTGGCGACGACGCGGAAGCCGGCGCGCTTGGCGATCTGGATAGCGATCGAGCCGACTCCGCCGGCACCGGCGATGACCAGCAAGGTCTTGCCGCGGCCGCCGTGTTCGCTGTCGTAGGGCATGCGCTGGAACAACAGTTCCCAGGCGGTGATCGCGGTCAGCGGCAGCGCCGCGGCTTCGGCCGCGCTCAGCGACTTCGGCGCCGCGCCGACGATGCGTTCGTCGACCAGATGCAACTCGCTGTTCGTGCCGGGACGGGTGATGTCGCCGGCGTAGTAGACGCGGTCGCCGACCTTGAAGCGGGCGACCGCTTCGCCGACGGCCTCGACCACGCCGGCGGCGTCGTAGCCGAGCACGCGCGGCTGTGCTTCGACCTGCGGCTTGGGCGAGCGTACCTTGGTGTCGACCGGGTTGACCGAGATGGCCTCGACCCGCACCAGCAGGTCGTGGCCGCTCGCGTTCGGCGCGGGCAGCTCGACGTCGAGCAGCGACTGCGGATCGTCGATGGGCAGGTAACGGGTCAGGGCGACGGCTTTCATGGAGACTCCAGGACAGGACGAGACGAGGGAATGAGGGAATGAGCAAGCGTGGGGATCAGACCGGCGCCGGATTGCGTTCGGCGAATTGTCCGTTCCAATACGGGTAGTAAGGGTAGGGCGGCGTGACGGCGCTGGCTGCGTCGAGTTTCGCGATCTGCGCCGCATCGAGGTTCCAGCCGATCGCGCCGAGGTTCTGCCGCAGTTGCTCCTCGTTGCGCGCGCCGATCAGCACGGTCGATACGGTCGGCCGCTGCAGCAGCCAGTTCAAGGCGATCTGGGGCACGCTCTTGCCGGTCTCGGCGGCGATCTCGTCGAGCGCATCGACCACGCGGTACAAACGCTCCGGGTCGACCGGCGGGGCGAAGCCTTCGGTGTCGTGCAGGCGGCTGCCTTCGGGCAGCGGCTGGCCGCGGCGGATCTTGCCGGTCAGCCGGCCCCAGCCGAGCGGGCTCCACACCACTGCGCCGACGCCCTGGTCCTGGCCGAGCGGCATCAGCTCCCATTCGTAGTCGCGGCCGATCAGCGAGTAATAGGTCTGGTTGGCGACGAAGCGCGAGTAACCGTAACGGTCGGCGGCGGCTTGCGATTTCATCAGTTGCCAGCCGGAAAAGTTCGACGCGCCGATGTAGCGCACCTTGCCGGCGCGGACCAGGTCGTCGAGCGTCGACATCACCTCCTCGACCGGCGTCATCGCATCGAAGTGATGAAGCTGCAGCAGGTCGATGTAGTCGGTATCGAGGCGCTTGAGCGCCTTGTCGGTGGCGCGCAGCAAATGGTGACGCGAGGCGCCGACATCGTTGGGGCCGTCGCCGGCGCGCAGGGTCAGCTTGGTCGACAACACGACCTCGTCGCGACGGCCCTTGATCGCCGCGCCGAGGATCGATTCGGAGGCGCCGTCGGAATAGACGTCGGCGGTGTCGAAGAAGTTGACCCCGGCGTCGAGGCTCAGGTCGACCAGGCGGCGTGCCTGGTCGGTGTCGGTATTGCCCCAGGCGCTGAACAGCGGGCCTTTGCCGCCGAAGGTGCCGGCGCCGAAGCCGAGTGCGGAAACCTTGAAGCCGGAGCGGCCGAGTGTGCGGTAATCCATGGTGGTGTCCTCGTGGGAAGGGGAATCAGCGGCCGAACAGCAGGGCTTCGTCGATGGCTGCGGCCATCGCGCGGTAGCCGGCGTCGCCGGGGTGCAGGTGGTCGCCGGAGTCGTAGGCCGGCAGGAAACGCGCGGGGTGCTGCGGGTCGCGGACGACCGCATCGAAATCGACCACCGCATCGAACTCGCCGCTGCTGCGGATCCATTCGTTCACCGTCTGGCGCACGCGGTCTTTGTCGAGGTCGTAATAGCCGTGGACCGGCGAACCTTCGAGCGCGCCTTCGAACGGGGTGAGCGTCGCGCCGACGATCCGCACCGACTGAGTGCGGGCGCGGGCGATCAGTTGTCGGTAGCCGGCGATCAGGCGCTCGGCGCTCATGGCCTCACGCTTGGGTTCGAAGCTGCTGCCGGGCCAGGCGATGTCGTTGATGCCCAGCAGGACGATCGCGGCATCGGCCTTGCGCCCGAGCACGTCGCGCTCGAAGCGGGCGAGGGCGCTGACGCCCATGCCGTCGTTGAGCACCTGGCCGCCGGAGATGCCGGCGTTGAGCACGGCGATGTCGCGTTGCGCCAAGCGTGCGGCAAGTGCGTCGGGCCAACGCTGGTTGCGGTTCGGCGTGGAACCGGCGCCGTCGGTGATCGAATCGCCGAGCGCGATCACGCTGCGGGTCGGGCGCGGCGCGTCGACGATGACGCCGCTGAGCCAGGGACGCGTCTGCAGCACCTGTCCCTTCGCCAAGACGGCGTCGGCGACGCGATTGCCGGCGACGAGGTAAGCGTCCTGGCGGCCTTCCCAATGGAAGCTCTGGAGCGGCGTGGCCTGCGGCAGGTACAGGCTCACCGCGACCTCGCCGAGCGCGGCGACCTCCAGTTCGACCGGATCGCTGAGCACCGGCGCGCCGGGCTGGATCGTCACCGACGGCTGGCCGCCGAAGCTCAGGGCGCGGTCGCTGCCGGTCTCGATGCCGGCAGCGCCGGCGCTGCGGGCGATATGCGCCGCGCCGATGGTCACCGGGCGGTCGCCGTAGGCGTTCGACAGCTCGATGCGGACCCGCGAGCCGCCGACGCTGACCCGCGCGACCTGGCGCAGGGTCTGGTCGCGCAGCTCGGCGGGGGCGCCGTTGGGCAGGACGAAATCGGGGGCCAAGGTCGGCTGCGGGCTGGCGCTCCAGGTGCCGACCCAGTGGGCGGCGTCGGCGGCCTGGGCGGGGGCGATGAAAGCGACGGCCAGCAGTGCGGCGGTCAGGGGCTTGAGCAGGGAAGTCTTCATGGCTTGGGTTCGGCAGGCGTCGCGGATTCGACGGGGTTCAAGTTAGGTTCTTCCGAATCTGGCCGGTAGAAGGCAAAATCGCATATAGCCCATTCCATATTGGAATGACTTGCCGAAACGACAGCGAGGTCCCCGTGGACACCCTCCGCTCCATGCAGACCTTCGTGCGCGCGGTCGAACTCGGCAGCCTGTCGGCGGTCGCGCGCGAACAGCACACGACCCAGCCGACGGTCAGCAAGATCGTCGCCGCACTCGAACAGGACCTCGGCGTGCGCCTGCTGCAACGGAGCACCACCCACCTCGCCCCGACCGAACAAGGCCGGCGGTTCTACGAACGCGCGCGGCGGGTGTTGGAGGAATACGGCGAGGCCGTCGCCGACGCGCGCGGCTCCACCGAAACCCCGGCCGGCCTGTTGCGGGTCAGCGCGCCGGTCAGCGTCGGCGTGCTGCGCATGAACCGTCTGGTGCAGGAGTTCCTCGCGCTGTACCCGCAGATCGAGATCGAGCTGATCCTCAACGACCGTTTCGTCGATCTGGTCGAAGAGGGCATGGACATCGCCTTGCGGCTCGGCGCGACCTTGCCGCCGAACGTGGTCGCGCGTCGCGTCGCGGTGTCGCCGCGCGGCCTGGTCGCGTCGGTCGGCTACCTGCGCAGCCATCCCAGGATCGAACGGCCGCAGGACGTGCTCGCGCACAACTACCTGCGCTTCGCCTGGGCCAGCGAGCACTACGAACTGCACGGCCCCGATGGCGAGACGGTCAAGCTCAGCGCCAACGGCCGCTACCGCATCAACAATTCGCTCGGCATTCGCGAAAGTTTCCTGATCGGCAGCGGCCTGGGATTGGCGCCGGCCTGGCTGGTGCAGGATCTGATCGACAGCGGCGAGTTGGCCTGGGTGTTGCCGCAATGGAAGGCCTCGCCGCACGAGGCCTTCCTGTTGTATCCGTCGCGCCGCTATCAGCCGCTGCGCACCCGCGTGTTCCTGCAGTTCCTCGGCGAGCGGCTGACGCAGTCGCCGGGGTTTTTCGCAGTGGAGTGATGAGTCGGGATTACCGTCATTCCCGCGTAGGCGGGAATCCAGGGCTTTACCGCGACATGGCTCTGAAGTCTCTGCGGCCCGGCCAGGGCGCACAGCGCCCTGGCGTTCACTGATGCGCGAGCCAGTGGCTCGCAAGCGCATCCCTTCACCCCGCCCTACGCGGGGGTGACGAGCAAAATTAAAAGCACACACGTGTAACGGCACGCGCACGACGGGCAACACTCAACCCGCCGCGCACGCGGCAACCGCGTCGTCGCTTTCCTTGCCCACGGCCATCGCCGTCCGCCCGGGCGCATCCAAGCGCGCCGCCCACACCGCCAACACCAGGCCCGACAGCGTCACCAAGGCCGCGACCCAGGTCACCGCACCGAGGCCGGGGCCGTATTCGATCACCGCGCCGCCGAGCCAGGCGCCGAGCGCGTTGCCGAGGTTGAAGGCGCCGATGTTGAGGCTGGATGCCAGGTTCTGCCCAGCCGGATCGGTCTTCTGCAGCACCCACAGCTGCAGCGGCGACACCGTCGCAAACGCGGCGACGCCGAGCAGGCCGACGAAGGCGATCGCGGCGATCTGGTTGTGCAGGGCGAAGGTCATCAGCCCGAGTACGACGGCCAGCGCGATCAGGGTCGAGATCAAGGCCGGGGCGAGGCGTTTGTCGGCCAGGCGCCCGCCGAGGATGTTGCCGAGGATCATGCCGACGCCGAACACCAACAGGATCGGCGACACCGCGGCCTCGCCGAACCCGCTGATGCGGGTCAGGATCGGCTGGATGAAGGTGTAGACCGTGAACACGCCGGCGAAGCCGAGCACCGTCATCGCCAAGCCGAGCAGCACCTGCGGATGCACCACCGCTTTCACTTCCTTGCGCAGCGCGACAGGCTCGGGCGCCTTCTTTTCTTTCGGCACCAGGGTGGCGATGACGACGGTGGCGATCAGGCCGATCACGGCCACGGCCCAGAACGTCGAACGCCAACCGTGGTGCAGGCCGAGCCAGGCGCCGGCCGGCACGCCGAGCAGGGTGGCGACGGTCAGGCCGGTGAACATGATCGAGATCGCCGAGGCTTTCTTGTCGGCCGGCACCAGGCCGGTCGCGACCACCGCGCCGACGCCGAAGAAGGTGCCGTGGGCGAGCGAGGTGATCACCCGCGCGATCATCAGCACGGTGTAGTTCGGCGCGATCGCACAGACGATGTTGCCGATGGTGAAGATCACCATCAGCGCCACCAGCACCGCCTTGCGCGGCATGCGCCCAGTGGCGATGGTCAGCACCGGCGCGCCGACGAACACGCCCAGGGCGTAGCCGGAGATCAACAGCCCGGCCGCGGCCAGGCCGACCTGCAGGTCGGCGGCGACCTGCAGCAGCAGGCCCATGATCACGAATTCGGTGGTGCCGATGCCGAAGGCGCCGACGGTCAGCGCGTACAGCGCGACCGGCAGGCCGCGGCGGGCGGCGGGTGTAGCGGGGGAGGAGGCATGCATGGCGGCGGGTCCGCGGAAACGATGCGGCAGCCTAGGCCGTTGCATCTTGTGGAAAAACGACCAAGATGACGAATCACTATCAACAATTCGTTGAGAATGCCATGGACCGCATCGCCGACCTCAGCTTGTTCCTGCGCGTGCTCGACCTCGGCTCGATCAGCGCCGCCGCCCGCAGCCTCGACCTGTCGGTCGCGGTCGCCAGCCAACGCCTGAAGCGGCTCGAACGCGACCTGGGCGTGCGCCTGCTGCACCGGACTACCCGGCAACTGCACGCCACCGCCGAAGGCACGGCCCTGGCCGAACGCGGCCGCGCGGTGATCGAGGAGCTCGAAGCCCTGACCGCCGACCTGCGCCAGGCCGGCAGCGAGCCGAGCGGCATCCTGCGCGTGACCACCTCGGCCTCGTTCGGGCGCATGTACATCTCGCCCCTGCTGCCGGAGTTCCAGCGCCGCTATCCGGCGGTGCGGCTCAGCGTCAACCTCAACGACGAACGCCTGGACTTGATCGGTTCCGGCATGGACCTCGCCATCCGGATCGGCCCGCTCGACGACTCCAGCCTGGTCGCGCGCAAGCTCGCCGACAATCGCCGCGTGTTGGCCTGTTCGCCCGACTACCTGCGGCGTCGCGTCGCCCCGCGCATACCGCAGGACCTGGCCGACCACGAATGCCTGCTCTTGGTCGGCGCGCAGGGGCGCATGGAGTACTGGAGCCTGCTCGACCGCGACGGCCATGCCTCCAGCATGCGCGTCAACGGCCACCTCGAGAGCAACTTCGGCGAAGTCCTGCGCGACGCCGCGATCGCCGGCCTCGGCATCGCCCACTTCTCGGTCTGGCACGTGCATGAGGATCTGCGCAGCGGGCGATTGGTGCGGGTGTTGCCCGATTACACCTTGCCCGACACCGCGATCAGCGCGGTGATGCCGCAACGCCGTTTCGTACCGACGCGGGTGCGCGTGTTCGTGGATTTTCTCGCCGAGTGGTTCGGCGAGGTGCCGCCGTGGGAGCGGGGTGGGTGAGGGGAGCGAAGGGGGCGCTATCGCGGCCTCTTGGGATTGTCGGATCTTATCTTTTGCCCGTGTATTCCGTCGTTCCGGTGAAAATCGGTGCCATCTGATTTCGTCGCGAGTCTGCTGTGGCGCGGTCGCGGCTTGCGCCGCTCCTACCCAAGAGCAGCGACGGCCGTTGCCGTTGCTGTGCGCCGTCTCGCACTCGCGGAGGCAATCGAAGACCCGGAGGGCGGCGCGCAAGGATGCGCGCCGTTTTTCATCGGG
>NZ_JMTZ01000059.1 GCF_000731095.1 Lysobacter antibioticus | reverse complement strand
ACAAAAGAAAGTAACCCGCCGCTTTAGTGGCGGAAGCTTTTGGCGTTTGATCCTGACCTTGACCTTGCTTGATCGCTTCGAAGCAAGACCATCACAGCGCGGTCGCGACTTGCGTCGCTCCTACCCTGGGCTCCAGCCGATGGCGTCGCAAGACTGATACGGCGCAGGCCACCCCAACCTCAAAACCCGATCAAACCGCGCTCCGGCCCCGGACGTTTACCCAGTTTTCGCTGCAAAGAGCGGCGATGCATCCCAAGCAAACGCGCGGTAGCGGAGATGTTGCCGCCGGTATCGGTCAGGGCCTGCTGGATGTGCTCCCACTCCATCCGCCGCAACGGCATCATCGTCTCCGGCGCGGGCAGCACCGGGGGCGTGTCGCACGACTCCAGTCCGAGCACGGCGAGGATGTTGGAGATGCTCGCCGGTTTGGGCAGATAGTCGTCGGCACCGCGCTTGATCGCGTCGACCGCGGTGGCGACGCTGGCGTACCCGGTCACCAGCACGATGCGCATGTCGGCGCGCAGCTCGCGCAAGGGACGGATCAGTTGCAGGCCAGATTCGTGTCCCAGTTTGAGGTCGATCAGGGCGAAGGCCGGCACTTGCCGCAGGGCCAGTTCCAGGGTTTCGGCGATGCTCGCCGCGGTGCGGGTTTCGACGCCGCGGCGGCCCAGGCTGCGCTGGAGGGTCGCGGCATAGGCCATGTCGTCGTCGACGATCAGGCCGCTGAGGAGCGGACGTGCACTGCTCGATGCGTTCATGCGCGGCATCCTAGTCGATGCCCGCGCGGCGGGCCTGCGGCAAACTGCCACAGGACAAACTGTCCAGGGTGTGGTGCCCCCTCACCCCAACCCCTCTCCCGTGAACGGGAGAGGGGCTAAAGCGATGACGCGGGCGCCCACGATTGCGACGAGGCGGCTTATTGGCGCTTGCAGTCCGCGACCCGGTCGGCGTCGGTGCCATAGGCCACTTCGTGCAGGGTGATCGTCGTCCCGGCCGAGGCCTGCAGGCCGAACGGCACCTCGAGCTTGGCCATGTCGGCGCCGCCGGCACGCACGCATTTCAGGGGCACGCCGATGCGCAGCCACTGGCCGCGCGGCAGGCCGCGCAAGGTGTCGCCGAACGGTACCTTGGACCCGCACTTCGGCCCGCAGGCGGCGATCAGGTTCGTCTCGCCCGCGCCGACCGCGTCGACTTTGAGGTCGATCAGCAACTGCACGTCGCCGTTGGTCTCGCGCACCAGTTCGACCGGCGTGTCGGCGACCCATTCCACCTTGGCATCGCCGTTCCATTGCAGGCGCCAGGCGTCTTCCTGCGCCTGGTAGTCGACCGCGGTGATCGCGAGCGCGCGATCCGCGGTCGCCAGCGGCGGCTTGCTCGCTTCGCCGTGCTTGCCCTGCGAATCGACGCGCAGGCGCCAGGCGCGCGGCAAGGCGCCGCGGCCGAGGAACTGCATCGAACGTTGATCGAGATCGGCCGTGCCCGGGTCCTCCGACAAGGCCGCGACCTCGCCGCCGCGGGCATAGCTCAGGCCATAGCCGAAGGCGAACTGCGGTGCATAGTCCTTGTCGCCGACATTCGCCACCTGCACCGCGGTCTTCGGCCACGAGTACGGCAACCTGCCCTTGAAGTCGTGGGCGATGCCGCCGTGGCCGTCGCGCAGCAGCACGTCGGCGATGCCGCCGCCTTCCGAACCCGGCAACCACGCAGCGACAAAGGCATCGGAGGCGTTGATCTCGCGATTGACCCACAGCGGCCGGCCCGACAGCAGCACGCTGACCACGGCGATGCCCTGCGATTTCAGGCGCTTGATCAGTTCGAGTTCCGGATTGCGGGTCGGCCGGAACGCGAGCGTGCGCAGGTCGCCCTGGAATTCGGCGTACGGGTCCTCGCCGTAGACGACGATGGCGACGTCGGGCTTGCTCTTGTACTGGCCGTCGACGGCGAGTTCGGCCTGGCCGCCCGCGGCCTGGATGCCCTCGCGCAGGCCCGACCAGATCGATTGCGCATTCGGGAAGTCGCCTGGTTTCAGGCCGGTGCCCTGCCAGTTCAGGGTCCAGCCGCCGGACTGCTTGGCGATGTTGTCGGCGCCATCGCCGGCGACCAGGATGCGTTGCTGCGGCCGCAACGGCAGCAGGCCGCCCTGATTCTTCAGCAACACCAGCGACTCGCGCACCGCCTGGCGCGCGACCGCGCGATGCTCGGGGCTGCCGAGCACCTCGAACTTGCCGCCGAGCGGGCGCTTGGACGGTGCGCCGGCTTCGAACAGGCCCAGACGCAGTTTGACCCGCAGGATGCGCGCCACCGCATCGTCTAGCCGCGCCATCGCGATCTCGCCGCTGCGCACTTGCTTGAGCGCGTTGTCGTAATAGCCACGCCAACTGTCGGGCGCCATCAGCATGTCGACGCCGGCATTGAACGCCGCCGCACAGTTCTCATTGCTGCAACCGGTCAGCTGCCCGTGCGCGTTCCAGTCGCCGACCACGAAGCCGTCGAAGCCCATGCGCTGCTTCAACACCTGGGTCAGCAACTCGCGGTTGCCGTGCATCTTCTGGCCCTGCCAACTCGAGAACGAGGCCATCACCGTCTGCGCGCCGGCTTCCAGCGCGGGCGGATAACCGGCGCCGTGCACGTCGCGCAGTTCGGCCTCGCCGATGTGGGCATCGCCCTGGTCGCGGCCCTCTAAAGTCCCGCCGTCGGCGAGGAAATGCTTGGCGGTGGCGATCACGTGCGCGCCGTCGAGGAATTGTTTGCTGCCGAGCTTGCCCTGCAGGCCTTCGATCGCCGCCGCGGCATAGCTGGCGACCACCCGCGGGTCTTCGGAATAGCCTTCGTAGGTGCGGCCCCAGCGATCGTCGCGCGGCACCGTCAGGGTCGGCGCGAAGGTCCACTCCATGCCGGTCGCGCGTACTTCCGCCGCGGTGGCCTCGCCGATGCGCCGGATCAGTTCGGGGTTGCGGGTCGCGCCCAAGCCGATGTTGTGCGGGAACAGGGTCGCGCCGATCAGATTATTGTGACCGTGCACCGCGTCGATGCCGAACAGGATGGGGATCGCGACCTTGCCGTCGCTGGCGTCCATCGATGCCGCATAGAAGCGGTCGGCGATGTCCAGCCACTCCTGCGGCGGCGCGTCGTAGCGCCCGCCGGGCTCGGAAATGCCGCCGGGTTCGGAGTTGCCGCCGGCCAGTACCGAGCCCAGATGGTACTTGCGCACATCCTCGGGCGTGGCGCTGTTGATGTCGGCCTGGACGATCTGGCCGACTTTTTCCTCTACGCTCATCTTCGCCATCAGCTCGGCGATGCGCCGCTCCAGCGCCTCGTCGCGCGGCAAGGGCGCCTTCAGCGCCGGCCAGTGGGCCGGATCGATCTTGGCTACGCCCTCGGCCGCGACGGCCAAGGCCGGCAACAAGGCGAGGGCGAGCGCGCACAGCCGCCAGCGCCCCCGCGAGCGGCACACTTGGATCGATGGAACCGCGGCGCGAACGCGTTCGCTCGTCGTTGCATTCATGGTTCACTCCTGTTGGGGCGATACGATGGGGCACGATCTGCGAATCCGTTCGTCGTCGTCGCGCGCAATAGATGAGTATTCGGCGCGCATTCTGGCAAAATGCGCAGAACACGCGGCAAGGGAAACGACCGGTCATGCGAGTACGCATCGAAGATGTAGCGGAAGCGGCGGGCGTGTCGATGAAGACCGTCTCGCGCGTACTCAACCAGGAACCGAACGTCAGCGAGGACACGCGCAAGCGCGTCGAAGCCGCCGCGCGCAAGTTGCAGTACCGCCCCAATCCCTCGGCGCGCAGCCTCGCCGGCCAGCGTTCGTTCCTGGTCGCGCTGCTCTACGACAACCCGTCGAGCAACTATCTGATGGAAGTGCAGGCAGGCATGCTCGATGCCTGCATCGCCCATCACTACAACCTGATGCTGGCGCCGGTGACCTACGGCGAACGCAAATTCGTCGCCCACGTCGACGAGATCATCCAGCACTCGCGCGCCGACGGTCTGGTGTTGACGCCGCCGCTGACCGATCACCCCGGCCTGATGAAGCGCCTCGGCCAGCTCGGCATTCCCTACGCCAACATCTCGCCGAAACTGCGCGGCGGCCGCATCGGCGTGGTCCTCGACGAAGAACGCGCGGTGCGCGAGATGATGGCCCACCTGGTCTCGCTGGGTCATCGCCGCATCGCCCACATCAAGGGCCATCCCGAACACGGCGCCAGCCAGTGGCGCTTGAACGGTTATCGCGACGGTCTTGCCGCGGCCGGCATCGCCTACGATCCCGAACTGGTGATCGACGGCGACTTCCACTACGACACCGGCGCGATCTGCGCCCAGCGTCTGTTGTTGATGGCGGATCGGCCGACCGCGATCTTCGCCGCCAACGACGACATGGCCGCGGGCACGATCCGCACCGCCAGCGAGATGGGCTTGTCGATTCCGGGCGACGTGTCGGTGTGCGGCTTCGACGACACGCCGATCGCGCGCCAGATCTATCCGCCGCTGACCACGGTGCGCCAGCCGACGCGCGAGATGGGCCGCCTGGCGACCCACGAGTTGTTCAAGCGCATCAAGGCGCCCGACGGCGGTCAGATGATCACCGCCGGCTACGAGCTGCAGTTGCGCCAGTCGACCGGTCCGATCGGCAAGGGCCGCACGCGCCGGCGCTGAGCCGGCGCACGGGCGATGCGCCGAGGCGATATGCGCGGCGCGCGGCGCCCGCCGGGCTCGCGCGCTCGCACTTACCAGAACAGCCGCGCTCACCAGAACAGCGTGTACAGCGCGACCAGGATCGCCAGCACGGCGATCGCGGCGATGTTGAACGAAGGCGCGGTGGCAAAGCTCACGCCGTCGGTATGGATGCGGTCGCGACCGGCGCCGGACGGCGTCAGCAAGGACACCGCGACCGCCAGGATCGCCGCCAGTACGAACACCACGCCGACGCGGTTGACGAAGGGCAGCTCCGGCCAGGCTTGCTTGAGCACGATCGACAGCGCCAACGAGCCCACCGCCGCGGCGAGTGCGCCGGCTTCGTTGGCGCGCTTCCAGAACAGGCCGAGCACGAAGATCACCACGATGCCCGGGGTGAAGAAGCCGGTGTATTCCTGGATGTACTGGAAGCCCTGATCGAAGCTGCCTAGCAGCGGCCGCGCGGTCAGGATGCCGATCGCGATCGACACCGCCGCGGTGATGCGGCCGATCCGCACCAGCTTTCGCTCCGACGCATCCGGGCGGTGCTTGGCGTAGAAGTCGAGGGTGAAGATGGTCGCGACCGAATTGATCTTCGACGCCAGCGAGGCCACGATCGCCGCGATCAGGGCCGCGAACACCAGGCCCAGCGCGCCGGTCGGCAGCAGCGCCATCATCGCGGGGTAGGCATCGTCGTTGCGTTCCAGGCCCGGCGCCAGCATCACCGCGGCGATGCCCGGCAGCACCACGATGATCGGCAGCACCAGCTTCAGGATCGCGGCGAATACGATGCCTTTCTGCGCCTCGCGCAGGTCCTTGGCGGCCAGGGCGCGCTGGATGATGTACTGATTGAAACCCCAGTAGCTGACGTGCGCCACCCACAGGCCGCCGACCAATACGCCGATGCCGGGCAGATCCTTGTAGAAGGGGCTGTCCGGCGGCAGGATCATCTTGAAGTGCTCAGGATGCGTCGCCCACAAGGTCTTGAAGCCGGCGACGATGCCGGCGCCATCGCCGATCTTGCTCAGGGTCAGCCCGGCGACCAGCAAGCCGCCGAGCACCAGCAACGACACCTGCACGATGTCGGTCAACGCGACCGCCTTGAGCCCGCCGTACAGCTGATAGGCCAGGGCGAAACCGCCGAGCAGGCTCAGCGCCAGCATCTGGTCCATACCGGTCACCTGCACGATCGCCAGCGAACCGAGCCACAGGATCGAGGTCAGGTTGACGAATACGTACAGGCCGAGCCAGAACACCGCCATCAGGGTGCGGATGCGGGTGCCGTAACGTTCCTCGAGGAACTGCGGCATGGTGTAGATGCCGTTGCGCAGGAAGATCGGCAGGAAGAACTTGCCGACCACCAGCAAGGTCGCCGCCGCCATCCATTCATAAGACGCGATCGCCAGGCCGAGCGCATAGCCGGACCCGGACATGCCGATGATCTGCTCGGCGGAGATGTTGGCGGCGATCAGGGACGCGCCGATCGCCCACCACGGCAGCGCCTTGCTGGCGAGAAAGTAATCCTTTGCGGTTTTCTCGTGCCCGGGTTTCTCGCGCGAGACCCACTGCGCGAGAGCGAACACGCCGGCCAGGTAGACCAGGACGATGAGGGCGTCGAGCAGGGAGAGTTTCATGCGGTCCTATCTGTCCGGGGCGGTGTCTTCGCCGTTCTACGCGCTGCCGTGCGGCGCGGCCATGGTCGCGGCCGCTGTTCATCGATGAATTCGATTGCAGTGGCTAAGTGTGCTGCGCGGGAGGCGGCGCGGCGGCGGGAAGATGGCGCACGGAAACTCGTCGAACGCCCCCCGGTCTTCGCCCACGTCCGCTTCGAATCCCCTTCGCCCCGCCCGCACGCCGTGGAGGTTCGCGCGGAGCGGAGCGAGGGGCTTGGGACGCGGTACGACAGCCATCAGAAGTTCCAGCGCACCCGCACGCCGTAGCTGCGCGCATCGTTGAGGAAGCGCGTGTTGACGCCGGAGCCGACCAGGGCCTTCTGCGACACGTCCTTGTTGGTCAGGTTGCTGCCCCAAACCTCGACCCGCCAGGCGCCGTCGAGCGTGGTGAAACCGGCGCCGGCGTTGATCTGGGTAAAGCCCTTCTGCTCGTCGGGGAAGCCCGCGGTCGCCGACTCTTCGATACGGTCGACGGTGCCGGCAGTGTCGCGCAGGAAGATCACGTCGCGGTCGTTGTACTGGGTCAGGAAGAACGACGAGCGATACGCAGCCAGCACCTGCCAGTCGAAGGTGCCGCGCGAGAACTCGATGGCCTGTTGCAAACGCGCATTGAAGGTGTATTTGGACGACAGCGGCAGGTCGTTGCCGGACAGGTCGATCTGCGAGGTGATGCCGCCGTTGCCGAAGTCCTGGCTGCGCACGTCGGCGACGATGCCCTCCTTGATCTCGGTCTGCAGGTACAGCGCATTGAGGTCGAGGGTGAAACCGCCGCCGAAGCGCAGGCGGCTTTCGGCCTCGATGCCGTACAGCTCGGACTTGCCGACGTTGCGATTGACCAGGGCGAAACCGGTGGCCTCGCCGTCGGGGTTGAAGGCAATCACGCTGAGGTCCTGGAAGACCTGGTCGTCGTAGTCGTAGTAAAAGCCGCTGACGTTGAAGGTCGAAGTGCGGCCGAGGAACTCGAAGGAGTTCTTCGAGCCGATTTCGAACGCGGTCAGTTTCTCCGGCTTGTAGGTTTCCGGAATCACGTTGACGTCGAAGCTGTCGTTGAAACCGCCGGCCTTGTGGCCGGTGGAGACGGTCGCGTATAGCAGGTTGCGCTCGCTGAGGTCGTACTCGAAGCCCAGGCGCCAGTCGATGAAGTCGAATGCGCTCGAGCCGTGCTGCGCCGACGGCACGCCCAGCACGAGAAAGCTGTGCTGGCCGTTAGCCGGGCAGTTGACGGTGTTGCCGCCGGTGTCGGGGCGGTCGACGCAGGTGCCGTTCGGGCGGCTGCCATCGACGATGCCGGCGAGTTGTTGCTGCATGGTGTCGCGCGCGCCGGCCTGCAGGATGCCCTGCAGCAGGAAACGGGCGAGGTCGGCGTTGCTGGTCAGGCCGGTCACCTCGAACGAGGGCCGGTCGAGCAGGGTCGGCTTGAAGCCTTCGGTGCCGAGGCGGGTCTGGAACACGCCGCCGTCGCCGCCCAGGCCGATGGTCCAGTTGCCGCCGATGCCGTCGCGCGACTTGCGCTCGTCGGTGTAGCGCACGCCGCCCTTGACCCGCAGGCGCTCGTTGACATCGAAGGTGCCGTCGCCGAACGCCGCCCAGGACTTGCCGTCGACATCGGGCATGGTGAATTCGGTGCCCGAGTAGAACGCGCCCTTGTCGGCGAGGGCCATGAAACCGACCTGCTGCTTCTCGTGGAAATAGAAGCCGCCGGTGGTCCAGCGGAAGCGCGCATCGTCGTCGGACGACAGGCGCAGCTCATGGGTCTGCGACTGCGAGCGCGCCTGCAGGTAGTTGGTGCCGAAATTGTCGTAGTCGATGCCGCCCCAGGTCGCCGGCTCGCCCGGCGGCCGTGCGCGCAGGTCGCGCCCCGGCCAGGTATTGCCGTCGGCGGCGGCATTGATCTGGAAATAATCGACGTCGCGGTAGCTGCCGTTGTACTCCAAGGCGACGCCGCCGAAATCGTAGCGGACCGTGCCCTGGAAGCCCCACAGCTTGTTGTCGACCTTGCCCTGCACGCCGCGGTAGATGACATCGCGCATGTCGATGTCTTCGGACGTATAGCCTTCCTGCGCGGCGCGGAACAGGCCGGCGCCGGGATAACCGGTGCCGAGTTCGCGGCCGACGTCGAGCATCGCGAACACCGACAGCTTGTCGTCGGGTTCGTACAGGAACGACAGGCGTCCGGCGCTGTCGTCCTGGATGCCGGCCGGGTCGAGGTGCTGCCACAGGCCGACGTTCTTGAAGCCGGCGTGCTTCTCGAGGTGATAACCGGCGAAGCGAAGCGCAGCGTATTCGCCGAGCGGGAAATTCAGCGCGGTCTCGTAGCCCTTCTGATCGCGGTTGCCGACCTCGCCCTGCACGTAGCCGCTGAACTGGCCGCCAAGCTCGGGCTTCTTGGTGACGATGTTGAGGGTACCGGCCAGCGCGTTGCGGCCGCGCAGCGTGCCTTGCGGGCCCTTGTTGATCTCGACGCGTTCGAGGTCGTAGAACATGCCGCCAAGGCCGCGCGGACGCGGGATGTAGGCGCCGTTGACGTGCGGCGCGGCGCCGGGGTCGCCGAGTTCGGTGTTGTTGGACGAACCCACGCCGCGGATGAAGACTTCGGTTGCGCCTTCCTGGTTGGCGATGCTCAGGCCCGGCACGGCGACCTGCATCTGGCGCAGTTCGTTGTTGATGCCCAGCCCGCGCAGATCGTCCTGCGACAGCGCCTGCGCGGTGCCGGCGTACTTCTGCAGGCTTTGCTCGCGGCGTTCGACGGTGACGATCACCGAATCCAGATCGGTCGCCTCTTTGCCCGATGCGGGCTGCGCATCGGCGGGCGTCGACGCGCTGTCCTGGGCGGCGGCATGGCCGGCCAACAACGCGGCGAAGATCGCGAAACTCAAGGTCGAACCGCGGACACGCTGGTGCATAGGCACGTTCATCAGGACATCCCCTCCCCGGGGCCGGCTGCGAGCCGATCGTGTTGTCTGTGGTGTGAGCGCGCCGGGCCGACAGGCCGGCGGCAGTGCGCAAAGCTTGTAGCGCGGCTATGACAGCGCTGTCAACTTGCGGACAGGATGCGGCAATGCAGCATGGTTGCATCGCACAACCGATCGCCGCGGCGAGGCCAGGACGACTGTCCCAAGGGAGCGTGATGCGGATCACGCGCAACGCGCATTCACCGAGGCGTAAGCGTTTTCAACGCGCGCGCGGCGACTGCGCGTCTGCGACCAAAGTCGATGGCGTAAAGGATCGCGTCAATGGAACTCGCAGCACATTGCTCGCCCGTGCATGCGCACGGGTTTGCGCAATGCATCACGCGCGCGCGCACGGCGCCGCGCCAACGAAGAACCCCGGCCTAAGCCGGGGTTCCTGGCACTGCCTTGCGAACGAGAGATGCGGTTACGGCATCGCGTCGGTGGCCGCATCGGCGTTGACGATGCCGGTACCGATCAACTGCGGCGGCACCGGCGGGATCGGGAACGGACGCGCGGTGGCCTTGATCAGGCGTTCGATCACCGCCGGCACTTCGTCGGGCGCCGGCTTGGACTGCATCAACGCGACCACGCCGGCCACGAACGGTGCCGCCATCGAGGTGCCGTTGTAGTTCGCGTAGCTGGGTGCGCCCGGCGTGGTCGCGCCGGTGTTGAGCGTGGACAAAATCCCCACGCCCGGCGCCGCCACGTCGACCACGCTGGTGGTGCCCCAGTTCGAGAAGCTGGCCTTACCGCCGGCCGAGGTGCTGGCGCCGACGGTGATTACGTTCTGGCAACTCGCCGGCTGGAAGTTGGCGGCGTTGGCGTTGCTGTTGCCGGCCGCCACCACCACGGTCACGCCGCGCTGCACCGCGCCGTTGATCGCATTCTGGAAGGTCGAACTGCAGGTGCCGCTGCCACCGAGGCTGAGATTGATGACCACCGCCTTGTTGGCGCCGACCGCAGGCACGCCGGCGACGGTGCCGCCGGAAGCCCAGGTGATTGCATCGGCGATGTCGACCAGGGTGCCGCCGCACTTGCCGAGCGCGCGCGCGGTCAGCACCTTGGAGCGGAACGCGGTGCCGGCCACGCCGGTCTGGTTGTTGGTGACCGCCGCGGCGATGCCGGTGACGTGGGTGCCGTGCCAGCTCGACGGGTTGGTGCCGCACCAATCGCCCGGGTCGGCCGGATTGCTGTCGCGGGCGCTGCCGTCGTTGGCGGTGGTGACGTTGGTGATGAAGTCGTAGCCGGTCGGCGTGGTCAGGTTGGCGGCGAGGTCGGGATGCGTGGTGATGCCGGTGTCGATCACCGCGATGATCTTGCCCTGGCCCTGAAAACCGTTGTCCCAGGCGGTGTTGGCGCGGATGCCGCCGGCGGCGCCGTGCAGGCCGTACTGCGAGGGATAGCTGGGATCGTTCGGGGTCAGGATCGGCTGGAAGATCGAGTTCGGCTCGACGTATTCGACATCGGGGTTGGCGGCGATCTGCTGCATCAGCGTGGTCGCTTCGACCACGTCGAGCGGACGGCTGACTTCGATCAGCTCGGCGCCGGTCGAGACCGGGCCGGCGTGCTTGATGGTCAGGTTCTTCTGCCCAAGGGTGCCGATGGCGGTGCTGAGTTCGCGCTGGAAATCCAGGGCTTTCGGCGCACCCGACTTATAGGCGACGACGAAGCCGGCGACCGGCCGGTCGGGATCGAGGCTGCTGAGGTTGACGCGGTCGGCGGCGAAGGCCGGCGCGGCGAGCAGGATGGATACGGTGGCGACCGCCAGCGCATGCCGGCGGAGCTTGGACTTTGATGGCTGAGACATTGCGAAACTCCCGTGAGGTTTCGTAAGCCGCACAATGCGGCGGAACCGTCCTGGTTCTCTCTCGCGATCGACTGTTGGAGGGACTGCTGCCTAGCGCGAGCGCGTCCGGACGTGGAGCGGACACAGCGCTATGTCCGCGCTAGGCAGCCTAGGCGCTCATGCCGCGCGCGCAAGGCGCAAATGCATCTGCATCACACCGCATTCGTGAACCCGCCGGATGGATACGGGATTCGCTCGCAGGCATCGCGCGCTGGCTGAACGAGTCGCTTGCGCGGGCGCGGTTCGCGCGGGTTCGTTCGAGTTGCGACGCCACGCGTGAAGACTTTGCCCGGCGGTTTTTTCGCCATTGGAAAGTTGCAACCGAGAGTGGCGCGGCAAGGCGCGGCGGACGATTCGCCGACAGGAATTGAGCGCGTGCACCGCAGGCGCGGCGCATCGGCCGTCCGGCCACGGTCGTGTCGATGACCTTGCCGCATCCGCCATGTCATACCCGACCGCGGGCGATCCGCCGCGCGGCGATGGCCGTCTCGCCGGCTTATTCCATGTACACGGCTTCGACGTTGTGGCCGTCGGGATCGAGCAGAAAGGCGGCGTAATAACCCACGCCATAGTCCTCGCGCAGGCCGGCACCGCCGTTGTCGCGGCCACCGGCCTTGACGCCGTCGCGATGGAAGCCGTCGACGGCGGCGCGGCTTTCGGCGCGAAAAGCGACATGCGCGCCGCCGCGCGCGTCGGCGTCAGGATACAGCCACAGTGCCGGCGCATCCTTCGGGCCGAGCCCGGCGCCGCTGTCGTCGCTGGAGCCGACGACATGGCCGAGCGGCTTCAGTGCGGCACGGTAGAACTTCAGGCTGGCGGCGAGATCGCGCACCTTCAAACCGATATGGTCGTACATGGCATAACCTCCTTGAAGGGAGGTCAGCTTGCGACGATGCGGCCGATGCGTTCTTGGAAAATCTTGCGGTCGCCGCGCGCCGCCTGGCGGAACCGGCGCGGCGAGACGCCCGCAGCGCGATGAAAGCTGCGGCTGAAGTTGGACAGGTCGGCAAAACCGCTGTCGTAGGCCACCTCGGTGATCGCCCGCTGCGGGTCGGCCAGCATCGAGGCGGCGCGGCGCAGGCGCGCGCGCAACAGGTACTGGTGCGGGGTGACGCCGAGCGCGTCGGCGAACAGGCGCAGGAAATGGAAGGCGCTGAGCCCGGCGATGCGCGCGCCGTCGTCCAGGCCGACGGCGCGATGCGCATTCGCGTCCAGCCACATCGCCGCCTCGACCGCGCGGCGGCGGTCGGCGGCGCGCGGCCGTGGCCGCGTACTGGCCGTACCTTCGACGGTGTCGACGCAACGCCGCGCCAGCAGCAGGCCGACTTCGTCGACGCCAAGGTCGCTGCGCCCTTCGGCGGCGGCCTGGGCGAGTTCGCCCCAGACCATCAACTCCGGCAAGGGCGGCACGCCGCCAGCGCGCCACAGCGCGCTGTGTGCACCGAGTTCGTCGACGAGTTCGGGCGACAGATGGAACGACAGGCATTCGTCGCCGCAGCCGTGATGCTCGTGGGTGCACAGGAATTCGTCGCCGGCGTGGCCGATCAACAGACTGCCGGCGACGAGCTCGTAGGCCTCGCCGCGCACGCGATAACCGAAGCTGCCGCGGCGGACGTAGGAGATGCAGTGACTGCGATGGCGCTCGACGAAGGGCGCATCCTGTGGACCGGCCCCGCAGCGGTAATCGACCGTGCAGAGCGATGCGCCTTCACTGAGCGGGGTGATGTGCATGCGGCCGATGCTAGGCCCGGGTGCAGGCGGTGGCAATGGCCGAATCCGGGATTTCCTGCCGATGGCGGCCCTCACCCCAACCCCTCTCCCATGAACGGGAGAGGGGCTGTGCGGCGTCTAGCAGCAGATGCGAGAGGAGAGGAACGGGAAACTAGTTCAGTGTCGGGCCCCACTCGTTCCTCATTCCTAGTTCCTAGTCACTCGTTCCTCTCTCCCCCAACTCAGCTCTCGTAAGCCGACTCGCCATGGGTGGTGATGTCGAGGCCTTCGCGCTCGGACTCCTCCGGCACGCGCAAGCCCACCAGCAGCTTGACGATCGCGAAGGCGATCACCGAGACCACGCCCGACCAGACCACGGTGATGCCGACGCTCAGCGCCTGCACGCCGACCTGCTGGGCGATGGTCTCGTTGCCGGCGCCGAGGCCGAAGCCGCCGAGCGCGGGCGAACTGAACACGCCGGTCAACAACGCACCGATGATGCCGCCCAGGCCATGCACGCCGAACACGTCGAGGGCGTCGTCGGCGCGCAACAGGCGCTTGAGGCCATGCACGCCCCACACGCAGACCGCACCGGCGATCGCACCGATCGCGATCGCGCCGAACGGGCCGACCGTGCCGCAGGCCGGAGTGATCGCGACCAGGCCGGCGACCACGCCCGAGGCGCCGCCGAGCATCGACGGCTTGCCCTTGATCACCTTCTCGACCAGGCTCCAGGCCAACGCCGCCGCGGCCGTGGCCAGCAAGGTGTTGAGGAAGGCCAGCGCCGCACCGGCGGTGGCTTCGAGGTTGGAGCCGGCATTGAAGCCGAACCAACCCACCCACAGCAGCGACGCGCCGATCATGGTGAAGGTGACGTTGTGCGGCTTGATCGCCTCGCGTCCGTAACCCACCCGCTTGCCGACGAAGTAGGCGCCGACCAGACCGGCGATGCCGGCGTTGATGTGCACCACCGTGCCGCCGGCGAAATCGATCGCGCCCTTGGCGAACAGATAACCGTCGGGCCCGTACCAGACCATGTGCGCGATCGGCAGGTAGGCGAAGGTGAACCAGATCGCCGAGAACAGCAGCACCGCCGAGAACTTGATGCGCTCGGCGAAGGCGCCGACGATCAGCGCGCCGGTGATGCCGGCGAAAGTCGACTGGAAGGCGATGAAGACGTACTCCGGCAGCGACACGCCGGCGGTGAACGTTGCTGCGAGCGAGGCCTTGTCGACGCCCTTGAGGAACAGCTTGTCGAAGGTGCCGATGAAGGCGTTGCCGCCGCCGAAGGCCAGCGAGTAACCGTAGGTCACCCACAGCAGGACGATCAGCGAGAACACCGCCAACACCTGCATCAGCACCGACAGCACGTTCTTGGAGCGCACCAGGCCGCCGTAGAACAGGGCCAGGCCCGGTACCGTCATCAACAGCACCAGCAGGGTCGAGGTCAGCATCCAGGCGACATCGCCCTTGTCGACCACGGGCGCGGCCGCGGCGGCGGCCTCCTGCGCGTGCGCGGCGCCGGCCGACAGCAGCGCCAGGGCCGGCGCGGCGGTCAGCGCCAGAGCGCGGGTGATCCGCTCGCGCGAGCGGGAATCGATCGTCGTGTCTTTCATTTCGTTTCTCGCGTGGAGGGTCACAGGGCGTCGTCGTCGAGCTCGCCGGTGCGGATGCGCACCGTGTTCTCGACCGGCAGAACGATGATTTTTCCGTCGCCGACCTTGCCGGTGCGCGCGGCGTTCTGGATCGACTCCAAGGCCGCGTCGAGCAGGCTGTCGGGGACGGCGCACTCGATCTTGAGCTTGGGCAGGAAATCGACGACGTACTCGGCGCCGCGGTACAACTCGGTGTGGCCCTTCTGGCGTCCGAAGCCTTTGACTTCGGTGACGGTGATGCCCGATACGCCGACTTCCGTCAGCGCCTCGCGCACCTCGTCGAGCTTGAACGGGCGGATGATGGCAATGATCAGTTTCATCTCGCGGCTCCGTGGTGGTTCGTGTGCGGTCGTGCGCGGGGCGTGCTCAGAACGCCTTGCTCACGGTCAGGGTGAAGGCGTCGTCGGCCAGGAAGTTGTCGTGGGCGTTGGTGTACAAGGCCTGCTCGGCATCGGTGTCGCTGTAGGCGGCGGCGACCGAGAAGCCGTTGTCGAAGCTCTTGGTCACGCCCACTTTCCAGTCGGCGTACTCGAAGTCCCTGTTGTGCTCGATCCACTGCTTGCCGCCGTGGACGTTGAGCGTCCAGCCCGGCTGGAAGGTCCAGTTGAGGTTGGCGTCGAGGTAACCGCTGCCGTCGGAATCGGCGTAACCGAACAGGTCGGTCACGGCATAGGAATATTTGAGCCCGACCGACACCGTCTCCGACGGCGCCAGCGTGCCGCCGAGGTAGATCTCGGTGGTGTCCGGGCTGTTGAAGCCGCTCGGGTAGTCGCCGGGGTAGTAGTAGGTCAGCACGCCGACGTCGTAGGAGAACAGCTCGCCGGCCTTGCCGCGGTAACCGGCGTAAGCGTCGAGTTCGAGGCTGTTGGAGATGTCGTCGCCGATCACCACGGTGTCCGACAGCCAACTGACGTTGCTGCCCCAGGCGCCGACGTAGAAACCGCTGTCGTGCGCGTACTCGATACCGCCCTGCAAGGCGGGGTTCTGGTTGTTCTGCGACACCCCACGGAACAGGTAGTCGCTGGTCAGGCTCACCGAGCCCGAGGTTCCGGCGTGCGCGGTCGTGGCCGCGAGCGCGGCGAACGCGAGCGCGATGGCGAGCGCCGCCTTGGCCAGCGCGGTCTTACCGGCGGTGGCGCCGGCGTGTTCGGTTTTGCGATGTAACGACATGACGCAGGCTCCTCATAAGCGGTGGCCCCTCCCCGGTCATTGCTTCGTTGCGCTCCGGCCGCGTCGACGCCTTCGTCGTACTCGTGCCGGAGGTGGACGCGCGGGCGGACTCTGCGGTCCGCGCCTGCGTCGAATGGCTGTCCTCCTGTCGGTGCGGTCGTCCTGGCATCGCGCGGGTCGATCGGTCGCGGCTCGATGGCTGCGTACTCGTCGCGTCGGCTGCGTTGCGTCGGTCGATCGTTTCTGGGTTTCGGGGTTTGCGGTTCTGCTTCGGTTTTCGGTTTTCGGTCCGGGACTTTGCGTTGCGTGTCCTGGGTTTGTTCGGGCAAGCCGCTCCCGCGACGTCGACCTCAGGCCGATATCGGGTGGCGTGGGCGAGTGGCGTCGCCCGGGTGGGTTCGTCTTCCCTGAAAGCGACACGGCCCGGAGCGTTAGCCCCGGGCCGTGTGCTGGTTACCGCATGTCGCGCATCGCGTCCGCGCGCCGCCGCGAGGCATCCCGCCGCGCCGCATCGAAGCGGCGCGGGCGATCGGGACGGCAGGCGGGTGGCGGCAGGGCGTAGGCGCTCATGTGATCAGACCGCGTAGTACATCTGGTATTCGAGCGGATGCGTCGCGGCGCGGAACTTGGTCACTTCCTGCATCTTCAGCGAGATGTAGCTGTCGATGAAGTCGTCGGTGAACACGCCGCCGGCCTTGAGGAAGTCGCGGTCCTTGTCGAGCGCTTCGAGCGCCTGATCGAGCGAGTGGCACACGGTCGGGATGCCCTTCTCCTCTTCCGGCGGCAGGTCGTAGAGATCCTTGTCGCTCGGCGCGCCCGGGTCGATCTGGTTCTTGATGCCGTCCAGGCCGGCCATCATCAGTGCGGCGAAAGTCAGGTAGCCGGACTGGATCGGGTCGGGGAAGCGCATCTCGATGCGGCGCGCCTTCGGGTTGGCCACGTAGGGAATGCGGCAGCTGGCCGAACGGTTGCGGGCCGAATAGGCCAGCATCACCGGTGCTTCGTAGCCCGGCACCAGGCGCTTGTAGCTGTTGGTGCCCGAGTTGGTGAAGGCGTTGATCGCGCGCGCGTGCTTGAACACGCCGCCGATGTACCACAGCGCCATCTGCGACAGGCCGCCGTAGCCGTCGCCGCTGAACAGGTTGACGCCGCCCTTGGCGAAGGACTGGTGCACGTGCATGCCGCTGCCGTTGTCGCCGACGATCGGCTTGGGCATGAAGGTCGCGGTCTTGCCGTTGCGGTGGGCGACGTTCTTGATGATGTACTTCATCGTCAACAGCTCGTCGGCCTTGGCGACCAGCGAGTTGAACTTGGTGCCGATCTCGCACTGGCCGGCGTTGGCGACTTCGTGGTGGTGCACTTCGACTTCGATGCCGACCTGCTCGAGGGTCTTGCACATCTCGGCGCGGATGTCGTGCAGCGAGTCGAGCGGGGCGACCGGGAAATAACCGCCCTTCACGCCCGGACGGTAACCGCTGTTGCCGCCTTCGTATTCCTTGCCCGAGTTCCAGGCGGCTTCTTCCGAATCGATGTGGAAGAAGGTGTGGCCCATCTCATTGGCGTAACGGACCGAGTCGAAGATGAAGAATTCGGGTTCCGGGCCGAAGAAGGCCTGGTCGGCGACGCCGCTGGACTTCAGGTAGGCCTCGGCGCGCTTGGCGACGCCGCGCGGATCGCGCGAGTAGGCCTGCATGGTCGCCGGGTCGAGGATGTCGCAGGTCAGCACGACGGTCGGATCGGCGGTGAACGGGTCCAGGAACGCGGTCGAGGGATCCGGCAGCAGGATCATGTCCGACTCGTTGATGCCCTTCCAGCCGCTGATCGACGAACCGTCGAACATCTTGCCGTCTTCGAACAGCGAGGGCTCGACGATGGACTTGGGGAAGGTCACGTGGTGCTGCACGCCACGCATGTCGGTGAAACGCAGGTCGACGAATTCGACCTTGTGATCCTTGATGAGCTTTTCGACCTGTTCGAGAGACATGTTCGTTCCGGGAATGGGGAGTCGGGTGAAAGAGTCGTGCAACACGAGGGCATTGAAGCCGCCTGCCTATTGGGGAAGCAAGCGTCGTGCCAACTTTCAGTCGCCGGTAAGCCAATGAAATAAAAGCGAATCCTCGATTCACTGCCGACAGAACGCACCAAATGAGCGCAACCAAGCAAGCAATCGCACCAAATTAGTGCAGCACGCTTTCCGTTATTCTGGCGCGCCGCCGCGAACCCCCGATCGCGCCGCCGGCGTCCCGACTCCCCGACCCAAGACCCCCGCCCCTAATGACCGACCTGCTCGCCGCCCTGCTTCTCGGCATCATCGAAGGCATCACCGAATTCCTGCCGATCTCCAGCACCGGCCATCTGCTGATCGCGCAACACTGGCTCGGGCATCGCTCCGACCTGTTCAACATCTCGATCCAGGCCGGCGCGATCCTGGCCGTGGTGGTCATCTACTGGCGCCGGCTGTGGACGTTGGCGACCGGCTTCGGCCAGCGCGACAACCGCGACTACCTGTTCAAGCTCGCCCTCGCCTTCGGCGTAACCGCGGTGCTCGGCATCGCGGTCAAGAAGGCCGGCTTCTCCCTGCCCGACCAGGTGCTGCCGATCGCCTGGGCGTTGGTGCTCGGCGGTGTGTGGATGATCGCGGCCGAGCATTTCGCCGCCAAGCGCGCCGCCGCGCTCGGCGAACGCAGCGAGATCACCTGGACCGTCGCGACCCTGGTCGGCATCGCCCAGGTCGTCGCCGGCGTGTTCCCGGGCACCTCGCGCTCGGGCGCGACCATCTTCATCGCCCTGCTGGCCGGCACCACCAGCCGCGCCGCGGCGACCGAGTTCACTTTCCTGATCGGCATCCCGACCATGTTCGCGGCCAGTGGCTACGAACTGCTCGGCGTGCTCGGCACGCCCGCCGCGGCCAACGAAGACTGGAACGCGCTCGCGGTGGCCTTCGTCGCCTCGGCGGTGACCGCCTTCATCGCGGTGAAGTGGCTGTTGCGCTATATCCAGACCCACCGTTTCACCGCGTTCGCGATCTACCGCTTCGTGTTCGGCGCAGCGCTGTTGCTGTTGATGCCCTCCGGTAGCTGATCGCATCGCCCCACCGGCAGGAGCCGCCGCCATGAACGAAGCAGATCGCGCCGCCGAACAAGAGTTGCTCGACTACGCGCAGTTGTCCGGACCCGAGCGCTACGCCGCCTTCGTCGCGGCCATCGCAGGCACCGGGCAGTTGTGGGTCGCCGAATCCGGCGAATTCGTCCTGACCCTGTTCGACGCCGACGGCCAGGAACTGCTGCCGGTATGGCCCTCGACGGGCACCGCGCGCGCCGCCCTGGCAGCCGCGCCGAACCTCAAGGGCTATGCGCCGGTGCTGCGCGAGTTGGAAGCCTGGCGCGCGAAGGCCGCACCGGCGCTGACCGAAGCCGGCCTCGGCGTCGGCGTGTTCCCGAACACGACGATGCAGTGCGCGGTGGTCACCCCGGCGGAACTGCTGGGGCATATCGACGCCGTGCTCGCCGACGAAAGCGAGCAGGAAGACGACGGCGACGGCCGCCTCGACCTGGAGCGCGCCCAGCGCGAACTGGCGCAAAAGTTCGCCAAGCCGAAGTCCTGAACCCCGCGCGGCGCGACGGCGCGTTCGCCCAGGAGCCGCGGGCGCTGTCGTGCCCGCAGCGCATCCCCTTCGACAAGGAGTCGGCATGCACCGGATCTGTTCTGCCGCAGCGCTCGCCGCGGCGCTCGCGGCCTGTTCGCTGTCCTCATCCGTCGCATCGAAACGCTCGGCCCCGACAGATCCGCTGCCGCAGACCCAGGCCGGCTTGTTGCGCGCCTTCGATTGGTATCCGCTGGAGGCCACCGATGCGCAAGGCCGTCGCGTCGGCGAGCTGCGCGGAGCGCGTCGACGCGGCTTGCATGTGCGCTTCGGCGACGAGAGCTATCGAGTGAAAGGGGCCTGCAACACCATCAGCGGCGCCTATCGGGTCGAAGGCGAACGGATCGTGCACGACGAACGGCTCGACGCGGTACAAACCGTGGCGGGCTGCCGCGGCGGCGCGGCGATGGAGCGCGCCTTTTTCGCCCAGCCCCTGATCGGCGCGCATTTCTTCATCGACACCCGCGGCCGCGCGCCGGTCCTGCGCCTCACGGCCGACGACGGCGCGCACATGCAGTTGATCGGCCTGCCGGCCGCGCCGGCGCGCTGAAACGCGGGCGGGCGCGAGCTGTTTCCTTCTTCGACAACGTGACCGAACCCGCATTTATCCACGTCGCGGCGATGGCGCGCGACGGCACGCGCGACCCAGGCTATGCCATCTCGCCGAGGAGGCCCTCATGCCCACGCCATCTTCCGTTTCCACCCATCGCTACCGTGCGCCTCTGCTGACGCTGGTCGCCGCCCTGCTCACGGCCGCCTGCAGCAGCGGGGCCGGCGATCTGCCCGGCCATACTTCGGCGGCGGCGGCGACCGAGCCCGAACCCACCGCCAAACCGGGCGACGCGCGCCCGGCCGCGGTGACGCAGCGCCCGCCACCGCCGAAACCGGATCCGGGCCCGCAAGGCCTGGTCGGCTATCGCTGGCAGATACTGCTCGCGACCGCGGCCGACGGCCGCGCGCTGCCGGAGCTGCAGCCGAACGCGTTCTCGCAAATCCATTTCGAGTTCGGCGACGACGGACGCCTGACGATCGACGGGCACTGCGGCGAAATGTCCGGCAACTATCGCCTGCGCGGCGATGTCCTCGAGGTGTCCGATGAAGTTCAACAGGCCCTCGGCTGTGTCAACCATCTCGCCCAGGCGACTTCGATCGCGGTCCACGAATACCTGCTCTCGCCTTACCGCTACCGCCTGGAGGGCCGGGGCGTGCGCCAGCGCCTGCACTTGACCAGCCGTAACGGCACCCAGTTGGTCTTGCAGACCGCGGATGCGCTGTGGGGCAGCAAGCCGGTCGAGATGACGCTCGAGGTCGCGGCGAAAGAAGTCGATTGCGAAGGCCTGCTGGTCGCCGCATCCCGTTGCCTGTGGGTGCGCGAGCTGCATTACGTCCTCGGCCGGCGGGTGTCGGCCTCGGATTGGCATCGCTTCTACGGCCTTATCGAGGGCTATCGCCATTCACCCGGGGCGCACGAACTCGTCCATGTTCGCCATTACCCGCTGATGCTGCGCGGCCGGCTCGTAAGCTCGTATGCGCTGGACTACGCCACGCCCTCGACCCCGGAACCGACCCATGTGAACGGCAGCGTAGGCGGAGCGGTCGCCCAATGATCGGCCCTGGCCGACCCGCGGCTGAACGCGGCCAACCCCATGGCCCGCGCACGGCCGTTGATCCTGTCTTCGCAGCAAACAATGGATCATCGCGCCCCATGACTATCACTCGCCCCCTCGTTTTGTCCGCCGCCGCGCTGTCGCTCGCCCTGCTTGCCGCCTGCGCCGCGCCTTCCCACAACACCGGCAACGGCGACACCGCCAAGCTCGCCCACGACAGCGCCGCGCCGGCCGATGCCGCGCCGGCGACTTCCGCCATCGACCTGGGCGGCTACAAGTGGAATCTCGACTCGGCCACCGACAACGCCGGCAAGCCGATCGCCGCGCTCCAGCGCGAAGGCAAGTACGGCCTGCAGCTGAGCTTCGTCAAGGACCGCCTCGGCGTGTCCGGCGGCTGCAACCACGTCGGTGCGATGTACGCGCTCAAGGGCGACCGTATCGAGGTCAAGCAGTTCCAGACCACGCTGATGGCCTGCCAGGACCAGCGCCTGATGCAGATGGACAGCGAGATCTCCAAGCAGCTCGAAGGCAGCGCGAAGTTCGCCATCGAAGGCGAGGCGCCGCAGCCGCGCCTGCTGCTGACCACCGCCTCGGGCAGCACGCTGAGCCTCAGTGGCGAGCCGACCGCGGAAACCCGTTACGGCAGCGCCGGCGCGACCGTGTTCTTCGAGGTCGACGCGCAGCGCCGCACCTGCCCGCATCCGCTGATGCCCAAGCACCAGTGCCTGTGGGTGCGCGAGCGCAGCTACGACGCCAACGGCGTGTCGCAGGCGCCGGGCGAGTGGCAGTTCCTGTACCAGGACATCGAGGGCTACAAGCACGAAGCCGGCGTGCGCAACGTCGTGCGGGTCAAGAAGTTCGACATCAAGAACCCGCCGGCCGACGCTTCGTCGGTGGCCTACGTGCTCGACATGGTGGTCGAGAGCGAACTGGTGCCGGCGCCGAAGTCGTAAGCCTCCACTGCGGACGCGCTGGGCTCAGCGCGTCCGCACCACCAGGGTCTTCGGCAGACGGTCGTGCCAGCCGGCAGGACGGCGACTGTCCGAGAACAGCACCGAAAACGGCTCGAACGGGATCAGGCGCGCGACACTGCGCCCGATCACCTGCCCCCAACTCGGCGGACGCCCCTGCTCGTCGACCACGCGGGTGCCGGTGATGAGCTTGCCCACGGTGACGCCGAACATGCCTTCGAGCGGGATGTAGTAGATCAGCATCAGGCCCACGCCGATGGCGTAGTCGCGCAGCAGGTTCGGCTGCTCCATCCAGGCCAGCGCGCCTTCCCCGGCGAACAGAAGGTAGGCGAAGGCCAGCACGAAGCCGATCGCATAACAGGCGATGAAATCGATGAAGTAGTTGAAGAAGCGCCGGAGGAAGCTCGCCGCCTCCAGCTTCGCCATGCGCTCGTCCGCATGCACGTCGGTCTGCGGTGCGTGATACGGGTTGTCGTCCATGTCGGTCGTGCTCCCTGTCGGTCCCGAAGCGGGCCCCCTCGGCGGACTCTAGGGCAACCGACAGCGCGCCCGCAATCGCGGTGCGCGCCGCTCCGGTGCCGATGCACGCTCGCCCAGCGGCGATGCCGTGCGCCGTCGATCAGCCGGCGACCGCCGGATTCAACGCATACGTCGCATAGGTCGTGGCCTGGCCCAGCACGTGGCCCTGCATCGCGTACAGCACCTCGCCGGCGGTGAAACGCGCTTCCACCTCGAGGCGCTCGACGTCGAGGGCGAACACGCGGAAGAAATAGCGGTGCAGGCGCAGGTCGTTCGGCGGCGGGAAGGCGCCGTCGTAGCCGTACCAGTCGCCGGCCATGTCCGGGTTGCCGACGAACCAGCCGGTGTAATCGTTGATGCCCTGGCGCGCGCCCGCCGGACCGGCCGGGTTCTGCTTGCCGTGCGCGGTCACGCCGTCGCTGCAGCTGCCGGCGGCGATCTCGGTGACGGCGGCAGGGATATCGATCATCGCCCAGTGGAAGAAATCGCCGCGCACCTGGTCGACCGGGATCTGCACGTCGTCGCGGTCGACCATCTCCGGCACGGTCGGCGCATCCGGGTCGATGCACAACAGCGCGAACGAGCGCGTGCCGGCCGGCACCCCGTCCCAGGCCAGGTGCGGATTGCGGTTGGCGGCGAAGCCGAAACCCTCGGCGGTGGCCTGGCCGGCGGCGAACTCGGCCGGCAGACGCTTACCGTGCTCGAAACTGTTGCTGTGGATACGCATGTCGGGCTCCTGCATCGACGGCGCCGTCAGCGCGGCGTCCGTGTCGTGGGTAGGGAGGACGGCACGGCGCATCCGGCGGATGCGCCGTGCCGCTTCGGCTCAGTTTTCCGGATAGCCCAGGCGGCGGGCGACCGGCTTGAGCAGGGCGAAGGCTTCGCCGAGCGGACCGGTGTACTCGCGCCAACGGCCCGCCGCCAGACGCACGCCGCCGAGCGACAGATCGTTCGGCAGCGACACCTGGATGCGCAAGGTGTCGGCGACGGCCTGGGCGAGCGCGCCCGGGTCGTCGACGATCTCGTCGAGCTTGACCAGGTTGTGCGGGAACAGATTGCCTTCGTGCAGGTCGACGACCTGGTCCAGGGTCTGGGCCAGCCAGCGCGCGCCGGCTTCGGGCGTTTCCAGCGCGTACGGCGTGGTGCTGCCGAAGGCCAGCCAGTCGAGCAGCATGTCGCGCGGGTCGCGCACCGCGATCAGCATCATCGCTTCGGGCAGGTAGGGACGCAGCGCGCGCAGCAGGGCGTTGTCCCACCACAGCAGCCAGTCGAACACCGGGCCTTCGGCGGCGCCGCGCGCGGGCAAGGCGGCGCGGTACATCTTGACCAGGAAGGCCGGATCGAGGGTGCCGGCGAGCAATTCCTCGACCGTGCCGTAGCGCTGCAGCGGATCGGTCGGCGGCTGCTCGCCGTAGCGATCGACCAACAGCGGCGCACCGACTGCGGTCAGCATCTGGGCGAAGCGTTCGACCCGCGAACCCGGCGCGCCCCACAGCAACAGCACGCCTTGGGCGCCGTCGGCGACCGGTGCCATCGCCGGCCATTCGGCGGCGTTGCGACGGCTGATGGTGTTGCGCGGCAGGCGCTGGTCGATGACTTCGGCATGCAGCTCGGCCCAGGTCGCGGCCGCGGCTTCGGGCTGGCCGGCCAGGTCGAAGGCGCGCCCGAGCAACTGGCGCAACTCGCGCTTGACCAAGGGATCCGGCGACAGGCTGATCAGGCGTTCGATGCGTTCGGCGGCGGCGTCGGGATCGGTCTCGGCCAGGCCCTGGACGATGCGCATCTCGGCGCGCACGTCGCCGGGATGCAGCTCGACGATGCGATGGGCGATGGCTTCGGCCTGGGCGCGTTCGCCGAGGTAATCGTGCACCGCCGCGCGCGCTTCCAGCGCGCCCAGGTGATCGGGCATGGCCTGCTGCCAGCGCTCGATGACTTCGATCGCGCCGGCTTCGGCGAACGGCTCCAGGGCCAGGCGCGCGCGCCACAGGTTGGGCAGGTCGGCGTGGGTGGCGAGCGCGGATTCGAGGGTACGGCGCGCATCGTCGACGTCGTCGAGGCGGCGCCAGGCTTCCATGATCGCGTTGAGCGTGCGCGGGTCGTCGGGGATGACGGCCAGCGCCGAGCGCAGCGCCGGCAGCGCACGCTCGGGGCGGCCGGCGTCGAGTTCGAGCTCGCCGAGCCAACGCTGCACGCCGAAGCCGGCATCCTCGCGCTGGGCCACCGCGGCGACGCGGTCGGCGGCTTCGCCGAAGCGCTGCTGGCGGCGCATCAGGTCGGCGATCATCAGCTGCAGCGTGGGCTGCTCGGGCTGACGCTCGGCCAGGGTCAGGAAAGCCTGCTCGGCGAAGGCCAGATGGCCTTTGGCGAGGTAAGCGAAGGCGAGCGCATGGATGATCTGGGCGTCTTCCGGCGCCAACGAGGCGGCCTGGCTGAGCACCGCCAGGGCGCGGTCGTTGTCGCCGCGGCGCAGCGCCAGCGAACCTTCCACGGCGGCGACCTGCGGATGGCCCGGGGCGATGCGCGCCGCGGTGCGGCCGAGACGCTCGGCTTCATCGAGGTCGCCGCGCGCGATCGCGAGGTGGGCTTTGACGATGTAGGCCGGGAACTGATTGGGGTCGAGCCCGATCGCGGTGGCGAGCGCGGCCTGGGCCTCGTCGAGCTGACGACCGTCGAGCAGCGCGCCGGCGCGTTCCAGATGCAGCTGCGCATCCTCGGGGGCCAGGCCGATCGCGCGATCGATCGCCGCGACCGCACCTTCGCGGTCGCCGCCCAGGCGCAGCGCGGCGGCGTGCAGGCGATGCGCAGCAGCGTCTTGCGGGTCTGCGGCCACGGCCTGCTCGGCGGCGGACAACGCCTCCGCGGTGGCGCCGCGGCGCAGGGCGTCGAGGATGGGTTCGTACATTCGTCTGCTTCGGGTGGGATAAGAACCGCAATTGTAGGCGGGCCGCGGCGGTTTTCCCGGTCCCGGACCCCGCTTGCGCCGCCAGCGCGCGCCTCAGGCCGAAGCGCAGGCGCTCAGGCGGTCGGCGATCCAGCGTTCGGCGAAGCCGTCGAGCTGGGCGTTCTCGAGGAAGCCGCAATGCCCTCCCCAGGGCGCGATCTCGACGCGTGCGTGCTCGGGCACGACCAGTTCCTGGAAGCCGGCGACCGGGATCACCGGGTCGTCGGCGGCCATCAGGATGCTGACCGGCACTTCCAGGCGGGCCAGGCGCTGACCGGCGATCGAGTAGCCGTCGAAGTAGCGGTCGAGGGTGCCGAAGTCGGTGTGGCGCTCGACCATCCACTGGGTCAGCGGGCGCATGCTCAGGCCCAGGGTGCGGTCGTCGAAATCGTGCAGCGCCGGGAACAGCGCGCGCTTGCGCGCCAGCGAATCGCGCCATTTGCGCTCGAAGTACCACAGGTACAGCGGCAGGCCGGACTCCATCGAATCCATGGTCCGGGCCGGATCGAGCACCGGGCAGACCGCGGCGACATGGGCCAGCGGCAAGCCGGCGTCGGTGGCGCGCAAGGCCAGGCGCAGGGCGAAGTTGCCGCCGAGCGAATAGCCGGCGACCGACAGCGGCCGCAACGGAAAGCGCCGCGCGATCTCGGCCGTGGCCTGCACCACCTCGTCGATGCGGTTGGAGTGGAACAGGCCTTCGTTGAGATGGTGGGTGCCGCCGTGATCGCGGAAATTGAGCCGGAACACCTCGAAGCCGCGCGCCAGCAACTGCGCCGCGGTCAGGCGCATGTAGTTGGAATCGGCGCTGCCTTCCCAGCCGTGCAGCAGCATCACCAGCCCGCGCGGGGCGGTGCCGGGCACGGCGCTGTGCAGGCCGTGCAGGCGCACGCCGTCGCCGGCCTCGATCAGGTGTTCGGTGGTCTGCGCGCCGATCTGGGCGAAGCGTTGCTCGGCGCGGCGCCGGCGCAACGGGCTGGAACCCAGCGCCGACTGCACGTGCGCGTTCCTCAGCCAGCGTGGAGGCGCGTAGTCGGCGGCGGTCAGCATGGCCTCAGCTCGCCATCGCCTCGACGATGCGCTGCCGCGCCAGGTCGGCGATGCGGCGGCGGCCATCGGCTTCGCCGGGACCGATCGGGGTCAGGAAATGGATCTCGGCCACGCAGCCGGGTTCGCCGAGCAGGCGCAGGAAGTTGGCGAAGAAGCTTTCCTTGCCCTGGAAGGCGACCACCGACTGGGCGTTGCCGCGCTCGCCGTAGCGCAGCGCGACCGGCTGCACCGGCACGTTGGCCTCGACCGCGGCGAGGAAGATGCGCGCATGGAAGGGGCCGATTTCGCCGCCGCCGCGCGTGCCGCCTTCGGGAAACACGCCGACCGAGCGCCCGGCGCGCAGGCGCGCGAGCATCTCGTGCAGCACGCCGCCGAGCGATTCGGTGTTGCCGCGGTGGTGGAAGATGGTCTCGCCGCGCGCTGCCAGCCAGCCGACCACCGGCCAGCTCTCGATCTCGCGCTTGGCCACGAAACCCATCATGCGCTGACTGTGCAGGGTCTCGATGTCGATCCAGCTGACGTGGTTGGCGACGAACAAGGTCGCGCCCGGCAGCGGCGTGCCGACGCGGCGCAGGCGGAAACCGAACACGTGCATCAACCCGGCCGACCAGGCGCGGATCAGGCGATGGCCCAGGGTTTCGCCGCCGCCGACCGGGATGCGGGTGGTCAAGGGCGTGGTCAGCAGCAGCACGAGCGGCAGATGGACGAGCACATGCCACAGGAGCAGAGGTACACGGATCAGGTAACGCAGCGCGCGCGCGGTCGACGCACCCGTAGGCGCGACCGCGCCGGCGTGGGGAGGCGGCGCATTCATTGTGTGCACGATACCGAAGCGTCGTCGCAGCGGCCAGCGGCGATTGCGACTGATGGCGGGTTTTCGATTCGACGGTGAAAAATTGACCGCTCGTTCGGGCACGAGGGCGGTTGCAGGCCGGCAGCGGCGCCGCACCTGAGAAGGCAGACCGGGCACCCGCTCCCCTCTTCGACAGAGCGGGCGGGGGAACTGCATCAGCCGGCTGGCTGAACCCGCCCAGCGCGGGGTGGCCGGCGCTGGCGCCCGGTCACCCGATGCGCAGGCTCGGCACGCCCACGCCGAGCCCGCCGGATTCCCCTCGTACGAGTTAACGCACAAGGGGAACCGCGCCCGAAAGGCCCTTAGTTCGAGACCGCGGCCGAGGCGGTGCCCGCAGCCGTGGCCCGATGAGCCAGGCCGACCTTATGCCCGGCCTTGGCGAAGTACAGGATGTACAGGTAGCAGGGCACCATCAGCAGCAGGAACACCAGTTGGAAATCGAAGTGCTGCTTGAGCGCGGCGAACAGCTGCGGGATCACCGCGCCGCCGGCGATGCCCATCACCAGCAGCGCCGAACCGCGCTCGGTCAGACGCCCCAGCCCCTCGATCGCGAGCGGGAAGATCGCCGGCCACATCATCGCGTTGGCGAAGCCCAGCGCGGCGACGAAGCCGACCGAGACATAGCCCTTGGTGAAGAACGCACCGACGGTGAAGACGATGCCGAGCACGGCCGAGATCGCCAGGTATTTCTGCTGGCTGACGAAACGCGGAATCACCACCAGCCCGACCAGATAGCCGACCAGCATCGCGATCAGGGTGAAGGTGGTGAAGAAGCTGGTCTCGCTCGGCGGCAGGCCCAGGGCCGCGCCATAGGTGCCGATCGCGTCGCCGGCCATCACTTCGGCGCCGACGTAGACGAAGATGCACAAGGCGCCGAGCCAGACGTGCGGGTAATGCGCCAGGCCCTTCTTGTCGACGCCGCCGCTGTCGGCCGGCGTCGCGTTGACGTCTTCGGCGCGGATTTCCGGCAGCGGCGAGCGCAGCAACAGCACCGCCAGCAAGGCCAGCACGCCGGCCATGGCGACGTAAGGCACGTGCACTTTCGCGGCGAATTCGTCGAGCAGGGTCTGGCGGCCGGCCGGGGTCGCCGCGGCGAGCTGCGCATCGAATTTGTTGATGCCGGCCAGCACCAGGGTCGCGAACGCGAACGGCGCCAGCGCACCGGCGATCTTGTTGCAGATGCCCATCACCGCGATGCGCTGCGCCGCGCCTTCGATCGGGCCGAGGATGCTGATGTAAGGATTGGCCGCGGTCTGCAGGATCGCCAGGCCCGCGCCGATGGTGAACAGTCCGGCCAGCGCGCCCGGGTAGGAACCGCGCAAGACGAATTCGCCGAAGGCGAAGGCGCCGATCGCCATCACGAACAGACCCAGCGACATGCCTTTCTTCATGCCGGTGCGCTTGAGGATGCTCGACGCCGGCAGGGCCAGGAACAGGTAGGACAGGTAGAACACCGTCAGTACCAGGAACGCGTTGAAGTCGTTCAACTCGAACCGGTATTTGACGAAGGTGATCAGCGGCCCGTTGAGCCAGGTGACGAAACCGAACACGAAGAACAGCGCGCCGATGATCGCGATCGAACCCAGGTGACGCGGCCGAGCGCTGGCGTTGGAAACCGACATGAGACTCCCCTCCCAGAGCGGCGGGGACCGTTGGAAACCGACATGAGACTCCCCTCCCAGAGCGGCGGGTACCGCCCGCCACGTCCCGCTGGTCATCCGGATGACCGGCACGACAAGCGTCGGCCCAACGTTGTCACAAGTCGCTCCCGCATACCAGTCGCATGGCCAAGAAGCCCGCCAAACCGTGATCTTGCGCGCGCGCCGCCATGTTGCGGCGCATCAATATTCCGGGCAGCGAAACACGGTTTTGAGGCCTGGGAGACACATTGGCGCGAACTTGTTGACAACGTTGTCAAACCCAGAGCACTCTCGGCGCCGCCAAGGGGAAACACACCGGCAGCCGCGGAGGGCGCATGCAGTGGGAATGGAACGGGACGTCGTCGATGTCCTTGCGGGGACGCATCATGAACACACACGCCGGCGTAGCGACGGCCGTCGCCGGAGCCTGCGCATGAGCGCGGCTGCACGGCTGAATACGGCCACGCCCCAGTTCATCGCCGCCGACGTCGGCGGCACTCATACCCGTGTCGGCCTGGTCCGCCCCGGCAACGGCGGCGAGTCCACCGTGACCGTGCTCGCTCACCGCAAGTACGTCTGCGCCGATTACCCGAGCCTGGCCGCGATCCTGGCCGAGTTCATCGCCAGCAACGGTGTCGGCGTCGATCACGTGGTGATCGCCTGCGCCGGCGTGGTGCTCGACGACCAGGTCATCAATTCCAACCTGCCGTGGCGGATCTCGCTGTCGGAACTGCGCCGCGAGCTCGGCCTGCGCCAGGTGCTGTTCATCAACGATTTCCAGGCCAACGCCAACGCCGCCCAGTGCATGGCGCCAAACGATTCGACCCTGCTCACGCCCGGCGTCAGCGAGTCGACGCCCGGCCCGGTACTGGTGATCGGCCCCGGCACCGGCCTCGGCGCGGCGGTGCGCATTCCGCACGGCAAGACCACCGTGGTGCTGCCGACCGAAGCCGGCCACACCGCCTTCGCGCCGGGCAATTCGCGCGAAGTCGAAATGCTGAGCCTGGCCCAGCAACGCGGCCAAACCCACGTGCCGACCGAGCACTTCGTCTCCGGTCCCGGCCTGGTCAATCTGTATAGCGCGCTGTGCACGCTCAACGGCGTCGAGCCGTCGCTGCGGGCGCCGGCTGCGATCACCGAAGCGGCGCGTCGCGGCGAAGCGATCGCGCGCGAAGCGGTGCTGACGTTCTGCGCGCTGCTCGGCAGCGTGATCGGCGATCTGGCCGTGATCAGCGGCGCCAAGTCGGTGTTCATCGCCGGCGGCATCCTGCCCCAGCTCAAGGACTTCGTGCCCGAGAGCGAATTCCACGCCCGCATGCTCGACAAGGGCGCGATGCGTCCGGTGCTCGAACGCGTGCCGGTGCGGCTGATCGAGAACGAACGGCTCGGCGTGATCGGTGCGGCGAGCTGGTATCTGGAGCACGGTCGGTACGAGCCGGGCCAGTACGAGCAGGGCCCGCAGGAAAGCGAACCCGGCGATGGCGCGACGGCGCCGGCGAATCGCCAACAAAAAACGCAGTAGGCGCAAGGCCTCAGGCGCACGCGCGCAAGGCGCGTGCGCGAAACCGCGGCCTCGCATCGAAGGCGGCAACACCGAAACCGGAAACGGCGTCGCCGCGACCGGCTGCATCAAGACAAACAAGACAAGACAAACCGGACTTCGCGACGAACCGGCTTTCCCCGGTCGATCGCCGAGCCATCACCGCCCGAGGGAGGAACAGTTAATGAAAGCGCGCAAGAGCATCCTGTCAGCCAGCATCGTCGCGGTCCTGACCTGTATCGGTCCGGGCCTGGCGGCCGCCCAGGACACCCAGGCAGCAACGAGCCCGTCCGCATCGTCGGAAGCCACCGAGCTCGATACCGTCGTCGTCACCGGCATCCGTGCGAGCCTGGAAAAGTCGCTGGATACCAAGCGAGCCAACGTGACCGTGTCGGAAGCGATCACCGCCGAGGACATCGGCAAGTTCGCCAACACCAATGTCGCCGAAGCGATGTCGCAGATTCCCGGCGTCACTCTCGATCGCCGCTTCGGCCAGGGCGAGCGGGTCAGCATCGACGGCACCGATCCCAGCCTCAACCTGACCTTCCTCGACGGCCATCCGGTCGCGCAGGCGATCTGGCTGTACGGCGAACAGCCGAACCGCGGCTTCGATTACACCCTGCTCGCGCCGGAAATCCTCGGCCGCCTGGAGATCATCAAGTCGTCGGAAGCGCGCATCACCGAAGGCAGCCTCGGCGGCACCGTGCTCATGCACACCCGCCAGCCGCTCGACATGGACGCCAACTCCGTCGCCGGATCGGTCAGCTACAACTACAGCGACCAGGGCAGCAAGGGCCGCCCGAGCGCGTCGCTGCTGTACAGCTGGAAGAACCCGGAAGAAACCTTCGGCGTCTCGGTCGCCGCGCAGCACTACGAAGAGCAGGTCGATCGCCAGGGCCTGGAAATCTTCGGCTACGCGAAGGCCTCGACCTTCACCAACGCCGCACGCGCCGGTCTCGACCCGAACGCGGAAGTGCCGAACTCGATCAACGCCGCCTGGTTCCAGCAGCACCGCAAGCGCGACAGCGCCGTGGTCAACCTGCAGTTCAAGCCGAGCGACGAGTGGGAGTTCAACCTCAGCGGCCTGTACATCAAAGAAAACTTCGACAACTACAACCAGTCGCTGTACAGCTTCCTGACCTGGAACGACGGTACCGTCGCCGCGGTCAACCGCCTCGGCGATGCGAAGAACGGCGTGGTCACCAGCGGCCACTCCAACGCCAACGCCGATGCCACCGGCGGCACGGTGCTGTACGACAACAACGTGCGCGAGTCGGAAGTCGAGACCAAGGGCATCGACCTGCGCACCGCGTTCGACGGCGAGGGTTGGGGCTTCAAGGGCCAGATCGGCAGCAGCAAGTCCGAGAACAAGCACCTCGCCCAGTACTTCATCGAGCCGGTCTACAACGGTGGCTTCAGCTGGGACATCGACCGCGGCATCACCTTCGACAACCCCGACGCCGCGCGCAATCCGGCCAACTGGGGTCCGTCGGGCGGCCTGGTCAACGGCTGGATGGGCAACAACGGCGTGTTCTCGACCGAGAGCAAGGACACCTACGGACAAGTCGACTTCAACGTCGAGTTCGACAGCGTGTTCAACAACCTCCAGTTCGGCGTACGTCGCGCCAAGCACGAGGAGTCCTTCGAGCTCAACATCTACGGCCCGGTCAACCGCGGCGCCCTGGCGAACGTCGGCACCGTCGGCCTGACCGACATCCGCGGTTTCAGCAACGACCACGGACGCCACATCCAGGTCGGCCGCGGCAACGTGCTCGACTGGGTCAAGGGCAGCCCGCTGAACTTCGCCAACCCCGACCCGGCCGGCTTCCTCAACAACACCTGGGCGCTGGAACAGACCAACACCGCGGCCTATGTGCAGGCCGACTTCGCCAGCGGCGCCTGGCGCGGCAACTTCGGTTTGCGTTACGTCGAATCCAAGACCGACGCCAGCGGCTTCGTCTACGGCGGCGCGCCTTCGCTCGACAACCTGGCCGGCAAGTGGCAGACCAAGTCGAAGAAGGAAGACTTCGTGCTGCCGTCGCTGAACGTGGTCTACGACACCGGCAACGACGTGCTGCTGCGTTTCGCCGCGGCCAAGGTGATCGCCTGGGCGCCGTACAACCAGATGGTCAACAACACCTTCCTCAACGACACCACGTATAACGGCAGCGGCGGCAACGCCGACCTGTCGCCGTACGAGTCGACCAACTTCAACCTGTCGGCCGAGTGGTACTTCGCCGAACAGTCGGTGCTGGCGGCGTCGGTCTTCTACAAGGACATCTCCAACTACATCGACAGCGCGGCCCGGATCGAACGCCAGTACAACTCGATCCGCGACACCAACCGGGTCGTGTTCGACACCACCCTGGTCGGTTTCCACGGCTGCACCGCGGACGGTTATTGCGACTACGACATCCAGCGTCCGCGCAATGCCGGCAAGGGCAAGGTCAAGGGCTTCAACGTCAGCTACCAGCAGCCGTTCGCCGACACCGGCTTCGGCCTGACCGCGAACTACACCTACGCCGACGGCGAAAACAACACCGGCGACCCGCTGCCGTACCAGTCGCGCGACAGCGTCGCGATCAGCCCGTACTACGAGAACGGCCCGCTGACGTTGCGCCTGTCGTACAACTGGCGCAGCCATTACCTGGCCGGCGGCTACGTGGCCGGCGCAGCGCCGGCGAGCGTCGACGCCTACTCCGAACTCGGCGCCAGCGTGGGTTGGAAGTTCAACGAGAACATGGCCTTGTCGTTCGACGCCATGAACATCCTCGACGAGGAATACGTGCAGTACTCCGGCAGCAAGAGCAAGCCGGTCGGTACCTACCACAGCGGCCGTCGCTACATGGCCGCGTTCCGGTTCAACTTCTGATCCGCACCGCAACACGCACGCGCCGGCCGCTAGGCCGGACGCGTGGCCACGTCGCCGGGATCGCCACGATCCCGTCGGCATCTCGCATCCGAAGCCCGGCACTCACCCTGCCGGGCTTCGCCGCATTGAGCACCGCACACTGACACCGCCGGCGCGCCTCCACGCACGCCGGCCACGAACGGAGCAGCGCAACGATGAAAACGCGTACCGCCTGGAACCTGGCCCTGGCCAGCGCCGCGGCGATCGGACTGGCCGCCTGCCAGAACACGACCCCGCCGGCCGGCGCCGGCTCAGCCGACGCCACCTCCACCGCCGCGAGCGGCGCCGAGCCGGCGATCGCCGCGCATGCGAGCGCGGTGATCCCGCGCCCGGCGCAAGTCGTCGCCGGCGAAGGGCGGTTCGTGTTCGGGCCGCAGACGCGTCTGGTGGTCGCCGCCGACGACACCGCCGCGCGCCGCGTCGCCGAGGATTTCGCCGCACGCGTGCAGCAGCTGCGCGGCTTCGCGCCGAGCATCGACAGCGGCGGCAAGCCCGGCGCCGATGCGATCGTGTTCGCGCTCGACCCCAAGTCCGCCGCCAGCGGCGACGAGGCCTACACGCTGGAGATCGGCCGCGACGGCGTGCGCGTGCAGGCGCGCGCCGCGGCCGGCCTGTTCTACGGCGCGGTCACGCTGTGGCAGTTGGCCACCGCCGACGGCGGCAAGGGCGCGGCGAGCATCGCCGCGCAGCGCATCGACGACGCCCCGCGTTTCGTCTGGCGCGGCCTGATGCTCGACGTCGCCCGCCACTTCCGCAGCGTCGACGAGGTCAAGTCGGTGCTCGACCAGATGGCGCTGCACAAGCTCAATACCTTCCACTGGCATCTCACCGACGACCAGGGCTGGCGCGTGGAGATCAAGAAGTACCCGCGCCTGACCGAGGTCGGCGGTTGCCGCATCCTCGCCGGCGCCGCCGGCCGCGATGCCGAGGGCAAGCCCAAGCCCTATTGCGGCTACTACACCCAGGAGCAGATCCGCGACGTCGTGCGCTACGCCGCCGAGCGCCACATCACCGTGGTCCCGGAAATCGAAATGCCCGGCCATGCGCAATCGGCGATCGCCGCCTATCCCGAGCTCGGCGTCACCGACGTCGTACGCAAGGCGCCGCCGGTGTCGCCGGACTGGGGCGTGCACACCTATCTGTACGGCGTCGACGATTCGACTTTCGGCTTCCTCGAAAACGTCCTCGATGAAGTCGCCGGGTTGTTCCCGTCGCGCTACATCCACATCGGCGGCGACGAAGCGGCCAAGGACCAGTGGATCGCCTCGCCGAGCGTGCAGGCCAAGATCAAGTCGCTCGGCCTCAAGGACGAGATGGCGCTGCAGAGCTGGTTCGTCGGCCGCATCGCCGGCCACCTGCAGAAGCACGACCGCATCCTGCTGGGCTGGGACGAGATCCTCGAAGGCGGCAAGCTGCCGGCGAGCGCGACGGTGATGTCCTGGCGCGGCACCAAGGGCGCAGTCGAGGCCGCGCGCGAAGGCCACGACGTGGTCGTCGCGCCCGACCGCCAGCTCTACCTCGACTACGTCCAGAGCGATCGCGACGACGAGCCGAGCGGGCGCTTCCCGATCAGCACCCTGCGCGACTTCTATCAGTTCTCGGTGGTGCCGCCCGAGCTCGACGCGGCCCAGAGCAAGCACGTGCTCGGCGCCCAGGCCAACCTGTGGAGCGAGCACCGCCGCAGCTTCGAGCGCATCCAGACCGCGCTGTACCCGCGCCTGGACGCCCTGGCCGAAGTGGTGTGGTCGCCGCAGGCGCGGATCGACTGGAACGACTTCCAGCAACGCCTGGCCGCGCAGATGGCGCGCTACCGCGCCCAGGACGTGAAGGCCTCCGACGTCGCGTTCGCGGTCAAGTTCAAGGTCGAGGACGGCGCCGACGGCGCCGCGCCGAAGCTGGCGCTGAGCAACCAGACCGGCTTCGGCGAGATCCGCTACCGCACCGACGGCCAGGAGCCGGGCGTCGACGCTCCGCTGTACCGGCAACCGCTCGCCGCGACCCTGCCGCTGGACGTGGTGGCGACCACCTTCGTCGACGGCAAGGCGATTTCCGCGCCGCGCCGTTTCAGCGCCCGCGACCTGTCCGACCTGAGCACCCGCACCAGCGCCGGCCTGCGCCCTTGCCGCGAGGGCTACAACCTGCGCCTGGAGGACGACGCCGCGATCGAAGGCAAGGGCGACGGCGCCCGCGCCTCGCTGACCACCAACCTGATCGACCCCTGCTGGATCTACGAAGGCGCCCGCCTCGACGGGGTCGGCCGGATCGAGGTCCGGGTCGGCCAGGTGCCCTACAACTTCCAGCTCTGGCACGACACCAAGAACATCGTGACCCGCAAGGCCGAACTCGGCGGCGCCCTGGAAGTGCGCGTCGACGACTGCAAGAGCGCACCGATCGCGCGCCTGCCGCTGGCCGAGGCCAAGCGTTCGGACGGCCTGAGCACGCTGCAGGCGACCCTGCCGAAGCTCGCCGGCCGCCACGACCTGTGCTTCGTGTTCGCCAGCGGCGGCCACGACCCGCTGTGGGCGCTCGACCGCGTGACCCTACGCCCGGCCGCGAACTGACCCGGTCAGGCGCCCTTCGCTCCGCCGCGGCGACCGCGGCGGAGCGCTCGCCCACTGACCGCCGCTGCCCGTCCTTGCCCGAGCGTACCCGCGCCGGGGATGGCCGACCCGGCCGCAAGCGAGCGATGCCGCCCGTCCGTATCACGCTATTCGCCCGCTTGCGTCAAATAAATTATGTGCGCGGATTCATGGATTGTGCATCGCAGCGGTTAGCATGTAGGGGTTCCAGGGGGATCTACAAACATGCCTATTCGCAAGTTGTTGTTGGCTGCGGCACTCGCCGCCGCCGTGGTATCCGGCTCCGCCGGCGCCCAGGCCCTGTCGAAGCCGGGCGAGTTCTACTTCGACGCCGACGCTCAGACCACCAAGCCGGTGGTCGCGATCAAAGAGAACGGCGACGCAGCCATGGAACGGCTGGCCAAGATCATCGAACGCAAGGCGCACGCGCCGACCGAGGCCGCGCAGCTCGCGCACCTGGCCATGGAAGGCGGCCGGGTCGAGTTGGGCCGCCAGTTGTACGGGCGGGCGCTGCGCGAGATCGACAGCGGCAGCACCTACTGGCGCGCGATCATGTGGAACTACGCCTGGGATCTGTACCACCTCGGCGCCCACGAAGAAGCGTTCAAGTACTGGGTGACCCTGCACGGCGCGCGCAACGTCAGCGCCGCATGGATGCCGCCGACCTACGCGGTCGCGCTGTGGTCGTTGGGACGCAAGGACGAAGCGGTGGAGTGGTATGCCGCCGCGGTGCGCAGCGAGCCGGACCTGTGGCGCGACAGCTCGCGTTACGCCGAGCTGCTGCCGGCGTGGCGCGACAGCGACCGCGCCACCCTCGCCCAGGTGCAACAGGCCTGGGCCGAGAACCCGCCGCGCTGGCCGTAAGGCCGCGCAAGACCGCGCCGGGCGCCTCGCCCGGCCTGCGCGAAAGCAGCGGCGCGGCGTGATGCCGCGCCGCTTTTTTGTGGCCGACTCCGCCACCGCGACCGTTCGTCGCCGTTGTTTCCGTTGGACTCCTTACACGGCTACAGTCGGCCGTCCACAGCCGCGCGTTCGCTCGACGACGTCGGTCTGTCGATGCGCCGTCGCAGCCGAGGATCGGATGTCCCTTTCGCTACTGAGCGTTGTGGTGGTCGAAGACCACGGCTTCCAACGCCGCATGGCGCTGCGCCTGCTGTCCGAACTCGGCGTCGCCCGCCTGCACGAGGCCGGCGACGGCGCCTCCGCACTGCGCCTGCTGCGCTCGCTGGCGCAGGTGCCGGACGTGGTGCTGGTCGACCTGGACATGCCTGGCATGGACGGCATCGAATTCATCGACCACCTCGCCCGCGAGCACCTGGCTCGCGCGATCCTGGTGGTCAGCGCGCTCGACGCGGCCTTGCTGCACACCGTCCAGACCATGGCCCGCGCCTGCGGCCTGCGCGTGCTGGAGGCGGTGCCCAAACCGCTGACCCGGAGCAAGCTCGCCCAGGCCCTGGCCGGCCTGGAACTGGTCGCCGCCACCGTCGCCGACGACGACCCCGGCGAGATCGGCCTCGACAGCCTGCGCGCGGCCCTGGCCGCCGGCGAGATCGTGCCGTGGTTCCAACCGCAGGTCGAACTCGGCAATGGGCGGGCGATCGGCGTCGAGGCGTTGGCGCGCTGGCCCCGCAGCGACGGCCGCGTGGTGCTGCCGCAGCATTTCCTGCCGTTGCTGGAAAGCGAAGACCTGGTCGACGAACTCACCGAACAGATGCTCGCCCAGGCCTGCCGCTGGAAACGCCAGTGGGACCGCAGCGGGCTGCGCCTGAAACTGTCGGTCAACGTCTCCGCCTCGACCCTCGACGATGCCGGCGCCGCCGATCGCTATCAGCGCATCGTCCGCGAGGCCGGCGTCGACCCGGCCGAGGTCGTGCTCGAACTCACCGAAAGCTCGCTGATCGCCGACGCCGCGCGCGGCCTCGGCGTGCTCGCGCGCCTGCGCCTGAAGGGCTTCGGCCTGTCGATCGACGACTTCGGCACCGGCTGGTCGTCGCTGTCGCAACTCTCGCAGGTGCCGTTCACCGAATTGAAGATCGACCAGGAATTCATCGCCGGCGCCAGCCAGCAGCCGCGCAAGCGCGCGGTGGTCGAGGCCAGCCTCGATCTGGCGCGCAAGCTCGGCCTGGACGCGGTCGCCGAAGGCGTGGAAACGGTCGAGGACTGGCAGATGCTGGCCGAGCTGGGCTGCGCGATCGCCCAGGGCCGGCTGATCGGCGACGCGGTGCCCGGCGAAGAGTTGCCGGCCCTGCTCGGCCGCTGGCGTCGGCCCGAACATTGAGGCGCGCGGTGTTCGCCTGGCTCGACCGCTTCAGCATCCGCCACCAGTTGTGGGGGCTGTTCGGCCTGTTCCTGCTCACCGGCGCCAGCGTGCTGGTGATCGACGAGATCGAGCAGTACCGCGCGCGCCGCACCCTGCAGACCTTGCAGGACGACGCCCTGCTCGGCCTGCGCCTGATCAAGACCGTGTCCGACGGCTACGGCCTGGACGTGGTCGACACCACTTTCCGCGTACGCAACTATCTGGTCGACTGGGACGAAGGCCTGCAACGCGTCGACAGCGCGCAGCGTCGCGTCGACCAGGCCTGGCCGCGCCTGCAGGCCTTGCCGCATTCGGCCGAGGAGCGCGCGCAGTTGCTCGCCGCCGCACAGGCCCGCCGCACCGCCGACGCCGCCGCGGCCGAGCTGCGCGCGATATTGCGCCATCGCGACATCCGCGCACTGGGCCAATTCGCCGACAAACGCCTGTACCCGGCGATCGACCCGCTGACCCAACGCCTGCAATTGCTGTCCGACCTCAAGCTGGTCCAGGCCGACAGCGTGGTGCGCGCCGACATCGTCCGCAGCGAGCGGGTCAGCCTGATCCGCATCGCCCTGTCGCTGTTCGCCCTGGCCACCGCGGCGCTGATCGGCCGGCGCATCCTGCGCAACGCCTCGCGCGGTATCGACCGCCTGACCTGGCTGGCGCGGCGCATGCGCGAGCACGACTACACCGCCGAGCCCGGCGAGCTGCCAGCCGGCGAACTCGGCGCGGTCATGCAGGCCTTCATCGACATGCGCCGCGACGTGCTCGGCTTCGAGACCGAACTGACCGGGCAGTTGATCCGCAACGAACGCACCCGCGCCGAACTCGAGCAGCGCGAGCGCTTCCAGCGTTCGCTGTTGGATTCGGCGCAGATCGCCATCCTCGCCGTCGACGGCGAGGGCTGCCTGACCCTAGTCAATCCCTTCGCCGAACGCCTCCTCGGGGTCAGCGCGCGGGAGGTGATCGGCCACGAACGCCTGCACACCGTGTTCGAACCGCGCGCCTTACAGGCCTTGGCGAGCGAGTTGAGCGCGCAGACCGGCCAAAGCGTACGCGCCGACTGGACCGCCTTGCGCGAGCTCGCCCTGGCCAACGCCGCGCCGCGCGAAACCCGCCTGCGCCACCGCAACGGCACCTGGGTGCCGGCGCTGGTCGCAGTGTCGGCCACCCACGAAGACGAAGACGCACCGGGCCTGCTGCTGATCGCCGCCGACCTGAGCGCGCTCAAGCGGCTCGAACGCGAACTGCGCGCCAGCGAAGCGCGCGCCCAGGACGCCAACCGCGCCAAGTCCTCGTTCCTGGCGGCGATGAGCCACGAGATCCGCACCCCGATGATCGGCGTCACCGGCATGATCGAGGTGCTCGCGCATTCGCGCCTGGACGCCGAGCAGCGCCGCGCCCTCGACGTGATCGAGCAGTCGTCGCAATCGCTGCTGCAGATCATCGGCGGCATCCTCGACTTCTCCAAGATCGAAGCCGGACGCCTGGAGATCGTCACCGAGGCGGTCGACCTGCCGGCGCTGGTGCGCAGCACGATGGCCGGCTTCGTCGGCGCCGCCGCCAGCCGCGGCGTGACCCTGAGCTGCCGGATCGACGCCGGCATCGCCCCGGCGCACTACGCCGACGCCCTGCGCCTGCGCCAGATCCTCGGCAATTTCCTCTCCAACGCGGTCAAGTTCACCGAGCGCGGCAGCATCGAGGTCGCGCTCGAATACCTCGGTCCGGCCCCCGCCGACGGCGACGACGAAGCCCGCGATGCCTTGTGTCTGCGCGTCAGCGACACCGGCATCGGCGTCAGCGCCGAGCAACAACAGCGTTTGTTCGAACCTTTCAGTCAGGCCGACGGCGACACCACCCGCCGCTACGGCGGCACCGGCCTCGGCCTGGCGATCTGCCGGCGCCTGGCGGTACTGATGGGCGGCGATGTGACGATGGAAAGCGCGCCCGGCGTTGGCACGAGCATGCGCTTGCGCGTCGCCCTGGCGCGGGCGCCGGTTTCGGAACTGCGTGCCTCGACCGTCGGCGATGCCGAGGCGACGGCACTGGTCGCGCGTCCGCTGCCCGACCTCGCCACCGCCGAGCGCGAACGCAGCCTGATCCTGCTGATCGACGACCACCCGACCAACCGGTTGGTGATCGCGCGCCAGCTCGCCCTCGCCGGGTATGCCAGCGAAGCCGCCAGCAGCGGCCAGGAAGGTCTGCAGCGCTGGCGCAGCGGGCGCTATGCCCTGCTGCTGTCGGACGTGCACATGCCCGGCTTGGACGGCTACGGCTTGGCTCGCGCGGTGCGCGAACAGGAAACGCGCGACGGCCTGCCGCGCACCCCGATCGTCGCCCTGACCGCGTCGGCCTTGAAAGGCGAAGCCGAGGCCTGCCAGGCCGCAGGCATGGACGACTACCTGGTCAAGCCGGTCGCGGTCGCGCGCCTGGCCGCCACCCTGCAGCGCTGGTTGCCGCACACCGTGCCGCCGCCGGGCACCTCGCCGGCGCTGGCGAGCGACGAACGCGCACGCGTACTCGACGGCGAGGTGCTGCAGCACCTGCTGAGCGACAGCGGCAGCGATACCGCCGAGGTGCTCGACGACTTCCTCGTCGTCACTCGCCAAGACCTGGCCGAGTTGCAGAATGCGCGCACGCAAGGCGACCTCGCCGGCGTGCGCCGTCAGGCCCATCGCATCAAGGGCGCCGCGGCCCTCATCGGAGCCCACGAACTCGGCGAGGCCGCGCAGGCCGTCGAACAGGCCGCGCACGACGAAGACTGGGCATCGTTGCTGGCGGTGCTCAGCGAGTTGGAAACCGCGCTCGAGCGTTTGCGGCGACTGCCGCGCTGAATCGAGCGTGGCGCTGGGCCGGATGAGAACGCCAAGAGCACCCCTCCTGCCCCCCTTTTCCAAAGGGGGGGAGCGGCAGTTGCGGCGGGTGCGGCGCGGGCGGCGGCAGCGATAGGCGCAGCCGCAGCGACGATCGCCTCTACACCTTTCGACCAAGCGTGTTGACTCGCCCCTTTGACAAAGGGGCCGCGCCCGGCGCAACGCCGAAGTCTCTCGTGCCTACAGCGCGGGGGATTTGCCGTTGCCGTTGCTGTTGCAACGACAGCGACGCTGGCCTCAAGACCTTCCGAACAAGCGTGTTGATTCGCCCCCTTTGACAAAGGGGGCGGCGCCCGGCGCAGCGCCGGGGTCGCTCGTGTCTACAGCGCGGGGGATTTGCTGTTGCTGTTGCTGTTGCCGTTGCCGTTACTGTTGCTGTTACCCCAACGCCCTACTTCGCCTGCGCATCCTCGATCGGGATTTGGTGCTCGCGCAGCCATTCGATCACCGCTTCGCGGTCGCGGCGGGTCTGGCCGTTGAGGACCTTCTCCGGGGTCATGAACATGAAACGCTGGAAGCTCGCGCCCTGCACGTTGCGGGCGTTCGGGCTCGCGCCGGCCTGCAACAAGGTCAGGGCATGGCCGAATTCGTTGACCTTGGCGGCCTGGTGCAACGGGGTGTTGCCCATGCGGTCGGCCAGGTCGGGCTTGGCGCCGGCGGCGAGCAGGGCCTTGAAGTTGTCGGCGCGCTCGCCCATCAGCGCCGCCGCGAGCGGGGTGGCCTGGGTGACGGTGTTCGGGGTGTCCGGGTTGGCGCCGCGATCCAGCAGCACCCGCAGGTAACGCGGGTCGTTGGCCATCGCCGCCAGATGCATCACGGTCATGCCGTCGTCGCTGCCGACCGCCGGGTCGGCGCCGACGCCCAGCAAGGCCTCCAGGCCGGCGCTGCTGTGGTGATACAGCGCCCACTGCAACGGGGTGGTGCCCTTGGCGCCGCGCGCGTTCGGGTTGGCGCCGGCGGCGGCGAGCTCGCGCACGCGCGCGGCATTACCGTCCGCCGCGGCCTCGGCCAGTTCGGCGCTGCGCACGTCGGGGAAGACTTCGCTGGCTTGCATCGATCGGTTTCCCGGGCCTGCACACGCCGTGCAGACCGACAGCATAAGCACGATGGCGGCGGCCATCACGCGCGAGGCCGCGCCACGCGGGTTCAGATGCGGAAAGTTCATGACGAGGCGCCTGCTCTGGAAGACGACCGTGGTCGGATGGCCGGATCGTAACGCAGCCGCGCCGGCGGATAAGAGAAGGCGATGCCGTTCACGGGCAGACGCGACCACGCGGCGCGCCGCCGTGGCGCGCCCAGGCCGTCACCACGCTCGCGTCCGCGCCTCAGTCGAAGGGATTGAGGAAGCTGCCGACGTCGTCGAGGACCTTGGCCGTGCCTTCGGCGACATCGCCGGCGAAGTCGAGGGTGGCCTCGGTCGCGGTGCCCAGGCCATCGAACACGATCTCGGTCAGCTCGCCGGCGCCTTCGGCGACATCGCCGAGGATCTGGCCGCCGTCCTCGATCCAGCCGCCGAGGGTGTCGCCGGCATCCTTGAGGCCGACGTATTCGCCGAGGTCGCGGATCAGGCCGCCGGCAAGTTCGCCGCTGCCTTCGGCGACGTCGCCGACCAGGTTGAAGCCGCCGCGGCCGACGTCGCCGGCCAGATTCAAGGTGCCCTCGGCGAGGTCGCCGGTGAGCTTGAGGGTGCCGTCGATGTAGCGGCCATCGGCGTATTCGTTGTTGATCACGCCGTCGAGGTCGCCGCCGAAATCGTAGCCGACGTTGAAGGCGTCGACGCCGAGGTCGATCAGCTCCTGGGCGCCGTCGCCGAGCAGATCGATCGCGGTTTCCGAAACCGTCTCGGCCGTGCGGTCGAGGAGTCCGAGATCGTCGCCTTCGATGCTTTCGGTCGGGGTCGGGGTCTGGGTCTTCATCGCCTCGATCACGGTCGCGGCGCCGTGCGCGCTGAGCACGTTCGGCCAGCCTTCCGGATGCTTGAGGTTGAGCTCGTAACCGACCGCATCGGGCGTGCCGTTGAGCACCTCGACGCTCTGCTGCACGCCGGTCAGCGGGTCGCCGTCGACGTTGTAGCGACGGATCTGGCCGTCCTCGGCCTGCGAGCGCGCGTCGTGCGGGCTGAAGCCCAGGTCGCGCAAGGTGTCGTTGCTGAGACCGGCGGCGTTGAAGGTCACCGCGGTGTTGCCGGTGGCCAGCGCCGCGGTCGAGGCCAGGCCGCCGCCCAGCGAGTGGCCGGTGAACACGACGTTGTCGCCGAATGCGGCCTCGGCCTCCTTCGCCAGGGCGACCGCCTGCTTGTACTGGCTGGTGTCGAAGCCCAGGCCCTGGCCGACGTCGTTGGCGATGTCGCCGTCGCCGAACGGGCTGAAGCCGTTGGTGCCGGCGAAGGCAACCACGTACTGGCCGTTGTTGTTGGTGTAGACCGCGGCGCGGAAGCCGGTGCCCTCGGTCTCCAGCGAGGCCGGGTCGATGCCGGCCGGCTTGCCGTCGGGGCCCTTGAGGTCGAGCAGTTGCTCGGGGGTGAGACGCGTCCAGCCGGCGGTACCGGCGCCGTCGGTCTTGTAGACGTCGCTCGACAGCTCGGCCAGCGAGGTGTCGATGGCCTTCTGCGGCTGCTGGCCGTAGAGCTGCTCGCTGAAGGGTTCCTGCGCGGCGGTGTCGACCGGCGCGTGCGGCGAATACGGCAGCTCGACCGGTGCGCTCGCCAGGGTCAGCGGTGGTGCGGTGTCCTGCGGCAGGGGTTGCGAGGACGGCTGCGGGTGCAGCAGGTGATCGATCAGATTCGGCAACTGGGCGAAACGGAACGCACTGTCGAACTCTGGAAAGCTCATCGCGGCCACCCCCTGGGTACTTGAACGCAGCGTATGGACGCGGATTGTGCAGAAACAGCTGGTACGCGCCCGAGCTAGGGTTGACCCTAGGGTTCGGGAATCGGGAATCGGGAATCGGGGGAGCAAAGCAGGAACGGGAGCGGGTGGGAGGTCAACCTTCGGCCCAGGCGCGCGGTCGCCGGGCTGCGTTATGGTCGGGGTTCACCTGGAGAGGCACCGCATGTCCCGACCGATCACCGCGCCCCGCCGCGGCCTGGCGCTGCTCGCCCTGGCCTGCGCGCTCGGCCTGCCGCTGTCCGCCCCCGCCGCCGACCGCATCAGCGGCAAGGCCTTCGCCACCCGCAGCGAGGTCTACGCCCCACACGCGATCGCCGCAACCTCGCACCCGCTGACCACCCAAATCGCGCTCGACGTGATGAAGGCCGGCGGCAGCGCGGTGGATGCCGCCATCGCCGCCAACGCCGCGCTCGGCCTGATGGAGCCGACCGGCAACGGCATCGGCGGCGATCTGTTCGCGATCGTGTGGGACCCGAAGACCCAAAAGCTCTACGGCTACAACGGCTCGGGCCGTTCGCCCAAGTCGCTGACCCTGGCCGAGTTCCAAAAGCGCGGGCTCAAGGACATTCCGCCGCACGGACCGCTGCCGGTCACCGTGCCCGGCACGGTCGACGGCTGGTTCGCCCTGCACGAACGCTTCGGCCGCAAGCCGATGGCCGAGAACCTGGCGCCGGCGATCCGGTATGCGCGCGACGGCCACCCGGTGCACGAGGTCATCGCCTACTACTGGAACGCCTCGGTGCCGCGTCTGTCGAAGTGGCCGGGCTTCAAGGAGCAGTTCACCATCGACGGCCGCGCCCCGCGCACCGGCGAGATGTGGAAGAACCCGAACCTCGCCAACACCCTGGAGCAGATCGCGAAGGGCGGGCGCGATGCGTTCTACAAGGGCGAGATCGCCCACACCATCGATGCCTACTTCAAGGCCAACGACGGTTTCCTGAGTTACGACGACCTCGCCGCCCATCGCGGCGAATGGGTCGAGCCGGTCAGCACCAACTACCGCGGCTACGACGTCTGGGAACTGCCGCCGAACGGCCAGGGCATCGCCGCGCTGCAGATCCTCAACCTGCTCGAAGCCTACGACCTGAAGTCCTACGGCTTCGGCAGCGTCGAGCACCTGCACCTGTTCACCGAGGCCAAGAAACTCGCCTTCGCCGACCGCGCGCGCTGGTACGCCGACCCGGGGTTCTCGAAATCGCCGGTCGCGAAATTGATCTCCAAGGACTACGCCGCGCAGCGGCGCAAGCTGATCTCGATGGACAAGGCCTTGCGCGAAGTGCAGCCGGCCACGCCGAAGGAACTCGACGAAGGCGACACCATCTACATGACCGTCGCCGATGCCGACGGCATGATGGTCTCGCTGATCCAGTCCAACTACCGCGGCATGGGCAGCGGCATGGCGCCGCCGGGCCTGGGCTTCATCTTCCAGGACCGCGGCGAGCAGTTCGTGCTCAAGGAAGGCCATCCCAATTCGTTCGCGCCGGGCAAGCGCCCGTTCCACACCATCATTCCCGCGTTCGTGACCAAGGACGGCAAGCCCTGGCTGTCGTTCGGGGTGATGGGCGGGGCGATGCAGCCGCAGGGCCATGCCCAGATCGTCATCAACCTGATCGACTTCGGCATGAACCTGCAGGAAGCCGGCGACGCCCCGCGCCTGCAGCACGACGGTTCCACCGAACCGGCCGGCCAAGCCACGGTCATGAGCGACGGCGGCGAACTCGACCTGGAGACCGGCTTCGCCTACGAAACCGTGCGCGAGCTGATGCGTCGCGGCCACAGCGTGCGCTTCGCCCACGGCCCTTACGGCGGCTACCAGGCGATCATGGTCAACCCCCACGGCGGCTACGTCGGCGCCAGCGAATCGCGCAAGGACGGCCAGGCCGCGGGCTACTGAGCGAACCGCTTCGGGCTCGGAATGTAGGAGCGACGTAAGTCGCGACATGCGCAGCGACATGAGCCCACGCAGTCGCGGCTCACGCCGCTCCTACAAAAGCCCCGCGGCTTCAGGGTAGGAGCGGCGCAAGCCGCGACCGCGTCGGCACACGCGGCTGCGCAGTCGCGGCTCCCG
>NZ_JMTZ01000058.1 GCF_000731095.1 Lysobacter antibioticus | reverse complement strand
AAAAGCCGCGACCGCGTCGGCACACGCGGCTGCGCAGTCGCGGCTCGCGCCGCTCCTACCCGAAAAGCATCGCCGCGCGATTGACAGCGCCGACTGTGCTATCGAACACTATTCGCGCGGCGTCGAACCAACGCCGCGCACCAGTTGCGGATCGCTCTCAGGGCCGGTCCGCAATCCGGACCGAGGGGTGCTGCGACGGAACCGACGCGTTCCGCCACGCTCGATCCGCGATGCCGAGACAAGGGCGCCCTCCCGATCATGGAGGCGTCATGCCCGTTTCTCATACCGCGTCCGACGACGCGAACATCCATTCCGGTGCCGCGACCAGCGCCGCCCACGCTGCCTCGCCGAACGGCTTCCAACTCGCCGTGGTCACCTCGACCGTCTACGCCGAGTTCCATCCCGACGACGCCGGCCTCATCGACGCCCTGCGCGGGCACGGCATCGAACCGGTCGCCTGCGTCTGGAACGACCCGGCCGTGGACTGGACCCGCTTCGATGCCGTCCTGGTCCGCACCACCTGGGATTATTTCCGCCACTACGACGACTTCCTGGCCTGGTACGACCAGATCGAAACCCTCGGCCTGCCGATCGCCAACGAACTGCCCTTGCTGCGCTGGAACAGCAACAAGCGCTATTTGCTCGATCTCGCCGCCCTCGATGTCGCGATCATCCCGACCGTGTTGGCGCGCGGCGACGCCCTCGCCGACGCGGTCGCGGCGATGTCCGGACGCGAAGTGGTGATCAAGCCGACCGTCAGCGGCGGCGCCTGGCATACCGTGCGCGGCCGGGTCGGCGAGGCCGCCTTCGCCGAAGCCCTGGCGGCCCTGCCGCCCGAACTCGACTACCTGGTGCAACCGTTCATGGCCGAGATCGTCGCCGAAGGCGAGTGGTCGCTGATGTTTTTCGACGGCCACTACAGCCACGCCGTGCTCAAGAAACCCGACGCCGGCGACTACCGCGTGCAGACCGATTTCGGCGGCAGCGCGAGCTTGACCGAGCCCGACCCGGCGATTCTCGCCGCGGCCCGGCGCGCACTCGGCGCCGTGGCTGCGTTGGGCTATCGCGACCAGGCCTATGTGCGCGTGGACGGAGTGATGACCGCCGACGGCTTCCGCCTGATGGAACTGGAGTTCATCGAACCCTTCCTGCACTTCGCCGCGTATCCGCCGGCGGCGGAGATGTTCGCCGCGCAACTGGCGCGGCGCTGGCCGAGCGTCGGCGAATCGGCGACGCTCGCCGCTGGATAAGCTTCTGCACCGCGCCGCCGCAAGGCGGCGCAACGGAGTCCGCATGCCCCCCGCAACCACCGAGTCCCTGTTTTCCTACGGCACCCTGCAACAAGCCGATGTGCAGCACGCCACCTTCGGCCGCCTGCTCGAAGGCCAGGCCGATGCCCTGGTCGGTTACCGCCGCACGATGGTGAAGATCGAAGACGCACAGGTCGTCGCCACCAGCGGCGCGGCCTATCACCCTATCGTCGAAGCCAGCGGCGATCCGCACGACCGCGTCGAAGGCATGGTGTTCGCGATCAGCGCCGAAGAACTGGCCCACGCCGACGCCTACGAAGTCGACGAGTACCGGCGCGTGCTGGAGAGCCTGGCCTCGGGACGCAAGGCCTGGGTGTATGTGAAAGCCCGGGGCGCCTAGGACCGCCGCCTACGGTCGCCGGCCCTCAATCCGCCGCAACCGTGCGCCCGCGCGCCCACTCGCGCAGCGCCGTGACCTGCTCGCCCATCAGCACCGACAAGGGCCGGGTCTGCTTGAGCTCGGCGCGCAACTGGAAATCCGCCAGGGGCGTGTTCGCCGCATGCGCGGCGTACATCGCCGCGACGATGGCCTGCTCGATTTCGGCGCCGGAAAAGCCGTCGCTGGCCTGGGCGAGCGCGACCAGGTCGAAACCTTCCGGCTTCAGCGCGCGCTTGCGCAGATGGCTGGCGAACAGTTCCTCGCGCACCTCCGCAATCGGCAGGTCGACGAAGAAGATTTCGTCGAAGCGGCCCTTGCGCAGCAGTTCCGGCGGCAAGGCCTCGATCTGGTTGGCGGTGGCGACCAGGAACAGCCGCGACTTGCGCTCGGCCATCCAGGTCAGCAGATAACCGAGCACGCGCCGCGACACCCCGCCGTCGCTGTCGCCGCCGTCGCCGGCCAGGCCTTTCTCGATCTCGTCGATCCACAGCACTGCCGGCGACAACTGCTCGGCCGAACTCAAGGCCGCGCGCAGGTTCTTCTCAGTCTCGCCGTGGAACTTGTCGTACAGGGTGCCGAAGTCCAGGCGCACCAGCGGCACGCCGAAACCGGCCGCGACCGCCTTGGCGATCATCGACTTGCCGCAGCCCTGCACGCCGAGCAACAGAATGCCCTTGGGCGGGTCCAGCCCGGGCGGCGCATCGCCGCTGACGAACACGCCGCGGCGTTGCTCGATCCAACGTTTGATCCGGCGCGCGCCGGCGACTTCGCTCATGCGCGCACTGTCGTATTCGTAATGCAGGTGGCCGGAACGGTTGAGCAGCTCGAACTTGAGCTTGGCCAGTTCCGGCAGGTCGTCCGGGCCGATGGCGCCGTCGCGGAAGATCAGATGGCGCGCGATCCGGCGCGCATCGACCGGGTCCAGGCCCTGCAGATTGCGCACGATCTGCTTGACCGCGTCGGCGTCGCTCTCGACCCGGCGCCCGCCGTGCTCGCGCATGTAGTTCTCGGCTTCCTCGCGCACCAACTTGAGCAGGGCGTTGGCGTCCGGCAGGCTCGGTTGATGGCGCACCGCAAGCGACTCCAGGTCCGGCGGCAACTCGACCTTGTGCCCGATCAGCACCAGCACGTGCGGCTCGCAGCCGCGACGCTGGACGATCTCGCGCAGCTGGCGCTGAGTGCTGGCGTAGCCCAGGTAGGGGTGCGCATCGAACATCAGGTAGATGCCGCGCTGTTCGGCGTCGCGGATCGACTGCAACGTGTTGGAGATGTCGGGAGCGACCTCGGTCTCTTCGTCGTCGCGGTCGAAATCGACCCGGCGCAGGCCTTCGGTGATCGACCAGCGGTACAGCGCCCGCCACACGTTCATCAATACCTGGCGGAACAGCTCGATCACCCGCGACTCGTCGCGGGTCTCGATCACGATCAATGCGGTGTTGGCGCGGATCAGCGCCGTCAGGTCTTGCAGTTCGCTCATGGGGCCGTTCTTCCGTGGACGCGACATGATACGGCGCGCCGATGGGTCGGCCTCGGAAAAACTCGGGCAACCGCAAATCCCCCACGCCCGCTGCGCGGTCGTTCGCCCCCTTTGTCAAAGGGGGCAACAGCCAGGGCCGCTGCAGCAAGGACGCATCGAACACAGGGCCTTTGCACTCCCACCCGAGGCACTTCCCCCCTTTGAAAAAGGGGCCAGGGGGACTTGCTCTTGCTTCGCTTCCAAACCGCCCGCCCCCTCGAGCGCCGCTAAGCCTAAAGCCGCCTTGAGGCCGCGCCGCGCAACCGCGACCATGCTCTACCACCCGACGTTCGCGATCCCCGTCCATGGCTTTCGACGCCTTCGCCCTGGTCCTGGCCATGCTGGGGCTGGGTTACCTGTTCCAGCGCTCGCGCGTGTTGCCCGACAACGCCGCGCAGACGCTGAACCTGGTCGTGCTGTATGTCTGCCTGCCGGCAGCGGTGTTGCGCTATGCGCCGCGCCTGCATCTGGAACCGGCCCTGCTCGGCATCGCCGCGGTGCCATGGCTGCTGCTGGCCGCGACCGTGCCCTGCGTCGGCGCGTTGTCGCGCTGGCTGAAGTTCCGCCGCGACGAACATGCGGTGCTGCTGCTCACCGTCGCCCTCGGCAACACCAGCTTTCTCGGCTATCCGCTGACCCGCGCCCTGATCGGCGAGCACGCCCTGCCGTACGCGGTGGTCTACGACCAGTTCGGCGCCTTCCTGATGCTGTCGACCTTCGGCCTGTGGGTGCTGGCGCGCTACGGCGGCGACCAGCGGCCCAGCGCCGCCGACATGCTGCGCCGGATCGTGCGCTTCCCGCCGCTGTGGGCCTTGTCGATCGGCTTCACGGTGATGCCGGCCGAACCGCCGAGCTGGATCGCCGGCGGCCTGCAACGCCTGTCCGACGCCCTGCTGCCGCTGGCAATGCTGACCATCGGCCTGTCGGTGAAGCTGACCCTGCCGCGCGACGAGCTCAAGCCGCTGCTGTCGGGGCTGGCCCTGAAGCTGGCGCTGATGCCGGCCCTGGCCTGGGCGCTGGTGCCGTTGCTCGGCCTGCACGGCGAGATGGCCCGCACCACCGTGCTCGAATCGGCGATGCCGCCGATGGTCACCGCCGGCGCCCTGGCCATCGCCCACCAACTCGCCCCGCGCCTGGCCGCGGCGATGGTCGGCTACGGCCTGCTGCTGTCGCTGCTGACCCTGCCGCTGTGGGCGCGGGTCGCCCTGAGCTAATCGGAAGCAGGGTTGATCACACGGCGGTCGTGACCGCCTGCCGCGAGCCGACACCCGGCCGCCGATCGTTCCACAGCGTGATCGAGCCACCCCGTGATGGCCCCGGCCACACCCCCGGTGTACGCTGCGGTTTCCATCCGGAGGGAGCTCGCATGAAGACCGTGCTGGTGGCCAGTTCGAAGGGCGGCGTCGGCAAGACCACGATCGCCACCCACCTTGCCGCCCAGGCGGCCCTCGATGGCCTGCGTACGGCCTTGATCGATGCCGATCCCCAGGGTTCCTCGACCCGCTGGGCGCAGCGCCGCTCGGTCCTGGAAAGCGCGGTCCTGCCGCTCGACGGCACCCGCCGCAAGGCCTGGCGCAAGAGCCTGCCCGACGACGCCCAGCGCACGGTGATCGACGCACCGGCCGGCGCGATGGCCGACGATCTGGAAAGTTTCCTGGAGATCGCCGACGCAGTGCTGGTGCCGATCCAGCCCTCGACCCTCGATATCGAAGCGACCGTGCCCTTCCTCGACACCCTGGCCCAGCACCCGCGGGTGCGCCGCGGCCAGCTCCGCGTCGGCCTGGTAGGCAACAAGCTCAAACCCTGGACCAACGCCTCGCAGCAGGCCATCGAGCTGCTGCGCGAATGGCCCTACCCGGTGGTCGGGCAGATCCGCGACAGCCAGGCCTATGTGGTGATGACCGCGCTCGGCAAGAGCCTGTTCGACTACCACTCCGCACAGATCCGCGAACACCAGGCCGATTGGCAGCCGCTGCTGAAGTGGATTCGCAAGTAAGGCACGCCGCCTCGGCCGCGGTCGGCGCCGACGCTACCCTTATTCCGATCCGACAGGCATCCTCCTACCGTCGCTCTTCGCACGTCGCAACGATTCGTCCAGCCTTCGCGCGCCTGTCGTTTCCGACCCCGCTTTCACCTCCGCCGCCAGAACTGCCCACTCCATGCGCGAATTGATCCTGCTCCGCCACGCCCACGCCGAGCCGGCCGCCCAAGGCCAGGCCGACCTCGACCGCCCCCTGTCCGCCGAAGGCCTGGCCGAAGCCGAAGCCGCCGGCCGCTGGCTCGCCGAGAACAAGCTGGTCCCGGACTGCGTGCTGTGCTCGCCCTCGCGACGAACGCGCGAGACCCTGGAAGCCGTGCTCGGCGCGATCGGCTATGTCGAACAACGCATCGAGCCGTCGGTCTACGACGCGACGCCCGGTACGCTGATCGGCCTGGCCGACACCCACATCGAAGCCGAGCGGCTGATGCTGGTCGGCCACAACCCCGGCCTGGAGCGCCTCGCCGCGCTGCTGCACAGCGGCCAATCGGGCGATTACCGCGGCATGCCGCCGGGCGGGATCGCGGTATTGAGCGTGCCGGTCGGCACCGGACTGGAACCGGGAGTGGCCCAGCTCAGCGCTTTTTGGTGGCCGTGAACCCGGCGCGGCCGGCGCCGTCGCGCTGGCGGCGCCTTCGCAGTCGGGTCGCCGCCGGCGCCGCCTTCGCGGCCGCGTTCGCTTGCCCGGCCTGGGCGCAGTCGACGTTCCAGGTTTTCGACCCCGACCACACCCGTTTCAGCTTCGAGCTGCGCACGCGCTGGGGCCAGAAGGTCGCCGGCGTGTTTCCGCGTTACGACGGCGAGGTCACCACCCTGGCCGACGGCCGCCACCAGGTGCGGATCCGCCTGGCGACCGCCGCGGTGCAGTTGGGCGATTCCGAGCGCTACACCCGCCTCGCCCGCGGCGAGCGTTTCTTCAATGCCCCGCTGTATCCCTACATCGAGTTCCTGTCCGAACCGCACGCGCCCGACCTGGTGCGTACCGGCGGCGCCCTGCGCGGCAAGCTGACTCTGCACGGGGTCAGCCGCATGGAGACCTTCGTGCTCGGCGCGCCGGCCTGCGCCCGTCCCGGCGAGGACTGCGACGCCATCGCCCAGGGCAGCGTCAGCCGCTACGACTACCGCCTCGACGGTTGGCAGTTCGCACTCGGCGACCGGGTTCGTTTCACCATGCAGGTCCGGCTCAAGCCGGGCGTGTTCAAACATCCCGAATCCAAGCCCGCCGAGGCGCGCTCCGGCGAAAGCCACCCGGGCGACCCCGGCCGGGTTCCGGAACGAAAGGAGTCTTTCCGTTGAATGCGGTACCGCGCGGCCTGACGGCCCTGCTCGTCCTATCGTTGTCGGCCTGCGCCACGCTGAGCCCGGCGCAGCGCGACCGCGCCAGCCAGATCGCCGCGCAGGCGCGCTCCAACCAGATCGACTGCGACGCCGCCGACGCCTGCGCGCAGCCTTCGCCGCTGCGCGAGCTGGGCAGCAAAGCCCTGGCCGCGTCGACCCCGGAGCAGCCGCGCCACTACGCGGTGATCCTCGACCGCGGCCCCGATGCCCTGCTCGCACGCATCGACCTGATCCGCGGCGCCACCCGCACCCTCGACCTGCAGACCTACATCTACGACGAGGACGACGCCGGCAAGCTGGTGCTCGACGAACTGCTCGCCGCCGCCCGCCGCGGCGTGCGCGTGCGCCTGCTGATGGACCAACTCGCGGCGCTGCGCCACATCGACACCCTGGCCGCGCTGTCCGGCGCCCACGTCAATCTGGAAGTGCGGCTGTACAACCCGGTGCTGCACCGCGCTCGCATCACCTACCCGCAGTACGTGCTGGCCGCGGCCTGCTGCTGGCGCCGGCTGAACCAGCGCATGCACACCAAGCTGCTGCTCATCGACGGCCGGGTCGGCATCGCCGGCGGCCGCAACTACCAGGACGACTATTACGACTGGGACGACGAATACAACTTCCGCGACCGCGACGTGCTCGTCGCCGGCCCGGTCGCCGACGCGATGGGCACCGACTTCGAGTTGTTCTGGAACGACCGCCGCAGCGTCCCCGTCGAACGCCTCAGCGACGTCGGCCGGCGCCTGATCTCCGACGGCGTGCCGGCCCTGCCGAAGACCGAGTTCGAGCGCCCCAAGCGCGCCCAGGCCATGCTCGACGATGCCGCCAATGCCGAGACCGTGCGCGAGCGCGTCGCCGACCATGCCATCGAAGTCGGGCAGGTGCGCTACATCTCCGATACGCCCGACAAGCATCGCGAGAACAGCGACGCCAGCGCCCTGGCCTCCGACTCGCTGCGCGGCCTGATCGCGAACTCGCGCAAGGAAGTGATGCTGCAGACGCCGTATCTGGTGCTGTCGAAGGCCGCGCAGAAATTATTCAGCGACCTGCACGAACGCCCTGACGCGCCGCGCGTGATCGTCTCCACCAACAGCCTCGCCGCGACCGACGCCTTCATCGCCTACGCCCTGTCGTACAAGTACAAGCGCCGCTACCTGCGCGAGTTCGGCTTCAACATCTACGAATACAAACCGTTCCCGGCCGATGCGCCGATCGACATCGCCGCGACCGGCGCGACCCTGCCCGCGCTCGGTCTGCCGGGTCTGCCCGAACAGCCGCCGCCGGCGCGCTGGCGCCGCCAGGACCGCAGCAGCGTCGCCTATCCCTACCAGTACCGCCGGCCGCTGTCGCGCGAGTATGTCGCCACGCGTTATGCGCGCCGTCGCAGCAACGAACCGGTGCCGCTCAAGCGCGCCGGCGTGCGCATCGGCATGCACGCCAAGTCGATGGTCATCGACGACCGCATCAGCGTGATCGGCACACACAACTTCGACCCGCGCGGCGACCACTACAACACCGAAAGCGCGGTGGTGATCGAGGACGAAGCCTTCGCCCGCGCGCTCGGCGACAGCATCCGCCGCGACATCGCCCCGGCTAACTCCTGGGTGATCGCGCGCCGCGACAAACCGCCGGTGTTCTCCGGGCTGGAGTATTCGATCGCGAAGGTCTCCGAACACCTGCCGCTGTTCGACCTGTGGCCGGTGCGTTACGCGACCAGCTACGAATTCGTGCCCAGCCCGAACTGCCCGAGCCCGCTGTACCGCACCGACCCGGGCTTCCGCGCCTGCTACAAACCGGTCGGCGATTTCCCCGAGGTCAACCTCGGCGTGAAAAGCCTCACTACGCGCATGTTCACTGCGTTCGGCGCGGGGCTGGCTCCGATTCTTTGATCGCAACGCGGCAACGTTGCGCCGTAAGTCCTCATGCTTCCCTGCTCATGCAGGGAAGCTTCTTCGCCTTGCACTTCCTGTAACCGACGCAGGCGGAAACAGGAAGAGCGGCTGTCTCTGCGCCCTCTTCCGCTGCGCTCTAAACCTCGGAAAGAGGGTTGAGGTAGGGCGCACTCCCACGACCGATCCGCTCGAAGCCCCTCTCCCGCTTGCGGGAGAGGGGTTGGGGTGAGGGTATGCATGAGCGAAAAAGCTGGGATGGGGCCCGCGTCTTCGGAGAGAAACATCTCCCCTCCGGTTTCAGTCCCCTTCGGTCGGTCACATCCGTCGCCTGGCATAGGTCTTCAGTCATAGGTGCGCGATTGCAACCTCCGCGCCCCTCGCCACATCTCTATCAGCAATCCCGGCGCTTGCATCCAGCCGCCGGGGCCCGGAACCCCCACCGGGCGCCCCGAAACACCGGGGCATGACTTCCAGCACATAGCGAATATTGTTTAGGTGTTGTACTTTACCAACACACCGAGTCACTACAGCCCCCCACGACACAGGAAGCCCGCCATGAACGCCCAGACCGCCCGCACCGTTTCCCCGACCGCCACGACCGCTACGGCCACCGTCCAGACCGCCCCGACCGTCCGCCACCAGCACCGCCAGCGCGATTTCGGCGTCGGCTACGGCAACAGCAGCGGCTACGCCAGCAACCGCAGCTACGCCAGCAACTGGGTCCAGCCGCGCTTCCGCTTCGCCTGATCGCAGACGTTCGTCCATGGGCCGGCCGAACGCGGTGACCTCCCCCTCCTCTTTCCGACCCGGACCGGCGCGCACAGTCCCCACTGTTCAACGCGCGCCGTTCCGGGCTTTTTAGAGGACGCCGGGGCCACCCGACCGCCCCGAGCCAATCGCCCAAGCACTGCCCAAGCGCCGCTCCATCGCCTCACCGCAGCATCCGATGTACGCCCGCAACGCCTGCGAGCCGACGCTCGCGACTGGTCCGACCGCGGCATCGCCGCTATCGTGAGGCGATGAATGCCTCCGACACCGCTCCCTCCGCCGCGCGTTCCCCGTTCCGCGGCCACAACACCGTCGCCGACCTCAACCGGCTCTCGCGCAACACCGCGATGGAACCGCTCGGCATCGTCTTCACCGAAATCGGCCCGGACTACGTCCGCGGCACCATGCCGGTCGACGCCCGCACCCACCAGCCTTACGGCCTGCTCCACGGCGGCGCCTCGGTCCTGCTCGCCGAGACCCTGGGCAGCAGCGCGGCCAACCTGAGCGTGCCCGAAGGCAAGATGTGCGTCGGCATCGAGATCAACGCCAACCACGTCCGCGGCGTGCGCAGCGGCACCGTCACCGGCACCGCGCGTCCCGTGCACGTCGGCGCCAGCACCCAGGTCTGGGAAATCCGCATCGAGGACGAGGCCGGCAAGCTGGCCTGCATCTCGCGCCTGACCCTGGCCGTGGTACCCAAGCCCTGACCCGGCGAGTAGGCTAGGACCTCATCCGGCGCAGCAGCGCCGGTTTTGCGCTGACTCGCGAGAACCCCGTGCGCCGACCCACCATCAAAGACGTCGCCGAACTGGCCCAGGTCTCGCTGAAGACCGTCTCGCGCGTGATCAACGACGAATCCGGCGTCCGCGCCCGTACCCGCGCCCGCGTCCACGAAGCGATCGCCGAACTCGACTACCGCCCCGACCCGTCCGCGCGCAGCCTGCGCAGCGCGCAGCCGTATGCTCTCGGCGTGGTCTACGACAACCCGAACCCGTACTACATCATCAGCGTGCAGAACGGCGTCCTGGCCGCCTGCCGCGAAACCGGCTACGGCCTGCAGATCCATCCCTGCGATTCGTCCTCGCCGCTGCTCGCCGCCGACCTGATCGACCTGGTCCAGGGCGCGCGCCTGGCCGGCCTGGTGCTGGCGCCGCCGATGTCCGAGCGCATGGAATTGGTCAGCGAACTGGTCGCCCACGGCATCCGCCTGGTGCGCATCGTTTCGGCCGCCGAAGACCCGAAGGACGGTTCGCCCTGCGTCTGGGTCGACGACCGCGACGCCGCCTACGACATCACCGAACACCTGATCCAACTCGGCCACCAGCGCATCGGTTTCCTGTGGGGCGGCAAATCGCACCGTTCCAGTTGGGAGCGCTACAAGGGCTATGCCCAGGCGCTCAACGACTATGGCATCGCCGAAGACGAGAACCTGGTGCTGCCGGGCGATTACTCCTTCGACGACGGCTTCCGCGGCGCGCGGCGATTGTTCGCCCTGCCCGACCGCCCGACCGCGATCTTCGGCAGCAACGACGAAATCGCCGCCGGCGTGTTGGCCGCGGCAAAGTCGAGCGGCATGCACGTGCCCTACGACCTGTCGATCGCCGGCTTCGAGGACAGCCCGTTCTCCAAGCAATCCTGGCCGACCCTGACCACCGCACGCCAGGCGACCGAAGAGATCGCCCGTCACGCGGCGTATCGCCTGATCGCCGAACTGCGCCGCGAAGTGGATCAGCCCCTGGAAGTCCCGCCGAACGAAGGCTTCAGCCCGATCCTGGTGGTGCGCGGCTCAACCGCCCCGCCGCGGCCGTTGCAGACGCCGTAAGCCGCCGCACGACCACGACGACGCGCCTTTGCTCTTTCCCCCTTTGGAAAAGGTGGCCAGGGGGGATTTGCCGTTGCCGTTGCCGTTGCCGTTGCCGTTGCCGTTGCCGTGAAGATTTTGCAGTTGCGGTTGTTGTGCGTCGCTTGGCACTAGCGAAGGCAATTGAAGACCCGGAGGGCGGCGCGCAGGGATGCGCGCCGTTTTTCATCGGGACAGGGAT
>NZ_JMTZ01000057.1 GCF_000731095.1 Lysobacter antibioticus | reverse complement strand
AGAAAGTAACCCGCCGCTTTAGTGGCGGAAGCTTTTGGCGTTTGATCCTGATCTTGCTTGAGCAATGCGCCGCGAGACCGCAAGAGCGCGGTCGCGGCTCGCGCCGCTCCTACCCCCGCGAAAGCACGCCGCTTCGATGCGCGCCGCCGGCCTTGTCGCCTCTGCGCGTCCCTCGGTCGCGACTCACGTCGCTCCCACACAAAGGCAGCCTGGAGCGGCCAAAGGCCTTGAGAGCAAAGCTAAAGAAGATCATCACGAGCGGCCACCGACGCCCTCCCTGGCGCCGACGCCATTCAAACCGTGCGGATCGGGCTATCCCCATAACCCTTTCCGTCTTCTTACAGCTTCCCTTCCCCTGATTGCGCCTTCCAGGCGCTTACCCCCACCGAGTGCCTGCCGACCGCGTTCTCAGAACGCGACCGGCGAAATCTGCGCGGTCCGCGCGGCGTCGACCGCCGCGGGCTCGGCTTCGCTGACCGGCGCCGGCAGCGCCGATTCCGCGCGCCGGACCGGACCGGCGTCGGCCGGGCCATTCATCATTACGATGCCCACCACCGCCAGCGCCAGCAGGGCGGCCATGGCGACGCGCCTCAGATTGAGGCTGCCGTGGGGAGGTTCGATCGGCGCTTCTTCGCGCGCCCAACTCAGATCGGCCGTGAACAGGCATTCGCCACCTTCGCGCCGGTTGCGCTGTGACGAAGTCGTCGTGAGCGGCCGGTACCGCCTGTCGTCGGAAGAGCTCATCGTAGGTTTCATGCCTTTCCTGTTGAAGCCAAAACGATTCCCCATGGGATCCACCCATCCCAAGCGTGGCCGATGAACGGCTGCCGCTGGGCGTCACTTTTTCCGTTTTGGCGTCACAAATCAAATCCCTTTTTGTGACATGGGTGGAAACCTGGCCGGGAAACGCCGTCCCGAAACCTGAACGAAATCGTCACAAATCCGGCCTGCGTTTCATGGCGTTAAATGAATACCGAAAATTTAACAATCTAAGCGTTTACACGTAACGAAAAAATAACTTAATCGAACGCACATTTCGTGACCCGGTACTGGCTGAACGGCCTGAATCGGTCAAATATCGGATCTGAACGGAGACGCTCGTAACCGTTTTCAGTCCACCTAGTGTGCCGAATGTGCGCAGAACCACGCCCCGGCTAGACGCTCACCCGGCCTCCCGGCGAGCCGACCCGGCGCCCCGGCGGTGGCCGGCTTGCGCCGGACCGACCCGGCCTCTAGCCTTCTGGCTCGCGCGCAAAGCGCGGCACTTCCTGGAGAGAGCACACATGAACCACGTTCGCGCCGTATTGGCGCTCGGCATCGCTGCGGCCGTCATCGGCCTGGCCGGATGCAAGAAAGACCCCACCCCCTCCTCCAGCACCACGGCCGCCGCCGCGCCGGAAGGCGAGACCGCCGACCAGTTCATCGCCCGCGTCAACGACGAATACAAGAAGATGTATCCGGAGATGACCTCGGCACAGTGGTTGTCTTCGACCTACATCAACGACGACAGCCAGCTGCTCTCGGCCAAGGCCAACGAGCGCTACCTGACCCAGCTCAACAGCTGGATCGAACAGTCGAAGAAATTCGAAGGCCAGCAGATGTCGCCCGCCAGCGCGCGCGCGATCCAGTTGCTGAAAATCGGCACCTCGATGCCGGCGCCGAAAGACCCGGCCAAGCTGGCCGAGCTGACCCAGATCGCCACGCGCATGGAAGGCATGTACGGCTCGGGCACGTATTGCAGCGGCACCGGCGATACCGATTGCCGCCAGCTCGGCGATCTCGAAGACGTACTGCGCAACAGCCGCGACTACGACGCCCAGCTCGACGCATGGAAAGGCTGGCACACCATCTCCAAGCCGATGCGCAAGGACTACACGCGCTTCGTCGAACTGGTCAACGAAGGCGCGCGCAACCTGGGCTATGCCGACACCGGCGAGCTGTGGCGCTCCGGCTACGACATGAGCCCGGTCGAGCTCGCCGCCGAGACCGACCGCCTCTGGGGCCAGGTCAAGCCGCTGTACGAACAACTGCATTGCTATACCCGCTCGCGTCTGGAAGCCAAGTACGGCGCCGACAAGGGCGAGACCACCGGCGGCATGCTGCCGGCGCACCTGCTCGGCAATATGTGGCAGCAGGACTGGGGCAACATGTGGGACGTGCTGGCACCGTACACCGAACAGCAGGCCGGCAGCCTCGACATCAACGGCGCGCTGGCTCGCCAGTACCAGCACAACTTCGACCTGCAGACGGCGAAGAACCCGGGCGACCGCGCCGCCGACGAACAGGCGCAGATCGAAGTCGACGCGAACCTGGCCAACGCCAAGCAGATGACCGAGCGCGCGCAGGACTTCTACGTCTCGCTCGGCATGCCCAAGCTGCCCGACAGCTACTGGAGCAAGACCCAGTTCATCAAACCGCGCGACCGCGACGTGGTCTGCCACGCCAGCGCCTGGGACATGAACATGGGCGGCGACGTGCGCACGAAGATGTGCATCAAGCCGAACGAAGAAGACTTCACCACGATCTACCACGAGCTCGGCCACGTCTATTACTACCTGGCCTACAACAACCAGCCGCCGCTGTTCCAGACCGGCGCGCACGACGGCTTCCACGAGGCCATCGGCGACACCATCGTGCTGGCGATGACGCCGAAGTACCTGCAGTCGATCGGCCTGGTCGGCAGCCAGCAGCAGAGCAACGAGTCGCTGATCAACGCGCAGATGCGCATGGCCCTGGCCAAGGTCTCGTTCCTGCCGTTCGGCCTGATGATCGACCGCTGGCGCTGGGGCGTGTTCGACGGCTCGATCAAGCCGGGCGAGTACAACAAGGCTTGGTGGGAGCTGAAGGCCAAGTACCAGGGCGTGGCCCCGGTCGAAGCGCGCGGCGAAGAGTTCTTCGACGCCGGCGCCAAGTACCACGTGCCGGGCAATACGCCCTACACGCGCTACTTCCTCTCGCACGTGCTGCAGTTCCAGTTCTACAAGTCGCTGTGCGACGCGGCCGGCTTCAAGGGCCCGCTGTACGAATGCAGCTTCTACGGCAACAAGGCCGCCGGCGCGAAGTTCCAGGCGATGCTGAGCAAGGGCGCCAGCCAGCCGTGGCAGCAGACCATGAAGGAGCTGACCGGCGGCGAGAAGATGGACGCCTCGGCGGTGCTCGAATACTTCGCGCCGTTGCAGACCTGGCTGAAGCAGCAGAACGAAGGCCAGAGCTGCGGTTGGCAGGCTTCGGCGGCGGGCGCGCCCGCGCCGGTCGCTCCGGGCGCCAAGCCGGCAGCGGCCAAGCCCGAGGCGAAGGCGGGCAAGCCCGCACAGGGCTAAGCCTAACCTCGCGATGTTCTCGCGGCGTCCGCGTCCGCAAGCAAAAGAAAAACCGGCTTCGGCCGGTTTTTCTTTGTCCGCGAAACGGTTAGGCGCCGACCGCGTCGGCCTGCTCGGCCTTAGCTTCGAGTAACTCGCGATAACGCGCGAGCAGCTCGCCTTCGGCTGCGGCGACGAAGGCCCGCGTCATCGCCGTGAACTCTTCGTCCGCGCCGGCCATCGCCCGCAGTTGCGCGCGTTTGCGCGTAACCCGCTGCAAGGGACGGGCCCGCTGCGCGGGCGCCGCGACCGCGGCCTCGTCCAGCGCTTCGGCGATGTCGAACAACAAATCGTTCAAGCGCTGCAGATGGCGGGTGCGCGCCTCGACCAGCGCCTGCCGATTGAGCGCCATGATGCGGATCGTGTGTTCGCCGTAGGCATCGGCGACGGCGCCGTGGAAGCTCGGGCTCAGCAGCGACAGATCGGTGTCGGTATGCCAGGCCAGATGCGGGCCGGGATCGCGCCGGGTCGGATCGATCAGCAAGGGGTCCTCGCGGTCGCAGTCGTCGCCCGGCTTGAACGCCCGAACCGCCGACACCGGGAACGCGTTGCCCTTGCCGACGCTCTGCACTTTCTGGGCAGCGAGCTGGGCGGCAGTCATGCCGACTTCGGCGACCCGATGGCCTTCGACGCGATTGCAGCCGATGCAACTGCGCAGCAAGTTGTCCCAGTCGGCCGCGAGCCACCAATAGCCGCGATGGCCGGGTTCGCCGTCGACGCCCGCCTTGGGCCGGTAATGCTCGATGTCCGCCGACGAAGTCGCCTCGTGCAAGGACTCGCAGTACGCGCACTTCTTCTTGAACAGCTCGCGCAGCGCCTCTTTGACGTCGGGCCGCTTATAGGCCTTGAAGGCGAAGGTCTCGGCCTTAGGGTCCAGGTAATGCTTCGAGGCTTTCTCGAGTTCGCGCCGGCCGGCGCCGTCCGGGTCGACCAGCGAGGCCGGCGCCGGCACCGACTTGCGATCGACGAACCTCATTCGTGGGCTCCCGCCGCCGCGTCCGCGCTCAACAGGGCGACGATTTCCTCCAGCGCGTCCTCGCGCATCGCCGCACGCTCGGCGCCGCCGCGACGGCGGCGGTCGTTGAGGTAACGCTGGGTCGCCTCGCCGACGAGTTGCTCGACGGGCGTGTCGCCGAGCGGCAGGCCCGCGAGTTGCGCCGCAAGCGCGCCGCGTTCGCGCTGTTCGCCGGCATCGAGCGCGGGCTTGCCGAGCAGATAGGCATAGCGATGCAAGGCCGCATCGGTCTGCGGCCGCGCGGTGCTGGCCAAGCCGAAGAAGTCCGAGGTCAGCAGTTGGTCGCTGCGCAACAGCTCGATGTTCGGCAGGTCTTCGCGCGGGCGGATGCGGTCGTGCTGGTCGCGGTACAGCACGTGCACTTCGCCGTCGCGCATGCCGCGCAGGCACAGTGCGTCGTGGGCGGTGACGATGAACTGCACCTTCGGCATCGCCCGCCGCAACGCCGACATCACCTCGATCTTCCAGCGCGGGTGCAGGTGCACGTCGATCTCGTCGATCAGGACGATGCCCTGTGCGTATTCCAGATTGCCCCAGGCCTCGACCATGCGCCGCATGATGTCCACGGCCATCGCGAACAGGGAACGGTAGCCGTCGCTCATACGCTCGACCGGGGTCACCCGGCCGTGGGCGCGCACCATCACGTGGCCGCCCGGACCGCGGAAGATGTCGTCGTCATCGTGCAACGAGAACACCTCGCGCATCGCCCGCGCCACCGCATTGAAATGCTGCCGGCTCGCCTCCACCAGCCACGGCGAGGGGTCTTCGAGCTTGGCGAAAGGATCGAACAGGCTGCGGTTGACCGCGTTCTTGTGAATGCGGTCTTGCGAGCGGAAGAAGCGCCTCGCCCCGTAGGCCAGCACCATCGACGGCGCCGCCTCGGTATGGTCCTCGATGCGACCGAGCGAATCGATCTCGATGCGGCGGGTGTCGCCCGACGACAGCAGCACTTCCACATAGGGCCGGTCGGTCAGCACCTCCCAGGACTCGCGCTGGCGCGGCAGGAAATCGGCGCCCTCGACCCGGCAGCCCTTGCGCAGGCGCTCGTCCATCAAGGCCAGGGCCAGCGCTTGCAGCACGGTACTTTTGCCGGCGGCGTTCTCGCCGAGCAGCATCACCCCGGAAGCATTGCTGTCGGCCTGCGCATGGGCGAACTCCAGCTCCAGGGTGTCGATGCCCTTGAAGTTGAAGATGCGCACGCGTTCGACATGGGACGCATCCAGCCTGGGCCTGAGTTCGTAGTACTCGCTCGCCGCGCTCCGCAGGGATTCGGAGATCGGCGTTTTGTCCGCGCCCGACAGGTATTCGTAGGCGACCCGGTCCCAAAGTTCATGGTGTCCGGCCAGGCGGGGAATGTCGCGCGACGGGCGGAAACCGACGATGGGCTTGAGCCCGGCCCGGCGCGCGGTTTCCTTGGCCACGGTGTCGAGCGCGGAACGGATCGCGCCGCTGTGCCGGAGGTTGTCCAACTCGTCGATCAATCCGATGGCGACCGCTTCGGCCTCCGGGTCGATGGCCTGGTGAATCGTGGTCAGCAGGTCGAATATCCATCGGCGCCGCTCCTCAACCAGCCGCGGCCGGTTGAGGTTCAACACCTCGATGCTGACCGCGCCCTTGTCGGTCTTGCCGGCCAAGCGGCCATCGGGCAGAAACGCCAGATGGCGCGCGGGGTCGTCGCGGCAAGGGTCGATCAGCAGCGCACTCTCGCTCGCCACGGTCTGACGCCAGGCCGTCATCGGCAAGGCACGCGGCGTGTCGACCGGGAACCGATTGCGCTTGGCCGAGACGCATTCGTTGCAGGCGTACATCAGGTTGCGCCATTCGAATGCCAGCCAGCCGTAGTGATCGGGGCTTTCCTCGCGCGTGCGCGGATCGGCCGCGGCCAGGATCGGGCGGAACGGGTCGATGCGGCTTTCGTGCAAGCTCAGGCCTGACTCGCAGTACGCGCATTTGCTCTTGAACTGCGCGTCCAAAGCCGCGAACACGTCCTCGCCCAGGAACAACGGCTCGTAGCGCTCGAACGGCGCGCGCTGGCGCTGGCGTTCCTCGGCCGGGCGACTGTAGAACGCGGTGATTTCGCGGGCCCAGTCCAGCAGTTCCGGCCGGCGCAACGACGGCGGCGTCGCCAGCCTTTTCACTTTCCTCATGCAGCCCCTCCGCAGGGCATTGGCGGCCGCAGGCGGCCTGGGTATCGGCGGCCGCAGGCGGCACGGGCATCGGCGGCCGCAAGCGGCACACGCATTGGCGGCCGCAAGCGGCCTAGCTTCCGTGACTGCGCCGGGCGGCGGATCGCCGTCATTATGGACATGGCCGGGTCTGGCGGAGTGGCATTCGGTCCGAGATCGCGAAGCCGGAGCCATACCGGCCTCGGGCACAATGCCGATGCGGCTAGTGCTCGCGCCTGTGCCGCTTCCCGTTCTGGCCGCCCCTGCGGCGGCCGCGCTTCCGGAGTTCCGCATGCCCCCGCCGATCCGCCTGTCCGCCGCCTTACTGCTCGCGCTTTCGTCCACCGCCGCGGCTGCCGCCGAACGCGTCGACTTGCTGATCCGGCATGCCAACGTGATCGACGTCGCCGACGGCCGGACCCGCGCCGACCAGGCGATCGCCGTGCGCGGCGATCGCATCGTCGCCATCGTCGACGACGCCAAGGCCAAGCGCTACCAGGCCGCGCAGACCGTCGAAGCCCAGGGCAAGTACGCGATCCCGGCGCTATGGGACATGCACGTCCACTTCGGCGGCGGCGACAAGCTGATCGAAGAGAACAAGAACCTGCTGCCGTTGTACGTGGCCCACGGCATCGCCGCGGTGCGCGACGCCGCCGGCGACCTCAGCCCGAGCGTGTTCGAGTGGCGCGACGCGATCGCCGCCGGCCGCCTCGACGGCCCGACGATCTATACCTCGGGCCCGAAACTGGAAGGCTACAAGTCGATCTGGCCCGGCGACATCGAAGTCGGCAATGCCGCCGAGATTTCCAAGGCGCTCGACCGACTGCAGGGCTGGAAGGTCGATTTCGTCAAGATCACCGACAACACCTTGTCGCCGGAGCTGTTCCTCGACGCCCTCGAGCAGGCGCACGCACGCGGCCTGCGCACCTCGGCGCACGTGCCGTTCACCCTCACCATCGATACGGTCAGCGCGGCCGGGCTCAGTTCGATCGAACACATCGACTACGCCTACAAGGCCGGCTCGCCGCAGGAAGCCGAGATCGGCGCGATGGTCGCGCGCGGCGAGATAGACAGCCGCGAAGGCTGGAACCGGATCCAGGCCAGCTTCGACGAGGACACCGCGCGTGCAGCCTATCGGCGCCTGGCCCAACGCGGCACCGCGGTCACCCCGACCCTCAACGGCAGCTTCGTTACTACTTATCTGGATCGCGACGACCACCGCGGCGATACCTATCTGCGCTATATCGGCCCCGGCCTGCAGGCGACCTACGCCTGGCGCGTCGAACGCGCGGCCAAGGACGACGCTGCGGCGATCGAGCGCCGCCACCAACGCTATGAACGCAGCGCAGCGATCCTGCCCTTGTTGCAGTCCTCCGGGGTCGCGATCCTCGCCGGCACCGATGCGGGTTTCCTGAACTCCTTCAATTACCCCGGCATCGGCCTGCACGACGAGTTGCAGCGCTTCGTCGACAACGGCCTGACCCCGTTGCAGGCGCTGCAGGCCGCGACCATCAACGGCGCCCGCTTCCTCGGCCAGGAGCGCCTGCACGGCCGCCTCGCCGCCGGCAAGGCCGCCGACATCGTCCTGCTCGACGCCGACCCGTTGCGCGACATCGCCGCGACCCGGCGCATCGACAGCTTCGTGTTGCGCGGCAAGATTCACGACCGCAAGGCGCTGGACGCGATGCTGGAAGAGGTGCGCAAGAAGGTGGCGACGCAGACCGCGCCGTAGCCTTTGTAGGAGCGACGTCCTGCTGGATTTCCTTCGGTCATGAGTCGCGACCACGACCTCGCAACAATGGCGCAAGCGTGATTCTCGGTCGCGGCTCGCGCCGCTCCTACTCTTGAAGCCCGCCGGCTCGTCCCTCAACGCCGGAACTTCTGCGGCGTGGTACCGCTGAACTGCTGGAACATGGCGATGAAGGCCGAAGCGCTGGCATAGCCCATCGCCACCGCCACCTGTTGCACGCTGCGGCCCTGCTCCAACAACGGGATCGATTGCTGAAAACGCAGACGCTGGCGCCATTGGCTGAACGACATGCCGAGTTCGTCGCGGCAGCGCCGGCTCAGGGTGCGCTCGGTGGTGTGCACGCGCTGCGCCCACTGCTCCAGGGTGGTGTTGTCGCCGGGATGATGCTGCAAGGCATCGAGGATCGGCCCGAGCAAACGGTCTTCGCTCTGCGGCACGAAGCGCGACAGCATCGGCGTGGCCAGCAACTTGTCGATCAAGACCCGCGCCAGGCGCCGGTCGGCCGCGGTGTCGGGCACTTCGATGCCGCGATCGAACAAGTCCTCGACCCCGGCGATGAACAAAGGATGCAGACGCACGATGCCCGGCGCTTTCGGCAGCATCGGCGTGTAGCGCTCGGCGATATTGATCAGGCGGCACTGCACCTCGCGCCGGTTGTGCGAGCTGTGGTCCATCTTCGGCGGGATCCACACCGCGTAGCCGGGCGGCGCGAAGAACGGCTGCTCCTCGATCAGGAAGGCCATGCTGCCGGACTCGACGAAGGCCAACTGGCCCCAGGGGTGCTGATGCAGGGCGCTCTCGGTATCGACCGCCAAGGCCTCGTAACGCAGCAGCAGGGGGCCCGGCAGGGAGCGGTAGGGATAGTGGAAGCGGCGGCTGTTGCGCATCTTGTCCGGGCCTCGCTACGGCTTGTCTGGTTATCGACATCTGTCGATTACCCGACATTCTAGAATGAGCCGCCCCACGTTGTACGGAACACCGCAATGCATTTGTTACTGCCGATCCTGGCCACGCTGATCTGGGCCGGCAACACGATCGTCAACAAGCTGTCGGCCGGCGCGATCGAGCCGGCGGCGATTTCGTTCTACCGCTGGCTGGTCGCCCTGCTCGTCCTCACTCCCTTCATGCTGCCGCGGGTGTGGAAGCTGCGCGCCCAGGTGCGTCCGCACTGGCGCAAGTTGATCGTGCTCGCCGCGCTCGGCATGGTCATGTACCAGTCGCTGGCCTACTTCGCCGCGCACAGCGTCAGCGCCATGTCGATGGGCCTGATCGTCGCCGCGATTCCGCCGATGACGATGGTAATCGGCATGTTCGTGCTGAAGACGCGTCCTTCGCCGGGCATGTTGATCGGCGCGTTGATTTCCTTCGCCGGCCTGAGCTGGCTGCTCAGCGGCGGGCACCCTGCGCGATTACTGCAGCAGGGCCTGGGCCGCGGCGAACTGATGATGCTGCTGGCCGCGTCCTCGTACGCGCTGTACGGCGTGCTGGTGAAGCGCTGGGCGCTGCCGATCCCGAACGGCGAGTCGCTGTACCTGCAAGTCCTGTGCGGCAGCGTGCTGTTGCTGCCGGGCTTCCTGCTGGCGCCGTCGGTGGCCTTGACCGCGCAGAACCTGCCGCTGGTGCTGTACGCCGGTCTGCTGGCCTCGACCGTGGCGCCGTGGTTCTGGATGCACGGCCTGCTGCGCCTGGGCGCGGACAAGACTTCGGTGCTGATGAACCTGACCCCGGTGTTCACCGCCGTGTTCGCCGTGCTATTCCTGGGCGAGCCCTTGCAGACCTATCACTGGATCGGCGGCGTGCTGACCTTGCTCGGCGTCGCGACCGCCCAGGCCTTGCGCCAGCGTCCGGCGGCGCCGCTGCGGGCGCAGGAATGCGCGAGCTGACGGCCACGATTGCTTGGCTTGGGTAGGAACGGCGCCCTTCTGGAATTTCTTTCGGTCACAAGGCACGACCGGTCTGCGGACGGTCCCTCGCGGCCTGCCGCAGGCCGCGGCTTACGCCGCTCCTACCCTCGAACGGCTCGTCGCTCCGCTCCCGCCATGCGCGCATCGCCATTGTGAGCCTCGTCAAGTTCGGCATTGACACTCGCTGTTAGGGTCGTGACATGTCGTCGCCATCCGACATCGAAACATCGGCCTCGCGGTCCGGTCAGCGCCTGCTCTGGGCCGCGCTGATCGTCGCCACCGCGCTCGTCGTCGCGCTCGGCTGGCAGGTCGGACGCCTGCGCGACGATCAACAATGGCTGGTCGATCGCGTCACCCAACCCTATGTCGGCATGTACGTGCCGCGCGTCGCCCTGCAGTCGCTGGACGGGCGCGCGCGCGAGCTCGGCCAGCCGCCCGGCGACAGCCAGGTGGTGTTTTTCTTCACCACCACCTGCCCGCATTGCCGCGCCTCGCTGCCGCAGCTGAAACTCGCCGCGTCGCAGTTGCAGGCCGCTTCCGGCGGCGGCGCCGAACTGATCGGCGTGGCCTTCGCCTCGCCCGAACAGACCCGCCGTTATGCCGACGAACACGGGCTCGACTTTCCCTTGATCGCCCACGACGACCGCCGCACCTCGGCGCTGTTCCGCGCGCGCAAAGTGCCGTCGCTGCTGGTGATCGGCCGCGACGGGCGGGTCCGCTACCAGCACGTCGGCGCGATCAACAGCAAACAGACCTTGCAGGAACTGCTGCGCGCAGTGCGGCCCGCGTCGCCGTCGCGCGCCGCCGTGCAGGCCGCGGTCGCCGCCCCGGCGGTGCCGCGATGAACCCTGCAGCGTCGAGGGACTCGACGCTGCGGCGGGTGCCCCGGCATCCGCCAACGACGCGGCCCTGGCCGCGTGCCCCGGCCGGACCGGCATCGTGCCGGGCTCCGGCGTATCCGCCGCGGTCTTGGGAGAGGGCGCGGCGAACATCGACAGGAGCTCAGTAATGAAGAAGCGCAATCGTGGTGTCCGTGTCGTCCTCGCCGCCCTGCTGTTCTCCGCGGCGATGGGCTTCGGCGCCTTCCAGGTGATCGCCGGCAACGGCGCCGCACCGGCCCAATCGGAATCGTGCAACTCGTTCGCGTGTCGCAGCGAGTGCCCGGAATTCGGCGGCGAACTCGGCCCCGGCGGCCCGGGCCGTCCGCTGGTCTGCTATTGCTGCGGCTGATCCCCCTCGGCCGCAAGCGTCTGCCGGCCGCAGGGGGGTGGCCCCCGGCCGGCTTTTTTTATTCCGCATCCGCCTTGAAGCGGAGCCCGGCATCGGTCGCGACGGTCGGCGCCTGGCTGCCGCCCAGGTACGAGACCGGCGTGTGCGCCAGCCCCACGCAAAATCGGTTGTTTGCCGGCCACCCCGGCATCCGATCAAGCCGATTCGATGCCGTGTCACTGAAATTCGTGATCCAGCACACACGGATGCGCGACATTTTGCTAGCTTGCGCATGGATTCAGTGAACTCCCCGCCTGACGTCGCGATGGGGCGCGACGACACCGGCGGCCTTTCGCCTGTTGCGCCGGCTCGTAACGAGCGGCGGTTACGGATGACGGGGCACGCATGAAGCCTTCATGCGCCTTTGGCCCCGCACATCGACCGCCCCAATCTCACGAGCGTGCCCTGCGATGCATCAACGCATCGACCGGATCAAGAACCTGGCATCGGTATCGCAGTTCCGCATCGGCGCGCTGTTGGTACAGCCCGATCGTCTGTCGATCGTCCGCGAAGGCGTAACCACCGCGCTCGAACCGCGCATGATGGAAGTGCTGGTCGCCCTGGCCGAGCGCGCGGGCGAAGTCATCAGCGCCGAGCAACTGCTGATCGAGATCTGGCGCGGCACCTTCTACGGCGACAACCCGGTCCACAAGACCATCGCCCAGTTGCGGCGCCGACTCGGCGACCGCAGCCGCGAACCCGACTACATCGAGACCATCCGCAAGCGCGGCTATCGCCTGGCTGCGCGGGTCAGCTTTCCCGACGACTACCGCAGCGGCCTGCCGCGCGCGGCGGCGTGGACCGAGGGCAGCCCTTACGTGGGTCTGCGTTCGTTCGACCAGGCCCATGCCGGGGTGTTCTTCGGCCGCGGCCGCGCGACCGCCGAGTTGCTCGCGACCTTGCGCGAACAAGTCGACAGCCAACGCCGCTTCGTCCTGGTCTCCGGCGCCAGCGGTTGCGGCAAGACCTCGCTGCTGCGCGCCGCGGTGATGCCGCTGTTGCAGCAGGACGGCGGTTTCGACGGTCTGCATGCGCTCAGCAGCGTCTACTTCGACCTCGGCGCCTGCCGCGGCGGCGACCTGCTCGCGCGTTTGGCCCAGGCCTTGTGCGGCTGGTCGTTACTGGGGCGGCCGGTGTTCCTGGAGACCGAGACCGAGGCGCTGGAACAGCAGTTGCGCGCCGCGCCCGAACAGGTCCAGGCCCGCATCGAAGACGCCTTCCTGCGCATGACCGGGCACCGCGCCGAACGCGCCCACCTGTTGCTGGTGATCGACCACAGCGAGGCCGTCGTCGCCGAACCGGCCATCGACGCCCGCGACCGCAGCGATTTCGGCGCGGCGATGGCGGCGCTGTGCGGCTGCAGGCACGTCGCCGCGATCGCGATCACCCGCAGCGATTTCTATCCGCGCCTGATCGAAGCCGTGCCCGGCCTGGCCGAACTCAAGGCCGGCGACGGCCATATCGATCTGTTGACCCCGCGCGTGGGCGAGATCGGCCAGATCATCCGCGCCCCCGCCGCGCTGGCCGGCCTGAGTTTCGAGGAAGACCCGGAAAGCTCGGTCCGGCTCGACGACGTGCTGCGCGACGCCGCCGCCGAGCATCCCGATTCGTTGCCGTTACTGCAGCACACCCTGCAGGCCTTGTACGAGCGCCAAGACGAAGGCGGCGTGTTGAGCCTGCGCACTTACCGCGAGCTCGGCGGGCTGGAAGGCGCGCTGGCGCACCGCGCCGAACAGGTGTACGCCGACTTGCCGGCGACCGCGCAAGCCAGCCTGGAACGCGTGCTTGCGGCCTTGATCGTGATCCGCCCCGACAGCGATGCGATCACCGCGCGACGAGTGCTGTGGTCGGCGCTCGACGATGCCGCGGCACGCGAGCTGGCCGAAGCCTTCGTGCGCGCGCGGCTGTTCGTCGGCGAACTCAGCGGCGGCGAGCCGGGCTTCGGCGTCGCCCACGAGGCGCTGTTGCGGCAGTGGCCGCGCGCGCGCGAATGGGCCGGCGACAACCGCCAGTTGCTGCAGGCGCGCGAACGCCTGCAGCGCGCGGCGCGGCGCTGGGCCGGCGAAGGCCGCCGTTCCGATCACCTGCTCAATCCCGGCCGCCCGCTGGCCGAAGCGCGCGAGGCCGCGCGCCGTCTGCCGGCCGACCTGGCCGCGGCCGACCTCGAATTCCTGCGCGCCAGCGAACGCCAGCAACGGCGCAAGCAATGGCTGCGGGTCGGCGCGATCGGCGCTCTGGCGGCACTGACCCTGGCCTCGGTCGGCCTGGGCCTGCAGGCCTTGCAAGCGCGGCGCGAAGCCGAACAACGCCGCGACCAGGCCCAGCAACTGGTCGGTTTCATGCTCGGCGACCTCGCCGAACAACTGCGCCCGATCGGCAACCTGCAACTGCTCGACAGCGTCGGCAGCCAGGCCCTGACCTATCTGGAACGCATGCCGGAAGCCGACATGCAACCGCGCGAACTGGTCAACCATGCGCGCGCCCTGCGCACGGTCGGCGAAGTACTGATGAACCTGGCCCGGTTCGACGAGGCCAACGCCGCCTTCGAGCGTGCCGCCGAAGCGGTGGCGCGGGCGCGCCGGGAAACCCCCGACTCGCTGGAGGCCCTGGCCGAATCCGGCACGGTCGCCTACTGGCAGGGATACTACGACTTCCGCCAGAAACGCATGGATCCGGCGCACGCGCATTGGCTCGACTATCTGCGCGCGGCCGAGCAATTGGTCGCGCGCGCGCCGACCGACCCGCGCTGGCAGCTCGAACTGTCGTATGCGCTGAACAATCTCGGCACCCTGGCCAACAGCCGCCAGCGCACCGACGAGGCCGCGGAACTGTTCGCGCGTTCGGTCGCGATCAAGCGCGAGCTGATCGCCCGCAAGCCCGACGACAAGTCGCTGCGTTACGAACTGGTCGACAGCCTGTCCTGGCTCAGCACCGCGCAGGAGTCGCGCGGTCAACTCGAAGCGGCCGCCGCCGGCTACGCCCTGCAGACCCGGATGCTGCGCGAACTGGTCGCCGACGAACCCGACGCCAATGCCTGGCGACGCAAACTCGCGACCGCGTTGTTGCGCAGCTCGATCCTGGCGCTGGATCGGGGCCGGATCGAGGAGGCCGCTCGCGATGCCGAGGAAACCCGGTCCCTGTTGCGCCAACTGGTCGAGCAGCAACCCGACAACCGCACCTGGCGCCGCGACCTCGCCCATGCCCAAGCCCACGCCGGCTGGATCGACGCGTTGCGCGGCGCGCATGCGCCGGCCGTCCAGCAAATGCGCGAAGCGCTGAGCACCTTGGCGCCCTTGCTCGCGCAAACCGAATCGCTGCCGGAATGGCGCCGGCTCGATGCCGTCGTGCGCCTGCGCCTGGCCCAGGTGGAGAGCGCTGCCGCAACGACGCCGTGGCCGGCGCAGATCGACCGCGCCGTGGCCGACCTCGAAGCCCTGCACTCGGGCGGCAGCGACGCCGCCAGTCTGTCGACCCTGGCGCGCGCCTTGGTTTCGCGCGGCGAACGCTTGGCCGCCGTGGGCCAACGCGAGCGCGCCCTGGCCGACTGGAAGCGCGTGCGCGGGCTGCTCGCGGCGAGCGCGCCGCAGTCGCGCGACCGCTTCCTGCTCGACACCTGGATTCGCGCGCAGATCCACCTCGACGCCCACGCCGACGTTGCGCGCCAGATCGAATGGCTGCGCCGCAGCGGCTACCGCCACCCGGATTTCATCGCCTTCTACGCTCCACCCACCCGCCAGGAAGCCCTGCAATGACTCAGAAGTCCAAGAACAAGACCAAGACCAAGCCGGCCACGCTCGAGATCGAACTCACCGTCGCCCATGTGGTGTTCGGCGGCAACGCCGCGCAAGGCCGTTACTTCTACAGTTTCTCGCCCGACGTAGTCACCGTCGGCAAGGACCAGAGCCCGGTCAAGATCACCTACCGCCTCGAAAAAGAAGTGTCCAAGGATCTTAAGATCGAGGGCGTGCTGAACTCCGATGCCAAGGACCAGATCTACGACACCAAGATCGCCGCCGACGGACGCAGCGCCAGCATGATGAACCGCAACGACACCCAGACCCTGATCTTCTTCTCGGTGCTGGTGCGCGACCACAAGCGCGGCGTCCTGGTCGCCTGCGACCCCCAAGTCGGCAACGACCCGGAAATCACCCCGCAGGCCGGCAAGCGCAAGCGCTGACCCGCCGCGGCCTGTCGACGGCGCTGCGCCCGCACCGCGAGCGCAGCGGCGACCGACCGCCGGAAACCGCAGCGGCCGTTACCCAACGGCCGCTGCCCATGTTGGCGGTTCGACCGCCTCGTTCGTCTCCCGCTTCGGCACCGATCCGGCGCTGTCGCCCGGCGGCCGGCAGAAGACTCTGGATGTTCGGCCATCGCCGGAGAAGAGCCGAGCCCGCCTGCGTGGGAATGACGGGCTATCGACGGCCGCACCGCAATGCCGGCCAACGCCCGGCCCACGTCGCGAACGACGCAAAGCGGCCAGAACCCGCGCCGACGACGGCGAGCGAACCTGTTCGTTCGCCTCCGGCAAGGCTCGACCTGTTGCACCAAGACATTGATCTAACAGGGAAAAACCGACCGTAAGGTTGCCGTAAGGCAGGCCGGACGCGCTGCGAGGAATCTGCGCCGACCCGGACCGCCGCGTGCCGCCGCCGGGACCGATGCGCCGGCCGGCGCACGGTGTCCGGCACGAACCCGCCCCGGCGGATTCGCAGGAGCCCGGCCATGTCCGATTCCGACTATCCCTACACCTTGTCCGGCGACGGCGGCGACACGCTCGACTCGCAGGACGACATCGGCCCGCTCTCGCAGTTCCGCCACGGCGCCCAGGACCGGCGCCTGCTCGAACTCGCCCGCCTCGATGCCGGCCTGGCCGCCAACAACGATTTCGACGACAAGCCCTGGGGCCTGCTGTACCGGGCCCTGACCGATTCGATCGACGTCTCGCCGGACGACTTCCAACTGGTCTATCCGTCGACGCGTTGGGACTGGCCGCTCACCCAGGCCGGTTTCATCAGCGCCGCCCAGCACGACTTCTGCGCGACCGCGCCGCGCTGGAGCGCGATCGGCGCCTACGTCTCCAGCGGCGACCCGGTGCACCAGGCCTATCAGCAGTTCCTCAACGTGATCCCGGCCGCGACCGAATACCCGAGCCTACGCCAGCACCTGCACGACGCCGACGACGAACTGGTCGTGGCGACCAACCACTACACCCTGGCCACGACCTCGGCCGCCTCGGCCTACGCCAATCAAGTCGCCGACAACGAGCCCTGCTTCAGCGAGTGGCTGGGCCGCAGCGGCGGCCGTGGTTACCAGGCGCGCATCGTCGCCGCCGAGACCGCGATGAACCAGGCGCAGGCGCACTACTCGGCCTTGATCGCGCAGTGCGACGCGGTCGAACTCGGCGCGGCCCAGCGCCGTTGCGGCAGCGACGACTTTCACGTCCGCCTGGCCGATCTCAACCTGATCAAGATGGCCAAGGTCCCCGACTGGCAGGTCGAACACGACGCCGCCGACTGGGTCGCACGGGTCCAGGCCGGTCACGGCCCGGCCGGCGCCACCGTGGGTTTCAGCAACCGCGAGGCGCCCTACGATTTCGGCCGCAGTTGGGCCGGGCGCCAGGGCAAGATCCGCCAGTTGTTCTGGCAGGTGCGCATCAACGGCCGTTGGGAGCGCATCGACGAATTCGAGTTCGACAACCAACTCGAACTGTCGCTGGATTTCCAGGCGGTCGACCGGATCCGCATCGCCCCGGGCGGCTGGTACGACGGCGAATTCGCCCGCAGCATGATCGACGGCCCCTTCGTCCACGGCTACAGCCCGTTCGGCGACGAGCGCGGCCAGGCGGTGTTCGGCGAAAAAGGCTTCTTCGGCCTGGTCAAGAGCGGCATGGTCGTCGGCTACAAACCTAGTTTCAGCATCCGCACCACCACCTCGACCTTCCGCCGCTTCGCCAACGTCTTCAAGTTCGCCACCGGCTTGCGCATCGGCCCCTTCACCCTCGAAGCCGAAGGCGGCAGCGCGCGCGCCGGCTGGAAAGCCGACCCGGCGAGCCTGAGCTTCACCGGCACCACCACCTCGGAGGTGCCCTTGATCATCGGCGTGACCATCGCCGAGCTGCCGAACGCTTGAGCCTCGACCGCGCGCCGCGGCCAACAAGCCGCGCGAGCGCTCACGGACCGCGCAAGACCCAGCCGCAGTAACGGCCCGAGCAGGCGCCGCTGGAGGCATCGAGCAGCACCACGTTGCCCAAGTCGCCGCGCGGACGTTCGATCATCGCCGGCAATACCAGGATCGCCGGCGCGGAGCGGTCCAGCCCGCGCGGAAGATCGAAACCGCGCGCGATGCGATAGCGCGGCCAACCGGCGATGCGGGCATCGAAGGATTTTTGTCCGGCCGCCCCAACGCGCGCACGCCAGTGACTGAGGTCGAGCGGGCCGGCGACGACCAGGGCGCCACGACGCCAGGGAGTGGCCAGCAGCGCGGTCGTGCTCGGCGCGGCCTTCGTGCCGCGAAAAGCGACCGCGTCCAAGGCATCCGACAAGCGCGGGATCGTCGACAGATCGTCGGGCGCGGGCTCGACGGCGACACCGGCGCCGGTGCCGACCATCTTCTGCATCGTCGCTACCGCCGGCGGCAGGGACGGCAGCGGCCGGCGCGCCATCACCCGCACCGCGGCCGGGATCGACAGCCCATGCAGTTCCATCGCCACCTCCTGCGCGCGCGCCTGCAGGATCTGGAAACGCGGCGCGGCCTCGGCCCCGCCGGCGACGTCGATGCGTTGGCGCACCGCGCGCGAACCGGCGGCACGGCCGACTTGTTCGGCTTCGATCATCAAGGCGCCCAGGGCCAGGTCCGGCTGGTCGTAGAGCCAGGTCCAGGCCAGGCCGCGCCAGGCGCCGTCGAAGGTCGGGTTGGTGCGCAAGGCCTGCAAGAAATTCGCCCGCGCCGCGTCGCGCTGGCGGCGCAGGCTTTCGGCATCGACGATGTCGAGCGGCCGCTCCGCAGCGGCGCCATAGCGGCCGAGGCCGTCCATGAAAGCGCCGAGCCGCCAGATGCCGAGCTCGCGCGGCGGCAATGCGCGCGAAGGGTCGGCCGCCACCGCCGCGGACAAATAGTGCTCGATCGGCTCGATGCGCTCGGCGCCGGCGCCCGGCTGCAAGGCCGCCGAGGCTTCGCGATACAACCGCATCGCACCGTCGTAGCGGTCGGCATCGCGCTTCGCGTTCGATCCCTGCGCCTGCACCGCGATCATCGCGAGCTGCTGGCGATAGAAGGAATCGCCGTGCGCGGCGCTGCTCGCGGCGCCGCGGATGAGGGCATCGATCTCGGCCTCGCGTTCGCGCGCCGAACGCGGCGGCGGCGGCGAGACCGCCGCGGGCGCCGGCGACGCCAGCGCATCGGCCATCGCCGAAGGCTCGGCGGGCGCGGCCGGCACGCCGCCGACGATCGCATCGGCGGGGAAGCGCTGCGCGTTGCGCGCCGGCGCGACCAGGATCGCGACCACGGCGAACCCCGCCACCACCACGCCGATGCGCAGTTCGCGGTCGTTGTGCTCGATCGAGCGCATCAGCACCGCGATCAGGCTGGGCACCGCCGCCATCAACAAGGCGAGGTTGAACCAGCGCTCGTCGCGGCTGTGCAGCGGCGAGGACACCCAATGCCCGGCCACGTCCATCGCCCACAGCGGCAAGGACATCAACCAGCCGGTGAACGGCGCCAGCAGGATCAAGGTGAAGAACAGCAGCACGGCCAGCTTGCCCCAGGCCATGCGGGTGTAGCGGAAACGCTGCAAGGGCTTGGGCCGGCTCATCGGTTCTTGAGCATCCTCGGCAGGACCAGCATGAACACGCCGCAAGCGGCCAGAAACCCGGCGCCGAGCAAGGTCATCAGGATCGCGTTCATCCAGCCGTCGAGCGCGGCCGCGCCCGAGCTCGGCAGCAACTGGGCGTACAAGGCCTGCACGAACTGAGCGATCCGGGCGAACGACCAGGGCAGCGCCACCGCCAGGCTGACCCGCACTGCGATGCCGATTCGCGACGACCAAGGTTTACTCGCGACGGCCGCGCCAGACCCGCGTGGCCACCAGGACCGTTGCGCCTGCGCCACGTTCTGCGCGGTCTGCGCCTGCATCTGCGCCTGCATGCGGGTCAGTTGCGCCTGCATCTGGGCCATCTGCGCGGCGGTCACCGCAGAAATCGGCCCGCGCGCCCCGCGCCGACCGCCCGAAGGCTCCGGCCGCGGATTCGGTTTCGGCCGCGGCTTGGCGTTGCGCGCGGTCTTCGCGATCAGCTCGGCGCGCACGCAGGACGCGCACGGCTGGCTGGCGTAGTGCTGATGCTCGCGATTGCGCGCGCACACGACCAGGCGCCCGCTCGAAGGCTGCGCATAGCTACGCAAAGCGCGGCTCCACTCGGCCGCGCTCGGCCGCTGCTCGCCGTCCTTGCCGAAGGCGCGGTCGAACAACTCGCGCAGCTCCAGCGGGATCGCGGCATGCGCGCTGACCGGGCTCGGCGTCATCATCCGATGGGCGCGCAGGCCGTAGGCGTAATGCCGCTCGCGGATGCGCGCCGGGATGTCGGTCGGCACGCGGTCGGAAGCCGGCCGGCCGCTGTAGGGATGGATGCCGAAGTTCAACAACTGGAACACGACCACGGCCAGGGCGAAGCGGTCCTGGGTTTCCTCGCCGTCCGGACCGAGCTTGCGCGCCTGGAACTCCGGGGCGAGGTAATCCGGCGTGACCTGCGGCGCAGAGAAACGTTTGCCCTGACCCTGGATGCTGAAGCCGTCGCAGTCGAGCAAGGCGATGTACAGCGATGCGCGATAGAAGCGCAGGTTGACCGGCTTCAGGTCGACCACGTAGTGATGCTGCGCGTGCAGCGCGGCAAGCACCGCGCTGAGGTTGGCGGCCAGCGTGACCTTGGCGCCGAGCCCGACCGGCAGCCCGGCCGCGCGCGCCTGCCGCTCCTGCAGCACCTGTTCGAGTTCGGAGGTCGACTTCACGTCGAGCGCCGGCATGGTGAAACCGACGAAACGCCCGCGTTCGTCGCGCACCACCGCATGCGGCCAGGCGATCTGGACGTAACGCTTGCCGCCCTCGACCTGGTCGGGCAGATGCGGACGCAGTTCCAGCATCGCCTCGATGCGGTCGGTATAGCTCGGCGGGTCGACGCGCTCGTGATAGATCTTGGCGACGCTGTGGGCGTCGTCGGGCAGCAGGTATACGCTGCCCGCGCCGCCGCTCTTGATCAGCGCGCCCAGCGTCGAACGCCGAGGCCCGATCCGGATGCTGCTGCCGCTGCGCAGAGTCATGGCGCCCGGATCAGACCCGCAAGGCGATCAGCAAGGTCTTGTCGTCGGACGTGATGCCGTGCGTGCGCGGATCGTCGAGGGTGCCGAACAAGGCGCGGCTGCCCGCGTCTTCGTCGACCGAGGCCAGATAACGCGCGACCGGATCGATGAAGGGCCGGTACAGGCCGGCATTGCCCTTTTCCATCGCGAACGGCATCGCGCCGTCGGACATCAGGTTCAAGCGAGCGACCGGGTACGGCACGGCCAGCACGCGCAAATGCTCGCGCCAGGCCTCGCCGGTGACGAAGTAAGTTTCGTTGGCGTACTCGCCGTTCTCCGGCGCCGACACGCGGGCGGCATGCGTCTGCGCATCGGCCGCTTCGGCGACGCCGAGGCCGTCGCCGATGTGGAAAAACCAGCCGCGCTCCGCGTCGCCGACGAAGCCGACCAGGGTCGCGGCATAACTCGACAACTCCGCCTGCGCTGCGCCGGCCACGGCGATCAGCGCGGCACGCGCGTCGAGCACCGCGGCTGCCGCCAGTTCGAACACCGCCTGCTCGCTCGTCGCCGAAGCATCGCCCTGCTGCGCCCAGGCCGCGGCCAGGTTGCGCACCACCGTGTCGGCGGTCAGGCGCGAACCGACGTCGCTCGACGCCGCCGAACCCGCGCCGTCGCAGACCACCGCCACCAGGACGTCGCCGTCGGCGTGGAAAGCGAACGCGTCCTGGCAGGGAATGCCTTTGTCGAGATGCGATTTTCCGGTGGCCGATGCCGCATAGATCCGCCAGCCCATGGCCCGGGACCCGCCGCTCAGGTCGGCACCGACGACCAGGTGTCGGTCGAGGGCAACTGCGCCTGACCGCCCGGCCGCGACTGCGACACCACCTGCATGCTCGCGCTGAGCCACAGGAACAATTCGCGGAACTGCAGACCCTGCAGGCGCTTCACGCCGGCCGCGCCCTTGCTGCTGAACTGGGCCATGACCTTGTCCTGCGAGCCTTCGCCGACCGCGATCGGGAAGATCGCGACCTTGTTGGCCTGCTCGGCGTCGCGCGCCTGCTTGGCCGAGGTTTCCCAGGCGTCGGTCGGCGAGCCATCCGACATCAGGAACAGCCACGGCCGGGTGTAGGCGATGCCGGCCTGCTTGAAGCGCTGCTTTTCGTTTTCGACTTCGGCCAGGGCCAGTTCGATGGCGCGGCCTGTCGGCGTGGTGCCTTCGGCTTCCAGGGTCGGCGCGGTGAAATCCATCGCGTCGCACCAGTCGCCGACCACTTCGGCGGTGTCGAAACCACCGTAGCGCACCACCAGCACGCGCACGCGCTTGGCCGCGATCACGTCGGACTTGAGCTCCTGTTCGAGCAGCTTCAGGCCTTCGTTCAATTGCCGGACCGGCTCGCCGAGCATGCTGCCGGAGCAGTCGAGCACCAACACCAGCGGGGTGCGCTGCTCGGTGTTGTCGACCAGGGCTACATCGGGGATGACGGGCTGATTCATGGCATTCCTTTGCTGCATGGAGATAGGGGCCGAGTATAGCCACGAGCCGGGGTGGTCGGCGCGGGCCCAGGTCGCGGCGCGCCACATCGGCCTGCAAACGCCTGCGAACAGGCCCTGTGCGGCGGATACGGCCGCGCCTGCGTCGCGCCCATTCGCCGGGCCTAGGCGCGGCCCCTCTGCGGCGCGATACTCGGGCCATGACCGAGCCCGCCGCCCACGTCGCCGCCGCTGCCGATCTCGCTCCGCAGGCGCTCAGCCACGCCACCGCCCTGCCCGCGCACTACTACGTCGAGCCGGCCATGGCCGCGCGCGACCGCGCCACCATCTTCGACCCCGCCTGGCAGTTGATCGCCCATGTCTGCCAGTTGCGCGACGCCGGCGATCACGTCGTCGCCGACTTCGCCGGTCTGCCGGTGATCGCGGTGCGCGGCGCCGACGACGAGATCCGCGTCTTCCACAACGTCTGCCGGCATCGCGCCGGGCCGATCGCGAGTTGCGACGGCCTGGCCGCGCGTTCGCTGCGTTGCCGCTACCACGGCTGGACCTACGGCCTCGACGGCGTGCTGCGCTCGGCGCCGGAGATGGCGCAGGCGCCCGACTTCGATCCGGCGCAGATCCGCCTGCCGCAGTTGCGGGTGCGGGTCTGGCAGGGGCTGGTGTTCGCCGCTTCGCATCCGAATCTCGATTTCGACGAGTTCGTCGCCGGCATCGATGCGCGCATCGGCGCCGAACGCGGGCTCGAACACTACCGCCACCATCACCGGGTCGGTTACGACGTCGCCTGCAACTGGAAGGTCTACGTCGACAACTATCTCGAGGGCTACCACGTCCCGCACATCCATCCCGGCCTCAACCGCCTGCTGGATTACCGCAGCTACATCACCGAGACCGCGCGCTGGTATTCCTATCAATGGAGCCCGCTGGAAAGCGGCGACGGCCTGTACGGCAACGGCGACGCGCTGTACTACTGGCTGTGGCCGAACACCATGCTCAACATCCTGCCCGGGCGGCTGCAGACCAACCGGGTGGTTCCGATCGGCGTCGACCGTTGCCGGGTCGAGTTCGATTTCTACTACACCTCCGACGACTCGCTCGAGGCGCGCACGCGTCGCGAGGCCGACCTGGAATTCAGCGACGAAGTGCAGTTGGAAGACCTGACCATCTGCGCCGACGTGCAACGCGGGCTGGCCTCGGGCTCGTACGTGGCCGGACGCCTGAACCCCTTGCGCGAAAACGCCGTGCATCACTTCCAGGAGTTGTTGCGCGACGCCTATCGCGATGCCGGCCCGGCCGCGATTCCCGCCGCCTTGGTGGAGCGCTAGCCGCTTGCGGACCACGCCCGCGAGCGCACGCCCGCTGGGCCTGTGGACCGCGACGGCGCTGGTCGTCGGCAGCATGATCGGCAGCGGCGTGTTCCTGCTGCCGGCGGCGTTGGCGCCTTACGGCGGCGCCAGCCTGATCGGTTGGGCGATCACCTTGTGCGGGGCCTTGTTGCTCGCCTGGACCTTCGCCCGCATGGCGATGCGCTGGCCGCACAGCGGCGGGCCCTACACCTATGCGCATCGCGCCTTCGGCGACAGCGTCGGCTTCGTCGTCGCCTGGAGTTACTGGATCTCGATCTGGTGCGCCAACGCCGCCATCGCGGTGGCCTTCGCCGGCAGCCTCGGCGCGATTTCGCCGCAGCTGACCGCGACGCCCGCGCGTGCCGCGGCCTGCGCGCTGGCGGCGCTGTGGATCTGCGCCGCCGTGAACCTGGCCGGGGTACGCGAAGCCGGCCGCATGCAGCTCGTCACTACCGCCCTGAAATTGTTGCCGCTGTTGTTGTTCGGCGTGGTCGCGCTGTGGTGGCTCGATCCCGGCACGGCGTTTCGCCCGTTCAATCCCGGTGGCGGTTCATTGCCGCAGGTGGCCAATGCGACCGCGGCGCTGACCTTGTGGGCGCTGCTCGGCCTGGAAGCGGCGACCGTGCCGGCCGACGCCATCGCCGCCCCGGAACGCAACGTGCCGCGCGCGACCGTGATCGGGACCTTGCTCGCCGGCATCGCCACCATCCTCGCCTGCACCGTGGTGCTCGGCCTGGTGCCGGCCGAAACGCTGCGCCAATCGCCCTCGCCGATGGCCGATGCCGCGGCCTCGATCTGGGGCCCGGCCGCGGGCCTCGCCCTCGCCTCGGTCTCGGCGGTGTCTTGCTTCGGCGCGCTCAACGGTTGGACCTTGTTGTCGGGGCAACTGCCGCTGGCGGCCGCGCGCGACCGCGTGTTTCCGGCGTTCTTCGCCCGCGTCGATGCGCGCGGCACGCCCAGGCTCGGCATCGTGATCGGCGCCGCCCTGGCCAGTGCCCTGGTGCTGTCGAACTACAGCCGCACGCTGGTGCAGGTATTCACCTTCGCCATCCTGCTGTCGACCGCCGCGACCTTGCTGCCCTACGTCGCCGGCAGCGCGGCGTGGTTGCTGCGCGGCCAGGGCCGCAGCCGCATCGTCGCCGGCTTCGCCCTCGCCTTCAGCCTGTACGCGTTGTGGGGCATCGGCGCCGAGGCCTTGTCGTGGGGCGCGGTGCTGGTCGCGGCCGGACTGCCGGTGCATCTGCTGTTGCGACTGCGACGCTGAGCAGCACCGACCGGGCACACACAATGAGCGCTGGCGCACAAGTCGGCGCACCGCTCTCGCCGCGGTAACCGCGATGCCACGTTGCGCAAGCAGGCTGGGAGATCGGCCGCCCACCGATTCCCCCGAACGACTGCACGGATTACCCATGACCGACCAACAACGCCGCGACTTCCTGCGCAGCGCCGCCGGCGCCACCGCCGCCGGACTCGCCCTCAACCTGTTCCCGCCAAGCATCCAGAAAGCGCTGGCGATCCCCGCCGCGCGCGTCACCGGCACCATCCACGACGTCAAGCACGTGGTGATCCTGATGCAGGAGAACCGCTCCTTCGATCACTACTTCGGAGCGATGCGCGGCGTGCGCGGCTTCGGCGACCGCTTTCCGATTCCGCTGCCGAACGGAAAGCCGGTGTGGCACCAGCAAACCGCGCTAGGCCGCGAGATCCAGCCCTACCACCTCGACACCACGACCACGAGCGCGCAGCGCATCGGCGGCACGCCGCACACCTGGCCCGATTCGCAGGCGGCCTGGAACAACGGCCTGATGGACCGCTGGTTGCCGGCCAAGACCGAACGCTCGCTCGGCTATTACCGCCAGGCCGACATCCCGTTCCAGTACGCGCTCGCCAACGCCTTCACCCTGTGCGATGCCTACCACTGCTCGCAGCAGACCGGCACCAACCCGAACCGCCTGTTCCATTGGACCGGCACCAACAACCCGGCCGCCGACCGCGGCGGCCCGGCGATCGTCAACACCTTCGACGACTACGGCCCGGCCAATGAAGGTTACTGGTGGACGACCTATCCCGAGCGCCTTGAGCAAGCCGGGGTCAGTTGGAAGCTGTACCAGGACATGGACGACAACTTCACCGACAACCCGCTCGAAGGCTTCCGCCAGTTCCGCGCGGCGTTGCCGGGCTCGGCCTTGGCCGAGAAGGCGCTCAAGACCTGGACCCTCGACGACCTCGCCGCCGACGTGCGCAGCGGCCGCCTGCCGCAGGTGTCGTGGCTGGTCGCGCCGGCGAAATACTCCGAGCATCCGGGGCCGTCGGCGCCGATCTGGGGCGCGGACTACACCGCGCGCGTGCTCGACGCCCTGACCGCCGACCCCGAGGTCTGGGCGCGCACGGTGCTGATCGTCAACTTCGATGAGAACGACGGTTTCTTCGACCACGTTCCGCCGCCGGCGCCGCCTTCGCTCGACGGCCACGGCGGCTATCTCGGCGGCTCCACCGTCGACCTGCACGGCGAGCACCACCGCGCGCGCTCGGGCCCTTCGCACGGCACCTCCAACGACCCGCCGATCTATTACGACCGCCCCTACGGCCTCGGCCCGCGCGTGCCGACCTATGTGATCTCGCCGTGGAGCCGCGGCGGCTGGATCAATTCGCAGGTGTTCGACCACACCTCGGTGATCCGTTTCCTGGAACGCCGCTTCGGCGTCATGGAACCCAACATCAGCCCGTGGCGGCGCGCGGTCTGCGGCGACCTCACCAGCGCCTTCAATTTCGTCGACCCCAACCGCGAACCGATCCCGAACTTGCCCGACACCAGCAACGCCGACCGCATCGTCGCCGAACAAAGCCGTTTGCCGGCGCCGAAACCGCCCACGGTGGCGAGTGCGGCGCAACAGGAACGCGGCATCAAGCCCTCGCGCGCCCTGCCTTACGACCTGCAGGTCGGCGAACGCATCGATGTCGGCGCGCGCCGCGTGCGCCTGCATTTCGGCAACACCGGCCGCGCCAGCGCGGTGTTCCATGTCTACGACCTGCTCGACCCGAACGCGATCCCGCGCCGCTACACCGTCGAGCCCGGCAAGTCCTTGCACGGCGAGTGGGCGCTCGACAGCGACGGTGCCCGCGCCTATGCCTTGCAGGTGTTCGCACCGAACGGCTTTTTCCGCGAGTTCCGCGGCTCCTTGCACGGCGCCAACCCCTCGGCGACGACCGTGCCGGACCTGCGCCTGCGCCGCCGCAAACTGATCCTGGCCTTGCGCAACACCACTCACAAACCGGTGCGGCTGAGCATCGCCGACCAATACGGTTTGTACGAAGCGCGCCTGGAACGCCTGGGCCCGGGCACCACCCGCCAGCGCCCGATCCGCCTCGACGAAAGCCACCAGTGGTACGACTTCGTGCTCACCGACGCCAACGACCCGGAGTATTACCGCCGCCTCGCCGGCCGCATCGAAACCGGCGCGCACGGCATCACCGATCCGGGCCTGATCTGAACGACCATTCGCGGGATCGCCGCTGAGAAATCGCCGATGCGAAACGAAACGGCCGCCCCGCGCGAATCGCGGGGCGGCCGTTATCTCCAACGGCTTACGATGCGGCCGTCAAAACGCCAGTCGGTAGCTCGCCGACACGCCCCAATCCGCATCGCCGCCCGACGAGGATGCGCGTGCGCCGACGCCGAGCACCGA
>NZ_JMTZ01000056.1 GCF_000731095.1 Lysobacter antibioticus | reverse complement strand
AGAAAGTAACCCGCCGCTTTAGTGGCGGAAGCTTTTGGCGTTTGATCTAGATCTTGATTTGGTTAGAGCGATGCGCCCCAAGCCATCGCGGCGCCTATCCATGTCGGCGTCAAATGCACCGACCGCAACAAACGCGGTCACTGCGAACACGGGCTCTCGACGTTCTCGTCCGCATACAACGAGGCGAAGCCGGCCGGCATCACGCGCGGCATGCGTTGCAACGGCGGTTTCAGGGTCGGGAAGTAGTCGCGCTGCCATTGCGCGGCCAGGGCGACGGCGGCCGGTTCCAGCGCGGCATGGCGCGCTTCCGGGCGGTCGGCGGGCTTGCCGGAGAGACGGCCGATCAGCAGGCGCATGGCGCGGGCCTTGGTCGGGTCGTTCGGGATCAGGCCGGTGATCGGCGAGGAGTTGTCGCTGTAGCCGACCATCAGGTCGAACACCGAGGGCAGGTAACCGGCTTCGAACGAGAGCTGCATCATGTTGCCGGCTTCCGCGCGCCAGCGGTCGAACTCGGGCGTGCCCATGCGCGAGTAGTCGATCAGCACCGAGTCGCCGCGGGCGTAGCGGTACATCGCTTCGGGTTCGCCGGCGAGGGCGGCCTGGCGCAGGTAATGGTTGCCTTGTTTCCAGGCATCGGCAGGCGCACTGCGGCATTCGGCGACCATGTGCCGCGCGCGGTTTTCGAGTTTGCTCATGTAGGCGCGTTGCTCGGCCGGCATGTCCGGACGGGCGTTGTCGTCGGCCGCGGCCAGCACCTGCTCGGCGGCGGACAGGTCGGTGCAGCGCAGCAGCTCCATGCCGAGCTGGCAGGAGGCGCGGCTGTCGCCGGCGTCGGCGCGGTTCTTCAGCTCGGCCAGGGCCGGGTTGCGGTAGTCGCCGGCGGCGGGCTGGATCTTGCGCGGCGTGGCGGCGGCCGGTGCGGTGTCGGTCGCCTCGGGCGCGTCGTCGGCGATATCGGCCTGGATGGCGTCGGGTTCGGGCATCGCCGGCGCCGGCGTGCGCAGGCGCCATAGTTGCCAGGCCAACAATGCGACCGCGATCGCGATGAAGATCACGATCAGGCCTCGGGTTTTCAGGTTCGTCGTCGCCACATGCAGTCCTTTGTCGCATCGTCCAGGGGCGTAGCATGACCGCAGTCACCGCTCAGATTGGAGTGCATCCATGCAGTACCGTCGCCTCGGTTCATCCGGCCTCCAGATTTCGGCGCTGTCGTTCGGCGCCTGGGTCACCTTCGGCGCGCAGATCGGCCGCGACACCGCCCGCGAGCTGATCGCCGCGGCCTGGGACCACGGCATCAATTTCTTCGACAACGCCGAAGGCTATGCCAACGGCGAGGCGGAGCGGGTGATGGGCGAGGCGATCGCCGATCTTCGCCTGCCGCGCGACGGCTACTGCGTGTCGAGCAAGGTCATGTTCGGCTCGGTCGAGGAGCCGGGTCCGACCCAGAAGGGATTGTCGCGCAAGCATGTCACCGAAGCCTGCCACGACGCGCTGCGTCGGCTGCGTGTCGAGCATCTCGATCTGTACTACTGCCATCGTCCCGACCCGGACGTGCCGGTCGAGGAAACCGTGTGGGCGATGGATGCGCTGATCCGCCAGGGCAAGGTCTTGTACTGGGGCACTTCGGAATGGCCGGCAGCGCTGATCCGCGAGGCGCACAAGGTCGCCCGCGCTCATCATCTGCATGCGCCGACCATGGAGCAGCCGCAGTACAACCTGCTGCATCGCGAGCGGGTCGAACTGGAATACGCGCCGCTGTATGCGGAACTCGGCCTCGGCACGACGATCTGGTCGCCGCTCGCCTCGGGCTTGCTGACCGGCAAATACCGCGACGGCATTTCCGCGCAAAGCCGGCTCGGCCAGGCCGACCAGCAATGGTTGCAGCGGATCGTGCTCGGCAGCTCGGACCAGCGGCGGCCGCAACGCGCCGACGCCTTCGTCGCGGTCGCGCGCGAGCTCGGCGCGGAGCCGGCGCCGTTGGCGATCGCCTGGTGCCTGCGCAACCCGCACGTCTCCAGCGTGATCCTCGGCGCCAGCCGCACCGAGCAACTGCTGCAGAACCTGCAGGCGCTGGACTGGGTCGATCGCATCGACGAGGCCGGTTGGCAGCGGGTGGAGCGCGCGACGGCCTGACGCGGCTTGAGTTGGGTGAGGGGCGGACCGCGCATGACCGGGGTCGCAGAACCGGCGGTTGGGGTGTTGACTGTCAAATGAGAATCATTATCATTCTTGTCGAGCCCACCCCCAACGAGCCACCGTCATGTCTCTGCGCAATCCGGTGCTGCAATTGAAACCCCGTAGCGATCGTCCCCTGGCTGCCGTCGCGGCGCCCGTCGCCGTGCCCTCCATCGCTTCGGCCTCGGCGGCCTCGGCCGTCGTCGCCGCCGCCCAGGGCGTCCTGGTCGAAAGCACGGCCTTGCTTCGCGGCGCGCGTGAAGTGTTGATCCGCCATGGCGGCGAGGTCTATCGCTTGCGTCACACCCGCAACGACAAGCTGATCCTTACGAAGTAATCCTGCGATGCAGTTCCGCGTAACACCGCGATCGGCGTAATCCAAGTAACCCGGCGATTGGCGCGGTCCAGCCAAGCCCGTCCCGCCCCATCCGTTCTTTGAATGGGAATGGCGGATCGATGTTTGGATCGATGTCTGGACCTATGGGTCCATCGACAGTCCCAGGCCGATCGCAACGCAACGCCCGCGTCATCCGCCATACCGCGCTCCCGGCAGGAGGGCGGTATGGCGCGTCGGCTCCGGCCGACCCGCCAGCACCTTCTCTCTCAAGGCTGCCAGCCCTCCGCTTTGCACAGTCGTTGCAACGGACGCCCGCTTGCCTCGGCCAATCCATTACCGAGTCCGACCGAATGTCCTGCGTTCTTACTACTGCTGTGCCCGCTCGTTCCACTTCCCCGTCCCTGCGCGTACCGGCGCGCTGCGCGCTCGCCCTGGCCTTGTTGCTGGCTCTGCCGGCAGTCGCCGCCGCGGCCGATGCCGCCGACAGCGCCGACGTCAACGAACTCCAGCGCGTCGTGGTCAGCGCTACCCGCACCGAGCGCGCCGTCGAGGACGTGGCGGCGACAGTCAGCGCGATCGACCGCGAACGCATGAACCGCGAGCTGGTCCGCGACCTGAAGGACCTGTTCCGCTACGAACCAGGCATCGAAGTCGGCGCCAACAGCGAGCGCTTCGGCCTCGGCGACATCCGCATCCGCGGCCTCGGCGGCAACCGCGTGCGGGTGTTGGTCGACGGCATCTCGGTGTCCGACAGTTTCTCGATCGGCAGCTTCTCCAACGCCGGGCGCAATTTCGTCGACCTCGATACAGTCAAGGAAGTCGAGGTCGTGCGCGGCCCGAGCAGCGCCCTGCACGGTTCCGACGCGCTCGGTGGCGTGGTGTCGTTCGTGACCAAGGATCCGGCCGACTACCTCAAGGACGGTGCCGGCAGCTACTTCGGCCTCAAGGCCGGTTACGACGGCAAGAACGAAAGCCTGTTCGGCGGCGCCACCGCGGCGTTCGGCGGCGAGCGCTGGTCGGGCCTGGTCGTGCTCAATCATCACCAGGGCGAGGAGACCGGTAACCAGGGCGGAAACGCCGCGCTGGACGCACGCCGCACCCGCCCCAACCCGCAGAGCAACGAAGGCCGCAGCCTGCTGACCAAGCTGGTGTACGCGCCCAGCGACCGCCAGCGCTTCCGCCTGACCGTGGAAGGCAGCGAAGACCAGACCGATACCCAGGTCTTCAGCGCCCGCGGCACCGCCTTGTCGATGCCGGGCGCGCCGCAGGTGCGGGTGTTGTCGCAGACCGGCGACGACCACCAGACCCGCGCACGGGTCGCGTTCGCGCACGAAATCGACAGCCTCGACAGCGTGCTGGCCGATTCGCTGCGCTGGCAGGTCTATCGCCAGGACAGCGAGACCACCCAGCGCACTCGCGAGCAGCGCGTCAGCGTGATCGGCGGTCGCGAAGTCAGCCCGACCCTTCGCCTGCGCGAGTTCGATTTCGACCAACGCGTGTACGGCGCCGAGGCCACCGCGCACAAGGATTTCGCGACCGGCGCCGTCGAGCACACGCTGACCTACGGTTTCGAGTACGAGGACACCGAATTCCGGCAGAAGCGCGACGGCCGCGCGGTCAACCTGACCACCGGCGCGGTCAGCAGCGTGATTTCGCCCGATACCTTCCCGGTGCGCGATTTCCCGGTCAGCAAGACCCGCAACGCCGGCGTGTTCGTGCAGGACGAGATCCGCTTCGCCGACGGCGAGTTCCGCCTGGTGCCGGCGGTGCGCGTGGACCGTTACGAACTGCGTCCGCAGCAGGACCCGATCTGGAACGCCGACAACCCGGGGGTGAAGATCAGCGACCTCAGCAAGACCAGCGTCTCGCCCAAGCTCGGCGCGGTCTGGCACTTCGCCCAGGACTGGTCGCTGTTCGGCGGTTACCAGCGCGGTTTCCGCGCGCCGCCCTACAACGACGTCAACCTGGGCTTCACCAATCTGCAGTTCGGCTACACCGCCATCCCGAACCCGGACCTCAAGCCCGAAACCAGCGACGGCTACGAACTCGGCCTGCGCTTCAGCACCGCGGCCGCCTATGCGCAGTTGTCGGTGTATTCCAACGACTATAAGGACTTCATCGAGTCCAACCGCCAGGTCAGCGCGCCGCCGCAGACGCCGTTGATCGTGTTCCAGTCGCAGAACGTCGCCAAGGCGCGCATCCGCGGCGTCGAGCTGCGCGGCGGCGTCGACTTCGGCCAGCTCTCCGACAGTCTCGCCGGTTGGTCGCTGCGCGGCGCGGCGGCCTGGAGCGAGGGCGAGGACAAGACCGCCGACCGGCCGCTGGAGTCGATCGCGCCATTGACCGCCACGCTCGGCGTGGCCTACGACCGCGAAAGCTGGGGCGTCGAACTCGCCGGGCGTTTCGCCCACCGCAAGACCGACCTGCCGGCACCGAACCGCTTCGCCACGCCCGGTTACGGCGTGCTCGATCTGCTCGCGCACTGGGACTTCGCGCCCGGCGCCAAGTTCAACGTCGGCGTGTTCAATCTTGCCGACAAGAAGTATTGGGACGGCGCCAATCTGCCCGGCCTCAGCGCCGGCAGCGCCATCGTCGACCGCTACACCGCGCCCGGCCGCAACCTCGGCATGAGCGTGGCGGTGAGCTGGTAAGCCATGCGCGCGCCGTCGCCGACCGCCACGCTCGACCGCGCCCGTTTGCCGGCGCCGGAACGTTTGGCGGCGGTCGCGACGGTGTTGTGCGTGTATCCCTCGCGCCATCGCGATGCCCTCGACGGCTGGCTGCAGGCGCACAGTGCCGAGCGGCTGGTCCGTCACGACGGCGAGGCCTCGTGCGAGGCCTTGCTGTTCCGCAACGGCGCCGGCCGCGCCTGCTGGCGTTTGTATCTGCTGCCGGACAGCGATTTCCTGGCCTGGGACGATGCCGCCGCCGACTTGCCGGTGCATCGCGGCGCGGAGGCGCGCAGCGGCCTGTGGCCGCGTCTGCGGCGGCGCTGGTGGCGCCGTCTGCGCGGCCGCTGGTGCGCCGAGGTCCTGCGCCTGCACGTGCTGTACGACGAAGCCGGGCACTGCGTCCTGCTCGCCGATGCGGCCGAGCTGTCGGAGCTCGGGCATGCGCACGCGCGCCGCATCGCCGCCGGCGAGGGTGCGCGCCTGCGCCCACAGGCGCACGTGTGCTGCTGCATGGCGTCGGGCCTGCGCGACGGCACGCCGCCGCAGTACGCCTGAGTCGACCGCTTCGTCTGTTTATTCCGAATCCTTCAGTCAACCGAGAACCATCGAGTTCAGCCATGACCCGACGTCTGTACCCCGCCAGCCTGCTGGCCATCACCGTTCTTGTCAGCCCAGCCGTGCTGGCCTTGTCTCCCGCGCCGGCCGCCGAGGCCTCGACCGAGCGCGACCGCGCTTCGATCCTGGCGATGAAGGGCGAATACATCGTCGACTTCGCCTTCGACGAAACCGTGCTGCTCAAGCCCGGCTATGAGCGCGCGGCGGCGATGCGCAGCGGCGGCAACGAGACCGTCATCGTGGTCGAGGACAGCCCGCGCAAGCTGGTGCTGCAGCACATCCTGGTCGATGCCAAGAGCGGTCACGTGACCAAGCACTGGCGCCAGGACTGGGTCTATGAGGCGCCGCAGCGTTTCGAGTTCAGCGCCGACCAGACTTGGCACGTACGCAAGATTCCGGCCGAACTTAATCGCGGCGCCTGGACCCAGTGCGTGTACGAGGTCAGCGATGCGCCGCGTTATTGCGGCACCGGGCGTTGGGAGTATCGCAACGGCATCGCGACCTGGACCAGCGACGCCAGCTGGCGCCCGCTGCCCCGACGCGAGTACACCAAGCGCAGCGACTACAACGCGGTCTCGGCGGTCAATCGCCACACCATCACGCCGAACGGCTGGACCCACGAGCAGTTCAACACCAAGGTGCTGCGAAAGCCCGACGGCAGCCAGGAAGAGCTGGCGCGCGAGTTCGGCTTCAACGATTACCAGAAGACCGCCGAGGTCGATTTCAAGCCGGCCTATACTTATTGGAAGGCGACCGAAGGTTTCTGGGGCAAGGTCCGGACGCATTGGGACCGTTATCTGCAGCGCGCGCCGGGCGTGCGGCTCAAGACCAAGATCGACGGCATGGCGATGATCATTCCCTTATTCGAGCAGGCCGGAAAACTCGAGGACGGCAAGAGCGTCGGCGACGGCGAGATCGATGCGGTGTTCGCCAAGTGGGTGACCGCCGCGCCTGCGGAGTAAGCGGCGCCGCTCGGCGCGGTGTGCCAGGCCGCGCGGAACGCGGAACACAGAAACGGGAAAGGCCGGGCGGATCGCCCGGCCTTTCTTTTTGCGTCTGCAGGCCGCTTCGCCCGGCTCAGTAGACCCGGTGCACGTGGGTGCCGCGGGCTATCGCCCAGGCCGGCGGTGCGGGCGGCGTCGGAGGCGCCTTGGCCTGCGGAGGCGTCGGCGGGGCAGGCGGTGCGGACGGAGCAGGTGGCAGCGGCGCACGGGGTGCGGCCGGGGCCGGCGGCGGCAGCGGCGGGCGCGGCGGCGTCCACTGCACCGCCTTGGGCACCTTGAGCTTGGTGCTGGCGGTGGCGCGGTCGCGCAGATAGCCGACCTCGACCTGGGCGCCCTCGGCCTGGTTGCGCAGCGCTTCCATGGTTTGCCGCGGGGTGTCGACGCGTCGGCCGTCGATGGTCTGGATCACGTCGCCGGGTTCCAGCCCCTTCAGCTCGGGACCGGTGCTGAGCACCAGCACGCCGCGCTGGGCGCCGAAATAACGCCCGAGCTTGGCGTCGACCGAAGCCAGGTTGAGGCCGTTCCAGCGCAGGGCGTCGCTGATCGTCGGCAGCAAGCAGGGCTTGTCTTTGCAATCCTCCGGGCCGAGGCGAACGATCTCGGTGCGTAGGCGTGGGGCGACCACGGCATCGGCCGGGGTGAATTCCATGCGGTCGCCGGAAACCTCCATCTCGCCGTCGACGGAACGGCGGATCATGACCTGGCCGCTGGTGACGAATTGCGAGCCGTCGCCGCTCTCGAACACCATCACCCGTTCGCCGAGCTGCGGGGTTACCTCGACCGTGACGTCGCGGCCGTCGCGTTGATAACGGATGCGCATCGGTTTGCGCGCTTCGAGCCGGCCGAGCAGCGCACGGGCGTCGGCCAGGCGCGCGTCGCCATCGGCGCCGGCGATGGTCTTGCCGCCGATTGCGAGCAGGCGGTCGCCGCTGCGCAGGCCGGCTTTGACCGCGGCGCTGTCGGGGGTGACCGCGATGATGCGCGCGCCGGCCTTGTCGTCCGGCGCCAGGATCACGCCCAACTGCGGGCCGCGAATCTCGTCGCGGATCAACACCGGCTTGGTCACCGGATCGGGCAGGCCGCGGATCTGTTGGACGACCTGCGGCCGCACCTGGGCGATCACCAGCGGACGTTCGCCGTGCGAGCGGCGCACGATCACCCTCGGGGAGGCGTCGTCCTGCGGTGCCGGCGTATGGGACGTTGCGCCGTTCGGCGTGCCCGCCGGCGCGTAGGCCAGGGCACTGCCGATCGCGGTGGACAGCAGCAGTGCAGTCAGAGTGAAGCGGTGCATAAAGGTCTCCGGTGCCGCATGAAAGGGATCAGTCGACGCGAACCAGGGCGTCGTCGTAGCGTTCGCCGCGAGCGGCGAACCAGCGTTGCGTGCTTTCCACGCCGGCCAGGGTGCGCAGCGCGCCGACGCGCTGCTGCCACAGCGACAGGCGTTGCGCCGCAGGCAGCGAACCGGCGATCAGCGTGGCGTCGATCAGGCGCACGCGTTCGTCGAGTTCGGAGCTCATCACCGTCGCGGAGGCGCTGCCGACCTGCTCGTCGCGGGTCAGTGCGACCAGGGCTTCGAGCTGCGCCGACTCGGCCTGCAGTTCGCCGAGTTCGCGCAGCAGGCGGGCCTCGCCGTCGGCGGAGGCGAGCGCGGTCGCGGCGATGGACGCCGTCTCCAGGGTTGCGGGTGCGGTCGCCACCGTCGTGGCCGCAGCAACCTGGGGCGAGGCGGGATGGGTGGCTGCGCCAGCGTCGTGTGCGGCCGAGCGAGTCGGCGGGTTTTGCGAACGCCGCGGTGCCGGTGTGGACGCGATGCGGTCGGTCGCCGGGCTCGGCGCGCGCACCGGCTTGGTCGCCGTTGTCGGAACCTCCCGTGACGAGGCCTTCGGGGTCGACGCGTCGACGATTCGGGTCGCAGGCGCGGTGGCGCCGTGCCGCGGATCGAGGCCAGCATCGGCGGCGGGCTTCGCGGTCGCTGGTTTCGCCGTCGTTGGAGCGGCGCCGGAATGTGCGACGGCTTCCGCGCCGACGCCGGTTGGGTCCGGGGCGTGACTGCGCAGCGACAGCCACAGACCCAGCGGCAGGGCCGCGGCCAGCATCGCCGCCATCATCCAGCGCTGGCGCGGCCGTGCGTTCGCCGCGGCGCGCCGCGGTTCGACTTGGGCCGAACCGTTCCTTAAAGGCTGCGAGCGGATCGGTTCGGCCGTGGACGATTCGGCCGGCGTCGGCAGGACGCCGCGCTGGGCGAGGGTGGCGGCGATACGCGACCAGCCATCGGCCGGCGGCATCTCCGGCGGCAATTGCGCGAACGCCGACGACCAGTTCTGCGGCGCGGAAGGGGTGCGGTCAGGCATGGGCCTGCTCCAGATCGTTGTGCTTGATGCCCGACTCCAGCAACTGGCGCAGGCGTCGACCGCCACGAGCGAGTTGCGATTTGGAGAAGCTCGGCGTGCGCTGCATCAGCGCCGCGATCTCCTCATGGGTGTAGCCCTCGGCGTGGTACAGCCAGAGCACGCTGCGGGTCGGTGCCGGCAACTGCGCCAGGGCGCGGCCCAGCGCCGCCGCATCGGCCGCCGCGGGCGGGGGCGGGGTGCGGTCGTCGGCGAGGTGTTCGTCCTCCGGCTCGACCGCATGTTCGTGGCGACGCTGGCTGCGCAGACGCATCAGCGATTCGTTGACCGCGATCTGCCGCAGCCAGCCCCAGAACGGGGTGCCGCTGCCGTCGCGGTGGCCGCGGAAGTCGCCGATCCGCGTCAGCACTTTGAGCATGGTGTCCTGCAGCACTTCGGTGGCCTCGTCGCGGTCGCCGGCGATCCGCATCGCCAGGGTGAAAACCGGCCGCTCGAACCAGCGGTAGATCTGCTCGAACGCGGCGCCCTCGCCGGAGCGGGCGCGGCTCAGCAGCGCCTCCGGAACGTCGATGGCGAAGCTCGACAGCGGGCGCGCCGGCTCGGGCGGGATGGACGGCAATGGCGGGGATTCGGTCGGCATTCCAGGACAAGGATGCGCCAGGGGCGTGAAGGGTCGCAGCCGCAGCCAAGGCCTATACTGAGTCAACGGACAGGGAGGAGGGGAGACATGGGACCGACGTTGCTCGCTGCAGTGCTGGTGTTCGCCGGCGTGGTGCTGTTGTTCAAGACCGTGCGCATGGTGCCGCAGGGCTATCAATGGACGGTCGAGCGCTTCGGCCGCTACACCCACACCATGGACCCGGGCCTGCATTTCCTGATCCCGGTGATCTACGGGGTCGGCCGCAAGATCAACATGATGGAGCAGGTCCTGGAAGTGCCGAGCCAGGACGTGATCACCAAGGACAACGCGGTGGTCAAGGTCGACGGCATCGTGTTCTTCCAGGTCCAGGATGCGGCCAAGGCCGCCTACGAGGTCGCGACGCTCGAGATCGCGATCCTGAACCTGGTCATGACCAACATCCGCACCGCGATCGGTTCGATGGACCTGGACGAGTCGCTGTCCAAGCGCGACGAGATCAACACCAAGGTGCTCAACGCGGTCGACGCGGCGACCCATCCCTGGGGTTTGAAGGTCAACCGCATCGAGCTCAAGGACATCCAGCCGCCGCGCGACCTGGTCGACTCGATGGCGCGGCAGATGAAGGCCGAGCGCGAGAAGCGCGCCAACATCCTCGAGGCCGAGGGCTTCCGCCAGGCGGCGATCCTCAAGGCCGAAGGCGAGAAGCAGTCGGTGATCCTCGAAGCCGAAGGCGAGAAGGAAGCCGCGTTCCGCCAGGCCGAAGCGCGCGAGCGCCTGGCCCAGGCCGAAGCCAAGGCGACCGAGGTGGTGTCCAACGCGATCGCCCAGGGCAACGTGCAGGCGATCAACTACTTCATCGCGCAGAAGTACATCGAGGCTTTCAAGTCGCTGGCCGAGGCGCCGAACCAGAAGTTCGTGATGATGCCGATGGAATCGGCCGGCATCATCGGCTCGCTGGCCGGCATCGGCGAGTTGGCCAAGGAAGCGCTGGAGCGCCAGCCCAGCCGCGCACCGGCGACGCCGCCGTTGCCGCCGCGCAGCGGAGGCTGAGCCATGTCGTGGAACTGGCAGACGGTGACCTGGGCCGCGATCGCGTTGCTGCTGTTCGCGGCCGAAGCCATGGCGCCCGGCGCTTTCATGCTCTGGCTCGGCCTGGCCGCGGCGGTCGTATTCGGGCTGGTGCTGGTGTTCCCGGGGCTGACCGTGCTGGCCCAGGTGGCCGCATTCGTGTTGCTCAGCTTCGTTTCGATCCAGGTCTACCGCACCTGGTTCCGCGGCCGCGAGCGCCAGAGCGACCGGCCCTTGCTCAACCGTCGCGCCGAACAACTGGTCGGCCGTGTGGTGACCCTGGAGCGCGGCATCGTCCAGGGCAGCGGGCGGGTGCAGATCGCCGACGCGTACTGGGACGTGACCGGCCCGGAGCTGCCGGCCGGCGCCGCGGTGCGGGTGATCGGCACCGACGGCATGACCCTGCGGGTCGAAGCGGTGACCTGAGGCGATGACGGCTCTGCGCACATCGGCGATGGTCGCGTTGCTGTGCACGGTCGTTCCCTGTCCGGCCGGCGAACCGAACGGCAGCGAGACCTGGATCGGGCGCGTGGTGCCGCCGTTCCCGGACGGCTTCAAGTCCAACACCGGCGGCTGCGTCGGCTCCGGGCGCAGCGCCGAGCAGATCTGCGCGCGCAGCATCGGCACCATCGACGACGCCGAGGACCGCTCGTTGAAGTTCTACGCCGCCGAGTTGGTCGGCCGGATCGGCAACGAGGCGCGCTGGAAGATCACCGACGTGGTGCCGTATCCCAAGCTGCTGCGCGGCGAACGCGTGTCGATTTCGACCTGTGTCATCGATGGCGTCGGCGATCCGGGTGTGATCGCCGTCATCGATACCGCGGTCGAAAACGCCGAAGCGCGCGAGATGTTCGAGGCCTCGCGTTGGGCGGTGCGCCTGGACCGCAATAAAGGTCGCTTCGTCGAAGTCCGGCCGACCGAAGTGAGCTGTTACAACGAAGGCGCCGAAGGGGAATAGAGCCGGCCGCGCAACAGCAGCCACCGCGCGACCGCGAAGTCCGTCGCAGGGCCCCTCAGTTCCCGGCTCCGGCATCAGGTCGCCGCGAACCCTTCGCTGCCTGGCAGCAGCGATGCGAGCCGTGAGTGCGCGCCCTCGATTTTGACCTTCGCGCATAGTCGGCACAGTTTCGCGGTCGCGGCTCGCGCCGCTCCTGCCCACTTCTGAAGCACGCGGCGCGCTTCCATGCGCTTGCGTACCGAAAATACGTTGCCACGGGCGGCGCGCGCTTCTGGGATAATCGCCGGCTCAACCTCCCCAGCAGAGCAGGCAGCGCCCCATGAGCCAGAAGACCATCCTCAACGACGCCCATCGCGCACTCGGCGCCAAGATGGTGGATTTCGGCGGCTGGGACATGCCGATCAGCTACGGCTCGCAGATCGAAGAGCATCACCAGGTGCGTCGCGACGCCGGCATGTTCGACGTCAGCCACATGACCGTGGTCGACCTGCGCGGCGCGCGCGTGCGCGAGTTCCTGCGCCACCTGGTCGCCAATTCGGTCGACAAGCTGCAGAAGTCGGGCAAGGCGCTGTACACCTGCATGCTCAATCCGCAGGGCGGCGTCATCGACGACCTGATCGTGTATTTCCTCGAGGAAGAATTCTTCCGTCTGGTGGTCAACGCCGCCACCCGCGAAAAAGACCTGGCCTGGATCGGCGAGCAGGCCAAGGCCTTCGGCGTCGAGGTCAAGGAGCGTCCGGAACTGGCGATGATCGCGGTGCAGGGCCCGAGCGCGCGCGACAAGCTGATCGGCCTGCTGCGCGAGGAAGACCGCGCCCGCGTTGGCAAGCTCGGCAAGTTCGTCGCCGGGCAGGCCCGGACCGCCGACGGCATCGAGCTGTTCGTCGCCCGCACCGGCTACACCGGCGAAGACGGTTTCGAAGTGGTCGTGCCGGAAGACCGGGCGGTCGCGCTGTGGGATGCGCTGCTCGCCGCTGGCGTGAAGCCGGCCGGTCTCGGCGCGCGCGACACCCTGCGCCTGGAAGCCGGCATGAACCTCTACGGCCAGGACATGGACGACAGCGTGTCGCCGTACGAAGCCGCGTTGGCCTGGACCATCGCCCTCGACGAAGGCCGCGACTTCATCGGCCGCCAGCCGCTCGAGCAGCTCAAGGCCAGCGGCGCCGCGCGCCAGATGATCGGCCTGGTCATGGACGAGAAGGGCGTGCTGCGCCACGGCCAGAAAGTGCTGACCGCGCACGGCGAGGGCGAGATCCTCTCGGGCACCTTCTCGCCGACGCTGAACAAGTCGATCGCGTTCGCGCGCGTGCCGGCCGGAGAGATTCCGCTCGGCAGCGCCGGTAACGTCCGCGTCGACATCCGCGGCAAGGAAGTGCCGGTGCGGGTGGTGAAGTTCCCGTTCGTGCGCGACGGCCAGGCCCAGGACGGCGTGCTGGTCTGACCGACGCCTCGGCCATGGTCTTCGTCGACTACTACTTCAGCCTGATCTCGCCCTATGCCTACCTCGGGCACGCCGCCGTGCTCGAGGCGGCGCAGGCGAGCGGTGCGCGCCTGGTCTACAAGCCGGTGCGCATCTTCGAGCTGTTCGCCGCCAACGGCGGCCTGCCGCTCGGCCAACGCGCGCCGGCCCGGCAGCGTTACCGTCTGTACGAGTTGCAGCGCGCACGCGAGCAGCGCGCGCTGCCCTTGAACCTGGCGCCGAAGTTCTTCCCGGTCGATCCCGGCCTGGCCGATCGCTGCGCGATCGCCCTGGTCGAGGCCGGCGCCGATCCGGCCGCCTACATGGACGCCGCGTTCCGGGCGATCTGGGCGCACGACCAGGACCTGGCCGATCGCGACACGGTCGCGCGCCTGTTGCGCGATCACGGTCACGATGCGGAGGCGACGATCGCCGCCGCCGAGACCGCCGAAGTCGCCGCGCGCTATCGGGATTACACCGCACAGGCGATCGCCGCCGACCTGCCGGGCCTGCCCGGCTACGTGCTGCACGGCGAACCGTTCTGGGGCCAGGATCGCGTCGAGGCGCTGCGCGAGGCGCTGCTCAGCGCTCGCGCGCCGTACCGGATCGGCGACGGCGGGAGGGCGAGTTGAACGCGCCCGTCGCCCTCCCGGCCGCCGCCCCTGTGGCATGTCGCGCCCGCATCGTTAAACTACCCGCCATTACCAGCCGCTCCCGTCACGTTCGAGGCCTGCCATGAGTGAAATCCCCGGCGATCTGAAGTTTATGAAATCCCACGAGTGGGCCCGCGTCGAAGGCGACGGCAAAGTCACGGTCGGTATCTCCGACCATGCCCAAGGCCTGCTCGGCGACCTGGTCTACGTCGAACTGCCGAACATCGGCGACCGCGTCGAAGCCGGCACCGCCTCGGCGGTGGTCGAGTCGGTCAAGGCCGCCTCCGACGTCTATTCGCCTGTCTCCGGCACCGTGACCGCGGTCAACGCCGCGCTGGCGGACAAGCCGGAAACGATCAACGAAGACGCCTACGGCGAGGGCTGGATCTTCACCGTCGAGATCGACGAGCCGGACCAGCTCAACGAACTGCTCGCTCCGGACGACTACGCCGAGCTGCTCGAAGAAGACGACCACTGATCCCAGCCGATCCGGCACCGTCGCCCTGAGGGCGGCGGCAGCGGGGAGCGCAGAACCGGACCGCGATCGCGGCAGCCGGCTCTCCGCTCCCCGTTTTCGTTTTGGGCGGCGCGGTGGCGGCGCGTGCGTTCGACTCCGGCTTCGCCGCGGCGCCCGGCACGCGGCCGACGAGCGGTCGATGTGGAGCGACGAGGCGGCGTTGAGCCGACGGCGAACCGGAGATCGGCCGATGCGTTCCGGTGGCGGTCGACGTCGCGACGCCATCGATGCCGTCGCGCGCGTCGTCGGTTTGCCGGAACCCGGTTGCGCCGTCGCGAACCCGCCCGACGACGGTGCCTCGCCCCGACGCGACGTCCGAGCGCGACGCGTGGACTCGATGTGAAGAGCCCGCCGCTCGCTCGCCGCGAACCTCGCGTCGCCGGCCTTCGCTACCGCTCGCGCCGACTCGCAGCAGCGCGGTCGAGACCGGCGCGATGCGACCCTTACCGTGCTCGTCGAGGCATTGGACCGAGTCCCGCGCGATCGATGCGTGCAACGCCGAAGTGCTGAAAACAAGCGTTTTTTGCGAGCCGGCGAATCGTCGCGGCGGACCGGCGATGCCGTCGGCGAATGCCGGGTGCGGTCGTCGGGTCGGTCGTCGCGGCTGCCGGAAAACGCTTTCCACTTCGCCGCGTTCGCACCGCGTCGAGGCGTGAGCGCGGCGACCTCGGCAGACGAACGGTCGTCGCCGCGCATGCCGGCGTTGCCGTTCGTCGGTGCCGCCGAGGTGCAGGCACACATGCTCGGCGACGTCGTTCGTCGCCGTCGTTCGAGCGAGTGAGTCGTCGCGTCGGCATGCTCGTCGCTCCGACGAGGCGGTCGTCGAACGTCGCCGGAGGCCGAAAACGGTTCGCGCAGTTTCGCGCAATTCGGCTTGTGCGACGCGAAATCCGCGGCCGTCGCGGACCGGAATTTTTTCTTCCGGATTCGCCTTCGCAGATCGCCTTCGATAGCCTCGCGCGGCGATGCGCGTTATCGAAAAAACTCCGCGCGAAAAAACATCGCATCGCCGAAACCCGCGCCACGCTTGGGTTTCAGCGATGTCGAAAGAAACGCATCGCGAATCGGTCGGATGCGCGCGCGCGCACTCGACGAAGGCGTGCGCCGCCGATGCCGCCGCCGTCCGGGCGGGCGGCCCGGAAAAAAAATAGGCTCGGTTGTTGACAGTATGAAAAAGCGTGATTAGGTTTCGCCCAGCAGACGTTTCCTGCAGACGAGAGTGAGAAAACCCAGCGCGACAACATGCAGCACAAAACGGACCTCCGCCCGGACAGTCAAAACGGTGGACGCAGGATTCGCTTCCTCTGCAGAAATGTTGACCGCACTCTCTTCGCCGATGACATCCAAAACCCAGATGACATCGTTGGCGTCCTGTTCCAAGCAACCCGGTTCGCGTTCGGCGGGCCGGGTTTTTGTTTGGCCGCGCCCCTTTGCGGCCCCCTCCGTCCGCCTTCCGGGCGGATGCGCCATCGGTCCCGCCGCGCCTGCGGCCGGATGCGATCCCCGATCCGTTCCGGCGCGCAGTGCGCGTCGGCGGTTGCACGCGGGTCCGACTCCCGCGGCTCTGTCTTCACAGAGTCCCTTTCCACTGGGCTTACCGCACCACCACTGATCAATCCCTGATCACCACTGACGAGGAGCCATACCATGGCCGTTAAGAAAGCTGCTAAGAAGTCCGCCGCCAAGAAGGCGACGAAGAAGGCTGTCAAGAAAGCTGGCGCGAAGAAGGTTGCCAAGAAGGCCACCAAGAAGACCGCCAAGAAGGCAGCCAAGAAGACCGTGAAGAAGGCCGCCAAGAAGACCGCACGCAAGGCCACCAAGAAGACGGCCAAGAAGACTGCGAAGAAGGCGACCAAGAAGACTGCTAAGAAGGCAGCCAAGAAGGCGACCAAGAAGACCGCCAAGAAGGCTGTGAAGAAGGCCGCCAAGAAGACCGCCAAGAAGGCGGCTAAGAAGGCTCCGAAGAAGGCTGCCAAGAAGACTGCCAAGAAGGCCGCCAAGAAGACTGCTAAGAAGGCCGCCAAGAAGGCCCCGAAGAAGGCCGCCAAGAAGGCCCGCAAGTCCAAGGCTGCAGCTGCGTTGCCGGCCACCCCGGCTCCGCTGATCTAAATAAGAAAAACCCCGATTAAGCCGTAATCAAGCTCTCTCCCCGCAGCCCAGGCGGGGGGAGAGTTTTTTTTTGGGGGTGAGGCGAAGCGCTTGCGAGCCACTGGCTCGCGCTTCGACGAACGCCCGAGCGCTGTGCGCGAGGGCCGGGCGGGCGAAAGACTTCCCAGCCACCGGCTCCCGCCTTGGGCCGGGCGGGCGAAAGACTTCCCAGCCATTGGCTCGCGCCTTTGCGAACGCCCGAGCGCTGTGCGCGAGGGCCGGGTGGGCGAAAGACTTCCCAGCCACCGGCTCGCGCCTTTGCGCGTGTTCCCAGCCGTCATCCCCGCGAAGGCGGCGATCCAGAGACTTCAGCGTTCTGCCGAGGGAAGCCCCTGCCGTCGGACTCAGCCAAAGCCAGGCCGAACCCGCCGTCTCGGAGTGACGACCGCTGGGCGGCGCGGCTGCGCTCCCATGCCGCGCCGCGCGCCTCTCGTCGGCGAGCTCGCCGCAACCGCTTCCGATCGCCGCGGCAGCGGTTAGGATCGGGCCTGGTCCAATGCCCGGGAAGCGCCATGAAAGCCTTGCTGAAGGGATTGCTGTATCTCGTCGTACTGCTCGCTCTGGTGTTCGTGGTCGGCGGCTTCCTGCTGCCGGACAAGACCCACGTCGAACGATCGATCGCGATCGACCGGCCGCCCGGCGAAGTCCACGCCATGCTCGATTCCTACAAGCGCTTCAACGAGTGGTCGCCGTGGTACGAGCTGGAGCCGACCGCGAAGTACGTCTACAGCGGTCCCGAAGCCGGTGTCGGCGCGTCGCTTGCCTGGGAGGGCGTGAAGGTCGGCAAGGGCAGCCAGCGCATCGCCGAGTCGGTGCCGCAGCAGAAGGTCGTCAATGCGCTCGACTTCGACGGCACCCAGGCGGTCGGCACCTTCGACCTCAAGGCCGAGGGCGACGGCACCCGCGTGACTTGGTCGCTCGACAGCGCGCACGGCAACAATCTGGTCTCGCGCTGGTTCGGTCTGGTGCTCGACAAGATGGTCGGCAAGGACTACGACAAGGGCCTGGCCAAGCTCAAGCGGGTGCTCGAACAACAGCCGCGCTGACGGCGAGCCTGTGATCGGCGAGCGGCCCGCGTTCGGGCCGCGCCAGCGGGTTTGAAACTCGGTCGCGCCATCGACACGCACCCAGCTCGAAACGCAACGGGCCGCGGCATTGCCTCGGCCCGTTGCGTATCCGGCCACCGGTCGCGCCGGTGGTGCGCTCGCGCCTCAGCGCGGCGCGGCGGTCGATTTCTGCGCGTTGCTGCCGTTGGGATCGCGCTGCTGGGTCGGGTTGGACTCGGCGGCGTACAGACCCGGGTCGTCGAAGCCGACATCGATCCAGCGCTCCGGCGGCAGGCCGATGGCGCGATCAAGGATCGTCGGCAGCAGGCCGGTCGGCAAACCGCTTTCGCTGTTCCACAGCAGGGCGATGCCGAGGTCGCGTTCGGGCAGCAGTGCGACCACGCCGCGATAACCCTGCACCGCGCCGGCATGGAACACCATGCGGTGGCCGGCGTAGTCGTAGACGCGCCAGCCCAGGGCGTAGCCCGCCGAGCTCAGGCGCTGACGGCGCCAGCTCGAACCGCGGATCTCGGTCGGGGTGTCGACCAAGGGCTGGTGCAGCGTCGCCAGCAAGGGCAGCGGCAGCACGTCGGGGCGGTGGCCGGTCTGGGCGATCAGCCACTGCGCCATGTCGCTGGCGCTGGCGTTGACGCCGGCGGCCGGCGGCAGTTGGTAATAGGTCGGCTTCGGCGTCAGCGAGGCCCAGCCGCCGCGAGCGCGCACGTGCGGACGGGCCCAGCGCGCGCTGGCGGTGATGCCTTCCAGGCCGAGACTGGCGTCGTTCATGCCGAGCGGCTTGAACAGGCGGCGCTGCACTTCCTGGCTGTAGAAGTCGCCGGTCGCGGCGAACACGACGTCGCCGATCAGGCTGAAGGCGATGTTCTGGTAGCCGTAGCAGGTGCCCGGCTGGCAGGTCATCGGCGCATAGGCCAGCTTCTGGGTGAGCACGCGGTAGTCGGCGTAGTTTTCCAGATCGCGGTCGTAGGTGTTGTGGGTCAGGCCGACGCGATGGCTGAGCAGGTCGGCGACGGTGATCTGGCGCGCGGCGTTCGGATCGACCAACTGAAAGCTGGGCATGTAATCGACCAGCTTGCTGTCCCAACGCAGGGTGCCGTCGTTGACGAGCAGGCCGGTCAGAGTGCCGGCGAAGCTCTTCGACAGCGAGGCCAGGCGGAACACGGTGTGGGCGTCGATCGGCTCGGCGTTGCGCACGTCGGTGATGCCGTAGCCGCGCGCGCTGAGAACCTGGCCGTTGTGCACGACCGCCATGGCCATGCCCGGAATGCGTTGGTCGGCGACGAGCTGCTGCGCCATCGCCTCGAATTGGCGGACGTCGAAATCGCTGGCGAGCGGCAACACGCGGCCGGCGGGATTCTGCGCCGAGACGATGTGCTGGCCCGGCGCGAGCGTGCCGTCGAAACCTTGCGCGCGCGCGACCGGTGCCTGCGGCTGCGGACTCTGCCAGCGCAGGGAAGTTTGTGCGGTCGAACCCAGGGTCAAGGTCAGCAGGGCAGCGAGCGTGCCGAGGCGCCAGGGATTGAGTGACCGCCGGGGCGAGCCCGGATTCTTGTCGTGTTTCATCGGTCGCAGCGCCTGCGTGAGCCGGGTTACAACGATTCTAGCGCCGATCTCAGGGAATTGGACAACAAGCGCATTCAGGATTCTGATTTTTCAGGCTTTAATGGCCTGATGAACAGGCCTTGCTGCGGCTTGGTTCAGGAACTTGTCGACGCAGGCGACGAGCGGTTGCGGTGGCCCGACTGCAGGCCGCCGCGGTGGTGCCGCGACGCCCCGATTCGCCCGCCACCTTGCCTCAGATGCGCCCGCTGATCAGGTCCGAGGCGCGCTCGGCGATCATCATCGTCGGCGCGTTGGTGTTGCCGCCGATCAGGCTCGGCATGACCGAGGCGTCGACCACGCGCAGCCCTTCGACTCCGCGCACGCGCAGCCGCGAGTCGACCACCGAGGCGTCGTCGTCGCCCATGCGACAGGTGCCGACCGGGTGGTAGACGCTCTCGGCCTTGGCGCGGACGAACTCGACCAACTCGGCGTCGCTGAGGTCGTCGCGGGCCGGGAAGATCGGTGCGCCGCGATACGGGTCGAAGGCCTTCTGCGCGAACACGGTGCGCGAGAGCTTGGCGCACTCGACCATCATCTTCAGGTCGAAGCCTTCCGCATCGCTCAGGTAGTTGGCTTCGATGCGCGCCTTGTCGCCGGCGCTGGCGCTGGCCAGGCCGATGCGGCCGCGACTGCGCGGACGCAGGAAGCAGGCGTGGGCGGTGTAGCCGTCGCCGGGCAGGCGGTGGCGGCCGTGGTCGTCGAGCATGGCCGGGACGAAATGCATCTGGATGTCGGCGCGCTCGTCCGGCGCCAGCGCCGAACGCACGAAGGCGCCGGCTTCGGCGATGTTGCTGCTGCCCGGGCCGCTGTGGCCGCGCAGGTAATAGTCGAAGGCGATGCGCACATCGCTGACGCGGTCGTAGGTCACGCGCCGGGTCGAGTGCTGCAGGGTGCAGATGTCGAGATGGTCCTGCAGGTTCTGCCCGACCTGCGGCGCGTCGTGCAGCACCTCGATGCCGTGCCGGCGCAGTTCCTCGGCCGGGCCGATGCCCGACAGCATCAGCAGCTGCGGCGAATTGATCGCGCCGCCGCTCAGCAGCACCTCGCGCGTCGCGTGCTGATGATAGGCGCGGCCGCCGACGCTGTAGGTCACGCCGGTGGCGCGGCCGCGTTCGATGGTGATGCGGTTGACCAGGGCGCCGGTGACGATGTGCAGGTTGTGGCGTTCGCGCGCCGGGTCCAGGTAGGCGACCGCGCTCGAACAGCGCGCGCCGTTCTTCTGGGTCACCTGGTAAAGACCGAAGCCTTGCTGTTTCGGGCCGTTGAAATCCGGGTTGGCGGCATAGCCGGCCTGTTGTCCGGCTTCGATGAAAACGCCCGACAGCGGATTGGTGTAACGCAGGTCGGAGACGTACAGCGGGCCGTGGCTGCCGTGCAGGGCGCTGTCGCCGCGGCTGTTGCGCTCGGAACGGCGGAAGTAGGGCAGCACGTCGCTCCAGCCCCAACCGCTGGCGCCGGCCGCGGCCCAGTCGTCGTAGTCGCCGGGCACGCCGCGGATGTAGCACATGGCGTTGATCGAGCTGGAACCGCCGAGCACCTTGCCGCGCGGCCACCACAGCACGCGCCGGTTGAGCTGCGCCTCCGGGGCGGTGTCGTAATCCCAGTTCACGCCTTTCTTGCCGACCAGCTTGGCCAGCCCGGCGGGCATGTGGATGAAGGGATGACGGTCGCGCGGACCGGCCTCGATCAACAGCACTCGGGCGTCGGGATCTTCGCTGAGGCGGTTGGCCAGCACGCAACCGGCCGAACCGGCGCCGACGATGATGTAGTCGAACTCTTGGGGCATTCTCGGGCTGCTCTGCATCGGTCGCTTTACCGTGCGGCGAACGTAAGCGCCAAAACTAGAGCATATGCTCCCAATGGCGATGCCGCAGCCGCCAGACGCCGTGCTGGCGGTGTGGGACGCCTTGGGCTACCGTGCCGGCAACGAACGGGGCCGGCGCTTTCCGGCACCGCCAGCGGCGAGGAGACCGGGCCCGGCCCGGCCGCGCCGATGACCCGCCAACCGTCGGCCATGCCGGCAGTCCACACGGAGCGACGGAATGTCGGCAGTCCAAGACGCCAGCCTGCAGACCGGGCGCGTCCACAGCGGGGAATGGCGCGCGGTCGCGTTCTCGCTGGCGTATTTCTTCTGCGTGCTGACCGCGTACTACGTGATCCGCCCGGTCCGCGACCAGCTCAGCGCCGCGGTCGGTTCGACCCAACTGCCCTGGTTCTACGCGGCGACCTTCGTCGCGACGCTGGCGCTGACGCCGGTGTTCTCGGCCCTGGTCTCGCGCTATCCGCGCCGGGTGGTGGTGCCGCTGGTGTATGGCTTCTTCATCGCCTGCCTGCTCGCCTTCGTGCCCTTGTTCAGCGCTCACGGCGTGCTCAGCCCGCGCGCGCTCGGCACCGTGTTCTTCGTCTGGATCAGCGTGTTCAATCTGTTCGTGGTGTCGGTGTTCTGGAGTTTCATGACCGACATCTGGAGCGAGGGCCAGGCGCGGCGTCTGTTCCCGTTGATCGCGGTCGCCGGCACGCTCGGTTCGCTCGCCGGTCCGGTCCTGACCCGGTTGCTGGTCGGTGTGATCGGCGTGGCGCCGCTGCTGATGGTCTCGGCCAGCCTGCTCGGCCTGGCATTGCTGTTCGTCGCTTTGCTAGGGCGCTGGTCGCGCATCCACGGCACTCGCCGCTTCGAGGCCTCGCACGAATCGGCGATCGGCGGCGGCATGCTCGACGGCCTCAAGCAGGTGTTCGCCAATCCCTTCATGCGCTCGATGGCGATCCTGCTGTTGCTCGGCGACTGGATCGGCACGGTCAACTACGGCCTGGTGGTGGACTACTCGAAGGCGACCTTCGTCGATGCGGTCGCGCGCACCCGTTTCGCCGCCGACCTGGACCTGATGACCAACATGATCGCGTTGGCGGCGCAGTTGCTGTTGACGCCTTGGTTGCTGGCGCGACGCGGTGCGGCCACGGTGATCGGGGTGTGGTCGGTGGTGACGGTGTCGATCCTGGCGCTGGTCGCGCTGGTCGCCGACCCGCATGCGCCGCTGACCCAATTGTTCCCGGGCTACGGCGCACTGGTGGCGATGCTGCCGCAGGGCATGGCGGCGATGCTGCTGCCGATGCCGGCGGTGGCGATGGCGCTGGTGATCAGCCGCGGGCTCGCCTACGGCATGGTCGGCCCGGCCCGCGAAAGTCTGTTCAGCAGCGCCGCGCGCACCCTGCGTTACAAGGGCAAGAACGCGGTCGACACCGCCGCCTGGCGCTTCGGCGACGTCGCCGTGGCGACCGCGATGGTCGGCCTGCGCGGCGTCGGTGTGGGTGTCGCCGGCCTGGCCGGCATCAGCGCGGCGGTCGCCGCCGGCGCCGGCTTGATCGGTTGGAACGTCGCGCGCTGGGTGCAGCGTGGCGGCGCCTCAGACACACGAGAGACCTCGAAAGCATGAAACGCGGTTGGCGGCCGTGGCCGCGTCAGTTGTGGCTGCAGCGCTTGTTCGTCGGCGTGGTCCTGTCCGGTGTCGGATGCTTCGCCTGGGGGTTCTTCTGGGAACCGCGGCAACTGGTCGAGCGCGATTACGAATTTCGCCTGCCGCACTGGTCGCGCGACTGCGATGGCCTGCGCATCGACGTGGTCGCCGACCTGCATACCGGCTCGCCGCACAACGGCCTCGACCGGCTAGACCATATCGTCGAGCGGCTGGTCGCGAGCGACGCCCAGGCGGTGTTGATGGCCGGCGATTACGTGATCCTCAGCGTGCTCGGCGGCAGTTACATCTCGGCCGAGCAGATGGCGCCGCATCTGCGGCCCCTGACCCGACGCAAGCCGGTCTATGCGGTGCTCGGCAACCACGACTGGTGGAAGGACGGGGTGCGGGTACGCGCCGCGTTGGAGTCGGCCGGGGTGATCGTGCTCGAAGACCAGGCGCAGGCGGTGCAGCTCGGCGCCTGCCGGGTGTGGGTGGTCGGCATCGGCGACAAATGGGAAGCCGCCCACGACATCGACCGCGCCTTCGCCGGCGTCGCCGACGATGCGCCGGTGCTGGCCCTGACCCACAACCCCGACCTGTTTCCCGAGGTCCCGCCACGCGCATCCTTGACCGTCGCCGGACACACCCACGGCGGCCAGGTGCGCCTGCCGTGGATCGGCACTCCGGTGCTGCCGGCCGACCAACGCTATGCCGGCGGTTACCTGATCGAAGACGGCAAGTCCGTGTTCGTCTCCACCGGCATCGGCACCAGCATCCTGCCGGTCCGCTTCGGCGTGCCGCCGGAGATTTCGCGCTTGACGCTGCGTGCGGCCGTGCCGGGTCGGGAGCGACACGCACCCGATTGAGCCGTTGTCTCAAACTGCAGCTACGGGCTTTCGATAAGCGCCAGCGGCAGCTGAGCAACCGTGTCGTCGAATCGTTCGCCCCGACCAGGCCAGACCAAGCCGGGCCGAAGACGGCACCGGTCCGGATCGAGCGGCTGGCGCTTCAGCGCGCGATGGCCTGCGGTTGCGGATCGTTCGGGCCGCGCAGGTTCTGCGCTTCCTGCGCCTGCGTGGTGTGTGCCTGGAGCTTGCTCAGTCCCTGCGAAACCTGCTCCATCGGTGGGGATTGCGCAGGATCGGCGCTGATATGAAAGCCGGGAGTATGGCCGCCGACCCAGATCTTGCCGCCTACCAGGCCGATCTCGTTCGAGTTCACTTTCGACGGATCGGTCAGGCCGCCTTGCTTGGCCAGCAACATCGCATGCGCCACGGCATTGTCCGGCACGCTGGCCGGCAGCTTGTCGCGCAGCAGTTGGAAGTAGCCGTTGTCCGGGTGGCCGACGTCGCGGAAATCGCGCGAGGCCGCTGCAGGCGCGCTCGCCGCGGTTGGCGTGACCGGTGCCGGGGACTCGGCCGGAGCAGGCAGGGCTGGAGCAGGCACGGCTGGGGTCGGGCGGGCCAGGCTCGGGCTGGTATCGGTAAAGCTCGGCGGCAATCTGAGGCCGGTAAGGCCCAGTTCCTTGAGATTGACCTTGATCTCAGGTGCGGGGTGGCTGGGGTTGCCGACTCTGGCGGCGGCCAGGGTCTCGTTCTCTATCTTGTTGATGAGGGCCAGAGACCGTGGGCCGTAGACCTTCGGGTAGCCGTTGGCCTCGTAGAAATGCTCGCCGATGGCATCGATATTCGCCTTCGTCGCGGCGATCTTGCCGTTCTTGTCGATCGTCAGCCCGGCTTTCGGCGTGTATTTTTCCTTTCCCGGCGTGCCGCCGACATCGAAGTACTGCTCCATCTGGTTGGAGGAGTGAAACAACTTGTCGTAAAGCTGTTCCTTGCTGGCTTTCGGGTTTTCCCTGCGCACGTGCGCGGCTAGCACGTTGAACCCGGCGATCTGGTCGTTCGCCTCGCGCTTGCGGCTCTCGGTGTCGCGGTCTTTGACGAGAGTCGTGTAATCGTGCGGCGACGGACCTTCGGCGATCTTCCGTACCTTGTCCTCGAATGCTTTGTTTCCGTCGGCGATGGCCTGCTTGTTGACGGAATGTTCGATCTCGTGGCCGAACACCAGCCGCAGCGTATTGGCGTTGCGGGGATTGGTATCGGCGCTGTTGAGCATGTCCATCGGCAGTGCGATGGATTTGTCGACCGGATTGAAACCGCCCATGACGCCTCTTGAGCGCAGGGCCGGGTCGAGCGGTTTGATCGTGTCGAGATTGCCGAGTTCGATCGACTTGACGATGCGCGCTTGCAACTCGGGCGTGGTCTTGAGCAGGTCGCGCAGGTTCTTGCCACCGGCTGCGTTGGCACTCTCGAAATCCGTGAGCATCGCTTCCAGTTTTTCGGCGGGCGTGGCCATGGCGGGCTCCTTCAGGCCTGGGTGCTGATGGCGAGACTGGAGATGCAGGCCCGACCTTGCTCAGGGTCCTTATTGCCGTGGGTGTAGATCGCCACTTCGACCTTGCCGCGAACGAAGCTCCGGGGCTCGACCCCGCGGTAGCCGAAGCCGGGGTCGCTACCGTCGCCGCTCGGCAAGCTCTGGGCCTGGAAGCCCGCCGAGGTCAATGCCTGGCTGTAGTCCTTGAAGTCCATGCTGCAAATCGGCGCGATATCGGCGGCGCCTTGGGCCTGGCTCAGGAAGCGGAAATCCAGCCGCGTGGGTTTTTCCCCCTGCCTGTACGACACCGAGGTCAGGCTGTACGACCACGCGTTCGTCAGCGCACCGCCGAAGCCGTACTCGGTGCGGTCCTCGGAATGGATCTCGACCTTGATGCCGGTCTGCTTTTCGATGTTCTCGGGAGAGAGGTCCTGGGCACCGTGAATGCTGTCGATCAGTTTCAGCACGCGCTTGCCGATTTGTTCGGCATCGAGCCGAGCGCTGTCGGCGAGGGTCGTCGATTGCGTGGTCATGGCAGCATTCTCCTTGGCCGATGCCTGGGGCTGGGGCGTGGTGGTGCAGGATGCGATCAGTGCGCAGAACATCAGTGTGCAGAACAGGGTCGGAAGCAGGCCGGCTCGAGCGGCGGTCGCTGCGGTCGCGCGCATGGGCATCCTCCGTTGATGCGATGGGGAATCCGCAGGCTACTGCCGCGGTGCCCCGTGGACAATCGAACCGGCGCCGAAACCGTGTTTTCCGGACAGCCGATTCAGGCATTTCCTACAAATCACCCACATCGGCACGGAAACGACGGTTGGTTTTGCCGGGCTTGTTCAGGCCCAGGGCGTTCGCTCGATCCGTTTCGGAACCGGACTGCGTCCCCGATCACGGCTTGCGTACGCCGAGGCTCGGAGCGTCCCCACCATGCCGAAGGTCGGTATGACCATCCGCAGGGGCCGCGCGCGGGCCCCGCGGCTAGTTTGGGCGGGGGAACCGGAGCAGCGACGATGCGCAAGCCGAGCGGGCACGACGGGGGTGGACGCGTATCCGCGTCGTTCGCCACGCGCTGCGCTCGTGTCGATGCGATCAGGGCACGGACATGAGCACTGCGTCTGCCAATGCGCATCCGAGCCGGCGCCTGTCCTCGAATGCGCCGCTGTGGTGGTCGCTGCTGTATTTCTTCAGCCTGCTCTGCGGCTATTACGTGTTGCGGCCGGTGCGCGATGCGATGGGCGCTTCGGCCGATGCGGCCACGGTGTTTCCGCAGGCGATGATCGCCTGGGCCCAGGCGCACGGTCTGCAGCTCAAGGACTTCGTGCTGCAGGTGTTGTTCACCTGCACCTTCGTGACCATGCTGGCCTTGCAGCCGGTCTACGGCGCCCTGGTCGCGCGATTCCCGCGGCGGGTATTTCTACCGGTGGTGTATGCCTTGTTCATCGCCTGCCTGTTGGCGTTCCATTGGGCGTTCAATGCCGGCGTGCCGGGGCGGGGCATGGTGTTTTTCGTCTGGACCGCGGTGTTCAACCTGTTCGCGGTGACGGTGTTCTGGAGTTACATGGCCGACGTGTTCGACGATGCCCAGGCGCGTCGTTTGTACGGCTATATCGGCGCCGGCGGCACCGCCGGCGCGGTGCTCGGGCCGATCCTGACCCAGTGGCTGGTGCAGCCCTTGGGCGTGGCCAACCTGTTGTTGGTCTCGGTAGCGTTCCTGTCGATCTGCGTGCTGTGTATCGTGCGGCTGCGGCCGTGGGCGATCCGGCGCGAACGCGAGCACGGCCTCGACAGCGGCGAGGGCGCGATGGGCGGCTCGATCTGGGCCGGCCTGAAACTGGTCTGGCAGCGACCGGTGTTGCGGGCGATGGCGATCACCCTGTTCTTCAGCGTCGGCGCGGCGACCTTGCTCTACAACCAGCAGGCGGCGATCGCGCGCGAGTTCTATCCCGGCGCCGAAGCCGCGACGCGCTATTTCGCCCGCATCGACAGCGCGGTCAATCTGCTTGCGATCCTCACTCAGTTGCTGCTGACCCGCTGGCTGTTGAATCGCCACGGCGTCGCCCCGGCCTTGTTGATGCCGGGGCTGACCTTGTTGCTCGGCTTCGGCGTGCTGTTGGCCTCGCCGCTGCCGGCGATGGTCGCGATCGTGCAGGTGCTGCAGCGCGCCGGCGAATTCGCCCTGGCCAAGCCGGCCCGCGAGACCTTGTACACGCGGGTCGACCGGCCCTCGCGCTACAAGGGCAAGGCGGTGATCGATACCGCGGTTTTCCGCGGCACCGATCTGGCCTTCGTCTGGATCCACAAGGGCGTGGCCCTGTTCGGCAGCCAGGCCGTATTCGCGGCCGGCGTGCTCGCCGCCGCCGGCATGACCGCGAGCGCCTGGAGCATCGTGCGCGCCCAGCGCGGCCTGCCGGGCGCGGCTTCGACTCTTCCTTCCGACATCCGCTCTCTACGAGGTGAAGCATGAAAACCAGTCGTCGCGATTTCCTGGCCGCGGGCGCCGCCGGCGCCGGTCTGCTCGCCCTGCCGTCGTTCGCGCGCAGTCTGCGCAAACCGGCGCCGCTGAAGCTGTTGGTGCTCGGCGGCACCGGTTTTCTCGGCCCGCATTTCGTCGAGGCTGCGCGCAAGCATGGCCACAGCCTGACCTTGTTCAATCGCGGCAAGACCAATCCCGGCAAGTTCTCCGGCGAGCAGTTCAGCGACATCGAGCAACTGCACGGCGATCGCAAGACCGACATGAAGGCGCTGGAAGGCGAGCGCCGGTGGGATGCGGTGCTGGACACGTCCGCTTACTTGCCGGCGGACGTGACCCGCTCGGCCAAGTTGCTGGCGCCGAGGGTGAAGCAGTACGTGCTGGTGTCGACGATCTCGGTCTACGCCAAGAACGATGCCCCCAGCGACGAGAATTCGCCGCTCGCGGTGCTGGCCGATCCCAACGTCACCGAGGTCACCGGCGAAACCTACGGCGGCCTCAAGGCCCTGTGCGAGCAAGCCGCTGAACGCGAACTGCCCAAGCGCACCACGGTGGTTCGTCCGGGGCTGATCGTCGGCCCCGGCGATACCACCGATCGTTTCACCTATTGGCCGGCGCGCGCCGACCGCGGCGGCGAGATCCTCGCGCCCGGCAGCGCGCAGGACCCGACTCAGTTCATCGACGTACGCGATCTGGCGGCGTTCCTGCTGGCGACGATCGAGCACGGCCACTTCGGCATCTATAACGCCGATGCCGCCCCCGGCGCCCTGAGCATGGGCGCGGTGCTGGCCGAATCGCAGCGCGCGGCCAAGGCGAAGTCGACCGTTACCTGGGTGCCGGCGGATTTTCTCGAAGCGCAGAAAGTTTCGCCATGGCAGGACATGCCGGCCTGGATTCCCGCGCGCGGCGAGTACGCCGGCTTCGGCCGTACGTCGGTGGCGAAGGCGCGCGCGGCCGGCCTCACCTATCGGCCGCTGCGCGAGACCGTGCGCGACACGCTCGCTTACTGGCAGGGCCTGCCGGCCGAACGCCGCGCCAAGCCCAAGGCCGGGATCGCGCCGCAACGCGAGGCCGAGGTGTTGAAGGCCTGGCATGCGAGCGCAGACGCGACGAAGGGGAAGGAGTAGGAGTAGGAGAAGTGAATGCGGAGGAGTGAGAAGTGAGCGAAAGCCGGTCGCCGGGGGCTTTACTCACTCCTCACTCCTCACTCCTCACTCCTCACTCCTCAGCGCCGACTCCCCCCAGCTGCGCGGCGCCGGGCCGAAGCCTTATGCTGGGGTTCCGACACTCGCCTTAGCCTAGGAGCCAGCCGATGCACTGGATCGCCGTCGCCCTGATCGTTGTGGTCGCGCTGCTGCACCTGTACTTCATGGTCCTGGAGATGTTCCTGTGGACCCGGCCGCTCGGGCTCAAGGTGTTCCGTCAGAGCCTGGAGAAGGCCGAGCAGTCGAAAGTGCTGGCAGCGAACCAGGGCCTGTACAACGGTTTCCTCGCCGCCGGCCTGATCTGGTCGCTGCTGTGCACGCGCCAGGACGTCGCCTTGTTCTTCCTGGCCTGCGTGGTGATCGCCGGCGTGTACGGTGCGGCCACGGTCAATCGCCGCATCTTCTTCATCCAGGCCTTGCCGGCCTTGCTAGGCTTTCTCGCGGTATGGCTGCACTGAGCGCGCTCGCCGCCTGGCGCGACACGGCCTGCCGTCGCAGGGGCAGGCCGAATCCGTTTTGCGGCCTCAGCCGCGCAGGATCGAATCGCCCGCGGCGAGGCGCCTGAGCACGCGGCCTTCGTCGAGCACGACGAACTCGTCGATGTCCTGGCCTTCGCGTTCGTCCGCGTCCAGGCCGTCCCATTCCTCGCGATCGAGCACGCCGTCGTCGACGAGCTCGCTGAGGCTGTGCGGAGGCAAGGGCAGGGGTTGTTCGTCGACGATGACGTAGGCGCTGGTGCGCGCCACGCGCAGGCCGTCGGCGCGGTCCAGGGTCAACCAGCCGGCATCGCCGGACAGCAGCACCGGCGCCCGCACCATGCCGGCGACATGGGCGGTGCTGTCGCCGAGGTCGGCGACCACGGCTTCGCTCGCGATCAGATCGCCGGTGACGACCAAATGGAAATCCTGGGCCACGACCAGGTTGCGGCAGCGCAGGTCGCCGAGCACGATCAGGGCGCCACGATCGTGCTCGCCGGTGCCGATCACCGCGTTGCCGGCGAGGTCGAGCGAGCCTTCGACGATCAAGAAGGCTTGGCTGGGGCGCCAGGCCGCGGCGGACGAGGCCTGGCCCCGGATCGAGGCCCAGTCGACATCCATCGCCAATAGCTCCCGTGCCTGAGCGGCGGCGGCGCCCTCGCCGATCAGCGGCAGGCGTTCGATCAATTCTCGTGCGGGAGACGACATCGTTGCGTTCCTTCGACAGGTGCGGGTCCGTGCGCGGCGGAACTGCATGCCGGGAAGCGGCTGCCGATGCGGCGCCGGAGAAGCGCGCGGTGCCATCGGCGGTACCTGTCGTACTTTACGTACGCAATTGCGTGGCCGACAGGGCCATGGTTTGTCGTAATCGGCCGAAATTGGCCGGAATGGGCTGTAGTCGGCCGTGGGCGGCCACGAGCAGTGAGTTGTCAGTCACACCGCGCTGCCGGCCGCCCGGTGTCGCCCGGTCAACCGTGCAGTTTTCTGGCCACCTCGGCGACTTCGGGGCCTTGATGACATGCTGCGTCGAGTTCGTTATCGCTGGGCTGGCGCGAACCATAACTGCCGGCGATGGTGGCGCTGCCGTAGGGCGCGCCGCCGGTGACTTCGTCCAGGCGCGTCTGCCCCGGGAAACCGTAGTTGAGGCCGACGATCACCACGCCGAAGTGGAGCCGGTGGGGGATGATCGAGAACAAGGGGCGGATTCAACCGGTCGATGCAACATTACGCGGATGATGAAGTGCCATGGAGAGAAGTCGGGGCCCTGGGCTAGCCGGGGAACTGGCCGCGCCCCCACGCTCGCGACGCAAGATGCGAAAGTCAAAGTTGGCGAGCACGGAAGGCCAACAGCGAGGACAGATCGTAGATGCTATTTCCATCAGCGAGCGCCCCTCGGAAATCGAGGATCGGGCCATCCTCGGTCATTGGGAGGTGATCCGATCACAGGGTCCAAAAACACTCACATTGCAACTGTGGTGTAACGGCAATCGCGCTTTACGATGCTTGTGAACGTCAACGGCCGCGACACGGCCAGCGTGGTATCCGCATCGACTCGCCTAGTCGGTAAGCTCCCGATGGAGCTGCGAAGGTCTCTGACCTGGGATCGTGGCGGAGAACTGGCCGGCCACAAGCAGTTCACCATCGCCACCGACGTGAAGGTCTTTCTGCGGCCCTCAAAGTCCTTGGCAACGTGGCACCAACGAAACACCAACGGTTTGCTCGGACAGTACTTCCCGAAGGGGACCGAACTGTCGATCCATTGCCAAGTCGAGCTGACTAGGATTGCCTTGCGCTTAAACCAGCGTCCGAGAAAGACGCTGGGATTCGTGACGCCAGCCTGTAAGCCGAGCGCAGCTGTTGCGTTGACCGGTTGAACCCGCCCCCCTTTTGTTGCAACCTCCCCAAAGCCCATAAGCCAAACCCGCCTCCTGGCATGGCCCCATCCAGCCACAGCCATGAAGATGCGGGTCGCGCTCGGGCCCAAGGATCGAAAGAACGCGTCAGACCCAAAGTGTTCCGTCACCGATCCGGTGGACGGCACCGACACCGCACTCAACGGGGGGCCAATCTGTGCGACGTATCCTGAAGTACCTCGGCATCGCCTTACTTGCCGCCTTGGCGGTATCGCTTGTACTGGGCCTTCGCCCCTTCATCGACCGGGATGCACCCGCCACCCATCCCCTCCCCCTCGCGCAAGCTCCGCTGCCTCCAGAGCAGGCGAAGACGCTCGAGAACTACATAAGGACCGAGGCGGACGGCATCGATGCTTTCGTTGTGCTGCGCGGCGAAACGGTGCTGATGGAGTACGGGGAGGTCGGCACGCCCATGAACCTGGCGTCCGCGCGCAAGAGCATCCTCAGCCTGCTGTTCGGTGTGGCGGTCGACCGCGGGCTGATCGATGTGAACGAGACGCTCGGAGCGCTCGGGATCGACGAGAGCCGGACGCCCCTCACGCAGACGGAGAAGCAAGCCACTATCGAGCACCTCCTTCAAGCCAGGTCAGGCATCTACCTGCCCTCTGGCGCGGAGACGGTAGAAATCAAGGAAGGCCGCCCGCAGCGCGGCCAGTTCGCGCCGGGCGCGAACTACTTCTACAACAACTGGGACTTCAACGTTCTGGGCGCCATCTTCGAACGCAAGACGGGGCTGTCCATTGGCGAGGCCATCGATACCTGGCTGGCCACACCCCTGGGCATGCAGGACTTCAACCGCGAGCACGTGATCTATGACAATCGCGGCTCCGACTCCGATTACAGAACCTATCGCATCCACATGAGCGCGCGCGACCTTGCGCGGCTTGGGGCGCTGGTAGCGCAAGAGGGCCTGTGGAACGGGAAGCGGGTCGTCTCGGCCGAGTGGATAGCCAAGAGCACCACGTCGTATTCCGCCACGCAGAACCCGGTCTACGACGGGTTCGGCTACTCCTGGTGGTTGAACTCCGAGCTCAAGGCCGTGCACGCCGACGGCTGGGGCGGCCAGTACCTGCTGGTGGATCCGGCGCGGGAACTGACGTTGGTGGCGCGACGGGATACGGGGAACTCGATTCTGGGCTACCTGATCTTCAGCCAGTTCCAGAAGCAGGGGCATCCTTCGGACATAAAGAAGTTGTACAAGCTTGTGCGGGATGTGCCGGCGATGAGTGGCGTGCGCTAGTTCGAGCCTGCGGAGAAGAACGGGGATTGGGGCGGTACGCAACTGTCGGCGAGCTCGGCGAGCTCGGCGATCTTCGCGATCGGCGCCTGCTGGTCGAACTTGTAGTGCGACTTGCGTGCGACCTCGTCAGGCACCAGTTCGGGCGCGCGCTTGATGTCGACCTGCGCGCCGGCTTCGCGCGCGCCCTCGGCGACGGCCTGCGCCATCGTCTCGATGTGGCCATAGGCCGAGTGGGGGCACCAGGATCTTCGCCATCGCAGCAGCCTCGTCGCCGAATAGGGCATCGAGCCTAGGCCGGCGCGGTTCGGGGGCGGGTGAGGGGCGGTGGCGCGACGCGACGGCGATCGCGCGGAGCTCGCGACACAGGCCCGACAGCTTGCCGCATCCTTTCGCCGTCGACTAGCGCGCGATCCGGGATTGACAGTCCCGAATCGTCGTTGCCCAGCGAACGCACGCAACGGTGCGGCCTGCGGCCATCGTTCGCTGTCCGGAACGATGAAAGCATGGCGATGCGGTTTATCCGCGCGCCGCGATTTTCTAGATTGGGCCCATGCGCCGCACACGGCGCGCCGCGATCTTTCCTCCTCATCCTTCCGCGCCGGCCCGATCGATCGGGCCGTTGCGTCTTCGTCTCCGGAGTCTGTCGTGCTACTGCCTCTTCTATTGCTGTCGGCGGCCGGTTTTACCGTGCTGACGACCGAATTCATTCTGGTCGGCCTGCTGCCGTCGTTGGCGCGCGATCTCGGCGTCAGCGTGTCGCAGGCCGGCTTGCTGGTGACCTTGTTCGCCTTCGCGGTCGCCGCCAGCGGTCCGTTCCTGACCGCTTACTTTTCGCGCTTCGAACGCAAGCGTTTGTTCATCGTGGTGCTGTTGTTGTTTGCGGCCTCGAACGCAGTCGCGGCGATGGCGCCCAACCTCGGCGTGATGGCGTTGGCGCGCTTGATCCCGGCGCTGGGCGTGCCGGTGTTCTGGGCGCTGGCCAGCGAGACCGCGGTCGACCTGGCCGGCCAGGAGCGTGCCGGCCGCGCGATCTCGGTGATTTCCTTCGGCGTGATCTGCGCCACCGTGATCGGCGTGCCGACCGGTACCCTGATCGCCGATGCCTTCGGCTGGCGCGCGGCCTTCGTCGCCCTGTCGATCGCTTCGCTGTTGAAGGCGACCTTGCTGTTCGTGTTCCTGCCGGACAGCCGCATGGACAAACCGCAAGTGAAGCTGAGCCAGCAGTTCCGGGTGCTGCGCGATCCGCGCGTGAGCGGGCATGTGCTGCTGTCGGTCTTGTTGTTCACCGGCATGTTCACCGCCTACACCTATTTGGCCGACATGTTCGAGCGCCTGGCCGGGTTCAACGGCTCGGTGGTCGGCTGGGCGCTGATGGCGTTCGGCGCGGTTGGCCTGATCGGCAACACCCTCGGCGGCCGCATCGTCGACCGCAATCCGCTGGCCGCCTCGATGATCTTCAGCGTACCGATGGCGCTCGGTCTGGTGCTGGTGGTGCCGTCGATCCACTCGCTGCCGCTGTTCGCCGCCACGCTCGCGCTGTGGGGCGTCACCCAGGCGGCCTTGTTCCCGGTCAGCCATGTGCGGGTGATGAAGTCCGCGCCCGAGGCACCGGCGTTCGCCGCGTCGCTGAACATTTCCGGCGCCAACCTCGGCATCGGCGTCGGCGCCATCGTCGGTGGCCGCGTGATCGATGCGATCGGCGTCGGCGGCCTGGGTTATGCGGCCGCGGCGATCGTGGGGGTGTCGGTGCTGGTGGGGGTAGGGCTTATGTCGATGGGTGCACGGCCGGAGCCGGTCGAAGCGGTCGATGGCGCGATCTGAGCGGCGAGGGGGCGTGCGGTTCGCTTAAGCGAATCGTGCGGTCCCGGTCGTATCGGCCGGCTCAGACGAGCAGGGGCATGGCGAAAATCGTCGCCCCCAGCACGAACAACACGGTCAGCGCGTGCACCATCGGCCGATTGATCCGCAGGAACACGAACTGCTCGATCGTCCGCCCGACCCAGAACAGCGACATGCCGATCAGCAGCGCGCGGCCGAGTGCAGTGGTGTGCAGTTCGTCGGTATAGACGAAGCACAACACCGCGATGCCGAGCAGTATGTAAATCAGGCGCAGGTTGAGGATCTGCAGGATCGCGCGGTCGGCGACGGTGGCGGTCTGCAGGCTGCGGCGCCAGCCGAACAGTTTCCAGAACGCCATGTGGAAGACGGCGAAGGCCAGGCTGTGCAGGCCGCCGAGCCAAATCCAGGCGTTTGCGCTCATGACGAGTCTCCCGGTGCGATTGTTCCCGGTTGGATGCTACGCCGGGTCGCGGCCGCGAGCTGTGCCGGGAGCGCGAATCAGCCGCGCTTGGGCTTGGGCGAGACGCGCATCGCGATGCGGGCGCGAAACACCGCGTCGCCGGTGGGGTCGGTGACGACGACGTCGACCGGCAGGTCGTAGGCCTGGTCGGATTCGACGATGGGCGCGGCCGGGGTGGCGACGGCGCGGACGCTGCCGACCGCCTTCTTGAGGTATTCCACGCTCATGCCGACCGGGATCCAGCGCATCGAGCGCGGGATGCTGACGTCGGTCATGACGCCGCCGGTAAGCTCGGCCAGGTTGCACATGGCGATGGCGTGCACGGTGCCGAGGTGATTGGTGATCTTGCGGCGATGGCGCATGGTCGCGCTGCAGCGGCCGGGTTCGAGCGACTCGAAGCGCGGCGAGATGCTGGCGAAGTAGGGCGCGTTCCAGCAGATGGCGCGCGAGAACAGCCAGTGGCCGGCCGGCCAGCGGGTCATCTTCTTGTACAGCTTCAGGACGTCGGTGCTCATGGGCGATGGCCGGATGGGTGGTGGAAGGGGCGTGCGTTATTGCTTGCCGTTGTCCCCGCGCAGGCGGGGTGAATGGATGCGTTTGCGAGCCACTGGCTCGCGCATCCATGAACGCCAGAGTGCTGTGCGCCCTGGCCGGGCGGCAGAGACTTCAGAGCCATGTCGCGATGGAGCCCTGGATCCTCTCGTTCGCAGGGATGACGGCAGGAAAAGGCGCAGTGCGATCTGGGGCGTCTGAAACCAAGTGACCGATGCCGGAAACCGAAACGGCGGACCCGAGGGCCCGCCGTTTCCATTCATGCCGCGTGTCGCATGCGAGGCCTGCGCTTATGCCGCGGCGCGCGCGTCGCCGTGGTCGGCTGCGTGCTGCGCCTTGTAGCCGGCCGAACGCAGCTCGGCGGCGTCGAAGTCGTCGACGCTGATCGCATCGATGGTCATCTCGCGCAGCTCTTCGAGTTGCTTGCGTTCTTCGGCGGTGATCCAGCCTTCGCGCACGCCCTCGTCGAGCTGGCTCGGGAAGTCCAGCGCTTCGATGTCGCTGTTCTTGAGGGCCTTGAGGAACTTGCGCTCGACCGGCTCGGCCAGGATGACCTTCTGCAGGTAGCTGTTGATGCGGCCGGCCGGGTTGTTCTCGCAGGGGGTGATGAACAGACCCTCGGCGAGACGGTCGCGCGCATCGTTCGGCGACATTAGCAAGGACGCGGCGCGGTGGCCGAGGCGGTCGCTCGGCGCCTGGGCGCGGCGGCCCCAGGGGAAGATCAGCGCCCACAGCAGCCAGCCGACCGGACGGATCGGGAAGTTGCGCAACGCGCCCGACAGCGCCAGCTCGATCTTGTGCACGGCGTCGTGGAAGGCCCAGGCCAGCAGCGGCTGGTCGCCGGCCGGACGGCCCTGGTCTTCGTAACGCTTGAGCATGCTGCTGGCGATGTAGAGCTGGCTCAGCACGTCGCCGAGGCGGCCCGACAGCGATTCCTTGAACTTGAGCTTGCCGCCGAGCAGCAGCATCGAAGTGTCAGCCATCACCGCCAAGGTCGCCGAATAACGGTTGAGCTTGCGGTAGTAGCGGCGGGTGTAAGCGTCGCCCGGGGCGGCGCCGATGCGCGCGGCGGTCAGGCCGTACCACCAGCTGCGCACGGCGTTGGAGATGGCGAAACCGATGTGGCCGAACAGGTTCTTGTCGAACTCGCGCAGGCGCTCGGTCTCGTCGGGCAGCATCGCCGCCTTCATTTCCTTGAGCACCCACGGGTGGCACAGAATCGCGCCCTGGCCGAAGATCATCAGCGAGCGCGTCATGATGTTCGCGCCTTCCACCGTGATCATGATCGGCAGCGCCTGCCAGTTGCGGCCGGCGTAGTTCTTCGGCCCCAGGATGATGCCCTTGCCGCCGTGGATGTCCATGACGTCCTTGGCGACTTCGCGGGCCATCTCGGTGCAGTGGTACTTGGCGATGGTCGAAGGCACGGCCGGGTTTTCGCCGCGCGCGACCGCGGCGGCGGTGGCCTGCGACAAAGCGCTGACCGCGAAGGCATGGCCGGCGATGCGCGCCAGCGCTTCCTCGACGCCTTCGAAGCGGCCGACCGACAGGCCGAACTGCTTGCGGATGCGGGCGTAGGCGCCGGTGACGATGGCGCCCATCTTGGCGCCGCCGCTGCCCGAGGAGGGCAGGGTGATCGAGCGGCCGATCGACAGGCATTCGACCAGCATCTGCCAGCCCTTGCCGGCGTAGGCTTCGCCGCCGATCAGCTGGCTCAGCGGGATGAACACTTCCTTGCCGCGGACCGGGCCGTTCTGGAAGGTGCAATTGAGCGGGAAGTGGCGACGGCCGACTTCGACGCCGGCGGTGTCGCGCGGCAGCAGCGCCAGGGTGATGCCGATGTCGCGCTTGTCGCCGATCAGGCCGTCCGGGTCGTACATGCGGAAGGCCAGGCCGATCAGGGTCGCGACCGGGGCCAGGGTGATATAGCGCTTGTCGAAGGTCAGCTTGACGCCGACCACGCGCGCGCCGTTCCAGTCGCCCATGGTGACGATGCCGAAGTCCGGGATCGAGGTCGCATCCGAACCGGCCCAGGGGCCGGTCAGGCCGAAGCAGGGCACTTCACGGCCGTCGGCGAGGCGCGGCAGGTAGTGATCCTTCTGTTCCTGGGTGCCGTAATGCATCAACAGCTCGGCCGGGCCGAGCGAATTCGGCACGCCGACGGTCGAGCTGACCACGCTGGACACCGAAGCGAGCTTCTGGATCACCTTGTGGTTGGCGAGCGCGGTGAAGCCCAGGCCGCCGTATTCCTTCGGGATGTTGAGGCCGAAGAACTTGTTCTTCTTGATGTAGCCCCACAGCTCCGGCGACAGATCGGCATCGATGTGGGTGATCTGCCAATCGTTGGTCATCTTGCACAGTTCTTCGACCGGGCCGTCGAGGAAGGCTTGTTCCTCGGCGCTCAGCACCGGCTTGGGCTGGGACAGCAGTTGCTGCCAGTCGGGCTTGCCAGAGAACAACTCGCCTTCGAACCCGACCGTGCCGGCCTCGAGCGCGGTGCGCTCGGTTTCCGACAGCGGCGGCAGGATCTTGGTGTAGAAGCCGAGCAGCGGCTTGGTGATCAGCGGCAGGCGGATCGCCGGCACCAGCAGCGGCACCGCGATCAGCGCGACCAGGGCCGCGGCGACGATGGTCGCGACGGGGTTGGCGCCCAGCAGGTAACAGCCCACCAGCACCGTCGCGGTCAGCGCGGCCCAGACCGGCAGGCGCAGGCGGTGATAGGCGGCGATGGCGCCGACCAGAAGGAAGGCAAGGAAGGGGATCGCGATACTCATGGCGGCGCTCCGGAGGATGCGGCTAAGACTCAAGCTGAGATTCAAGCTAATGGGGCATGTGTGATGTCAGTGCGGATAGCGATGCTCCCTGGCGGCAAGCCGATCGGCATTCAAACGCTGGCATCAAACACTTAACATACGGCCGAGTATGGAATCGCCGTTTCGAGCTGTCAACCGAGGCGGGAATCGGGAATCGAGAATCGGCAATCGGCGTTGGGCAGGCAGGCCGGCGCGGATTCTCTGAATTGGGCTGCAGCTCTTTATTTGAACGATTCCCGACTCCCCATTCCCGATTCCCGTCGTTTTTGCTGCACTGCGTACTGTTCCCGACCGTGGCGTATGGTTAAACTTGTCATCCATGAACCAGCCTGCCTCGAACAAGCCCGAGCCGAAGCTCGACACCCCGCCCGCCGTCTCGGCCGCCGACGCCAAGCCGGAGGCCAAGCCTGAGCGCAGCGGCCGCCTCAGCGCCGACGACTGGGCCCAGGCCGCCCTCGACTTGATCGCCGAACAAGGCGTCGCTGCGGTAGCGGTCGAACCGCTCGCGCGCCGTCTCGGCGTCACCAAGGGCAGCTTCTACTGGCACTTCCCGTCGCGCGATGCGTTGCTCGTCGCCGCGCTGGAGCGCTGGGAAAAAGTCGAGCAGGAAACCGTGTTCGGCCAGCTCGAGCCGATTCCCGATCCGCGCCAGCGCCTGCGTTCGCTGTTCCACCTCGTCGCCCACGAGGTCAAGTCGCACATCATCTATTCCGAGTTGCTCAAGGCGCTGGACCATCCCGCCGTGCAGCCGGTGATCGGGCGCGTTTCCGAACGCCGCCTGGATTACCTCACCGCCTCCTTCCGCCAGGCCGGCCTCAGCCGCACCGATGCCCAGCATCGTGCGCGCCTGCTCTATGCCGCCTATGTCGGCTTCCTGCAACTGAACCTGCAGTTGCACCAGACCCGCATGCAACACGACGAATTCGAGGCCTATGTCGAGCACATGATGGCCACGCTGATTCCTTCGTCATGAACCTTGTTTCCACTTGATTCGCTTTTTTTCCCGTTCCCCCGGCTGGAGAGCAATGCCGTGAATGCCAATTTGAAAGACGCCGCCCCCGCGACTGCCGTGCCGGGGAGCGCGGGCAGTCTGCTGGTCGCACTCAACGAATGGGTCGCGCAAGTCGCCGCGCTGACCCGTCCCGACAAGATTCACTGGTGCGATGGCAGCGATGCCGAATACGACGCTCTGGTCGCCCGGATGCTGGCCGACGGCACCCTCGAAACGCTGAATCAGGACACGCACCCGGGCAGCTATCTGCACCGCTCGCATCCCGACGACGTGGCCCGGGTCGAACACCTGACCTTCGTCTGCACCGACGAGCGCGAAGACGCCGGTCCGAACAACCACTGGATGGCGCCGGCGCAGGCGCACGCCCAGATGGACGCCCTGTTCGACGGTTGCATGCGCGGCCGCACCCTGTACGTGATTCCGTACTGCATGGGCCCGATCGATTCGCCGCTGGCGCGTTGCGGCGTGGAGATCACCGACTCGCCGTACGTGGTCGCCAACATGCGCGTGATGACGCGCATGGGCGCGCAGGCGCTGGCCCGCATCGAGCGCGAAGGCAGCTTCGTGCGCGGCCTGCACTCGATCGGCGAGCTCGATCCCGAACGCCGTTTCATCATGCATTTCCCCGACGAACTGGCGATCAAGTCGTTCGGTTCGGGCTATGGTGGTAATGCCTTGCTCGGCAAGAAGTGCCACGCGCTGCGCATCGCCTCGCACCAGGCGCGCAACGAAGGCTGGCTCGCCGAACACATGCTGATCGTCGGCATCGAGAACCCGCTCGGCGAGACCCATTACGTCGCCGCCGCGTTCCCGTCGGCCTGCGGCAAGACCAACCTGGCCATGTTGATTCCGCCGGAAGGCTATCGCCACGCCGGCTGGAAGGTGTGGACGGTCGGCGACGACATCTGCTGGATGCGTCCCGGCGCCGATGGCCGCCTGTACGCGATCAATCCCGAAGCCGGTTATTTCGGCGTCGCGCCCGGCACCTCGGCCAAGTCGAACCCGAACGCGCTCAAGTCGATCCAGAGCAACACCATCTTTACCAACGTCGGCGTGACCGCCGACGGCCAGCCGTGGTGGGAAGGCCTCGACAACGGGCAGACGCCGGTCACCGACTGGCGCGGCAACCCGTATGACGCCGCCAAGGGCCCGGCCGCGCATCCGAACGCACGCTTCACCGTGTCGGCCAAGCAGTGCCCGAGCTACTCGCCGGAAGCGGAAAACCCGGCCGGCGTGCCGATCTCGGCGATCGTGTTCGGCGGCCGCCGCGCATCGCTGGTGCCGCTGGTGTTCGAGGCCCGCGACTGGACCCACGGCGTGCTGGTCGGCGCCGCGATGGGCTCGGAAACCACCGCTGCCGCGACCGGCGCGGTCGGCGTGATGCGCCGCGACCCGATGGCGATGAAGCCGTTCTGCGGCTACAACTTCGCCGACTACTTCAACCACTGGCTGTCGTTCGACCGCGACGGCGCGCAGCTGCCGAAGGTCTTCCACGTCAACTGGTTCCGCAAGGGCGACGACGGCAAGTTCCTGTGGCCGGGCTTCGGCGACAACCTGCGCGTGATCGAGTGGATGATCGGCCGGGTCAAGGGCGAGGCCGGCGCCACCGAAACGCCGATCGGCCACCTGCCGGATGCGCAGGACCTCAATCTCGCCGGCGTCAGCCTCAGCGACGAGGCCTACGCCAAGCTGTTCGGCTTCGACCATGCCGGTTGGAGCGCCGAGTTCGACAGCATCGGCGACTACCTGCGCGAGTATGGCCCGCGCATGCCGCAGGCCCTGCACGACGAGCAGCAGCGGATCGCTGCAGTGCTGAAGGGCTGAGGCCGTAGCCTAGGAACGAGTGGAGAGGAACGAGTAACGAGTGGGCCGCAGTCGAGCCTGCTCGGGGCTCGTTCCTCTTTCGTTTCCGGCTCGGCGGGCGCATCGCTGGGCCAAGCACGGGCTGGCCACGGCGCCTGTCGTTGCCCGTTCCTGGTACCTCGGTCTCCCCCATTTCCGGCTTCCCGGCCGAGGACTTCCGCCGGGCCAGGGGAGGGGGCTGCCCGGCGACGCCCCTCGTTCCTCGTTCCTGATCTCTCGTTCCTGCCTTTAAACCCTGAGCCCCGACTCCGCATCGGACTCAGTATGCTGACCGCCGTGAACGACCACATGCCAGACACCGCAGCCTCGATCGAAGTCGACGACGACCGTGCCCTGGTTGCCGCCGCGGCGGCCGGCGGCGTCGCCGCCTTCGAAGCGCTCTACCGCCGGCACGCCGGTCGGGTCCAGGGTGTGATCGCCCGTCTGGTCGGTTACCACGGCGCCCGCGCCGAGGACCTGACCCAGGAAGCTTTCGTCCGCGCCTGGCAGGCCCTGCCGAACTTCCGCTTCGAATCGGCGTTCGGCACCTGGCTGCACCGGCTGGCGGTCAATACCGCCCTGATGGAGCTGCGCGGACGGCGCAGCCGGCCGTTCGAGGACAGCGACGAGGACGCTTTCGAGCTGATCGGCAGCGTCGACTCGGCCGGTCATGTGATGGCCTTGTCGATGGATCTGGAACGCGCCGTCGCTACGCTGCCGCCCCGCGCCCGTGCCGTGTTGGTGCTGTACGACGTCGAAGGCTGGAAGCATGAGGAGATCGCCGCCGAGCTCGGCATGGCGGTCGGCAGTTCCAAAGCACAGTTGCATCGCGCCCGCAGTCTGCTGCGGTCGCGACTTGGAGAGCAGGCATGAGCGACCACAACCGAACCCCAGAAGCGAACACCCCGGAAGGTGAGCTGCCCGACGCCTTGCGTTGGCAGCTGCGTGCGCTGCGCCGGGATGCGCCGCCGACGCGCGATCTGTGGCCCGGCATCGCCGCGCGCCTCGGCGAGCAGGCCCCGCCGGCCGCCGCGCAGACGCCGGTTGTTGCCGCCGAAGCGCAAGCCACCGCGCCGGTGACCGCCCTGCGAGCGCGTGAAACCACCCGCAACCGTTGGATGGCGCCGTTCGCGCTGGCGGCCAGTGTCGCCGCATTGGCGATCGGCATCGCCGGGCAGTACCGCGCCCAGCCCGAAACGTCGGTGCCGGTCGCCGCTCAGGCCAAGGCGCCTGCCAGCCTGGTCCAGCGCGAAGCCGACGGCATGACCCGCCAATACCAGGCCGCGATCCGCGAGATCGCCCCGGCCACCGAACAAGCGAAAGTGATGCAGCCGGCGTTCGACGAACTCGACCGCAACGCCGCGCTGATTCTCGATGCGCTCGCCCACGACCCCGATTCGCGACTGTTGCTCGAACAACTGCGCCGCACTTACGCCCGCCGCCTCGCGCTCGCACAGCGCGTGGTCTACACCTGATCCACGGAGGACGCCACGATGACCACCGCTCACCCCCGCAACCGCAGCGCTCTCCGCAATCGCCGCCATATCGCTCCCGTGCTCGGCCTGTTGGCATTGGCCCTGGTCGCGGCGATGCCGGCCTGCGCCGCGACGCCGATCAACGAGACCCGTCCGCTCGACCCGATGGGCAGCATCGACATCGACAACGTCAAAGGCCTGATCCAGGTCCGCGCCTGGGACCGACCCGAGGTCAGGATCGAGGGCAGCCTCGGCGAAGGCGTCGAGAAGCTCGAGATCGAAGGCGACCGCGAGCATCTGTCGATCAAGGTTCGCTACCCCAACCGCGGCAGCGGCATGGGCTTCCTGGTCGGCGGCGACAAGAGCGAGCCGACCGAGCTGCGCCTGACCGTGCCGCTGCAGGCCAAGCTGGAGATCGATGCGGTCTCGGCCACCGTCGACGTCAACGGCGTCGCGCCGCGCGACCTCAGCATCGACAGCGTCAGCGGCGATGTGATCGTCGCCGCGGCCCCGCGCGAGGCCGAAATCGAAAGTGTCAGCGGCGACCTGCGCCTGACCCTCAACAGCGCGAAAGTCTCGGCCCAGACCGTCAGCGGCGACCTCAGTCTGCGCGGCCGGCTCAACGGCGAGGTCGACATCGAGACTGTGTCCGGCAAGGTCGACGTGACCACCCGCGAATCGCGCCTGGCCAAGCTGTCGGGCAATTCCGTGTCGGGCGACCTGCGCGTGACCGGGGCCCTCGCCGACGGCGGTGAGATCTCGCTGGAAACGGTCAGCGGCGACGTCCGCCTGTCGCTGCCGCGCGCGCTGTCGGCGACCGTGCGCGGACAGAGCTTCAGCGGCGACCTGAGCGCGCCCGATGCGCAGATCGTCCGGCCCAAGCACGGCCCGGGTTCGAGCTTCGAGCACCGCTACGGCAACGGCAGCGGTTCGATCAAGATCGAGACCTTCTCCGGCGACGCGACGCTGGAGCTGAACTGAGCGCTGTGCACGCGCCGGGATTGCCGGAATCGCCTATTCCTCCGGCTCGCGGGCCGTAACCGCGGCCACTCTGTGCGGCGCAACGCCGCCGGTGTATGTTCCTCGCCTAGGCGCGCCAGCCGCGCCATCGATGCAGTGCCGATCGCGCCCCAGGGACGCGGTCGCAGTTCCGTCCGGCGAGGGAAGCGGTCTTGAACGAACAGGTCAATCAACTCGTCCAGGCCGCCGGCCTGGCCTCGCGCGCGGGCCGCTGGCAGGAAGCCGAAGCGCTCTGGAGCCAGGTGCGCAGCCTCGCGCCGCAGCACCCGCAGGCCCTCTACAGCCTCGGCATCCACGCCCTGCAGCGCGGCGACACCCGCGGCGCGGTCGAACTGCTGCAGGCCGCGCATCGCGCCGCGCCGAACGATCCGATGATCCTGCTCTCGATCGGCATGGTCGAACGCGAACGCGGCGACGCCACCGCCGAGTGGGAGGCGATCAGCGCCGCGCTCGTCGCCGATCCGTATTTCCTGGCCGGCCTGCTGGCCAAGGCCGCCTTCCTCGAACGCACCGGCAAGTCGCGGGCGGCGGCGCAGGCCTATCGCAACGCCTTGACGGTCGCGCTGCCGGAGCCGCATTGGCCGGACATGCTGAAGACCCAGTTGCTCCACGCCAAGAGCAAGGTCCAGCAGTATTCCGACGAGTTCAGCGAGTTTCTCGCCCATCGCGTCGGCGGTCCGCGCGCCGCGCTGGAGGCCGGCGTGCATGGTCGCTGGGACGAGGCCGCCTCGATCATGGTCGGGCGCAGCAAGCCGTATCACTCCGATTGCAACCAACTGTGCATACCGCGGCTGCCGGCGATTCCGTTCTACGACCGCGCCCAGTTCCCCTGGGTGCCCGAACTGGAAGCGCGCACCTACGACATCCAACGCGAGATGCGCGAGGTGCTGCGCAACGAGCAGGCCGAGTTCACGCCCTATATCGAGTACCAGCCCGGCGACCCGGTCAACCAGTGGCAGGAGCTCAACCACTCGCGGCGCTGGAGCACCTACAAACTGTGGAGCTACGCGCAGCCGGTGCACGAGCACTTGGCGCTGTGCCCGCAGACCCGCGCCGCGCTGGAAGCGGTGGAAATGGCCCAGATTGCCGACGTCTGCCCGAACGCGATGTTTTCGGCGTTGGCGCCGCACACCCACATCCCGCCGCACCACGGCGAGACCAATGCGCGCTTGGTCGTGCATCTGCCGCTGATCGTGCCCGAGCGTTGCCGCTACCGGGTCGGTTTCGAGCGGCGCGAGTGGAAGGTCGGCGAAGTGCTGATCTTCGACGACTCGATCGAGCACGAGGCGCACAACGACAGCGACGAACTGCGCGTGGTGTTGATCTTCGACGTCTGGAACCCGCTGCTGTCGTTGGCCGAACGCGACATGGTCGACGCGATGATGCGTGCGCACCGGGATTTCCTGGCGGGCTGACGAGTGATCGCGATGGGGCGGGGCGCCGGGTTGGTGCTTGGCCCGGCTGGGTGCTGTTCCAGTTTCAGATTCGTTGCTAGCCCAGCCTAGCTCTAGCCTTGACCGTGGCCTCGGTATTTGCCGCAGCCGTTGCTGTTGCTGTTGCCGTAATGATTTTGCTGTTGCTGTGCGCCGATTCGCACTAGCGAAGGCAATC
>NZ_JMTZ01000055.1 GCF_000731095.1 Lysobacter antibioticus | reverse complement strand
AAAGAAAGTAACCCGCCGCTTTAGTGGCGGAAGCTTTTGGCGTTTGATCTTGATCTAGCTCAAGGGAGGCGCCGCAAGGCGGAAACGACGCGGTCGCGGCTCGCGCCGCTCCTACCCTGCGAAGGCACGCTGCTTCGATGCACGACATGGGCGTTGGTCTTTCTACGCGTCCAGTAGTCGCGGCTCACGCCGCTCCTACAGTGGAGGCAACTGCATCCCGTGAGTCAAAACGCCCGACTCACGGTAAAACTCCCGAACACGGGCGTTTGCCTCTGCCCCTCGAACTCCCGCGTCCGGTGATACCGCGCCAAGGCGAACTTCCAGCGCCCGCGCATCGCCGCCAAGCCGTAGCCGACATCGGCCACTAACGGCCGCTTGTCGACGCTGTGGCTGTCGCGGAAGGTGTTGCCGTCCAGGGTGATGTCGCGCAACACCCAGCGCGCATCGAAGGTCATGAACAGATGCGCGCCGAAACGGCGGTTGCCGGTGTTGTAGTGCTGGGTCGGCGCGGTGTTTTCGCCGGCCGGACGCAACGGGGTGCTGCCGAAATCGTCCGGCAGGCGCAAGCCGAAACGCAGTTCCGCGCCGGCGTTGGCAAAGGTCGCCAGGTTGCCGAAGCTGCCGCCGTAATGGCCGATCGCATCCCAGCCCCAACGGCCGTTGTGGGCGTCGCCGGCCGAATAGCGGTGCATGCGTTCGTGGACGATGCGGAACACCGGTTCGTCGTGCAGTTGGTGGTCCCAGCCGCGGAAGGTCTCGTCGCCGAGCATCTTGTGCACTTCGTTCTGCACTTGCTTGCCCAGCGCAGACGGCCCGACCAGGCCGAACTGCAGCTGCGTGGTCTGCAGGTAATCGCCGTTGCGGGCGTTATAGCCCAGGCCGACCAGCAAGGCCGCTGCGTACGGCCGGTCGTCCTCGATCAGGTCGCCGCGGGTGTAGTCGGTCGGGGTGAAGATGCCCTGGGCGAAGGTCGCGATCATGTTGCGCTGTTCGAAGCCTTCGGGCTGCAGCGCATCGAGGCGACGGTTGACCCAACGCGCGAGCCGCGGAATGCAGGGGTCGTCGGTGTAGTCGGCCAGGTTCGGCGAGACCAGGGTCAGCTGGATGCCGTTGCTATAGCCCTGGTCCTGGCCGCCGAACAGATCGTTGTCGAGGCGCAGATTGACCGTGGGCGGAAGACGGGTGTGGCCGTTGGTGCAGGCCTCGCGGCCGGCGGCGTGCACGCCGGAAGCGAACAACAGAGCGGAAAGCAGGACAGCGGTCTGGCGCATGGGGAAGGACTATCGAGACGAACGAAACGGACGGAGCGACCTGGCCCGAAGGGCGGCGACGAGGCGGTGCGATGCGCATGCAAGCGCCGATCCATACAGCGTCGCGGCGCCCGCTCTGCGGGGCCGGCGAGGCAGGAGGATCGGCGCACACGTTCGCACGGAAGCGCCGCGACGGCGTTCGCAGGGCCGCGATGGATTGTCCCGTCGATGGTGCTTGAGACGCGCGCGGGCGTCTTTGCGCGATATGCCGGCCGGACCGGCGGCGCGCCGGCACGACGATTCAAACCAGCGTCCGTCGTTCGCCTATTCGGCTTCGGGCAGCGCGTACTCGAAGCGATAGAAGTGCGCACCGCCTTCGCGGATGTCGATGCCCATCGTACCGGTCAGGCCGAGCAGTTCGCCGGTGCCCGAGTCCGGCACCACCACGATGCTGAGGTCGGGCGTGCCGCGCACCATCAGGGCGCGGTGCAACAACAGGAAGCTGCCGCTGCGCCCGTCCAGGCGGCCCTCGACTTTTTCCAGGGCGACGTAGCCGGCCGAGCCTTTGACCTCGGTCATCGCCGCGAGCATCTCGCCGCGGCTGGCCGCATCGAGTTCGCCATGGAAGCGCTTGTCGATCGCCATGCGTCCGAATTTCCCCGTGGCCGCGTCGTGCACCGGCTCCGGGCTGAGTTTCACGTCGAAGGGGCCTTCGATCTTTCGGGTCATGGCGTCACCGTGGCGGGCAAACGGGGCGGCGCGAGGCCGGGGCAAACCGCGCCAGTCCTGCAGCGCGGGCCGCCAGCATAGGCCGGAATGCATCGCAGCAGAGGCGAGCGCCGCGACCGCAGGTCGGAAGGCGCAGTGCGGCAACTTGCCGCAGCCGGCTGCGCCACTGCCTCGCCTAGCATCTGCGCGCCCGGCGGCTGCAAGCGCCGCCTCCCCCTATCCGCCGCGACCGTGGCCGCCACCTTGCCGTGCGGCCGCGCCTCCGCCGTTCCGAGTCCCGATCCCGCAGATGCCCCCTCACCACCGCCGCTTTCGCCTCGCCCTGGCTTGCTTCGCCGCGGCGCACACGCCCCAACTCGCCCACGCCGATGCCGCGGCGGTCGACCTCGATGCGGTGCGCGTGGTCGCCGCGCCAGCGCCGGCGCGCTCGGTCGCCACCGCGAGCCGGCTCGGCCTGGACCCAGAGGAAATCCCGGCGACGCTCGACGTGCTGGATCGTCACGACATCCAGGCGCGGGGTCTGCGCGACAGCGTCGAAGCCCTGCGTGCGATGCCCGGGGCCATGGCCGGCAATCTGCCGGGGCAGCCCGGCGTAGCCTCGATGCGAGGCTTCGCCAGCGGCGCGATCGCTTACTTGTTCGATGGCGTGCGCCTGACCAGTTCGGGCTTCTCCTCGCGCAACTGGGACAGTTTCAACTTCGAGCGCATCGAAGTACTCAAAGGCCCGGCCTCGGTGCTGTACGGCGAAGGCGTGCTCGCCGGCGCGATCAACTACGTGCCCAAGAGCGCGCAACTCGACGAGCGCAACGGAGAACTGCTGCTCGGCTACGGCAGCCACGGCAGCGCCCGCCTCGGCCTCGACGGCAACCTGCCGCTCAGCGAACGCCTGGCGATTCGCGGGGTGCTCAGCGCCAATCGTTCGAGCGGCCACGTCGACGACACCGACTCGGCGGCGCTGGCGTTCAGCGGTTCGCTGCTGTGGCGCCCGAACGAGCGCTTGTCGGCCACCCTCGCCCTCGACCATCAGCGCGACGATTTCGACACGGCTTACTTCGGCACTCCGCTGGTGCCGCGCACGCTGGCGAGCGCACCGAGCGGGCTGGTCGACAATGCCTTCGGCCTGGCGATCGACCGGGCCGCGCGCGCACGCAACTACAACGTCGGCGACGGCCGCATGGATGCGCATTCGACCTGGCTGCGCTCGCGCCTGGATTACCGCATCGACGAGCACTGGTCGCTCAGCAACGAGTTCAGTGTCTACGACGCACGGCGCCGCTGGGACAACACCGAGGACTTCAGCTACAACGCCGCCAGCGGCGTGCTCGACCGCAGCAGCGCCCGCATCCACCACGAGCAGCGGGTCTGGAACGAGCGCCTCAGCCTGCGCCACGACGGCCGCCTCGGTGGGCGCCGGCACGTGTTCGCGACCGGAGTGGAATACAGCGATACCGACTTCTTCAACCTGCGCCGCTTCGGCCGCGCTGCACCGGTCGACCTGGCCGCGCACGAGCGAGGCCGCTTTCCGGCCGACACCGCCGCCAGTTTCCGCAATGGCCGCAACGATTTCAGCACCCGCGTCGACGTCGCCGCCTTATTCGTCGAAGACGCGATCAACCTGAGCCCGCGCTGGCTGCTGGTCGGCGGATTGCGCCACGAGCGCATCTCGCTGGATCGCGATGGCATCGATCTCGACACCGGCCTGCGCAGCGGTTTCCGCCGCCGCTTCAACCCCACCTCGTGGCGGCTCGGCAGCGTGTTCGATCTGCGCCCCGGCACCCAGTTGTATGCGCAGTACAGCAACGCGGTGTTGCCGGTCAGCTCGTTCCTGACCATCAACCAGCGCAACAACGCCTTCGAGCTCAGCGAAGGCGATTCGATCGAAATCGGCCTGCGCACCCGATGGTTCGACGATCGCCTGCAGCTGACCGCGGCCGCCTACCGCTTGCGCCAGGACGACATCCTGACCCGCGACCCATTGCAGCCGGCACTGACCGTGCAGAACGGCCGTCAGTCCTCGCGCGGGGTCGAGCTCTCGCTGTCGGCGCAGGCCACCTCGCGACTGCGCATCGACGCCAGCGCGTCCTTGCTGTCGGCGCGTTTCGACCGCCTGCTCGAAGCCGGCGGCATCGACCGCAGCGGCAATCGCCCCTCGAACGTGCCCGAGCGCAGCGCCAGCCTCGACGCTTGGTATCGCCTCGAAGGCTTGCCCCTGAGCTTAGGCCTCGGCCTGCGCCACGTCGGCGATTTCTACACCGACAACGCCAACGCCTATCGGGTCCGTTCGCATACCGTCGCCGATGCCTCGGTCGCCTGGGAACCTTCGTCCGCCAGCCGCTACAGCCTGCGCCTGCGCAATCTCGGCAACGCCTTCTATGCGCAGTGGTCGGGCTACAGCGCAACCCAGGTCTACCTCGGCGCGCCGCGCACGCTGGAGCTGACCTATTCGCACTCGTTCTGACATGGCCGCGGCCGCTCACGATCTCTATCGCGCGGTCTGGCGCTGGCATTTCTATGCCGGCCTGTTCGTCGCGCCCTTGCTGCTGATCCTGGCGATCACCGGTTCGATCTATCTGTTCAACGACGAGATCGAAGATGCGGTCCACGCCGATCTGCGCTTCGCGCCCGAACGCCGCGCCGCGCTGCCGCCGTCGCGCCTGATCGCAGCCGTGCAGGCGGCGTATCCGGGCACGGTGACGCGCATCGACTTGCCCTCGCAGCCGCGCCGCACCGCGCAGGTGTTCGTGACGCCGGCGCAGGGCGAGCCGCTGCGGGTGTTCGTCGACGCCGGCACCGCCCGCGTCCACGGCGCCTTCGTCTATACCCGCACCCTGGTCGGTTTCGCCGACACCGTGCACGGCTCGCTGCTGCTCGGCCGCGTCGGCGACGCCATCGTCGAGCTGGCCGCGTGCTGGGCACTGCTGTTGATCGCGACCGGCCTGTATCTGTGGTGGCCGTCCGGACCCGGCTGGTATCGCGCTTTGTGGCCCGATCTGCGCGCGCGCGGACGCGGCTTCTGGCGCAGCCTGCATGGCGCGGCCGGGGTGTGGACCTCGGCGCTGATCGTATTCCTGATCCTGACCGGCCTGCCCTGGGCCGGGGTGTGGGGCGATCTGTTGCGCGCCGGCACCCAGTCGCTCGGCATCGGTCATCCCGAACAGCATCGCCACCACGGCCCGGCCAAGTCCAGCGCCGCGCCGACCATGGCGCAGGCCATCGGCGAAACGCCATGGACTCTGCGCGACGCGCCGATGCCGATATCCGCGCATGCGCATCACAGCGGGCATGCCGGCATTTCGCCGTCGCAGGCGACCGACATCGGCATCGATGCCGCGGTGCGCGCACTCGCCGCGCAGGGACTCGTCGCCGACTACCGCCTGTCCTTGCCGCAGAGCGTCGACAGCGTTTATTCGGCGACGGTCTATCCGGACCGCCCACAAGGCCAGCGCAGCGTGCAGATCGACCGCTATCGCGGCACCGTCGCCGGCGACACCGGCTTCGCCGATTACGGCTGGGCGGCGCAGGCGGTCGAAGTCGGCGTGCAATTGCACATGGGCAACTACTTCGGCCGCGCCAACCAGTTCGTCATGCTGCTGCCCTGCCTGGGCGTAGTCGGCTTATGCCTCAGCGGCGTGTGGATGTGGTGGCGGAGGCGCCCACGCGGCCGCCTCGGCTCGCCGCGCACCCCGACGCCGACCCAGGCGAAGACCGTCGTCGCCATCGCGATGGGCTGCGGCCTGCTGTTCCCCTTGCTGGGCGCCTCGTTGCTGCTCGTGTTCGTACTCGACCGTAGGCTGATCGCGCGCCTACCGCGTCTACAGGCCGCGTTGCGCTGATCCTTGCGCGGTACAAAGGTGACGATAAAAGCGACTACTGGCTCCGGTCCAGCGTACCGGAGCCAGTAGCGCCCCCTGCCGGGGACGCTGATGCATCGGTCCGGTCTAGTCGACCCGGGCCGAAGCCTCGTCGCACCAGTGCGACGGCAGGGCCACCGCACCCGACGGAGGGGCGGGAGGCGGTGTCTGGGCGGCGACCCGCGTCGCACTGCGACGCGGCTTCGCCTTGATGCCGGTGCCGCGCGAGGCGACACGCTTGTTCTTGGAGATCGGCCGCGCAGCGCGCGCCTTGGCCTTCGCGATCGAGCCCGAAGCTTTGGAGGCAACAGCGGGCCGAATCGGGCAATAGCCGGGACGCGCCGGCGCCGCAACCGCTTGCGCAGTCGTACCTGCGCTCGAAGGTGCCGACACGGCCGCGCCGCTGGCGAGCGCCGACGCCGCGACGACGGGCATCGACGAAGCCGCCTTCGCAGTCGAGCTCGTCGTAGCCGGCGCTGCCGGATCGCCGCCGCCCGCATCGGCCTGGGCATCGGCCCGCGGCGCCGCGCGCGCGACCGCGACCGCCGGGGTACCGCCCCAGCCCAGGCGCAGGCCCATGTTGAGCGAATGCGCGCGATCGTCGCTGCCGATGTCGCCGCGGTACTCGATGAAGCCGCTGCTGACCGGGCTGAGCTGGTAGGACAGGCCCAGGCCGACGTTCCAGCGATTGCGCTCGGCGGCGAAACCGTTGACGGCGAAGTCAGGCACGCTCGCGCCGGCGAAAGCGTTGCGCGCGAACGGCCGGTCGTCCTGCAGGTCGTGCAGATAACGGATGTCCGCGGTCGGCCGCCACTTGCGCGCGCCCTGACCGGGCAGGCCCGAGAAACGCACGCCGATGCCGGCGGTGGTGGTGTCGAAACTGTCGCTGCTCACGACCAGGTTGGCGTCGCCGCCACCGCGCTCGCTGAAACGGATCGCTTCGAGCTTGCTGTAGTACACGCCGAGCAAGGGCTCGATGCGCAGGCTCGCGCCATCCCAGCGCCAACCGGCTTCGAGCATGCCGTACACGCCGTCGCCGCTGAAATGCGCATCGGTGCGGGCGTTGAAGCTGCCCACCGCGATCTCGCGTTCGGCGTCGTAGCTGGCGTAGCTGTAGCCGACCGCGCCCTGGGTCCAGAACGCACCCGGCGCATACAACCATTGGATGCCGACATTGAACAGATCGGCTTCGACCCGGTCGTCGCGACGGTCGGTCTCCATCTTCGAGTGGGCCATGCCGACGTGGCCGCCGAAACGGAAGTTCGCGCCGGGCGAACCTTCCAGGCCCATCGCGAAACCGGCGAGCGAGTTGTCGATGCCGGCCAGGCCTTCGCCATCGAACTCGGCGCGGCCGCCGTACGCGGTCGCCCACAAGGTGCCCAGGGTTTCCTCGTCCTCGACGCCGGCATCGCGCACGCGGTCGAGCTGGCGGGCGACGCTGCGTTGCAGTTGCTCGGCGTTGTAGCGCTGGGCGCTGACGATGGAGGCGTAGGTCTCGCCGCTGAGCGTATCGAAGGCGCGCGGCGCCTGCGCCGCGGTGAGGCCGCGCGCAGCCGCGATCAGGGTCGGCAACTGACCGCTGTTGGCGTCTGCGATCGTCTGCAAGGCGTTGGCCACCGCCTGTTGATTGCCGCTGAGGCCGGGGAACTGATTGAAGCGGATGCCGCTGCCGCCGACATCGTGTTCGCTCAAGCGCAGGAACACGTCGTTGCCGATCGTCACCAGGGTCGCATCGAGGAAGGGCAAGGCGGTTTGCGAAACGCCGGTGAAAGCGCCGCTGATCGCCGCGGCATCGACGATGCGATAGTCGGTAACCGGTGCGTAGCTGCCGGCCTGCGGAATCGCCACGACCTGGCCGCCGTTCAAGGTCGCCGTACCCGCGACGATCACGCTGTCGGTGACGCCGGCGCCGGTCTGCCGCACTTGCAGGGTCGCGCCGGGATTGACCGTGAGGCTGGCGACATTGAGCGACGCGCCGACCGATCCGTTGCCGCCGGCCGCACCCGTCGCCCCGGCCAGGCCGGAAGGCGCGAGGGTACCGCCGAGCGTCAACGCACCGGTCAACGCGCCGTCCCCAATCAGTGCGCCGCCCGCCGCGACCGCGGCATTGACGGCGAGCGTGCCGTTGAGCACCAGGTTGCCGGCGATGGCGCTGTTGGCGAAGTTGGCGGTGCCGCCGGCGGGCAGGATCAGGCTGCCGCCGGCAGCGAGATTGAGTTGTTCGAAGCCGATCAACGAAGCCCAGGGCAAGCTGCCCTCGCCGCTGCCGCCGACCGCGAAGGTGTCGCTGCCGATGCCGGCGTTGATCGAACCGGTGATGCCGGCGAGGTTCGCCAGGCTGCTGTAGAAACGGTCGTCGCCGCCGCCGAGATCGACCGCGCCGGCGATCGCGCCGGTCGCACTGAGTTGGTCGACGCCGCCGCTGAAGTTGGCGCTGGTGCCGGCCGCTGAAGCGAAGCCGGCGGTGATCGGATTGCTGACGTTGAGGGTGCCGCCCTGCACCGACAGACCGCCGGCGAAACCGGAGACGTTGCCGCTGAGGGTAAGCGCGGCGCTGCCGGCCTTGATCAGGGTGCCGCTGCCCATGACCGTGCCGCTCAGGGTCAGGCCGTTGCTGCCGATCACGCTGAGTGCGGTGCCGGCGTCGACGTTGACGGTGTTGGCCAGATCGATGCCGGCGATCGCTGCGCTGAGGTTGGCGTTGCCGCCGACGCTGAGCGCGCCGCTGCCGAGCGCGGTGGAATTGGCGAGCGCGAGCGTGCCGGCGTCGAGGTCGAAACCGCCGCCGAAGGTGTTGGCGGCGCCGAGCGTCAGGGTGCCGCTGCCGTCGAAGGCCAGACCGCCGGCGCCGCCGATGCTGCCGTTGAGGGCGAGATCGTTGGTGCCGCCGATGCCCAACTGCGCGCCGCCCGCCAAGGTGATCGCATTGCCGAGGGCGATGGCAGGCGCGGTCGCGGTGAGTTCGGCATCGCCACCGACGCTGAGCGTACCGCTGCCGAGCGCGAGGTTGTTGCCGACGCCGAGCGTGCCGGCATTAAGCGCAACGCCGCCACCGAACAGGTTGGCGCCACCGAGTTCGAGCGTGCCGATGCCGTTCATCGCCAGGCCGCCCGCGCCGCCGATGCTGCCGCTGAGCGAGAGCGCGTTGGCACCGCTGATGGCGAGCGTCGTACCGGCGCCGAGATTGATCGCATTGGCCAAGGCGATGTCGGGCGCGCTTGCGGTCAGGCCGGCGTTGCCGCCGACGTTGAGCGCGCCGCCGCCGAGCGCGAGGTCGGAGCCGACCGCGAGGGTACCGCCGCCGAGCGCGACGCCGCCGTTGAAGACGTTGGCGCCGCTCAGCGTGAGCGTGGCCGGGCCGTTGAAACTCAAGCCGCCGGCCCCGCCGATGGTGCCGCCGAGGGCAAGATCGTTGGCGCCGCCGATGCTCAGTGCGGCGTTGAGGTTGATCGCATTGCTCACGCTCAGCGCGGTACTGGCATTGAGCGTGGCCGCGCCGTTGACCGACAGCGCGCCGCTGCCGAGCGCGGTAGCGGTGCCGAGATTGAGGGTGCCGGCCTGCAGGTCGAAGCCGCCGCCGAAGTTGTTGGCGCCGTTGAGCGAGACTGCACCGGCACCGGTCTTGATCAACGAACCGGCGCCGCCGATGGTGCCGCCGAAACCGAGGTCGGCCGCGCCGCCGAGGGTGAGCCCGGCCCCGGCACCGAGGTTGATCGCGTTGCCGATGTTCAAGGCCGCGCCGGTGCTGGCGAGGCTGGCGTTGCCGGCGACGTCGAGCGTGCCGGTGCCGAGCGAGGCATCGGCGCCGAGCAGGAGATTGCCTGCGGCGAGCGACACGCCGCCGCCGAAGCTGTTGCTTCCGCCGAGGGTGAAAGCGCCGCTGCCGTTGATCGACAGACCGCCGTCGCCGGCGATGGTGCCGTTGAGCGCGAGCGCATTGGCGCCGCTCAGGGCGAGGGTGGTGCCGGTGGCGAGATTGACCGCGTTGCCGAGCGCGATGCCGGGCACGCCGGCGCTCAAGCCGGCATTGCCGCTGACGTCGAGCGCGCCGGTGCCGAGGGCGAGGTTGTTGCCGACGCTGAGGCTGCCGCTGAACAGATCGACGCCGCCGCCGAAGGCATTGGCACCGTTGAGGCTCAAGGTGGCGCTGCCGCCGTAGTTCAATCCGCCGGCGCCGGAAATCAGGCCGCCGAAACCGATGTCGTTGCTGCCGCCGATGCCGAGGTCGGCATTGAGCACCACTGCGTTGCCGAGGTTGACCGCCGCGGTGGAGCTGAAGTTCGCCGCGCCGTTGACGCTCAAGGTACCGAGGCCGAGCGAGGTGTTGGTGCCGACACTGAGTCCGCCGCCGAGCAGGTTGATGCCGCCGGCGAAGACGTTGGCGTTGCCCAGGCTCAAGGTCGCCGCGCCGCTCTTGGTCAGGCCGCCGAGGCCGCCGAGGCTGCCGTTGAGGGCGAGGTCGTTGCTGCCGAGGATGCCCAGCCCGGCATTGAGATTGAAGTTGTTGCCGAGGCTGACCGCGGTGTTGGCGTCCAGGGTGCCGGCGCCGCTGACGGTCACCGCGCCGCTGCCGAGAGCGGTGTTGCTGCCGACCGTCAGTGCGCCATCGCCGAGATTGAAGCCGCCAGAAAAATTGTTGCTGCCGTTGAGGGTGAGCCCGGGCGCGCCAGCGAGGCTGAGACCGCCGGCACCGTTGATCGTGCCGTTGAGGGTCAACGCGCCGCCACCGCCGCCGGCACCGAAGTTGAGGGTGTTGTTGAGCACCAGGTTGTTGGTCAGGGTCACGCCGGCTGCGCCGGTGAGCGAGCCGGCGCCGTTGACGGTCAGGGTGCCGGTGCCGAGCGCGCTGTTGTTGCCGACATCGATCGAACCGGCCTGCAGCACGGTACCGCCGCTGTAGTTGTTGCTGCCGGTCAGCGCCAGCGCGCCGCTGTTGAGGGTCAGACTGCCGGCGCCATTGATGTTGCCTGCGAGGGTGAGCGTACCGGCGCCGTTGAGGGTCAGCGCACCGTTGAGTTGTACCTGGTTGGTCAAGGTGCCGGTGAAGGCGGCGTTGAGCGTCGCCGGGCCGCCGACCAGGAACAAACCGGTGCCGAGCGAGCCGGCACTGCCGAGAGTGAGACCGCCGGCGTTGAGCGCGAGGCCGCCGCTGAAGTTGTTGCTGCCGAGCAGCGACAGCGTGCCGGTGCCGTTCTTGATCAGGCCGCCGGCGCCGCTGACGGTGCCGCCGAGGTTCAGGTTGTTAGGGCCTTGCACGATCAAGCCGCCGGTGAGGTCGACGTTCTGCGCCAGGGTCAGCCCCGGCAGCGAGGCCTGAATCGCGCCGCCGTTCGCGGTCAGGGTGCCGGTACCGAACGACAGCGCATTGTCGAACAACGACAGGCCACCGTTGAGGGTCGCGCTGCCGCTGACCACGGCGCCGCTCAGGGTCCAGGTGCCGCTGTTGACGGTCAGGTTTTCGAAGTTGAGGTATTGCAGCGCCGAGATCGAACCGCTGCCGCCGCTGCCCGAACCCGGGCCGGCGACGGTGTTCTGCAGCACCAGGGTGTCGAGACCGCCGACGCCGGCATCGACGGTACCGGTCGCGGCGAAGGTCAGGAAACTCGGCGGTACCGACGGCGTCGGTACGGTCACCGGCGGCAAGGGAATCAGCGGATTGCCGAGCGAGGAGCCGGTGACCGCGATGAACGTGTCGTTGCTGAGGGTGGTGCCGAGCGAGACGCTGCCGTTGATCGTGCCGGCGTTGACGAAGACATTGCCGCCGCTGCCGGGGCTGGAGAACGCGACCCGGCCGGTGATCGTGCCGGTGTTGGTGAAGTTGACGTTGCCGCCGCCGTAGATGGCGACTGCGACCGAATTGACCGGATCGAACAGACCCAACGCGCTCATCCCGATCGAACCGCTGTTGGTGATCGCGGTGGTGCCGGTGTTGGCCACCAGCATCGCCGTGCCGCCGAGGCCGAAGGTGCCGTCGAAGGTGCCTTCGATCGATCCCTGGTTGTTGATGACGACATTGCCGCTGGCCGGCGCGACCAGGTTGCCGACCGCGAGCGCGCGCGCCAGCACCAGCGAGCCGGCGGCATTGGCGTCGATCGCACCAAGATTGTTGAGGGTCAGGCCGTTGCCGCCGAAGGTCATCGCGGTGCCGCCCGGCAGCGTGCTCATGATCGCGCCGGCCTGAACGGTGACGTCGAGGTTGTTGGCGTTGCTGAGGAAGCTGTTCGGATTCGGCGGAAGCAGGATCGGCACGCCAGTGCAGCTGACCGTGGCGCCGTCGGTCGGCACGGCCGGCGTGCACGCAGCGCGGGCCTGCCCGGCGAACATCTGCAGGGCGATCAGCAGCGGGATCGCCTGGGCGATGCCGCGGCTGAGGGGATGTAGGCGAAGACTACGACGCGCATCTGCGGGCATGACCGTTCCTCCGTTAGCCAAAGCTGGCACGACGGGGACGGTCGAAGGACGAGGACCTTCGATTACAACGGCGTCACGCCCGTGCCAACGACGAGGCCGGGCGCTGGCCCGGCCATCCGACAACGACGAGATCCTGTTTCGACAGTTACGAACGACAGCGGCGATCGACAACGTGCAGCGGGTGCCTCGATTCGCGACAGCAGAGAACGAAACGCCATGGCGAGTCTGTGCGATCGCGTAGCAGTTTATTGATCGGCCTGCATTGCGAACTCACGTTCGCTCACCCGTATTCAGGCAGCTGTATGTAGCTCACCGAAACTCACCGTGCAGCCTGCACAGGCCGTGCGGAAGATATCGACTATTGCCGCGAACATCGCAGTGCCGCGCTCGAACGGAAACGGCCCGGCTGCATGCGCAACCGGGCCGTTCGTCATCGCTCGCAGTCCCGTACCGGCCGCATCGTGGGCCGACGCGGTATCGCCGCGCCGATCAGACCAGGGTCAAGGTCACGTCGATGTTGCCGCGGGTGGCGTTGGAGTACGGGCAGACCACGTGGGCCTTGTCGACCAGCGCCTGCGCCTGTTCGCGCGGCAGGCCCGGCAGGGAGATCTTCAGTTCGACTTCGATGCCGAAACCGGTCGGGATCTGGCCGATGCCGACGCTGCCGTCGATCGCCGCGTCGGCGGGCAGCGCGATCTTCTCGCGGCCGGCGACGAACTTCAGCGCGCCCATGAAGCAGGCCGAATAACCGGCGGCGAACAACTGCTCCGGGTTGGTGCCGTCGCCGCCGGCGCCGCCGAGTTCGCGCGGCGTGGTCAGCTTGGCGTCGAGCGCGTTGTCGGAGGAGACGGCGCGGCCGTCGCGGCCGCCGGTAACGTGAGCGTGGGCGGTGTAGAGGACTTTTTCGATGGACATGGTGAGGCTCCGGTGGGGTGGTGACGGCGGGCGGCAAGCCCGCCAGAAATGAATCGATGACTATTTAATCGCACACTATTCACAGAATCGAACGATGCCTCCGGCGAGCGACCGCCGGCATCGATCAAGCGTTTCGGATCAGGCTTTCGCGCAGGCTTTCGAGTTGCCGCTTGATCAGCGCCAGTTGCTCGTAGGAGCAACCTTCGACCGCGCACGACACGCCCTGAGGAATGCCCTGGGCCTTGGTCTTGAGCGCGCGCCCGGCCTTGCTCAACTCGATGATGACCTGGCGCTCGTCGCTGGCGGCGCGGGTACGCGTGACCAGGCCGGCGGCTTCGAGCCGCTTCAGCAGCGGGGTCAAGGTGGCCGAATCGAGGAACAGGCGTTCGCCGATCTCCGACACCGTCACCTCGTCGCGCTCCCACAGCACCATCATCACCAAGTACTGCGGATAGGTCAGGCCGAGCTTGGCGAGCAGCTTACGATAGACCTTGTTGAGCGCCAGGCTGGTGGAATACAGGGCGAAGCACAGCTGGTCGTCGAGCAGCAGGGTCGGCTGCGGCGATTTGGCGGAGGCGGCGGGCTTCTTCATGGGGCTCAATTTACATAGCGCGCTATTTAATAGCAAGCACTGACAGGCGCCGAATCCGGTCCCGGAGTGTTCCAGTGGTGGATCGAATCCCGGGCGGTGCTACTGCAGCCGTCATCTCCGCGAAGGCGGAGATCCAGAGACTTAAGAGTCATGCCTCAGTGAAGCCGTGGGTATTCGGCTCCGCCGAAATAAAGCGGAGCCCGCTGCGCGGTAACGACGGCAGGACGGTTTCGCGACGTACCGCCAGCCGTCATTCCCGCGAAAGCGGGAATCCAGAGACTTCAGCGTCATACCTCGGTAAAGCCCTGGGTATTCGGCTCCGCCAAAGGAAGGCGGAGCCCGCCTTTGCCGCCCCCTCCCCACCATAACCAAGACACTTCCAGCCGCGCCCCACCCTGCCGCACTATCGGCCGATGCGAACGATCACCCTGACGCTGGGGCTGTCCGCCCTGATCGCCGGCTGCGCCGCCGCGCCGGTTTCTTCCACCACCGATCCTGCGAACGCCGACCCGGCCACGGCCGACCGCGTCGACGCCTTGATGCGCGACTACGCCGGCGACGGCCCCGGCGCCGCCTTGCTGGTACTGCGCGACGGTCAGGCCGTGGTGCGCCGCGGCTACGGCCGGGCGGTGCTCGAGGATGGCGCCGCCGCGACGCCGCAGACCAACTACCGCCTGGCCTCGATCAGCAAACAGTTCACCGCCGCCGCGGTGTTGCTGCTCGCGCAGGACGGCAAGCTCGGCCTGGACGACCCGATCAAACGTTGGCTGCCGTCGCTGCCGAAGGCCGCCGATGCCATCACCCTCCGCCAGATCCTCAGCCACACCTCGGGCCTGATCGACTACGAGGACGTCATGCCGCCGGAGTTCGACGACCGCGATCGGCAGATGCACGACCGCGACGTGCTGCGCGTCCTCGAAGGCCAGAACCGCACCTACTTCATCCCCGGCCAGGACTATCGCTACAGCAACAGCGGCTACGCCCTGCTCGCGCTGACGGTCGAAAAAGCCTCGGGCAAGAGCTTCGCCGCCTTCCTGCGCGAACGCATCTTCCTGCCGCTGGGCATGCGCCACACCGTCGCCTACGAGCGCGGCCTGTCCGAAGTCGCGCACCGCGCCTACGGCTACAGCTTCGAGCAGCGCCGCTGGACCCGCACCGACCAGAGCCCTACTAGCGCGGTGCTCGGCGACGGCGGCATCTATTCCTCGATCGACGATCTGGCCCGCTGGGACGCGGCCCTGTACGACGACCGCTTGCTCAGCGACGCATCGCGACGCCTGGCCTTCAGCCCGCATACGTCCACCGACTTGGCGGATGTCGCCTATGGCTACGGTTGGCGCATCACCGGCGAGACTCTGTGGCATTCCGGCGAAAGCATCGGCTTCCGCAACGTCATCGTGCGTTACCCGCAGCGGCGCCTGACCGTGGTGTTGCTGAGCAATCGCAACGACCCCGAGCCCTATCGCCTGGCCTTGCGGATTGCCGAGCTGTATTTGCCGGATGCCGCAGGCGCGGGGCGTTGAGGTTCGATTGAGGCCGCGCAGCACTACGTCCTCACCCTAACCCTCTCCCGTAAACGGGAGAGGGGACTCACAGCCGTCCGCTCTTAGCCCTCTCTCGTAACGGGAAAGGGGACTCAAAGCCATCCGCTCTTGGCCCCTCTCCCGTTTACGGGAGAGGGGTTGGGGTGAGGGGAAACAGGCAATGCGGACGCCCAGGCCGAAGCGCAACGCCGAAAGCCGAAGTCCCGGCCTGCGTTCACCTCACCGGAAAATCGAACGCCGTTTGCGGCGTCGGCTCCGGCTTGTAGGTGTAGTGCCACCACTCCAGAGGATAGTTCTCGAACCCCTCGCGGCGCATCGCCGAGCGCAGCAGCTCGCGGTTGGAGCGCTGCTGGACGCTGACGCTCGGCGACGCGGTGTGCGCGGTTTCGTCGAAAAAGTCGAAGGGCGTACCCATGTCCATCGGCTCGAAGCGGTCTTCGCGCAGTTCCAGCAGGCTCAGGTCGACGGTGGCGCCGCGGCTGTGGCCCGAGGTCGGCGAGATGTAGTCGCCGAGCAAGACCCGCTTGTCGAGGTTCGGGTAGTACTGCGGCTTGCTGCGCTGATCGTCGAGGTCGCCGGCCCAAGCGACGAAGTCCTGCACCGCGCGCACCGGCCGGTAGCAATCGTAGATCCGCAGCATCAAGCCCTGCGGGCGCAGGCTGCGTTCGACCCGGGCCAAAGCCTGGGCGACGGGTTCGTGCAGATAGCAGCCGGCCGCCTCGTATCCCTTCACCGGGCGGCCGACGAAGTTGTCGGCGCCGGCATAACGGATGTCGAGGGAGATGTCCGGCACCAGCGAGCGGATCTCGACCATGCCCGCGGCGGCGGCATCGGTCGCCGACGACAGCGTCGGGGCGACGCTCTGCGGCTTCGGCCGCGGCGTGAGCGGCGGCGCGGCGGCGCAGGCGCTCAGCGCCAGAACGAGGCTCAACTCAAGGGCGGCCCTCGCCCATGGGGCAGTCGCCGACGCGCGCGAACGCCAGGTCTTCGTAGTCGTAGCTGAAATCCGCATCGGGATCGACCTTCGCCAGTGTCAGGGTGACGGCGCCGTCGGCCGCGGCTGCGAAATCGAGCCAGGCCTCGGCATCGACCTCGTCCGCGGTCCAGTCGAGCAACAGGCGCTCGCCGACGCTGACGATCTTACCCGCGAGCAAGGGCGACTTGCGCGCAGCGAACTCGACGCCGTCGCCGCGTGCGCAGACCGAGGCCTCGCCGAACCAAGGGTCGCGATAGACGCCCAGGCGGTCGCGCAGCGCCGAAGCGGGTATCGCCATGCGCTTCGAGGTGTCCGGCGCGCGCTTCGCCGCCGGCGCCTGCGCTTCGCGCTCCAGCGTATCGGCGTAATAGGCGACCGGGCGGGCCCGCGCCGGTGCGGTGTAGCGCTCGCTCAAGACCTGGTCGAGCACGCTGCGCGCCTGTCCGGCGTCGCCGTTGATCAACACGGCGAAACCGCTACGGCGCTCGGGCAGCAAGGTCACCAACGAGTACATGCCCATCAGCGTGCCGGTGTGCGAGACCTTGAGCAGGCCGTCGGCATCGCTGAGCCGCCAGCCGTAGCCATAGGCGGCGAAATGGGTCCGGCTCCATTCGCGTTGCCGCTTCGACACCGTCATCGCCATCTGCGGCCGCCACAGCTCCTCACGCTGCCGCGGCGACAACCAAGGTTTGCCGTCGACGCCTGCGCGCCCGGGGTCGAGCCAGGCACCGATCCAGGCGGTCATGTCGCGCAGACTGCAGCGCACGCCGCCGGCCGGGTCCATCGTGGTCGCCGCGATCTGCGCGCCGTCGCGGCGCACCGCGACGTTGCCGCCGTCGCGACGCACGTGCGGTTGCGCGACGTCCCCAATCGCATCGCGGCTCCAATCGCCGATCCGGCAGCGCGACAAGCCCAAGGGCGCGAACACTTCGCGCCGCAACAGGGTTTCATAAGGCGCGCCGCCGGCCGCGGCGGCCACTTCGCCGGCGACGATGTAGAGCAGGTTGTCGTAGTCGTAGCGCGAGCGGAAGCTGTGCACCGGTTTGAGATAGCGCAGGCCGTGCAGGATGTCGCCACGGGTGAAGGTGTTCGGCTCCGGCCACAGCATCAGGTCGCCGGCGCCGGCGCGCAGGCCGCTGTTGTGGATCAACAGATCGCGCACCTGCATCTCGCGCGTGACCCAATCCTCGTGCATGCGGAAACCCGGCAGATGCCGGGTCACCGGGTCGTCCCAGCGCAGCTTGCCGGCATCGACCAGACGCGCCAGCAAGGCGGTGGTCATCGACTTGGTGTTCGAGGCGATCTTGAACACGCTGTCGGGCGTGATCGCCGCGCCCTCGCCGGCCACCAACTCGCCGGCGGTGCGCTCGTACGTCACCACGCCGTCTTCGACTACGCCGATCGCGAGCCCGGGCAGGCGGTAACGCCCCATGACGTCGTCGAAAATGCGGTCGAGCGCTCGCCGGTTCGCGTCACCGGCGCCGGGCGCATCGACGCGATCCGCCGCCGCGCCCGGCAGGGGCGTCGCGAGCAGCGCAAGCATAAAAATCAGGACCGGCGAACGGGGTCTGTGTCGCATCGGACGGTCCTGCGGGAAAGAGGAAGCCCCATCATTGCGGGGCTTCATGGTTTCAAATCTAGGCGAATGTATCTATCGCACCATTAGATCTGCCGGGAAATTTCAACTAGAAATTTACGGACAACGTCAACTGACTATAACGTGGCGTCTGGAAACCGACCGGACGCAGGAAAGTGGCATCGGGATCGCCGCTCCCCTCTTCATCCACTTCGATCGTTCGCTGCTGATTAAACAAGTTATAGACAGCCAACTTAGCTTTGAAGTTGGCCCTGCCGAACGCACGCTGGTAGGTCAAGCTGGCCCCAACATCGTAAGTCCATGGCGTACGTCCCGCGCTGCCGCGACCATACAGCTGATAGACGCGTTCGGACGCAACCGCTGCGTCGCAGTTTTCTACACAGATGAAGAAGCTGTGGAAGATGGTGCCGTCGAACGGGTTTCCTACACCCATGGCGCTGATCGGCCGACCGGACTGAGCGCTCAACGTCGCGCCAACCTGCCAGTGATCGTTGATCGCATAGGTGCCACGCGCCTTGATCTGGTGACGACGATCATTCGGCAGATAACCATAGGCGCCGTAATTGACCCAAGGGTTGTCGAAAGCCTCGGTGCGACCTGCATCGGCGAAGTTGAAGTCCGATGTGACGGGCCCCTCGGCATTTCCCTTGGTCTGCGACCACGTGTATGACGCATTAAACTCCCACTTGTCGTCCCAGGCTCGATCAACCACGAACTCCAGCGCACGATACGTACGCTTGGGTTTGTCCCAGCCGCGATCGCCAAGGTAGTTTCCGTCGTCGTCATACATCGCCCAACCGGCGCGGGAGGTATCGATGTCGACATAACCATCGTTCACGCCGTCGCAATTGGTGTCGGTATAGACCTTCAAGGTCTTGCCAGGGTTGGCCATCACGAAGCCGACTTCGCCGGGCTCGCCGTCGCACAGGAGCCCATTGGACGTGATCTCCATATCGTCGATGGCGTTATGCAACTTGCGATAGATGCCGCGCAGCCCCCAGGACCACTTCTCCCCCAACATGGTCTGAAACCCGAGGATCAACTCGTCCTGATAGACCGGGTCCATGTCGGCATCGACCTCGCCACGCAAGTCGCCGACGCTTCCGTCGCCCTGCGAGTTGTCGACTGGACCGATCTGAGGCCCGAGGATCGGATAGAGATAGTCCTGACCACCCTCGCTGCGAACTTCGTAACCGCCAAAAGCGTAGTAGGTGCGCTCGTCGAGGAATCCGCCGGCCTGTTTGATGTTGATGACGTTCGCGACCGGCAGGAAATATCGCCCGAGATTGCCGAAGACCTTGGTGCGCCCATCGCCGTTGAAATCCCACGAGAAACCTAGGCGCGGGGCCAGCATGTCGTCGATCTTGATGTAGCTGCGGCCTTCGCTGTCCTTATTGTCGAACGCCTCCACGCGCAGACCCGCATTGAGCATCAGGTCCGGAGTAATCTGCCAGTTGTCCTCAATATAGTAGGCGCTGTTGATGGTTTCGAAGGTGCCGTCCACTTCGAGCCGCCGGGCGCGAATATAGTCGCCGCTCGGCGGCGCCACACCGCCGCCGGGATTCGGCAACGGACGTCCCGGCTCCAGATGGCCGATGTCGTAGCGGAAGCCGCCGACGCCCGGATATGAGCGCTGGTAGTCGGAAGTGTTCTTCTCTCGATCTACGCCAAAGCGCAGCAGGTGGTTGCCCAAGGACCACTCGAAGTCGAGCCGCATGGCTTCGCGATCGTCAACGGCTTCTTCGACCAAGGAACTATTGGTGCATCCGGTCCGGATGTCGAGATCGACATCGCGACTGTCCACGACTCGGTTGCAGTTGATGTCGGTGAGACTGCTGGTGGCGCGATTGCGCTCATTCTTGCCATACATGGCTTTGGCCGAGAATGCGTCGGTCAGATAGCCGGTGTAGGTCAGAGCCCAATTCTTACCGCCGCTGTGCGAGTAGGTCGTATCGGTGTTGGCCGATCGTTTGCCAGTGTCGGCGTTGAAGCCGTAGATCTTGCTGACCGTCTCGTCCTTATCGGAAAAAGCGAGAAATTCGAGCAGATGCTTGTCGTTGATCTGCCAATCCAGCTTAGTGCCCCAGAAACCGTTGTCGGCGTCGCCCTTGGTCAAGGTGGTGCCGCGGTCGTCCGTATTATTCGGTTGGTAATCTCGGGCCTCGTACATGGCGAAGAAGAACAGCTTGTCGCGCACGATCGGGCCGGAGGCGAAGACGTTAAGGCTGGAACGATCGTAGTCGTCGTAGCTGTAGGTCAGATAGCGTCGTCCGTTGGCATATCGATCCTTGGCCTTGGATTGCCCCGAACGGGGTTCCCATACGAACTCCGCCCCGTACTGGAATTCGTTGGTACCAGAACGAGTAACGGCATTGATCACGCCGCCGGTAGTACGACCGAACTCGACCGAATAGCCGCCGGTCTTGACCTGGAATTCTTTGTAGAACCCGAAAGGAACCGAGGAAAAGCCCACGCGGTTGTAGAAGTCGGTGACATTCAGACCATTGATGTACACCGAATTCTCGGCCACCGAGGAACCGCCGAAGGAAATGCCACCAAGGTCGTTGTCTCCCTTGGTCAGGCCTGGTGCCAGCAAGGCCACGGCCAGCGGGTCGCGCTCGACCGGCAGGCGCGAAAGCTCCTCGCGGGTGACATTGGTCGCCGATTCGGTCGAACGCACGTCGACCGGCGAGATCACCCGCGAGCCGATCACCTGCACTGCGCCGAGATTGGTCGCGTCGCCGAGGTTGATGTTGGCCTCGTTGCCAAGGCTCACCACCACCTCGATCGGCTCGCCGACCGCGGCGCCGTCCTTGCTGGCCTGCAACTGATAGGTGCCGATCGGCAGGAACGGAAAACGGTAGTTGCCGTTCTCGTCGGCCTTCACGGTGCGGGTGAAACCGGTCTCGGTGCTGCGTACCGTGACCTCGGCGCCGGCGGTCACCCGGCCGGCGAGCGAGCCGTCGGTGTTGGCCGCCAGCGCCGGCTGCAGCGCCATCGAAGCAAGGCAGATCCCCATCGCCATGCACAGCCCGGACTTACGCAAGGTCTTGCCGTTCATACCGCACTTCCTCCCCAGAATGATGGACGCCGCTTCGCCTGCTCAAGCCTTGGCGGGCAGCACTTGTGTCTCGTAGTCGTAATCCCATTGGTCGAAGTAGAGATTTCCCCCTTCCCACTCGACCTCGCCCCGTTGCGAATCCACGGTTTCGGAGCGTTCGTGCGTCTTGGCCGGGACGAAGTCGCGGCCGTAGTCGTCGTTGTACGCGATGCGATAGGCATCGAAGCCGCCGAAATAGAAGTCGGCAAGCTGCGCATCGGACGAATCGAAGCGGCCGGTCGTGACGTCGACCGGCATCCAGCCGTAGGGCGCCAGGTACATCCAGGCCCAGTCGTGCATGTTGGTGTAGCCGTCGTCGCCGTAGACCCAGCCCGACTGCCAGCGCGCCGGTATGCCGTTGAGGCGCAGCAGGGTCATCAGCAGCAGGGTCTGCTGGCCGCAGTCGGCATGGCCGGCGTGCAGGGCGTAGTCGCTGATGTTGGAGATCGTCGAGTACTCGCGCGCGCCGGCCCAGGGAATGCGGTCGACCGCGGCGTAGAGCTTCTTGGCGATGCGGTAAGGATTGGTTTCGTCGCCGACCACTTCGCGCGAGAACTTGCGCAGCGCGTCGGTGTAGACCATGTGCGGCGCGCGTTCGCCCAGATACGGCCGGGTGTCTTGGTTCACCGGTGCCGGCACCACCTTGTCGGGATCGATCGCACGGTACTGGCCATAGACGGTCAGTTCGTACTGCACCTGGAACTTGGTGGGCTGCCCGGCCTTCGCGGTCTGTTGCAGATAGACCGTGCGCTGCAGGGCCGACTCCGGGGCGATGCGATGGCCGGCCGGCGTGCTGGCGAGATAGCGGATGCCTTCCTGCTGCCGCGGCAAGGCGCGCGGATACGGCAGCCAGGCGCGCACGGTCTTGCCGGCCGGCACCGCATCGGCCTCGACGGTCAGCGACTGGGTTACGCGCACGCGCCGCGGCGCGGCATGGGCGAGCCCGCTCTTGAGCGCGGCATCGCGTACTTCGGCGTGATGGGCGTTGAGCACTTCCATCGGCCCATGGCTCAGCGGTTTGGCACCGGGCTTGCGTCGCGCCAGGGCTTGCTCGCTGAGCCGGAACAGGTTCGACGGCGCACGTTGGAAATAGCGCTTGTCGCCGTCGATGATGATGTATTCGAGCAGGCCGGCGCGGTCCCAGGCGGCGAACTCGTCGGCGCGCAGGTCGGGGATCTGCTCGCGCAGCTTGGCCTGGGCCTGGGCTTCGTCGAGGGTGAAGTCCAGGCGGATGCGACGCATGCGCTCGCGCTCGAACTCCAGCGCTTGGCGTTGCGGCGCGGTCACCCCGGGGCGGGCCAGGGCCTCGGCGATGCGGGCCCGGGCGCCTTCGAAATGACCGGTGTCGACCAGGGCCACGATGGCGGCGAGGCGTTCGCCGGCGTCGTCCGTGGCCGCGCCGTGGGCCCAGCCCGGCGCGGCCACGGCCAGCGCCGCGGCCAGCACGGCCGCCCGCCAACTCCCAGCGAAGAAGACGATGGCCCTCGCGCGGGGAGCGATAAACAGCAGGTCAGTCACGGGATCCATACCTGGTGTCACCCACGCGGGGGCCATCGATTCATGGCTGTGTAACATGAAGGGCGGACCCGGTCAATAAATTATTCTCTATCTATTTTTTGTAGGAAGTATGTATTCTGCGGACCGACCCGACGTCGCGCGTTCGTCGAAGCCGGGTGGGTGCCGGACGACCGGCATCGGGCCTGTGACGGCGCGCGGGATCGGCCCAGCGCGCCCGGAGCATGAAGCGATGCGTAGCGACACTCGCCACCCGCAGCATTCCCATGGCCGCGCCGCGCTGTTGATCGCGGCGTTGTTGGCAGCCGTGCCCTTGGGCGCGGTGCCGGCCTTCGCACGCGAGACTGCGCGCACGCCGGCGACCGGCGTGATCGGCATCGAGGAGGGGCAATTGAACGCGGACTACTGGATACGCCAGCAGACCCAGCCCGACACGACGATACTCGACCGCAAAGCGATCGACGCGCAGAACCAGCGCCTGCATCGGCTCGACCCGTCGGTGCACGATATCGAACATCTGCCGGCAAAACTGCGACGTGCGCAGGTACGCGAGTGGATCGCGGCGCTGTCGCAGGCGCGCGAGGAAACCCTGTACGACGAGCGCGGCGAGGAAGTGCCGGCGCCGACCTTGCAGCAACTCGGCGACGCCCTGGCGCTGGACGCCATCCCGGCGCTACAAGACACCCGCTACGGCATGGTCGTGCGCCGCGCCGACCTGCGCACCTTCCCGACCCGGCTGCGCGTGTTCACCGCGCGCGGCGACACCGACATCGACCGCTACCAGGAAAGCGCGCTGTTCCCGGGCACGCCGGTGGCGATCGTGCACGAGAGCCTCGACGGCCAGTACTGGTTCGTGGTCAGCGAGCTGTACGCGGCCTGGGTCGAGAAAGACCGCATCGCCGAGGGCGAGGCCAAGCCGATCTTCGCCTACACCCGCAAGGCGCCCTACCTGGTCGTCACCGGCGCGACCGCGCGCACCGTGCATGCGCCCGAACAGCCCGGCGTGTCGGACGTGCAGTTGGAGATGGGCGTGCGCGTGCCGCTGCTCGCCGACTGGCCGGCCGAGCGCCCGGTCAACGGCCAACACCATTACGCCTCGCATGTGATCGAGCTGCCGTATCGCGACGGAGCGGGGCGTTTGCAGTTTTCCCCGGCGCTGCTGCCGCGCACCGCGGACACCGCCGCGGACTACTTGCCGCTGACGCAAGCCAACTTGGTCCGCCAGGGCTTCAAGTTCCTCGGCGAACGCTACGGCTGGGGGCATTCCTACAACACCCGCGACTGCAGCGGCTTCGTTTCCGAGATCTACCGCAGCTTCGGCGTGCAGCTGCCGCGCAATACTCGCGACCAGGCGGTCAGCCCGGCCTACAACCGCATCGACCTGGCCGACGATGTCGGCCACGAGGACCGCCTGAAGATCCTCAAGACCCTGGAAGTGGGCGACCTGATCTACATCCCCGGCCACGTGATGATGGTGGTCGGCCACGAGGACGGCTGGCCCTACGTGATCCACGACACCACCGGCATCACCTTCCGCGACCGCACCGGCGAACTGGCGCGCGTGCACCTCAACGGCGTCTCGGTGACGCCGCTGGTGCCGCTGCTGTTCAACCGCGAGCAGCCGACCGTGGACCGGATCACCAGCATTCAACGTATTCGTCCATGAGCGAGGCCATCCACGCCGGAGAGCGATCCTCTCCCAAGCCGCGGTCGCCGACTTCACACCGCCGTCGACCCCATCCGAAGTAGCGTCGCCGAGCGCCGCCACCCTCCCAACCACCGAACACGCCGAACGAACCAAGACCTTACCGACCACATGAAGATCACCGACATCCGATTCGGCATGCTGCGGGTCCCGCTGAAGACCCCGTTCAAGACCGCGCTGCGCACGGTCGACGTGGTCGAGGACATCGTCGTCACCGTCCACACCGATACCGGCCACATCGGCTACGGCGAAGCGCCGGCGACGGCGGTGATCACCGGCGACACCCACGGTTCGATCGTCGAGGCGATCCGCAAGTTCATCTCGCCGCGCCTGATCGGCGAGGAGATCGCCAACCTCAACCGCATCACCGGCCTGATCCAGGGCGCGCTGGAGAAGAATTCCAGCGCCAAGGCCGCGGTCGAGATCGCGGTCTACGACCTGTGGGGCCAGCTTTACGGCGCCCCGCTGTACAAGATGCTCGGCGGCGGCGACCCGGTCATCACCACCGACATCACCATCAGCGTGGACTACATCGAGAAGATGGTCGCCGACTCGATCGCCGCGGTCGACCGCGGCTTCGAGTCGCTGAAGATCAAGGTCGGCAAGGACATCGGCGTCGACATCGAGCGGGTCAAGGCGATCTATGCCGCGGTCGAAGGCCGCGCCCTGCTGCGCCTGGACGCCAACCAGGGCTGGACCGCCAAGCAGGCGGTGTATGCCCTGCAGACCCTGGAAGACGCCGGGGTGCGCCTGGAACTGGTCGAGCAACCGGTCAAGGCCCAGGACCTCGACGGTATGAAGTACGTCACGGATCGGGTCCACACCCCGATCATGGCCGACGAAAGCGTGTTCGGCCCGGCCGAGGTCATCGACCTGATCCGGATGCGCGCCGCCGACATCATCAACATCAAGCTGATGAAGACCGGCGGCCTGTCCAAGGCCATCCAGATCGCCGATATCGCCGCCATGTACGGGGTCGAATGCATGATCGGCTGCATGATCGAGACCAGCATCAGCGTCGCCGCCGCGGTCCACCTGGCGGTGGCCAAATCCAATGTGATCACCAAGGTGGATCTGGACGGTCCCTCGCTGTGCGCGTTCAATCCGGTCGACGGGGGAGTTATCTTCAACGAATCGGAGATCACGGTGACCGACGCGCCGGGTCTGGGCATCCGCGAGATCCGCGGCCTGGAACCGCTCGACGTCTGAGCCGCGGCTCCGGTTTCGCCACAGGATTAGCCGTACAGGACTGGACCCGCCGATGTCGCCCTTGCTCAAGATCCGCTCCGAACGCGACCAGATGTCGGCGATCGAACGCCGGATCGCCGATTACCTGCTCGAGAACGCGCACCTGCTGCGTGACTATTCCTCGCAGCAGCTGGCCAACGCGCTCGGCATCAGCCAGTCGAGCGTGGTCAAGTTCAGCCAGAAGCTCGGCTTCAAGGGCTATCCGGACCTGAAGTACTCGATCGGCGAGGCGGTCGCGCGCGGCCACGGCCACGACGACGCCCACGCGGTCGAATCGGTCCACGCCGACCCGCATGCCGCCCTGGCCGAGCGCCTGTGGCACGGCAAGGCCCGCGCCGAGGAGGAAACCCGGCTGATCAACCCGGCCGAGCGCATCGACGCCATCGCCGAGCTGATCCAGGACGCGCGCCGGGTGTTCATCATCGGCCTGGGCGAGGACGGCATCCCGGCCCGCGCCCTGGCGATGAAGCTGGCGATGATCGGCATCCTCAGCGTCCACCATTTCGACCCGGTGCTGATGACCGCCAGCACCGCCACCGCGAACCAGAACGACCTGCTGCTGGTGTTCTCCGAGCTCGGCAAGCAGACCGCGCTGTGCCACCTGGCGCGCACCTTCGGCGAAGCCGGCGGCAAGGTCGTCTCGGTGACCCGCCACACCCCCAACCCGCTGCGCGCCCATGCCGATTTCTCCCTGCTGGTCTCGGCCCACGACGAGCGCGCCCATGTCGAGCCGCTGCTGTACCAGTCGGCGCTGCAGCACCTGCTCGACCTGATCTTCATCCTGCTGTGCGAACGCGGCCAGGGCCGGCTCAGCCAGCTCGACAGCAACGCCGAACGCATCCAGGACATGCTCGACACCTGATGCCGCGCGATGCGCCGCGAGGAATGCCCATGCCCCCGTCCTTCCGCCTGCCCTCGTCCGGGCGCGAATCTCCAGCCAGGCCCGGGGCCGAGTTCACGCCCGCCTCGGGTCTGCGCCGCTGCGCCGGTCTCATCGCGGCGGGACTGGCCCTGATGCTGGCCGGCTGCGCCACGACCGGCAGCGACCGCCACGGCGGCGAAACCAGTCAGGCCGGGCAACTGGTGGTCGTGACTACGGCCGGCTGGGACGCCAACCAGGGTCGGCTACAGCGCTTCGAGCGCGTCGACGGCCAGTGGCGCTCGGTCGGCGATGCGGCCGAGGTAACGATCGGCCGCGCCGGTTCGGCCTGGGGCCTGGGCCTGCATCCGGCGCAGCAAGACGGCCCGGTCAAGCGCGAAGGCGACGGCCGCGCCCCCGCCGGCCTGTTCCACATCGGCACCGCCTTCGGCTACGCCGACCGTGCCGCCACCGCCCTGCCCTACAGCGCGATGACGGTGTCGGACTACTGCATCGACGTCAGCGACTCGCCCTTGTACAACCGCATCGTCGATGCCAAGACCGTCGGCGAGGCCGCGGTCGCCGGCTCCACCGAACCGATGCGCCGCGACCTGCACGCCGGCGGCGATCAACGCTATCGCCAGGGTTTCGTGATCGAACACAACCGCGCCGGCGTCGCCGGTGCGGGCAGTTGCATCTTCGCCCACCTGTGGAAAGCCCCCGGCGAAGCCACCGCCGGCTGCACCGCGATGGACGACGGCGAGATGGACCGTTTGCTGGCGTGGTTGAAGCCCGAAGCGCAACCGGTGTTCGTGCTGTTGCCGCAGGCGCAGTACGCGCAGCATTGGCGGGCCTGGGGACTGCCGGAGCCGGCGGGAGGTTGAGGGCAGCGTTGTCGCGTCGCAGACCGATTACGGCCTCATCTCGACGAATCTGCTGCAGCGGTGCCACCAAGGGTAGGAGCGGCGCGAGCCGCGACCGCGTTGTTGCGGTCTCGCCACGCTTCGTTCAAGCAAGATCAAGATCAAACGCTTAGAGCTTCCGTCGCTAAAACGCCGCGGTGAATCTGCTGTGGCGGTGCCAACAGGGGTAGGAGCGGCGCGAGCCGCGACCGCGCGGTAATGGTCTCGCGGCGTATCGCTCAAGCAACATCAAGATCAAACGCCTAAAGCTTCCGCCACTAAAGCGGCGGGTAACTTTCTTTTG
>NZ_JMTZ01000054.1 GCF_000731095.1 Lysobacter antibioticus | reverse complement strand
GGACATCCTTGTCCCGATGAAAAACGGCGCGCATCCCTGCGCGCCGCCCTCCGGGTTTTCGATTGCCTTCGCTAGTGCGTGGCGACGCACAGCAACAGCCAGGCCAAGGGCAAGGGCAAGAGTCAAAGCTAGTACGACAGCATCGGGCAATCGGGCCGCCTCAGCTTGAAGCCCCCCAGCCGCGGCTCACGCCCCTCCCACCCTCAAGCCAAAGCCAGCGACCGACCAACCCCGTATATCGGCCCCACAAGACAAGAACACTCCTTCCAGCATTCATGTCCGAATCCGGCGAGTCCCGCCCCCTCGCCGGTGCTAGCCTTGCTTCATGGACGCCCCCATCACCCCCGCACCGACCGCCTCGCTGCCGCATTGGCGCGTCTGCGAACAGGCACGTTTCAGCCGCGATCCGCGCTTCGACGGCCTGTTCTTCACCGCCGTCACCAGCACCGGCATCTATTGCCGGCCGGTCTGCCCGGCGCCCGCGGCCAAGCGCGAGAACGTGGTCTATTACGGCCATGCCGCGGCCGCGGAAGCCGCCGGTTTCCGGCCCTGTCTGCGCTGTCGTCCGGAGTTATCGCCGGGCGAAGGCGCATGGCGCCGCGGCGACGCCGCGGTGGCGCGTGCGCTCAAGCTGATCGACGAAGGCTTGCTGGCCGATCAGCCGCTGGCCGCCTTGGCCGAACGCGTCGGCGTCGGCGAACGCCAGTTGCGGCGCTTGTTCGTCGAACGCCTCGGCGCGCCGCCGATCGGCGTGCACGGCACGCGGCGGTTGTTGTTCGCCAAGCAACTGCTGACCGAAACCCGTCTGCCGATCACCGAGGTCGCGATGGCCGCCGGCTTCGGCAGCCTGCGCCGTTTCAACACCACGTTCCGCGAGGCCTACCGGATGGCGCCGCGCGATCTGCGCCGGCGCCCGAACGAAAGCCCCGACGGCGACGGCAATACCCTGACTCTGCGCCTGGGCTATCGCCCGCCCTACGACTTCGCGGCGATGCTCGACTTCCTGCGCGGCCGCGCCCTGCCCGGCGTCGAAGTGGTCGACGCGCACAGTTACAGCCGGGTAATCGGGCCGATCGAAGCGCCCGGCTGGCTGCGCGTCAGCGCCTGGCGCGGCGGCGAGCACGCACTGAAGCTCGAACTGCACGGGCCGAAGCCGGCGCGTCTGCTCGAAATCACCAATCGCCTGCGCCGCATGTTCGATCTCGACGCCGATCCGAACGCGATCGCCGCGGCGCTCTCGGTCGATCCGCGCCTCAAGCCCTTGCTGGCGAAACGCCCGGGCCTGCGCCTGCCGAGCGGCTGGGACGGTTTCGAGATCTCGGTGCGCGCAATTCTCGGCCAACAGGTCAGCGTCGCCGCCGCGCGCACCCTGGCGACGCGGCTCGCACAGCAATTCGGCCAGGCCCTGCCCAAGCCCTTCGCCGCCGGCCTCGAACATCTGTTCCCGACGCCGGAAGCCTTGGCCGATGCCGATCTCACCCAGATCGGGCTGACCCGCGCCCGCGCCGATACCGTGCGCACGGTGGCACGCGCCTTGCTCGAAGGCCGGGTCGATTTCCGCGCCGAACGCACCCTCGACGATTTCGTCGCTCGCTGGGTCGCCCTGCCCGGCATCGGCCCGTGGACCGCGCACTACGTCGCGATGCGCGCGCTCGGCCACCCCGATGCGTTCCCGGCCGACGACCTCGTGCTGCAGAAAGCGGTGCCCGAAGACGGCGTGCGGATGAGCGCGAAGGCACTCAACGCGCGCGCCGAAGCCTGGCGTCCGTGGCGGGCCTATGCGGTGATCCACGTCTGGCGCGACAGCATGCCGGTGCCGATCGGTCAGGCTCTCGGCGACACTGCTCAACCGGTCGCGGCACCCGCACGCGCCACGAAGAAACCCCGGAAAGCCGCATGATCACGTTCCAGCACATCGACAGCCCGGTCGGCCAATTGCTGCTCGCCAGCGCCGACGACGGCCTGCGTGTGATCGAGTTCGAAGCGCCCTGGCATCCGGTCAAGCGCGGCGCCGATTGGCACGAGGGCGATAACGGCGTGCTGCTCGAAACACGCAAGCAACTCGGCGAATACTTCGCCGGCACGCGCCAGGAATTCGATCTGCCGCTGGCGCCGCACGGGACGCCGTTCCAATTGCAGGTGTGGCGCACGCTGATGCAGATCCGCTGGGGCGAGACCTGGAGCTATGCGCAGATGGCCCGCCATATCGGCCAACCGACCGCGACGCGTGCGGTCGGCGCGGCCAATGGCCGCAATCCGCTGCCGATCGTGCTGCCCTGCCATCGCGTGATCGGCTCCGACGGCAGCCTGACCGGTTTCGGCGGTGGCTTGCCGACCAAGGAGTTCCTGTTGACCCTCGAAGGCGTGCTGCCTCGACGGGTGCCGATCGACGATCTGTTCGCACCGGCCTGAGCGCGGGCGACCGGCGCTCGCGCAAGACGCCGATCGGAACATCGATCACGGCATCCATCAATCGGCAAGCAAGGCCCGCAAGGTCCGTCCGTAACGCGCGGCGACCGCGTCGCGATCGCGATGACGGCCTTCGGCGACGACCTGGCGGCCGCCGACATGGACCTCGCGCACCAGATTGCGGTTGCCGCTGAACAACCAGCGGTCGATGTAATCCTCATCGGTCGCGCCGGCGAAGGCCGGGGCGTCGCGGTCGAGGGTGAGGAAATCGCCGGCCAGGCTGATCGCATCGAAGCCGGTCGAGCGCTCGGCGCTCGCGACCACGCCGCGCAGCAAGGTCTCGCCGACGCTGGTCGAATGCGTGCCGATCGCGATGTTGCGGCGGCGCGTGATCAGGCGCTGGCCGTATTCGAGCCAACGCAGTTCCTCGACCGGCGATACCGAGATATGCGAATCCGAACCCACGCCCCAGGCGCCGCCGGCGTCGAGGTAATCGCGCAGCGGGAACAGACCGTCGCCGAGATTGGCCTCGGTGGTGGTGCAGATCGCCACGGTCGCGCCGCTGTCGGCGATGCCCTGCACTTCACCGGCATCGAGATGGGTCGCGTGCACCAGGGTCCAACGTTCGTCGACTTCGGCATGATCGAGCAACCAGCGCACCGGCCGCGCCTTGCGAATCGCCAGGCAGTCCTCGACTTCGGCGACCTGTTCGGCGATGTGCACGTGCACGCGGCTGTCGTCCGGCAACGCCGCCAGCACCTCGCGCATCGGCGACGGCGGCACCGCGCGCAGGCTGTGCAGGCAGCAACCGACCTTCAGCAGTTCATCGGACTCGCTGCGCAAGGTGTCGAGCAAACGCAGATAAGCATCGACTTCATGGCCGAAACGGCGCTGGCGCTCGCCGAGCGGGCGTTCGTCGAAACCGCCGGTCATGTACAGCACCGGCAGCAGGGTCATGCGGATGCCGGTTTCGCGCGCGGCCTGGATCAGGGCGCGCGACATCGCCGCCGGGTCGGCATAAGGACGGCCGTCCGGGGCGTGGTGCAGATAGTGGAATTCGCAGACCGTGGTGTAGCCGGCTTCGAGCATCTCGACATAGAGCTGGCTGGCGACCGCGTGCAGCGACTCCGGTGTGAAGCGCCCGGCGAAGCGGTACATGGTCTCGCGCCAGGTCCAGAAACTGTCCCTGGGGTCGCTCTGGCGCTCGGCCATGCCGGCCATCGCGCGCTGGAAGGCATGCGAATGCAGGTTGGCGATACCCGGCACGATGCGTTCGATGATGGTGTCGTCGCGGCGCCAGCCGGCGGGCGTCCAGAGAGCGGCTTGGTCTGAGGTGGTCATGCGCGCATTCTCGCCTGCGCGGGCGCGCGATGCGACCGTCGCGACGCGGCGCGGCGCGGCGCGGCGCGGCGGCCAGGATCGGTTGGCTAAGGTCGGCTGGCTAGGATCGGCTGGCTATGGTCGGCTGGCTGAAATCGGCCGGGCAGAATCGCCCATGTAGAATCGGCCCATGAGCACCGCATCCCATCCTGCCGGCGGCGGCCGCTACGACGGCCTCATCGTCGGCGCCTCGCTGGCCACCCTCGACGCCGCGCAAGGCTACGGCGAGATCGCCGACGCCGCCCTGGCCTGGCGCGACGGCCGCATCGCCCACATCGGCCCGCGCAGCGCGCTCGGCGCCGACCCGGCGAGCTTGGCCGAAAGCGTGATCGAAGCCGACGGCTGGATCACCCCGGGCTTGGTCGACTGCCACACCCACCTGGTCTTCGCCGGCGACCGCGCGCGCGAGTTCGAGCAGCGCCTGCAGGGCGCGAGTTACGAAGAAATCGCCCGCGCCGGCGGCGGCATCGTGTCCAGCGTGCGCGCGACCCGCGCCGCCGACGAAGCCGAATTGCTGCGCCAGTCGCTGCCGCGCGCCCGCGCCCTGCTCGCCGACGGCGCCACCACCCTGGAAATCAAGTCCGGCTACGGCCTGGACTACGACAACGAGCGCAAGATGCTGCGGGTCGCTCGTGCGGTCGGCGATGCCCTCGGCGTCGAGGTGCGCGCGACCTATCTGGCCGCGCATGCCCTGCCGCCCGAGTACGCCGGGCGCGCCGACGATTACATCGACGCGGTCTGCGCGTGGATGCCGCGCCTGCACGCCGAAGGCCTGATCGACGCAGTCGACGCGTTCTGCGAAGGCATCGGCTTCAGCCCCGGGCAGACCCGCCGCGTGTTCGAGGCCGCGCGCTCGCTCGGCCTGCCGGTCAAGCTGCACGCCGACCAGCTCAGCGATCTCGGCGGCGCCGCCCTGGCCGCAAGTTTCGACGGCCTGTCGGCCGATCATGTCGAACACACCTCGCTCGACAGCGTGCGTGCGATGGCCGCGCACGGCACGGTCGCGGTGCTGCTGCCGGGCGCGTTCCATGTCTTGCGCGAGACCAAGCTGCCACCGCTCGACGCCTTCCGCGAACACGGCGTGGCAATGGCGGTGGCGACCGACTGCAACCCCGGCACCTCGCCCTTGCTGTCGATGCGCCAGGCCATGCAGCTGTCGTGCACGCATTTCCGCCTGACCCCGGAAGAAGCCCTGCGCGGCGCGACCGTGCATGCGGCGCGCGCACTCGGCCTGGCCGATCGCGGCGTGCTGCGGGTCGGCGCGCGTGCCGATTTCGTGCAGTGGCGCATCGGCCATCCCTCGGAGCTGTGTTACTGGCTCGGCGGCGGTCTGGCGCAGCGCGTGTTCGCAGGTGGGCGGCGGTTGGTTGATACGATCGGCTAGAGCCGATGCTGATCGCTTTCGCCCGAACCCTTCGACGCAACGATCGGACTGTGCGGTCGCGGCTCGCGCCGCTCCTACCCTTGCAAGCAGCGCAACCGCGTAGCCACGAGCTGGCATCGATGATTCTGCGTATACGCTGCGCCGCCGCAAGGCAGCCGCGGCGCGCTGTTGTAGGCTGGCTGCCCGATGCGGCATTACGCCGTCTTCGCTGCCCACCTGGAGGTACCGTGCGGACCGTTCTCGCTCTTGCCCTGCTCCTGTCGCCGCCTTTCGCGCTCGCCGACCAGCCTCTGAGCGCGGGCCAGCGCTTCGCCCAGGACGCGATCATCGTCGACACCCATATCGACGCGCCGAGCGGACTGCTGCGGCACTGGAACGACCTCGGCGTCGACACGCCCAAGGTCGAGTTCGACTATCCGCGCGCGCGCCAGGGCGGGCTCGACGTCGCCTTCATGTCGATCTACACCTCGCCCGGCGAAGACGCCGCCGGCACCGCGCAGCAGACCGCGCACACCCAGATCGACGCGGTCGAGGCGATGATCGGCCGCCATCCGGACAAGTTCGCCCTGCTGCGTTCGCCGGCCGACCTGGAACGCCTGCACGAACGCGGCCAACGGGTGCTGCTCGCGCTCGGCATGGAGAACGGCGCGCCGATCGGCGACGACCTCGCCCAGCTCGCGCGCTTCCACGGCCGCGGCGTGCGCTACATCACGCTCGCCCATGGCCAGGACAACCGCATCAGCGATTCGTCCTACGACAAGCACCGCAAGTGGAAAGGCCTGAGCCCGTTCGGCGAACAGGTCGTCGACGAAATGAACAGGCTCGGCATTATGGTCGACGTCTCGCATCTGTCCGACGACGCCGTTCTCGACGTGCTCGCGCGCAGCAAGGCGCCGGTGATCGCCAGCCATTCCGGCCTGCGCCATTTCACCCCGGGCTTCGAGCGCAACCTCAGCGACGAGCTCGCCAAGGCGGTCGCGGCGAAGGGCGGCGTGGTCCAGATCGTGTTCGGCAACGCCTTCGTCGACCCGGCCTCGGCGGCCGATACTCAGGGTTATTTCGACGCCAACGCCAAGTTCGAAAAGGAACAGGCCGCCGCCCGCGCACGCGGCGAAACCGTGCAGTCTCAGGAATCCTTCGACCAGGCCTGGGAGAAATCGCACCCGCCGCGCGCGGTCAAAATCGATGCGGTGCTGAACCAGATCGACTACGGCATCAAGCTGCTGGGCGCCGACCATGTCGGCATCGGCTCGGATTTCGACGGCGTCAGCGGCGCCCTGCCGGAAGGCCTGAAGTCGGTCGCCGATTATCCGAATCTGATCGAGGGCCTGAAGGCGCGCGGCCACTCCGACGAAACCATCCGCAAGGTGCTCGGCGGCAATCTGCTGCGGGTGTGGAGTGCGGTCGAGAAGCTGGCGCAGAAGTCGTAAGGCCGGCCGCGAACGCGGGACGTTCGCGGCATCGGCATTCGCGGCGGTTGCATTCGCATCAGTTACATCCGCGCCAGTTACATCTGTGCCAATTACATCTGCGGCATCGCCATTGCGATGGCAAGACCGCTGAAACGCAGAAGCCCGGCTTGCGCCGGGCTTCCGCTATCGCACGTACGAGCCCGCTTAGAAGCTGGCGCGCACGCCCAGGTTGAACTGGCTGTTCTTGTCGCCGAATTCGGCTTCGCCGACGATGCCCCAGGTCTCGTTGAACTTGACCAGTGCGCCGATCGTGCCGCTGAATTCGCCGTCGTAGACGTCGCCGTCGGTGTAGTTGGCCTTGATCCAGCCTTCGAAGTTCGCCGCCAGGTCGCCGCGCAGGCCGAGCGAAGCGCGGTAGTCGTCGCCTTCGACGGCTTCTTCGTCTTCGACGTCGATTTCGGTGCGCAGGTAGCTCAGCTCACCGGTCCAGTCGACGCGGTCGGACAGCGTGTGGTGGTAGCCCAGGCCGATCTGGTACTGGGTGGAGTCGATGTCGACTTCGCCGAGGTAGCTGCCGGCGTAGCTGATTTCGATATCGTCGCTGCCCTGGCGGTAGCCGCCGAACAGGTGCATGGCATCGTTCAACGCGACCGAACCGGCGATGTAACCGCCAGCGGCCTTCGGGTCCTCGATATCGAGGTCTTCGTCGACGGTGACCAGTTCGATCTTCTGCACCGAGTAGCCGGCTTCGACATGGGTGTAGCTCAGGCCGTCGGCAGCGGCGGCCGCAGACGAGGCCATGGCCAGCGCAAGCGCCAGCGCGAGTTGCTTCTTCATAAATCCCCTTGATCCTTCGAAATGTGATGACCGTTCCCTTCCTCGGGAACGCGCGCATCTTAATGAAAAAATTACATCTTGTCTGTGTGTGTCCGTTGGCATAGGCGCGGCGCGGAAAACCCGTTGCGATGGGCTTGCGCCGCCCCGTCGCCCGGGCCTTCGTCGGCAAAGAAAGGACAAAAAAAAGCCCCGCGATGCGGGGCTTTCTCGAACAGCGTCGGCGCCGGGCCGGCTTATTCCTTGGCAGCGGTCTTCTTGGCCACGACCTTCTTGGCCGGTGCCTTGGTCGCGCTCTTGACGGCGGTCTTCTTCGCTGCCGGCGCGGCGGCGGTGCCGGTCGCCTTGCTCACGGCCTTGCGGGCGTTGCCGTAGCTGGAGTTGTAGCGCTTGCCCTTGGCGGTCTTGCGGTCGCCTTTACCCATGGTCGTGCTCCTAATTAAGACGTTCTACAGTTGAATCGAATGGTGGTCCGCGCAGGCTGCAGGCGATTTCGCCGGGGGCCGAGGCCCGGTGTCCGGCGCTGCGCGGCCGCGCGCGAGGCTGCGAAGCCTAGCACAAGCGTCGATCCGAGGCGTCCGCAGCCGCTCCTGTGGGCGCTCAGTGAGCGCAGCTGGCGTCGTGGACGTGGCTGTGGTTCAGGCGCAGGTTGGCCAAGTGGGCCAGGCCGACCAGGGTGCCGCCGAAGGTCATGGCGATGGCGTGCGGCAACAGCGAGCCGTGCAGCGGCGGGTACAACACGCCGATCCACAGCACGCTCAGGCCCGGAACCAGCAGCGACAGCGCGCGCACGGCGTGGTGGCGGCGATAGCCGGAGATCAGGCTGGCCGTGCCGAGCATGGTGGCGAAGATGACGAAGGCCAGTTCGAAGCCGTCGTCGAACCAACCGGCGAAGCCCAACGAGGGCAGCACCGCGATCAGCAGCGGCAGCGCTGCGCAATGAATGGCGCAGGCCAGCGAGCCGAAGGCGCCGATCCGGTCGATTAAGCCGCGTAGCAATGAAGACATGGGGGGATGACTTCTGGGATGGTTGTCAATCGGTAAACGTTACTTTATAACATTTCACCATCCCCCGCCAGTTCATCGTCAGCCGGTTCATCATGCCCAAGCCCATCCGTTCATTCCTCGGCGCACGTCGCAGCGCGCTCACCATCGCCCTTACCCTGGCCCTGCCGGCCGCGCTGGCCACCGCCCAGGCCAATGCCCAGGAGCCGCCTGGGGGCACCGCCAGCGACACCCGCCACGGCAAGGCTACCAGCCTCGACGCCGTTGTCGTCACAGCCACCCCGCTGCAGTCCAGCGCCGAGGAACTGGCCCAGCCGGTCGAGGTGCTGGCCGGCGAGAAGCTCGACGAAGCGCGCGGCACCACCCTCGGCGAGACCATCGGCAAGCTGCCCGGCGTGCAGAGCTCCAACTTCGGCGCCGGCGTCGGCCGCCCGATCATCCGCGGCCTGGAAGGCCCGCGTGTCGGCGTGCTGACCGGCGGCCTGGCCAGCCAGGACGTGTCCACCGTCAGCCAGGACCACAACGTCACCGTCGAACCCTTCCTCGCCGACCAGATCGAAGTGCTCAAGGGCCCGGCCACCCTGCTCTACGGCAGCGGCGCGATCGGCGGCGTGGTCAACGTGGTCGACGGCCGCATCGCCGAGCGCCCGCTCGACGAAACCGTGTCCGGCCGCGCCGAGATCCGCCACGACACCGTCAACGACGGCGTCACCGGCATGGCCCGCGTCGATGCGATGGGCGCCGACGGCGCCCTGGTGCTGCATGCCGACGGCGTGTACCGCAACAACAAGGATTACGAAACCCCGCTCGGCCGTCAGCGCAACAGCTTCGTCGACACCAAGACCGGCGCGCTCGGCGCCTCGTTGGTCGGCGATCTGGGCTTCCTCGGCTTTTCCGCAGCGCGCTACGAAGACCGCTACGGCAATCCCGGCGAACCCGGCGATGCGCTCGAAGGCGAAGCGCCGGTGCACATCGACATGAAGCAGAACCGCTTCGAGCTGAAAGGCGGCATCAATCAGGCCTTCGGCATTTTCAGCGGCCTGCGCGCGAGCGTGGCCAACACCGAATACGAACACATCGAATTCGAAGGCGACGAAGTCGGCACGCGCTTCCTCAGCGACGCCACCGAAGGCCGCCTGGAGCTGACCCACAAGCCGTTCGGCGGCTGGATCGGCGCGGTCGGCGTGCAGGGCTACGAGCGCAAGTTCCAGGCGATCGGCGAAGAGGCCTTCGTGCCCAAGACCAAGACCCGCGCCGCCGGCTTGTTCGTCACCGAACAGCGCACCTGGGACCCGCTGCAGCTCGAACTCGGCGCGCGCGTCGACAAGATCGAAAGCTCGCCGTTCGGCGCGGCCAAGCGCGACTTCACACCGGTCAGCCTGTCGGCCGGCGCACTGTGGAAATTCAACGACGCCTGGCGCCTGAGCCTCAACCTCGACCGCGCCGAACGCGCGCCGGCCGAAGAGGAATTGTTCGCCCACGGCCTGCACGCAGCCACCGCCTCGTTCGAGATCGGCGACGCCGATCTGCGCAAGGAGCGCGCCAACCAGGTCGAACTGGGCGTGCATTACCACGGCGCGAAATTCGAGGCCAAGCTCGCCGCCTACCAGACCCGCTTCGACGGCTTCATCTACCTGCTCGACACCGGCGAGATCGAAGACGACAGCCCGGTGCGCCAGTGGAGCCAGGCCGACGCCAAGTTCACCGGTTTCGAAGGCGAAGCGATCGCGCACCTGTTCGACGGCGACGCCGGCAAGTTCGACGTGCGCGTGTTCGGCGACAGCGTGCGCGCCAAGCTCGACAACGGCGGCAACCTGCCGCGCATCGCCCCCGGCCGCGTCGGCGGCGAATTGCGCTGGGACGCCGACTCCTGGCGCGCATCGCTCGGCGCGACCCGCTACATGAAGCAGGACAAGGTCGCGGCCAACGAAACCCCGACCGACGGCTACACCCTCGTCGACGCCCACCTGGCCTACCACTGGGACGCGGGCAACCTGGGTTACGAGGTCTTCCTCAACGGCAGCAACCTGACCGACCAGGAGGCACGCGTGCACACCTCCTTCCTCAAGGACAGCGTGGTCCTGCCCGGCCGCGGCGTCGATTTCGGCGTGCGGGTGTTCTTCTGACGGCGCTGTCCCCCATGGACGCCACCTGACTTCGGGGTTCTCAACGATCTCTCTCCCAGTCGTGTCGTGACCTATCCCCGTGGCCCAGACGCCGACCTCGTGTCGGCGTTTGCGGTGGCGGCGCAAATAGGTGTATATACACCCAATGAGCGCCCGAACCGAGCCCGCCGCCGCCCCGACCCAGAGCGTCTGCACCTGCTTTCGCATGCGCAAGCTGGCGCGGCTGATGAGCCAGCGCTACGACCAGGCCCTGGCGCCGGCCGGGATCAACCTCAACCAGTATTCGATCTTGCGCCGCACCGGCGGCCAGGGCCGTCCGCTCGGCGAAATCGCCCGCGAGCTCGGCATGGACCGCACCACCCTGAGCCGCGACCTCAAGCCGCTGGTCGAATCGAACTGGATCGAGAGCGTGCCCGGCCTGGATGCACGCCAGCGCCGCCTGCGCATCACCGACGAAGGCCGGCGGGTGATCGAACGCGCGCAACCGCTATGGCGACAGGCGCAGGACCGGATCGATCAAGGCCTGGGCGCCGAAGGCGTCGCCGCTTTGCATGCGCAGTTGGACCGCGCGATCGCGCAGTTGCAGGACGACGCGCCGTGAACGGGCCGATACGAACGATCCGGCCTGGGTTGTTTGTGTCGTTCCGGCGAGAGCGCACTGCGTTCTGCCCGGGCGGAACCGGATGTTCGAAACCTATCGTGCGAGAACGCTTGCGGTCTCTGGATTCCCGCCTTCGCGGGAATGACGAGAACAACACACGAGCGTCGGCCTGCAACGACGCGCATGCAAGCTGCGCGGCATCGCCACAGGCTGAGGCGATGCCGCGAACTGGCGGTCGCCACTGCGCGAGAGCGGACTCGGCTTTACTTCGCCCTGCACCGGAGTCATTGCGAACAGTCCAGCGACTGCATTCGCCTGCAACGCCCTGAAGTCTGCCGCACTCGAAACCACGCTCGCCCCCTCCCTCCCCGCAGTTCCTCTGCCGCCGAGAACCCCATGAGCACGACTTCCTCTCCGCCCACGATCAAGACCGCGTCCTATTGGCCGTTGCTGCTCGCCGCCACCGCGATGCTGATGATCACCATGGGCATCCGCCAGTCGCAGGGCTTGTTCGTCAAACCGATCGGCCAAAGCACCGGGCTCGGCATCGCCGAGATCAGTTTCGCCCTGGCAATCGGTCAGTTCGTCTGGGGCGCGGTGCAACCGGTGTTCGGCGCGCTGGCCGATCAACGCGGGCCGGGGCGCGTGCTCGTATTCGGCGGCGTGCTGTTGATCGCCGGCATGGGGCTGACGCCGTTCGTGTCGTCGCAATGGGGCTTGATGGTGACGCTCGGCCTGCTCGGCGCCGCCGGAGCCGGCGCCGGCAGTTTTTCGATCCTGATCGGCGCCACCGCGCAGCGTTTGCCGGCGGAAAAGCGCTCGATGGCGGCCGGCTTCATCAACGCCGGCGGCTCGCTCGGCCAGTTCGTGTTCGCGCCGCTGGTGCAGGCGGTGATCGCCGCCTCGGGCTGGATGATGGCGATGTGGACGCTCGCCGTCGCGGCCGTCGCGACCCTGCCGTTGGCTTGGCCGTTGCGGCGCCGTACCGCACCCGCCGCTGCACCCGGAAGCATCGCCGCCGCGCCCGCGGCCGAGATCGGCCTGCGCGCGCAACTGCGCGTCGCTTTGCGCGACCCGAGTTATTGGATGCTGCACGTGGGCTTTTTCACCTGCGGCTTCCATATCGCCTTCCTGGTCACCCATCTGCCCGGCGAAATCGCCCTGTGCGGTTTGTCCGACAACGTCTCGGCGGTGTCGTTGGCCTTGATCGGTTTGTTCAATATCGCCGGCAGCCTCGCCGCCGGCTGGCTCGGCCAGCGCTATCGCATGAAGCACCTGCTCGCGCTGATGTACGCCAGCCGCGGGGCGATGATCGCGATCTATCTGATCTCGCCGCCGACGCCGTTGACCTTCTATCTGTTCGCCGCCGGCCTGGGCCTGACCTGGCTCGCGACGGTGCCGCCGACCGCGGGCCTGGTCGGCAAACTGTTCGGGCCGCGTTACCTGGGCACTTTGTTCGGCCTGACCCTGTTCTCGCACCAGATCGGCGGCTTCTTCGGCGCCTGGTTCGGCGGCATCGCGATGGCGAAGTTCGGCGACTACACCTGGATGTGGTACGCCGACATCGTGCTCGCCTTGCTGGCGGCGGTGGCGAACCTGCCGATCCGCGAAGCGAAACCGGTCATGACGGGATTAGCGCCGGCGAAGGCTTGAGTTGTCCCCTTATTGGAAAAGGGGTTAGGAAGATTTGCTTTCGCTTCGTCGGTCGCCGCGACCTGAAGCTAAATCCCCCGCGCCAGCGAATCTCACCCGACCTCAAACGACATCGGACGCCGCCCCCTTTTCCAAAGGGGGCGAACTTTCGAACGGGCGAATCGTCGGAGGCATAGCGTCCCCCCTTTGAAAAAGGGGGGTAAGGGGGGATTTGCTCTCGAGCCAACCGCAACGATGAAGCTGCCCAGCAAGAGCAAATCCCCCGCGCCAATCACCGCTAACCTGACTTCCTGCTCAGACAGGGCGCAGCCCCCTTTGCAAAGGGGGCGATTTTCATAAGCGGTTGTCGCAGGCGCTGGACCTGCGAAATCACGCGGTCACGGAATCACGCGGTCACGCAACGAAATCAAGCCTTCGCCTGCACGCAATCGGCGCACATGCCGTGCACTTCCAGGGTTTGCGCCTGCGGCACGAAGCCGAGCGCGCGGGCGCGGCCTTCGAGCAGGTCGACGATGCGCTCGTCTTCCAGCTCGGTCGCCGACTGGCAGCTGTCGCAGATCAGGAACGGCACCGCGTGCTGGGCGCCGCCCGGGTGATGGCAGCCCACATAGGCGTTGATCGAGGCGAGCTTGTGGATGAAACCGTGCTCGAGCAGGAAATCCAACGCGCGGTAGATCGTCGGCGGCGCGGCGGCGTCGTGGGTGGCCTTCATCTGGTCGAGCAGATCGTAGGCCTTCATCGGCTTGCCGGCGTCGGCGATCAGACGCAGGGCATGGGCGCGGATGGGAGTCAGCCGCAAGCCGCGCTGTTCGCAGGCCCGCTCCACCTCCTGCACGAAGGCGTTGCCGTCGTGGACGTGGTGCTGGGGGTCGGTACAGGCGTGGCTGGTGCTCATGGCGGACTCCATTATCGCGGCGCGATGCTTCCTACGCAGGGAGTTTAGTGAGGGCGGCGTCGATGCGTTGCAAGGCCTGGGCCTGGCCGGCCAGGTACACCGTATGCGAAATGTCCGGGCTGACCTGGGTGCCGGTGATCGCCACCCGCAGCGGCTGGGCGACCTTGCCCATGCCGATGGCCAGGGCTTCGGCGGTCTCGTGCAGGGCCGCCGACACGGTCTCGGCGGTCCAGGCGCTGAGCTGGCCCAGGCGGGTGCGGGCTTCGGCCAGCGGCGCGCGGGCATTCGCGGTCAGATGCTTGGCGACCGCCGCATCGTCGTACTCGGTCAGCGGCCGGTACCAGACCGAGGCGCGCTCGGCCATGTCCTTCAGGGTCTGCACGCGGTCGCGCAGGGCGATCACCACGTCGGCCGGGGCCGGGCCGCTGGCCAGGTCGTAGCCGTTGTCGAGCAGATGCCATTCCAGGTGCTTGCCGACCGCCACCGGGTCGTCGCTCTTGAGGTATTGCTGGTTGAGCCAGCCGAGCTTGGCCGAGTCCAGGCGCGAGGCCTTGGAATTGACGTCCTTGAGCTCGAACAAACGGGTCATCTCCTCGATCGAGAAGATCTCCTGGTCGCCGTGCGACCAGCCCAGGCGGACCAGATAATTCAGCAGCGCGTGCGGCAGATAACCGGCGTCGCGGTACTGCATGACGTCGGCCGCGCCGGTGCGCTTGGAGAGCTTGTTGCCCTCCTCGTCGAGGATCATCGGCAGGTGCGAGAAATGCGGCACCGGCGCGCCCAGCGCCCGATAGATGTTGATCTGGCGCGGGGTGTTGTTGACGTGGTCGTCGCCGCGCACGACATCGCTGATGCGCATGTCGAGGTCGTCGACGACGACGGCGAAGTTGTAGGTCGGGTAGCCGTCGGCGCGGAAGATCACCAGGTCGTCGAGTTCGTTGTTGGCGATCTCGATGCGGCCCTTGACCTTGTCCTCGAACACGACGGTGCCGTCGAGCGGGTTCTTGAAGCGGATCACCCGGTTCGGGTCGTCGCGGAAGGGTTCGTTGCGGTCGCGGTAGGCGCCGCTGTAACGCGGCTTTTCCTTCGCCGCCATCGCCGCATCGCGCGCCGCGGCCAACTCTTCCTTGGTCTCGTAGGCGTAATAAGCCGTGCCGGCCGCGACCATCTGTTCGGCGACCTCGCGATAACGCTGCAGGCGATGGGTCTGGTAGATCGGGCCCTCGTCGTAGTCCAGGCCCAGCCAGTCCATCGCCTCCAGGATCGCGTCGATCGCGGCCTGGGTGCTGCGCTCCTGGTCGGTGTCCTCGATGCGCAGGATGAACTGACCGCCCGCGCGGCGCGCCTCCAGCCAGCAGTACAGCGCGGTGCGCGCGCCGCCGATGTGCAGATAACCGGTGGGACTGGGGGCGAAACGGGTGCGGCAGGTCATGCGGGGCTCGGTGAATCCTGGGAGACCGGGGATTTTAACGGAGCCGGGGCACAGGCGTCGGGAAAAGCCGCGGGCGAACGCCACGACAGGGGGTTGGGCCAGGCTGGCAGCAAGGGGCCGAGCCGGGTTTGCGCACCTGCCGTCCCCTCCTCCCAGTCCCGCGATTGCGGCGAAACCCAGGCCCCGCATCGACCCGGTTCCCGCCCTGCACTCGCTCGTCCATCGCCCGGCCAGCTCCCCCACAGCGCGCCCCGGCAACGACCCTGGCTAAACTAAGCCTATGACGACCCTCTTCATCTCCGACCTCCATCTCGACGCCGAGCGTCCGCAGATCACCGAACTGTTCGGCCGCTTCGTCCGCGACGAAGCCCGCGGCGCCGACGCGCTGTACATCCTCGGCGACCTGTTCGAGGCCTGGGTCGGCGACGACGACCCGTCCGAGACCGGCGCCTTCGTCGCGCACGAACTCAAGGCCCTCGCCGACAGCGGCGTGCCGGTGTATTTCATCCGCGGCAATCGCGACTTCCTGCTCGGCCAGGACTACGCCCGGCGCGCCGGCATGAGCGTGTTGCCCGACCCCGCCGTGGTACCGCTGTACGGTCACCCGACCCTGATCGGCCACGGCGACCTGCTGTGCACCGACGATGTCGCCTATCAGCAGTTCCGCGCCCAGACCCGGCACCCGGCCTGGCAGGCGCAGTTCCTGTCGCAGCCGCTCGCCGCACGCCTGGCCTTCGCGCAACAGGCGCGCGCGGCGAGCAAGGCTCATCAGGCCGGCCTGCGCGACGACGGCCGCATGGAAACCATCACCGACGTGTCGCCGGCCACCGTCGCCGAGACCTTCGCGCGTTACGGCATCGACCGCATGATCCATGGCCACACCCACCGCCCCGCCGTGCACGAGCTGGACGTCGCTGGACGCGCCTGCCGGCGCATCGTGCTCGGCGATTGGTACGAGCAAGGCTCGGTGCTGCGCGTCGATCGCGACGGCGCACGCCTGCAGACGCTGGACTGAGCGCATCGCTTACGGCTCCGCCGCAGAAACGAAAACGCCCGGACGCGAAGTCCGGGCGCTGCTGCAAGGCGGCTGGATCGAGCCCGACCCAAGCGCCCCGCCGCATCGGAACCGATGCGGCTTGGAAGCTACTTCTCGGGAAGCTACTACTTAGAAACGCACCTCGGCGGTCAGGAAGGCCTGGCGCGGCGCACCCGACTGCACGGTGTAGTTCAGGCCGCGCGGATCGGAAGCGACGAAACCGTTGGTGCCGAGGCTGCCGAAGTACTGCTTGTCGAAGGCATTGGTCAGGTTCAACTGCAGCTTGAACGCATCGGCCCAAGACAGCTCCTTCCACTCGTACGACGCCGAGGCATCGACCACCCAGAAGCCCGAGACCGAGGAATCGTTGAGGTAGGTCAGATAACGCTTGTCGGTGTACTTGGCGCCGAGCTGCAGCGACAGGCCGTCGCGTTCCCAGCGCACTTCGGTGGCGTACAGGCGCTTCGGCGCATCGACCACCTGCTTGCCCTTGGTGCGGACCAGGGTGGTGCCGTCGAGATAATCCGACTCGTACTGCGAATCGTTGAAAGCCAGCGAGTGGTACCAGCTGAAACCGGCGAACGGCTTCCACACCACGGTCACTTCGGCGCCGCGGCTCTCGACGTCGCCGACGTTGGCGAAACTCGACGCGCAGCCGACGATGCCGGCGCAACGCGCGATGGCGAGCAGACGGTTCTCGAAGTTGACCCGGTACACCGCCACCGAAGCCTCGATCTGCTCGCGGCTGGTACGCAGGCCCGCTTCCAGGGTCTTGGAGCTTTCCGGTTCCAGCGAAGCGACGGCAGCATTGAACGCAGCCTGCGAGGTCGAATGCGGGCCGTTGACGCCGGTGCGGAAAGCCGACAGGTTTTCGCTGTAGGAACCGAAGACCTCCTCGTGCTCGCTCAGCTGCCAGCGCGCGCCGAGCTGCGGCAGGAAGTTGTCTTCCGAAACCAGCTTGCCGCTGGCGCGGCTGGCGCCGCCGATCAGGGTCTTGCCGTCGGTCTCCACGCGCAGGCCCTTGAAGCCGGCATCGATCGCCAGGCGGCCGCCGATGAACTCCATGTGGTCGAGCACGTAGTACTGACGCGTGTCGGTATCGAAGCGCTGGCGGAACACGCGCGCGCTGGGATTGCGGTAGAAGAAGATCTCGTTCGGCGGCTCGTTGCGCTGCAGGTCGTAGAAGTTGCGCTGCACGCCGTGGGCGTTCTTCTCCAGCCACAAGCCGGCCTGCAGGCGGTGGTCGCCGATCTGCCAGGTCAGGCTCGGCATGATGCCGGTGCGCTCGATGTCGTACTCGGTGGTGCGCATGCGCAGCGGCACGGTCGGCGAGACCGAGTACGGCGTCGCCCAGTGACCCTGGCCCTTGTTGTTGTGGTAGTACGCGGTCGCCGCCAGCACCAGGTCGTCGCTGACGTTCCAGTCGGCGTTGAGGTAGGCCAGGTCGTCGTCGCGCACGCCGCGGGCGATGTAATACGCGTCGTCGAGGCTGGTGACGCCGCCGCTGAACTTGCCGTTGGCGGCGTCGATCGCGCGCTGCCAGTCGTTGGCGTAGTTGTCCCAATCCATGCCGAGGCGGCGCGCGGATTCGAGCGAAAGATCGGCGTAGTCGGTCTCGCGGCGACGCGAGGTCGCGGCGAAGCCGGTCACTTTGACGTCGTCGTTGGCGTAGACGAACTTGCCGTTGAATTGGCCGTTGCGCTGCGGGCCGTCGCCCTTCCACTTGTCGGTGGTGTGGAACACGCCGCTGAGGTAAGCGCTGAAGCCGTTATGGTCGCCAGTGTCGATGCGCGCATAGGTGCGGCTGGTGGCGTCGCTGCCGACGGTCTGGGCCAGGCGCAGGCCGTACTCGGCCATCGGGTCGGCGCTGAAGAAGCGCAAGGTGCCGCCGAGGTTGCCCGAGGACGCCGTGTCGATCGCGCCGCTGCCCTGCGAGAGTTCCGCACCGGACAGGTTTTCGGCGGCGATCGCGCGGCTGATGTGCAGGCCGTTGTGGTTGCCGTAGCTCATGTCGCCGAGCGGCACGCCGTCGAGGGTGAAACCGAGCTGCTGCTGCGAGAAGCCGCGGATGCTGAGCTTGCTCGACCACTCGTAGTTGCCCCAGGGATCGGAGCTCTGGAAGTGCACGCCCGGCAGCTTGGCCATGACCTTGAGCGGGCTGGTGCCGGCGGCCACGCGTTGCAGATCCTGCTTGCCCAGCGACTGCACCTGGCGGGTCTGGCCGGTGCCGACCACGGAGACCGCATCGAGGGTGGTGGCGTCGTCGACCGCGCCCGCGCCGACCGCGGCGGTGGCCGGATCGACAGCAGCAGTGGTGGCGGTTTCTGCGGCGAGGCTGTTGCCGGCGTACAGGCAGAACAGAATCGAGGCGGCGAGGAGCGTCGTCTTCGTCGTCATTTCAGGGGAACTTCCAAATCAGAGTGGCCGCCGCGCGTAATGCGCAGTCCGCTCTTGGGCGGCGTCAGAGCGAAGCCCGGAAGTCTGTCGACTCGGTGTGAACGGGATATTGCAGAACGGCGTCAGTTGATGGATTCGGCGCTCATGCTGTGCGCCGATTGCTCTCGAAGAGGTGCCGGCAACCAAGCTTTCTTCGCAGCGGAACCGTCATCGTGCCGACACGGCTATGACGCAAAGGCGCGGCGACTCGGTAACGAATCGCCGCATCCCCGCCGCCTTAGAACCCGGACTCGCCCGGCTTGGCCGGCGCTTGCAGCCTGTAATCTTTCGGCGGCTTCGCGCCCATCAAGTGTTCGACGAAGTAGTCCCACATGCGCCGGGTGTAATACGCGTCGTTGCGGAACAATTCGTGGTTCTGGTTGGGCAGGTACAGCAGGTCGAAGTCCTTGTTGGCCTTGATCAGGGCCGAGGTCAGTTGGATGGTCACCGCCGGCAAGGCGTTCTCGTCGAGGTCGCCATAGACCAGCATCAGCTTGCCCCGCAGGTTCGCCGCCAGTACGGCATTGTCGTTGGCGAGGTAATTGGCCGGCACCGCATCGGGCGACGGCCGCAGCACGCCGCTGGCGCCGTAGTCCGGCGCGCCGCCGAGTATCCGCTCCAGGCCGTTGATGCCGCCGCCGTACATGCCCTGTTGGTTGTGGTTGCCGGCCGAGGACACCGCCACCTTGTAAAAATCCGGGCGCCGCAGGATCGCGCGCGCCGAGGCATGTCCGCCGGCGGAGTGGCCGTAGACGCCGACCCGGTCGAGGTCGAGGCCGGGGTAGCGAGCCGCGAGTTCGCGGATGGCGGCGACGTGGTCGTCGACCTGGACGTCGGCGAAGCCGCCGTGATAGCTGGCGTCGTGAAAGGCCTGCGAACGTCCCGGCGTGCCGCGCGCGTCGATGGTGATCACCACGAATCCCAACGCGGACAGACTCGATCGCGAGATCGGGTTGATCGCCGCGGCCGCTTCGACGAAACCGACCGAGGCATTGGTGACCTGCGGGCCGCCGTAGAAGGCATCGACGATCGGGTACTGCCCAGGCTTCGCGCGCTCTTTCGAATACCCCGGCGGCAAGAACACCGTCGCGTACAGATCGGTGCGGCTGTCGGCCGCCTTCAGCCTGATCCGCTGTGGCGCCTGCCAGCCGGCTTCGAGCACGGCCGAGGCGTCGGCACGTTCGAGTTCCAGCAGTACTTCGCCATCTCGCGTCGAGCGCAGCAGCGTGCGCGGCGGCGCGTCTAGGGTGGAGTAATTGTCGATCACCGCCTCGCCGGTCGGCGACAGCAAGTCGAGCGCCTTACCGCCGAGGATCACGCTGACGCCGCTGTCGAGGTCGTGGTCGGCAGCTTCCGGGGTCAGCAAGCGCGGCTCGCCGCCGTCCAGCCCCACGCGGTACAAACGGCGTTGGTAGGGGTCGCCCGGTTCGCGGCCGCCGGCGGTGAAATACAACTGCCGCCGGTCTTCGTCGACGCCGATGATGTCGCGCACCAGCCAATCGCCCGCGGTCAGGCGCCGGATCATGCGGCCGTCGCGCAGGTCGTACAGGTACAAATGGCCCCAGCCGTCGCGTTCGGAAAACCACACGACTTCGTTGCTGCCGGCGAGCACACGCACCGCCGGGCGACTGTAGATGAAATCGTTGAGCTGCACGCGCGTGTCCGAGCGTTCCTCGATCACATCGCGCAAGCTGCCGTCGTCCAGATCGATCTCGACCAGGCGCATCCGCGCGGGATGGTCGTAGCGCGCGATCACCGCGTAGGCGCGGCGATTGTCCGGCGACCAACCCAACACATCGGCCTCGATCGCGCCGTTCCAACCCTGCGGCAGCCGAATGCTGCGCGTCGCTCCGCTCTCCACGTCGACGCTGTACCACTCGTCGCGTGCCGCCTCGCGATCGCCGAGCAGGCCGAGACGAATGTAGTGGACCTGCGGCCGGAAGCCGCGCTCCGGCGCCATCTCCACCATCGGATAGGGTTCGACCTTGCGCTCGTCGTAACGCGTGCCGAGCAGACGCTTGCCGTCCGGCGACCAGGTCACCGCGAACGGCGGCACCTTCCACTGCCCCAGTTGGGTCGGCACCGCATGCAGCGCGAAGTCGGGCAATTCGCCATAGCCGAAGTGGGCCTCGCCGTCGCGGGTCAGGGCGCGCTCGGCGCCGTTGTGCAGATCGCGCAGCCACAGATTGTGCTCGCGCACGAACACGGCGCTGCGACCGTCGGGCGATGCCAGCCAGTAACGGTCCGGCGTCGTCGCCGGCACGCTGTCGCAGCGATACGCGGCCAGATCGCAGGACAGTTCGTGCTTCCGGTCGCCGGCTAGACGCGCATGCAGGGTGCCGTTTTCGAGGCGCACCGAGATCGGCGTCGGCACCGCCTCGATTTTCGCCGCCGGCAAGGCCGCGCTCATCGCCGCATGCAGACGCGCCGCATCGAACAAGGGGCCGCGGCTGCGTGCGGCCGGATCCACCAGCAGGAACTCCGCACCATGCTCGCCATCGCGGCGGTACCAAAAACGACCGTCGGGCAACCAATGCGGTTCGACCTGGGCGTTCTTGATCCGGCCCCTCAGGTTGTAGTCGAGGACTTTCTCGGCGCGCGCGTAATCGGCGGCGCTGAGCTTCGCCGGCTGCGCGCCGGCCGTTGCCATCGCCGCGAGGCCGAACACCAACGCCATGGCCATCGCCACGCCTATCCCTTGCTTGCTCATGCCATCCCTCCCATGGATCGGAAGGCCGACGATGGCACGGCGCCCCGGCCGCGACTTTACGCGGCGTGGCGTCACGGACGAACGGTAGGCGCGCCCGTGGCGTAGCGCGAACGCGGTCTCATTCGGGAAGACCCGGCTTGTGCGGCAACGGAGCGATGCCTTGGCGCCTGCGGCGCTGCCCTCGCCCTAGCCTTCCCGTCAGTGCCAAGCGGGAGATGGGTTCCTGCAGAGTTCGACGGCCGACGGCGGCTCAGCGCGCGGCGAAGGCTTCCAGCATGCGCAGTTCTTCGTCGTCGAAGCCGGCGGCGCTGCGCGCATCGAAATTGAACGGCCCGTACAGCACGGCGCGCGCGTATTCGGCCAGCAATTCGCGGAAACGCGGCAGCGGGTCGATGCCGGCGCGTTCGCAGTACCAACGGTACCAATGCGAGCCGGCGGCGACATGGGCGACCTCTTCGCGCAGGATGGTTTCGAGGATCGCCACCGTCGCCTCGTCGCCGAGCGAGCGCAGCTTGACGATCATGCCAGGGGTCACGTCGAGCCCTCGCGCTTCCAGCACGCGCGGCACCAGGGCCATGCGCGCCAGGCCGTCGTGGGCGGTCTTCTCGGCCATTTCCCACAGGCCGTTATGGGCATCGAAATCGCCGTAGTCGTAGCCGAGTTCGCGCAGGCGCTCGCGCAGCAGGCTGAAATGCCGCGCCTCGTCGTTGGCCACGCCGACCCAGTCGGCATAGAACTGCGCCGGCAGGCCGCGGAAGCGATAGACCGCGTCCCAGCCCAGGTCGATGGCGTTGAATTCGATGTGGGCGATGGCGTGCACGAACGCGGCGCGGCCGTCGGCCGTGCCGAAGCCGCGCTTGGGCAACTCGCGCGGATGCACCAGCGCTGGCCTGGCCGGCCGGCCCGGCATGCGGATCGGCTCGGGCGGCGGCGCATCGCCGGGCACGGCGAGTTCGCCGCGGGCGAAAGCCTGCGCGGCGGCGAAGGTCATCTCGACCTTCGCCTCGGGGGTGGACGCGTCGAGACAGGCGCGCGCGGCGTCGAACAGCGAAGTCACCGCGCGCACCCCGGGCTCAGGACGCTCGACGCGTCTTCTTGGCCTCGTCCGAACGCAATTGCTGGATGCGCTCGAAATATCCGGGCTCCACGCCGGTGACGTATTCACCGTTGAAGCAGGACGAGTCGAAGTGGTCGATGCGATGCTTCGGCCCGGACACCGCCTGCTCCAGGGCGTCGAGGTCCTGGTAGATCAGCCAGTCGCAACCGAGCAGGGTCTGCACTTCCTCGTCGGTGCGGCCGTGCGCGACCAGCTCGTCGGTCGAGGGCATGTCGATGCCGTAGATGTTCGGGAACCGCACCGGCGGCGCGGCCGAGGCCAGGTAGACCTTGCGCGCTCCGGCGTCGCGCGCCATCTGCACGATCTGCCGCGAGGTGGTGCCGCGCACGATCGAATCGTCGACCAGCAGCACGACCCGGTTGCGGAACTCCAGCGGAATCGGGTTGAGCTTGCGCCGCACCGACTTCGCCCGCTCGCCCTGGCCCGGCATGATGAAGGTGCGGCCGACATAGCGGTTCTTGATGAAGCCTTCGCGGTACTTCACCCCGAGCGTGTTGGCGATTTCCAGCGCCGAGTCGCGCGAGGTGTCGGGAATCGGGATGACCACGTCGATGTCGTGGTCCGGACGCAGGCGCTGGATCTTCTCGCCGAGGGTCTGGCCCATGCGCATGCGCGCCTTGTGCACCGAGACGTCGTCCATCATCGAGTCGGGACGGGCGAAATAGACGTACTCGAAGATGCACGGCGCGTGCTGGCGCGGCTCGGCGCAGATGCGGCTGAACAATTCGCCGCGCGGCGTGATCACGATGCCTTCGCCCGGGCGCACGTCGCGCATGCGCTCGAAGCCGAGCAGGTCGAGGGCGACCGACTCCGACGCCACCGCGTATTCGTCCTGGCCGCCGGTGTTGCGCTTGCCGAGCACCAGCGGGCGGATGCCGTGCGGGTCGCGGAACGCGACCAGGCCCAGGCCGAGCACGGTGGCGACCACCGCGTAGCCGCCGACGCAACGGCGGTGCACGCCTTCGATCGCGGCGAACGCGGACTCGGCGGTCAGCGCGCGGTGACGGTCGAGCTCGTGGGCGAAGACGTTGAGCAACACTTCCGAGTCGGACTCGGTGTTGACGTTGCGGCGGTCCTGCTCGAACACCTCGCGCCGCAGCATGTCGGTGTTGATCAGGTTGCCGTTGTGGGCCAGCGCGATGCCGAACGGCGAGTTGACGTAGAACGGCTGGGCCTCGTCGGAGCCTTCGCTGCCGGCGGTGGGGTAACGGCAATGGCCGATGCCGACGCGGCCTTCGAGCAGGCGCATCGCCGTCTCGTTGAAGACGTCGCTGACCAGGCCGTTGCCCTTGTGCACGCGCAGGCGCGCGCCGTCGGCGGTGGCGATGCCGGCCGCATCCTGGCCGCGGTGCTGCAGCACCGTAAGTCCGTCGTAAAGCTGAGCGGCGACATCCGTGTTGCCGACGATACCGAGAATGCCGCACATAGCGCTTGATCCTGCTGAGAGTCGTTGTTGTTGCTAATGAACGCGTTTTTCGTCTTTGCTGCGGTCGGCGCCGACCTTGGCCGGGTCGCCCTTGATCTGCGTCGCCGTGGCGCCTTGCTGGCCCTTCTGCGGCAGCATGTCGCGCACCGCCTCGGGCAGCGCGTCGGGCAAACCGTTGACCAGGCCATCGGGCAAGGCCCCGGCTATGCCGCCGGACGAGTCCTCAGGCACGGCCTGCGGCAGCGAATCCAGGCCGCCGCTCGGCATCATGTCCGACAGTCCACCCGGCAACCCGCCCGGCAATCCACCGGATAACTTCGGCAGCTTGTCTTCCAGATTCTTGGCCTGCGCCTGGACCGTCGCTTGCAAGGAGGTGCCGCGCCCTTCCAGGTCGACCTTGCGCGCCATGCCGTCCGGCAATGCGGCGCGCATCAACTCCGCGCCCGGCATCAGCATCGCGGCGACGATCGAACCGCGCCATGCGGGTTCGCGCGGCAAGGTCGTCATGCCCAGCACCACCAGCAAGGCGCAGGCGAAGAACACGCCGCGCACCGCGCCCAGGCCCAGGCCCATCAAACGGTCCATCTCCGACAAGCCAGCCGAGTGCGCGATCCGCCGCACCACCATGCCGAACAGGCCGACGCCGATCCACACCGCCACGAAAATCAGCGCATAGCCGCCGAGGTACGACAGCCAGCCCATCTCGCCGTCGCCGAGGCTGCGCCCCACGTCGCCGCCGAACACGTAGGCGGCGATGCCGGCCAACAGCCACGCCGCCAGCGACACCGCCACGCCGATCAGACCGCGCAGCATGCCGAGCAGCGCCGACAAGCCGACGATCAACAACAAACCCCAATCCAGTGCTGTCATAGCGTGACGCTCCCTCTCGTCGCTGGCGCACGCTCGAGCGGCGCGCCCTGCATCGGCGCGCCTTGCACCGATGTATTCAACTGCAGGTCACGCCGCGAACCGTCACGGATGCGGCTTGACCAGTGCGTCGCCGACGCCGAGCTTGCCGGCGACCTGCGCCTTCAACTTGTCCGCGTCGGCACGATTGACCACCGGGCCCAGGCGCACGCGGTTGAGCGTGCCCTTGTCGGTCCGGACTTGTTCGACGAAGGCGCTGAAGCCGGCGGCCCGGGCGCGATCGCGCAATTTGTTGGCTTCGTCGACGTTGCCGAACGCACCCAGTTGGACCGCGAAACCGGTGCCGGCGGCGGCCGGCTTCGGTGCCGGCTTGGCCGGTTCGGCAGGCTTCGCCGCGACCGGCTTGGTTTCGGCCGGCTTGGTTTCGGCCGGCTTGGTCGTCGCCACCGGCTTGGTTTCGACAGGCTTGGTCGCGACGGGTTTGGTTTCGGCAGGCTTGGTCGCGGCCGGCTTGAGTGGTTCCGGCTTCGACGGCGGTAGCGCCGCCGGCTTGACTGGTGCGCTTTCGGCCAGCGGCTTCGGCGCGCTCACCGACGGCGCCGATGCGGCCGGCGCGGTGGTGGCGACGGCCGGGTCGGCGGCCTCGGCCGCGTCGGCGTTGAGCACCACGACCTTGGCGTTGACGTCCTTGCGGACCTTGGTCGAACCCAGGCGCGCCGCCTCGGCGTCGGCCTGGGTCGCGAACGGCCCGATCCGGACCCGATACAAGGTGCGGCCGCCGGCGCCGGCGGCGGTTTCCTGATAACCCGGCAGGCGTGCGGCGTGCAGCGCCGCGATCACCCGGTCGGCGTCGCTGGCGCTGGCATAGCTGCCGAAGCTGACCGCGTAGTCGCCACCGGCGGTGGACGCCGGCTGCATGGTCTTGGCGCCGGCCGCGGTGTCCACGGTCGGCAAGGTGTCGCTGCCGGTCGAAGCCGGCTGGCTGATGTCGGCCGGCTCCATGCCCACCACGCCGCCTTGCGGCGCATCGCCCGGCGTCACCAGCGGCAGTTCGCGGGTCTCGGTTTCGCCCGCAGGCGCGTCCGGCAAGGTCAAGGGAACATCGGAGGCGCCGCTTTCGGGCGCGGGCCCTTTGATCAGCATGGGCAGGAAAATCACCGCCAGTGCGACCAGGACCATCGCACCGATCAATCGCTGTTTCAGGGCAGGTTCCATCGCTACTCGATCACTCGCAGGGCCGGTTACCGGCGCGAATTATACCCCCGCGGCGGCCATGGACCGGTGTGCATGCCTGGCCCGGAGCGTTGTATTCAGAATCGCCGACGGTGAAAGGCCGGTACCGCAAGGCCTCCGGTGCCGTCACGAAAGCACGGCGCGTAATGGCCCGGCTCAATTCGCCGCCAGCCAGGCCAGTGCCGCCGCCGCAGTGTGGAAGGAACCGAACACCAGGATGCGATCGCCGGCGCTGGCCTGTGCCCGCACCGCGGCCAGCGCGGCGGCGACGTCGGCATGGCGGCTGCCCTCGCCGGCCGCGGTGTCGCGCAGCCGTTCGGCGAAAGCCTCCACCGCGATCCCGCGCGGACCGCTGTCGGCCAGCCCGGCCAAATGCCAGGCGTCGACGCCTGCGTGCAAGGCCGCGACCACGCCGGCCACATCCTTGTCGCCGAGCGCGGCGAACACGGCGTGGGTCCGGCCCGGGGCCGGCGCGGCCGCCAGCCAGGCCGCCAGTTCGCGCGCCGCCTGCGGGTTATGGCCGACATCGACCACGATCTCGACGCCATCGCGCACGAAACGCTGCAGGCGCCCGGGCACGTGCGCGGCCGCCACGCCCTCGGCGAACTGCTGGCGCGTGGGCGACTTGCCCAAGGCCCGCAACGCCGCCACCGCGACCGCGGCATTGCGCATCTGCGCCGGCGCGGCCAGCGCCGGCATCGGCAGCTCGACGCGGTAGCCGACCTCGCGCCAACGCCAGCGCGGCCCCTCGTCGGGCTTGTCGGCGTCCGGCGGCAGGGCCTCGAAGAAGAAATCGCAGCCCGCGCGCACCGCCGAGGCGCCGATCGCGTAGGCATGGCGCAGCACGCTCGACGGCGGGTCGTCGTCGCCGAGGATCAACGGCTTCCAGCCGCGGGCGATGCCGGCCTTCTCGAAACCGATGCTCTCGCGGTCCGGGCCCAGGTAATCCTGGTGATCGATGTCGACGGTGGTGATCACCGCCACGTCCGGGTCGACCAGGTTGGTCGCGTCCAGGCGCCCGCCGAGCCCGACCTCGAGGATCGCCAGATCGAGCTTGGCGCGCTCGAACAGCCACAGCGCCGCCAGGGTGCCGTACTCGAAATAGGTCAGCACCACCTCGCCGCGTGCGGCTTCGATGGCCTCGAAGGCCTCGACCAGGGCGGCGTCCCCGGCATCGGCGCCGCCGATGCGGATGCGTTCGTTATAGGCCAGCAGGTGCGGCGAGGTGTAGGCGCCGACGCACCAGCCCGCGGCGCGCGCGATCGCCTCGATGAAGGCGACCGTCGAGCCCTTGCCGTTGGTGCCGCCGACGGTGATCACCTTCCGCGCCGGGCGCTTCAGGCCCAGGCGCTGGGAGACGATGCGGATGCGCTCCAGCCCCATGTCGATGGACTTGGGGTGGATGCGTTCGATGTGGGAGAGCCAGTCGGCGAGCGAGCGTTGCATGGCGCGAATTCTCGCAGATACGCCGGCCGGGTTGATCGGCCGGCGCTGGCGGTTCGACGCCTCAGCCGCGCTGCCACGCCGGCCGCGCCGCCGGGTCGGTGGGGGCTTTCGGATCCTCCGGGGCCAGTCGCGAAGGCCCTAACGGACGCTGCGTCGGGGTCTGCTTCGGCGGCAACGGCGGCTCGGCCGACAATTGCTGCGGCAAGGGCAGGCCCGGACGCTGTCGCGGCCAGGCGCGCACGCTACGCTCCAGCTTCGCGCAGGCCGAAGCCTTGGGCGCGCCGCACAGCACGCGGCTGACATAGAAAGATTTCTTGCCGTCGCTGACCAGGCGCTGGCGGACCAGCGATGGCGCCGCCGGATGGCTGTCTTCGATCAACAGCCACTGAAACGCACCGCGGTCGTCGGCGATGCGCAGCGCCGGCCAGCCCAGCTTGCCGCCCGGCACCTCGCCGCCGAACACCTCGCGGCCTTCGCGTCGCGCCGTGGCGATCAGCTCAAGCACACTGCCCTCCTCCATCGGCAAGGCGTCTGGTAGGAAACCATCGAGGCTGCCGTCGCGCGCGGCGGCGACTTCGGGCACCTGGGCCAGGGGCCAGACCTGGTCCCACTTGGCCTGGGCGCGGGCCACATGCGCGGCGATCTGCTCGGGCGTCGGCGCCTGGAAGTCGACCGGCACCCGCACCCGCGACGCCACCGCGACACCGTCGCGATACTCGGGACTCAAGCGCCATTTCTTCGCCGTCTCCACCGCGGCGCGGTCCAACGCTTCATAACCCGAATCGGTCTCGATCCAGACCTGATCGACCTGACCGCAGCGGTCGAGGTCCAACACCAGCGTCACCGTGCCGGCGGCGCCGAAGATCTCGGCCGGATACTTCGGCGGCGGCAACGACTGCCCGCCGCTGGGGCAGCCGGCCGGCATCGACGCCCCCGCGCCCGCATCGATCGATTGCGCCGCGGCCGGCGCGGCGAACATCACGGCCAACATGGCCGCGGTCCTGCATGCGAATTTCGACACCGCTCTTCCTTGTTTTCGCGCCGCGTCCTGCGGCGGGGTGTATTGCAACACAAGCATCGGGGTGATGGGTCAATGCGGACATGGACGGTGCCGGCGTGGTCGAAGTCGGCGATGGCGCTGGCGGCGCTGTTGCCGTTGCTGTTGCTGTTGCCGTTGCCGTTGCCGTTGCCGTTGCCGTAAAGAGCTTGGCGCAGTACCGACCTCGCGATGCGATCGTAGACCCGGAGGGCGGCGCACAGGACGTGCGCCGTTTTCCGATAAGACAAGGAT
>NZ_JMTZ01000053.1 GCF_000731095.1 Lysobacter antibioticus | reverse complement strand
TTATGACAAAAGAAAGTAACCCGCCGCTTTAGTGGCGGAAGCTTTTAGCGTTTGATTTAGATCTTTATCTTGCGTGAGCGAAACGCCGCAAACCCCTTACAGCGTGGTCGCGGCTCGCGCCGCTCCTACCCTGTGACGGCACGCCGCTTCGATAGATGAATTCGGCATTGCAGCCTCTGCGCGTTCCGCGGTCGCGGCTCACGCCGCTCCTACAAGAAACGATCCGCAACGAGGGCGATTCGTCGCACCGGAACGCCTCGCCTTCATGGCTGCACGGAACCGGCATTCGCCGCTGCGCCGAACGACGGCAAGCGGCAACGCTCCGGCGGCGACAATCGGGGATCGTTGGGGTCCTGCGGCGGACGGGTTTGCGCGGACCAGAAGCCGGCACAGCTCGCGGTTTCGATCAGGGCGACGGTCTCGCAGAACACGTCCGGTACGAAACGGGCTTGCGGGTCGATCGAGGTGGACGACAGGGCGCCTGGTTTCTTGCTGTCGCGCAGGCAGGCGACAGCGTTCTGGGTGACGCTGCGCTCGCCGGATGGCGTGTTGACGGTGATCGTCGTGGTCGGGCCGTCGGACACGCCGCTGGAGTAGTCCGGCAGCAGTTCGGCGAAGGCCTTGGAATTCACTCGCTGGAACAGGGCGCGACGGTCCTTGTCGGCGATTTCGTGCGGGATCACCAAGTCGCCGCTCGCGCTGCGCAGCGGGTGGCGGCCGGTGAAGTCGCGGGCGCTGAAGATCGCCACACCGTCGGAGTTGATGCGCAACTTATAGACCGGACAGCTGTCGAGGCAGCCGCTACGTTCGATCTCGACCGTGGTGCGGTCGATGTCGCTCGCGGGAGGCCGGGCCGGCTTGCACGCCGCCACCGCGAGCATGAGCAAAGGCAATACGATCCAGCGCATGGTCCGACCTCCTGTCCCTAGAGTCTTGCTGCTTATCGAGTCTTGCAGCTCAGCGCAGGGCGTTGCGCCGCTTCTCGTCCATCCACTTCGATGCGGCGGCCGGCTGGTACTCGCTCATCCAGGCGAGCATCGTGTCGAGGTCGTCGCCGTGCCACAGGTCGCGGCGCTGGTCGGCGTGCAGGAAACGTTCTTCGACCATGCGGTCGAGCATCGACATCAGCGGCGTGTAGAAGCCGTCGATGTCGAGAAACGCGCAAGGCTTGTTGCCGATGCCGAGCTGGCGCCAGGTCAGCATCTCGAACATTTCGTCGAGGGTGCCGAAGCCGCCGGGCAGGGCGACGAAGCCCTCGGCGAGGTCGAACATGCGCGCCTTGCGCTCGTGCATCGAACCGACGATCTCCAGCTTGGTCAAGCCGCGGTGGGCGACTTCCCAGTTCACCAACTGCTCGGGAATCACCCCGATCGCTTCGCCGCCGGCTTCGAGCACCGCATCGGCGACCGTGCCCATCAGCCCGACGTTGCCGCCGCCATAGACCAGGGCGATGCCGTCCTTGGCCATGCGCGTGCCGAGCGCCATCGCGCGTTCGGTGTAGATCGGCTTGGAGCCGGAATTGGAGCCGCAGTAGACGCAGAGGCTTTGCATAGGGATTCGAGATTTGGGATTCGGGATTGGCAAAAGCAGGGTGAGAGCGATTCGGTTTCGGGAGCCTAAACGCAAAACGCCAGGCAAGGCCTGGCGTCTGCGTGGGCTTCAGGCGAGGCGGGAATGCAGTTGCGAATCCCGAATCCCCATTCCCGAATCCCGGCCGTCAATTGGCCTTATGAATCGCGCGCTTGTCGACCGCCATCGCCGCATCGTGGATCGCTTCCGACAGGGTCGGGTGGGCGTGGCAGATGCGCGCGAGGTCGTCGGCGGAGCCCTTGAACTCCATGGTCAGCACGCCTTCGTGCACGAGCTCCGACACGCCGACGCCGACCAGGTGCAGGCCGAGGACGCGATCGGTTTCGGCGTGGGCGATGACCTTGACGAAGCCGGCCGGCTCGCCCATGGCCACCGCACGGCCGATCGCCGCGAACGGGAAGCTGCCGGTCTTGTACGGCGTGCCTTCGGCCTTGAGCTGCTGCTCGGTCTGGCCGACCCAGGCGATTTCCGGCTCGGTGTAGATGACCCACGGAATGGTGTCGAAGTTGACGTGGCCCGGCAGGCCGGCGATGAGCTCGGCCACGGCGATGCCTTCCTCGAAGCCCTTGTGCGCGAGCATCGGGCCGCGCACGCAGTCGCCGACCGCCCACACGCCGTCGACGCCGGTGTGGCAATGCTCGTCGACTTCGATCTGGCCGCGCTCGTTGAGCTTGACGCCGGTGCCTTCGGCCAACAGGCCCTTGCTGGCGGCGCGACGGCCGACGGCGACGAGCAGCTTGTCGACCACCAGTTGCTGGTCGGCCTTGCCGTCGTTATAGGTCAGGTGGACGCCGTCCTTCTGGATTTCGGCCTTGCTGACCTTGGCGCCGAGCTTGATCTCCAGGCCCTGCTTCTTGAATTCCTTGGCGGCGGTCTTGGCCACTTCGGCGTCGGCCACGGCGAGGAAGTCGGGCAGCGCTTCGAGGATCGTGACCTCGGCGCCGAGGCGCTTCCACACGCTGCCGAGTTCCAGGCCGATCACGCCGGCGCCGATCACGCCCAGGCGCTTGGGCACTTCGGTGAAGTCGAGCGCGCCGACGTTGTCGACGATCTTGTCGCCGTCGAACTTGGCGAACGGCAGTTCGATCGAATCCGAACCGGCGGCGATGATGACGTTGGTGCCCTTGAGCTCGACTTCCGAACCGTCGTGCTGCTTGACCTTGACGATGTTGCCCGGGTGCAGGGTGCCGAAGCCGTAGTACGGCGTGACCTTGTTGGCCTTGAACAGCATCGCGATGCCGCCGGTGAACTGCTTCACGATCTTGTCTTTGCGGCCGACCATGGTGCCGACGTCGATCTTGGCGTTGTCGGCGCTGATGCCGTGCTCGCCGAACAGGTGCTGCAGGTTCCAGAACTGGCGCGAGCTGTCGAGCAGCGCCTTGGACGGAATGCAGCCCACGCGCAGGCAGGTGCCGCCGAGGGCGGGCTTGCCGTCCTTGCCGAGCGCGGCGTCGATGCAGGCGGTCTTGAGGCCCAGCTGGGCGGCGCGGATGGCGGCGTGATAACCGGCCGGACCGGCGCCGATGACGACTACGTCGAATTGTTCAGACATTGGGGGTCCTTGGTGGCTCGAAATGATTCAGAAGAAAAGGAGTGAGTATGGAAAAGTGAGAAATGAGTAAAGCAACGTCTGCCACTCACTCCTCACTCCTCTTTACTCTCAGCTCGCCCTTACATTCCGAGCAGCATGCGATGCGGATTTTCCAGCTGGTTCTTGATGTCGACCAGGAACAGCACCGCGTCCTTGCCGTCGATGATGCGGTGGTCGTAGGACAGGGCGATGTACATCATCGGTGCGGCGACCACGGCGCCGTTCTCGACGATGGCGCGTTCCTTGATCGCGTGCATGCCGAGGATGGCCGACTGCGGCGGGTTGACGATCGGGGTCGACATCAGCGAGCCGAAGGTGCCGCCGTTGGTGATGGTGAAGGTGCCGCCCTGCAGGTCTTCCAGGGCCAGCTTGCCGTCGCGCGCCTTCTTGGCGTAGTCGCCGATGGCCTTCTCGACGTCGGCGAAGCCCATGCGCTCGACATTGCGCAGGACCGGCGTGACCAGGCCCTTGTCGGTCGACACGGCGATCGAGATGTCGGCGTAGCCGTGATAGACGATGTCGTTGCCGTCGACCGAGGCGTTGACCACCGGGTGGCGCTGCAGCGCGTTGGCGGCGGCCTTGGCGAAGAAGCTCATGAAGCCGAGCTTGACGCCGTTGGCCTTCTCGAAGGACTCGCCCAGCTCCTTGCGCATCGCCATGACCTTGCCGAGGTTGACTTCGTTGAACGAGGTCAGCATCGCGATCGAGTTCTTCGACTGCATCAGGCGCTCGGCGATGCGCGCGCGCATGCGGGTCATCGGCACGCGCTCTTCCGGGCGGGCGCCCGAGGCATTGCCGACGCCGCCGGACTTGGCGTAGTTGAGGATGTCTTCCTTGGTCACCGCGCCCTTGCGGCCCGTGCCTTCGACCTGCGCAGCGTCGATGCCTTCCTTGTTCGCGGTGAAGCGCGCGCCCGGCGGCAGTTGGTCGTTGGAGGCTGCGGCCTTCGGGGCTTCGGCCTTCGGGGTGATCGGCTGGGCGCCGGCGGCCGGCAGCGCTTCGGCCTTGGCGGCGGCCGGAGCGGCTGCGGCGGCGGGCTTGGCTTCGGCGGCGGCGCCGGCCTCCACGATCGCGATCAGCTGCTGGCTGGTCACGGTCGCGCCTTCCTCGAACTTGATTTCCTTGAGCACGCCGTCGACCGGCGAGGGCACTTCGAGCACGACCTTGTCGGTTTCCAGATCGACCAGGTTCTCGTCGCGCTTGACCGCATCGCCCGGCTTCTTGTGCCACGTGGCGATCGTGGCGTCGGAGACCGACTCGGGAAGGACGGGGACTTTGATCTCGGTGCTCATGGGGCAGGCATCCTGGAGTGCTTGAAAGGGTGTGTGTCGTTCTTGGATGTAGGGTCGGCAGGCCAGCGCTTATTCAGCGCTGGACTCGCCTTGCAGCGAATTGACCAGCGCGTCGGCGACCAGCTTGGTCTGCTCGGCGACGTGGTCGGCCAGGTGGCCGGCCGCCGGCGACGGCGAACGCGCGCGGCCGGCGTAGTGCAGGCTCTGCTTCGGCGCCAGGCAGGCGGACAGGTGGTGGCGGATCTGGTACCAAGCGCCCTGGTTCTGCGGCTCTTCCTGGCACCACACCACGTCCTTGGCCGCGCTGTAACGCTTGAGTTCGGCCGCCAGCAATTCGCGCGGGAACGGGTACAGCTGTTCGATGCGCAGCAGGGCGACGTCGTCCAGACCGTCCTTCTGCGCCTGCTCGAACAGGTCGTAATAGACCTTGCCCGAGCACAGCACGACGCGCTTGACCTTCTTGACGTTGGCCTGGGCGTCGGGGATCAGGTGCTGGAACTCGCCGTTGGCCAGTTCATCCAGGGTCGAGACCGCGAGCTTGTGGCGCAGCAGCGACTTGGGCGTCATCACCACCAGCGGCTTGCGCGTGCTCATGCGCATCTGCCGGCGGATCATGTGATACGCCTGTGCCGGCGTAGTCGGCGCGCAGACCAGCATGTTCTCGAGCGCGCACAGCTGCAGGAAGCGTTCCAGGCGCGCCGAGCTGTGCTCGGGCCCTTGGCCTTCGTAGCCGTGCGGCAGGAACAGCGCCAGGCCGCACAGACGGCCCCACTTGGCTTCGCCCGACGACAGGAACTGGTCGATCACCACCTGGGCGCCGTTGGCGAAGTCGCCGAACTGGGCTTCCCAGATGTCCAGGGTCATGGGATCGGCGGTCGAATAGCCGTACTCGAACGCCATCACCGCTTCTTCGCTGAGCAGCGAGTCGATGATGGTCATGTCCGACGGCGTGCGCACCAGCTCGCGCAGCGGCATGACGTAGGCGTCGGTGCTCTGCTCGTGCAGGATCGCGTGGCGGTGGAAGAAAGTGCCGCGGCCGCTGTCCTGGCCGACCAGGCGCAGCTTGTAGCCTTCGCTGAGCAGGGTGGCGTAGGCCAGATTCTCGGCGAAGCCCCAGTCGCCGCCGAGCTCGCCGGCGGCCATCTTGCGGCGGTCTTCGTAGATCTTGGCGACGCGCGGGTGCAGCTTGACGTTGTCGGCGACCGCGTTGATCTGGGTGGCCAGGGCGTCGAGCTTGCTGCGCTCGAACTTGGTGTCGACCGGGTCGCTGAGCTTGCCAGACAGGTACTTGGACCAGTCGATGGTGAACTCGTCCGGCTTGACCTCGACCAGCTCGGTGGTGACCGCGCCCTGGTCGAGCTTGTCGCGGTAATTGTCGACCAGCGCCTGCGCGTCTTCGGCCTTGAGCACGCCTTCGGTAACGAGGCGGTCGGCGTACAGCTCGCGCGGGGTCTTGTGCTTGCGGATCACCTGGTACATCAGCGGCTGGGTCGCCGCCGGCTCGTCGGCCTCGTTGTGGCCGTGGCGGCGGTAGCAGACCAGGTCGATGACCACGTCGCGGCCGAAGCGCTGACGGAAGTCCAGCGCCAGCTCGGCGCAGAACACCACCGCTTCCGGGTCGTCGCCGTTCACGTGCAGGATCGGCGCGCCGACCATCTTGGCCACGTCGGTGCAGTACAGCGTGGAACGCGCGTCCTGGCGCTCGCTGGTGGTGAAGCCGACCTGGTTGTTGATGACGATGTGGACCGTGCCGCCGACCGCGAAACCGCGCGCCTGCGACATCTGAAACAGTTCCATGCCGACGCCCTGGCCGGCGAACGCGGCGTCGCCGTGCAGTAGCACCGGCAACACCTGCGCACGGCCGTTCTCGCCGCGGCGGGTCTGGCGCGAACGCACGCTGCCGGCGACCACCGGGTTGACGATTTCCAGGTGCGAGGGGTTGAACGCCAGCGCCAGGTGGACCGGGCCGCCCGGGGTGGCGACATCGGCGCTGAAGCCCATGTGGTACTTCACGTCGCCGGTGTGGGCGTGCTCGTCGTGGTCGAACTTGCCTTCGAACTCGTCGAACAGCTTGCGCGGCGGCTTGCCGAGGGTGTTGACCAGGACGTTGAGGCGGCCGCGGTGGGCCATGCCGATCACCACGTCCTGCACGCCCTGTTCGCCGGCGCGGCGGATGGTCACGTCCATCAGCGGGATCAGCGCGTCGCCGCCTTCCAGCGAGAAACGCTTCTGGCCGACGTACTTGGTGCCGAGGTAGCGTTCCAGGCCGTCGGCCGCGGTCAGGCGCTCGAGAATGCGCTTCTTGTCGTCGGCGCTGCGGGCGAACTTGCCGCCGGCGCCTTCCAGGCGTTCGTACATCCAGCGGCGCTGTTCGGCGTCGGCGATGTGCATGAACTCCGCGCCGATCGGGCCGGTGTAGGTGGCCTTGAGCAGGGCGAGCAGGTCGCCGAGCTTCATGCGTTCCTTGCCGGCGACGCCGCCGGTGCTGAACTCGCCCGACAGGTCGCTCTCGGACAGGCGGTGGAAGCCCAGCGCCAGGTCCGGCGCTTCCGGCTTCTCGAGCAGGCCCAGCGGATCGATGTTGGCGGCGAGGTGGCCGCGCGAACGGTAGGCGGTGATCACCTTGCCGACCGAGCGCTCGCGCTCGTCGCTGGCCTGGGAACCGCCCGCGGCGGCCGTTACGACGCCCCGGGAGGCGGCGCGGCTGGCGGCGGCGATGCTTTCGATGGCGGCCGAATGCGGGATGTCCCCGGCTTCGCGGCCCTTGAACCCGTCGAAATAGGCTTTCCATTTGCCCCCGACGCTTTCGGGGTCGACCAGGTACTGCTCGTACAGGTCTTCGATGAAGGCGGCGTTGGCGCCGAGTTGCGAGGATTGCGAGAACTGCTTCAGGAGACTGTCCACGATGGCTATCGGGAAACTCTAGGTGGGCGGATTGGGGTCGCGCATACGCCAGGGGCGCGCGGACAAGGCCCGGAATTATAGCGGTAGTGTTAAGGCCAGCGGCATAACTACTTATGTCTAAGCGGCCGATTTTGTTCGATATCCGATGCCGGAGCGGATACGGACCGTTCCGGCAATGCCGCTTGGGCGCAAGAAGGCCGGTCGCAAGCGGGCCGCGGGGCGGCGCCGAGCGTGGCCGAAGGCGGTTTACCCGAGCCTCAGATTCCGAGCGCGCGGTACTCGCTGCAGGGGCGGGCGCGCTCCCAGACCGGGTCGAAATGCGCGCGCAGCTGGCGTGCGCGTGCGCCGCCGTCGAGCCGGGTCTCGCCGTCGTAGCGGTGGCCGAGCGGGCGGTAGTACCAGCCGTCGCGGTCGTTGACCACATAGGCCGAAGGGTATTTCAGGTCGACCGGCTCTTCGATGGCGCGGAACTCGAACACGCTCGACAGGCGCTGGCTCAGCCCGATCAAGGGGGCGAGCGCGCGTTGCGGCGCGCCCGGGTCGTGCAGCAACACCCGGATTGCGCCGCCGGAGGTGGCGAGCCGGCGCAGCGCGGCGACCACCTCGGGCCGGTCGAGCAGGCCCGGGTCGAGGTCGCGGCTGTAGATCGACAGGCCGCGGCGGGCGTTGGCGACGACTCCGGCCAGGGCGGCGAGGGCGGCAGCGCGGGTTTCGACCGGGTTGGCGGCGTCGAGCAACAGGCGCATCGACTGGTGGTCGATGCCGGCCTCGACGAAGCGCTCGCCGAACGGCAGGAAGCCGCGGCGGGCATAGAAACCGATCGCCGAGGCCTGGGCGTGCAGGGACAGCTCGCGCCAGCCGAGTTGGCGGGCGCGTTCGATCAGGGCATCGAGCAGGGCCTCGCCGACGCCGCGGCCGCGCCAGCCGGCGAGCACGGCCATGCGGCCGATGCGCCCGTCCGGGGTTAGCCGGCCGGTGCCGATCGGGCGTTCTTCGGCATCCAGGGCCAGCACGTGCTGGCACAACGGGTCGTGCGGGTCGAGTTCGATCTCGGCCGGGACCTGTTGTTCCTGCACGAACACCGCCTCGCGGACCGAGCGCAGCGCCGCCAGGGCAGCGGCGTAGTCGGCGACGGCGACGACCCGGAACCCGGTGCTCATTCCTCTTCTCCGCCGTCCTCGTCGTCGAGGCCGAGGCGGTAATGGCCGGTGGCGATGAGTTCCTGGACGCAATCGCGGCCGGCTTCGGACAGCGCCGAATACACGGCGGCGTCGATTTCGGCGGCGGCCGAGATGGCCTGGGCGTCGCCGGCGGGCAGGGCGAATTCCTGGCCGCTGACGTAGAGCCGGGCCAGCGCGCCCTGCGCCTTGGTCTGTCTGGCCGGCTGCGCATGGGCCTTGCGCCAGGCCATGCGCGACCACGGGTGGCGCCACAGGCTGGCGCCGCGCTCGAGGTCCCATTCGATCTCGATGCGAGAGCGCGGGTCTTCATGGCCGGACGAGACTTCGCCGGCGGCGCGGTAGACGGTGATGAAGCGGCCGAACCAGTCGCCGAGGCGGTCGGGGTCGTTCATGCGCAAGACGTTCAAGGCCTCGACCACCCGGCCCATCGCCGCGGCGTCGATCTCGTTGGGATCGGCCGGCGGGCTCAGGTCGGGGTCGTGGTAGCGCAGGCTCTCGTCGGCTTCGGCGGCCAGGGTGTCGATGAAGTCGCCCATCAGCTCGGCCGCCGACGGCGCGCGCATGCCGACCGAGAAGGTCAGGCAGGCATCCTCGGCGACGCCGTGGTGCGGCACACCGGGCGGCAGGTACAGCATGTCGCCGGGGCCGAGCACCCAGTCGTGGCTCGGCTCGAACTCGCGCAGCAGCTTCAGCTCGGCGTCCGGGCGGAAATCCTGCGGCGCGCCGGGGCGGGCGTCGATCTGCCAGCGCCGATGGCCCTGGGCCTGCAGCAGGAACACGTCGTACTGGTCGACATGGGCGCCGACCGAGCCGCCGGGCGCGGCGAACGAGACCATGATGTCGTCGATGCGCCAGCGCGGCAGGAAATCGAAGGCCGGCAGCAGCGCGGCGACGTCGGCGTCCCACTTGTCGACGTCCTGGACCAACAGCGTCCAGTCCTGGTGCGGCATGCCGGGGAATTCGGACTCCTCGAACGGCCCATGCCGCAGCGAATAACGATCGCTCGCGCGATCGTGCTGGATCAGCCGCGCCAGCACGCCTTCTTCGCAGGCCAGGCCGGCCAGGTCTTCGGGTTGGATCGGCGATTGCAGGCCGGGAAAGGCGTTGCGGATCAGCAGCGGGCGTTTCTGCCAGTAGTCGCGCAGGAACACGGCCGGTGGCATGCCGAGCGGCGGGCGTCGAGCGGCGTCGACTTCGATGAGAGGCGATTTCATGGGCGCGAAGTCTACGCCAGGGGCGTCGCGCTTGGCGTCGTCGCGCCGGCCGAAGTCAGCGCGGCGTCGACGCGTCTTTCAATTCGCTTTCCCGGTGCTCGATGTCGGCTTTCAGATCGACGACGGACGCGGCGTCGCCCGCGCCTTGGGCCAGGCGCAGGCGCTGCAGATGCGCCGGCTCGCGCGGCAGGGTCAGGCCGCGTGCGGCGAGCAGTTGCTGGCAGCGCTGCTGCCATTGCGCGAGCTGCGGGAATTTGCCGCCGTCGACCGGCCACCAGTAGACGTTCTCGACCACGGTCTGGGCGCCGATGCGCTCGGGCTTGGCCGCGCTTTCGAGGCGGTGAGTGGGGTCGGCGCCGCGTTCGAGCAGCCAAAGGGTCTTGTCGAACTGGCCACGCGAGTAATACGTCAGCAAGGTGTCGCCGCTGTCGCCGTGGGCCGGGGCATCGATGTCGGCGCCGTGCTCGATCAGCAGCTTGACGTTGTCCCACTGCCCGGCGAGGGCGGCGATCCGGGTCAGAGGTTGCCGGTCAAGATCGCTGGCGTCGGCGCGGCCGCCGCGTTCGAGGAAGGCGCGCAACACCTCCGGCGATTCGGCTTTGGCCGCCCACACCATGACCGTGCCGACGGCGGGCACGGCGCGGTTGGGGTCGGCGCCGGCCTCGATCAGGGCGGCGACGCCGGCGGCGTTGCCGTGCAGCACCGGCCAGGCCAACAGCGGCAGGCCGCCCGGGGATACCGCATTGGCGTCGGCATGGGCTTGCTTGACCAGCCGCTGCACCTCGTCGCCGCGGCCGGCGGCGGCCGCCTGCGCGAGTTCGAGTTCGGGACCGTTGAAATGTTGCTCGATCTGCAAGTTGGGGGCCATGGCGACGACGGGCTCGGCAGAAGGTGTGGATGCGACGGCGGGCATCGGTGCGGAGTCGCTGCAGGCGCACAGCGCCAACAGGACCGAAGGCGCCCAGTGAAGGCGCGAACCGCCTTCGGGGAAGGGCGCGCGGGTCATGTCGGCAGTATGGCCATTGTGGCGATCCTCCGGCGTGAGCCCGGCTCGGCAAGGCTCATCGGCCCGGGTTCAAGCGTCGAGCTGTTCGCGCAAGGCCGCTTCCTCGCTGTCGATGTGGCTGGCCATGGAGTCGTCGAACACGCCGAAGCTATGCCGGTCGACCATTTCCAGCACGCTGGGGATGGTATCGGGCTCCAGCCCGGCCTCGATCGCGGTGGCCACGCCGGTCTCGATGGCGTCGGTCGCGTCGGCGGCGAGATCGCCGCCTTGCTCGACCAGGTCGCCGAGCGATTCGATGCCGTCGCCAAGAGTCTCCACGCCGTCGCCGAACGCGCCGAGGATCGCACCGGCCGGGCCGGGCAGATGCTCGTCGATGAATTCGGTGCCGCTGTCGACCAGGTCGGTGAAGCCGCCGACGATGTCGCCGAACAGGCCGCCGCCGTCGCCTACGGTCTCGGCGATGTCGCCGAGTTCGCCGATCGGCAACTGGTCGGACGCGGCGTTGATGCCGTCGATGGTGTCGCCGAGCGAGACGATCTCGGGGCGCGCTTCGCCGTTGTCGTCGGTGGCGTCGAGGGTGACGCGGCGGCCGACCGCATCGGGCAGCTTCAACACGCTGTCGGCGGTGGCGTTGGTCGGCAACACCACATCGTCCTGCAGGCGGTTCGCGGCCAGGCCGACGCCGTTGAGAATGGCGGCGAAGCCGGCGGCGTTGTCGTCGGACAAGCCCGAGGTCGCGGCCTGCAATTCGGTCAGCAGGTCGCCGTCGACGGCATACGTGGTGATGTTGCCGTCGGCCTGCTCGAAGCTGAGGCCGCGCTCGGCCAACGCCGCTTCGACCGTGGCCGGATTCACCCCGGCCGGGTTGGAGACGATGCCCCGGTTGCCGGTGACCAGCGCCGCGGCGGTGGCGAGACCGCCGCCGAGCGAGTGGCCGCTGAAGATCACGTTGTCGCCGCCGTGTTCGGCGACCGAGCTGGCGATGTCGATGGCCTGGTTGTAATAGGCCTCGTCGTTGCCGAGCGCCTGGGCGACGTCGGCGTTGACGTCCTCCAGGTCGGCGAAGTCGGTGCCTTCGAACTGCAGCACCGGCGCGGCATCCGGGCCGAACACCGCGGGGTCGGGGATGAACAGCTCGGCATTGAAGCCGGAGCCTTCGGGATGCAGTTGCTGCGGGGTCAGCCCGTACAGCTCCAACTCGGCCTCGCTGGCGCGATGCCAGCCTGCGGGCACTTCGTCGTCGGCGCCGAGCGAGCGGCTCAGGGCCAGCACTTCACGGTCGTGGTACAGCGTTTCCAGCGCTTCGGTCTGCTGCCACAGCGCGCCGTCCCGATCCTGCTGCGCCTGGGTATAGCCCTGGGTCAGCAGCTCGCGTTGCTCCGGGTTCGAGGTCGCGGCATTGACCCGCGCTTCGATCTGCTCGGGAGTCTGCGCCGGCGGCGGAGGCGGCGGTTCCTGCTGCAGGACGTGTTCGACGACACGGGAGACGCTTTGGACGAAATCGGTGACGAAGGACATGACCGTAATCCGGGCTGTGACGGCTGCCACGAATCTCGCCACAAGCTGCGCCGCTCCGCCATCCGGGCGGACCCTAGCCTAGGGTCCGCCCGGGGACCCGGATTTAGGGCTGCCGTTCGCCCGGGGACCCGGATTAGGGCTGCCGTCCGCCCTGGGGGACCCGACTTGGACCTACGGTTCGCCCCGGGGCCAACCGATCGCAGGTTCGGAGTTGGCCCTGGGGGCGTCGCGACTCAGGTCGGGTCCGCGATCTCGTCGTAACCGCGGCCGACGAACTGCAGCAGGCACCAGCCGTGGCCGAACGGATCGGCGATCTGCACGATGCGGCCCCAACGGGTGCTGCGGATGCGGTCTTCCTGGATGGCCCCGGCGGCGACCGCACGGGCCAATGCGGCTTCGGCGTCGTCGACGACCACGTCGCAATGCACCGGCGTCCAGTGGCGCGAATACACCCGCACGTCATGGCCCGCGGCCTGGCTGCCTTCGGTCTTGAGCAGCAGATAGATCGGCGCTTCGCCGCCGAGCAACTCGACCACTTGGTCGCCGAAGCGGCGGCCGACCCGCAGACCGAAGGCTTCGGTGTAGAACGCGGTGGCCTCGTCGAGGTGCGGTACGTCGATGTTGATCAGTTGTTTCATCGGGCGGCTCCGCGGGCGATAGCCATCGATCTTGCGCGCTCCCGCGCTAAGGCCGCGTGGCGATGCGGGCCATGCCGTTGCCGGCGTGGCCCGCAAGCAGGCCCGGGTTCAAGGCGCCGATGCGCGTTCCTTGGCCAGGCGTTCTTCGAGCTTGCCGGCGCCGGTCGCGGCGTAGGCGCGGCAATCGTTGGAAGTGCCCGACGGCGTGGTTTCGGACGCGTCCAGTCGCGCGAGCAGGTTGCTGGCATTGGGATGCGGGGTCACCAGGATGTCGCAGGGCAGCGCGGCAACGGTCTCGATGCTGCGGCGGAACGCGGCGACCACGCCGGGGTGCGCGGTTTCGTCGCTGTAGCGGTAAACATCGTCGCTGATCGGGGTGAGGCTGTCGGCGTAGGCGATGCTGCGGCACTCGCCGGCCTCGTCGCAGGCGCGCCAGCTCCAACTGGTGCCGCCGGGCGTGTGGCCGGGGGTGGCGTGCGCGGTCAGCATGATCGGGCCGAGGCTGAGGGTGTCGCCGTCGCCGATGGCGCGCACCGCGGTCACCGGCGGGAACGGCGACACGCTCAGGAACTGCGGATCGCCGCGATTGCTCTTGCCGGTTTCCAGCGCGGCGATGGCCGGCGCGCGCGCGACCACGGTCGCGCCGGTGACGCGCTGCAGGTGGGCGAGGCCGCCGGCATGGTCGTTGTGTTCGTGCGAATTGAGCAGATAGCGGACCTGGCGCGGGTCGAAACCGAGCTTGCGGATATTGGCTTCGATCTGCGGCGCGGCTTTCTCGGTGGCGCCGTCGACCAGCACATGGCCCTGGTCGGAGGTGATCAAGACTGCGCTGAGCCCGCAGGTGCCGACGTACCAGGTATTGCCGTGGATACGGCGCGGCTGGGTAGGCTGGTGCCAGTCGGGATCGGCCGCGCACGGCGCGGCGGCGGCACCGGTGGCGTTGGGCGCGGGTGTCGACGCGCAGGAGGCCAAGACGCAGATCAGAGAAGCGGCCAGCAGGCCGTCACGCAAAAACATCGGCGGATCCGAACGGAAGCAAAGGGGCGCTCACTATGTTCGATCGCGTCGTGCAGTGGAACCGCGCGACGTCGATTGCGACGGCCTTCCTGTAGGAGCGATGTCAGTCGCGACCGCGTCGCTTCCTGATGGCCACGCCGGCACATGCAATCCCGCAGTCGCGGCTCGCGCCGCTCCTACAACAGCAGCGGCGCGGCTTTGGAGTAGGAGCGACGTGAGTCGCGACCGCGTCGCTCCATGATCGCCGCGCCGGTACATGCAATCCCGCAGTCGCGGCTCACGCCGCTCCTACAACGGCAGCGGCGCAGCTTTGGAGTAGGAGCGACGCAAGTCGCGACCGCGTCGCTCCATGATCGCCGCGCCGGCACATGCAATCCCGCGGTCGCGGCTGACGCCGCTCCTACAAGAGCCGCGGCGCAGCTTTGGAGTAGGAGCGACGCGAGTCGCGACCGCGTCGCCGCATGATTGCGGCGACGCAATCTGAAATCGCGCAGTCGCGGCTTGCGCCGCTCCTACCCACAGCGGCATCCGCGATCGCGCCGCCGTCAGCGCATCAGATCTCGCGCGCGAGCTTCTCGGCCAGGCCGGTGTAGCTGCCCGGGGTCATCGCCAACAGGCGCTGTTTGTCCTCGGCCGGAAGCTCCAGCGAGGCGATGAACTCGCGCATCGAGGCTTCGTTGATGCCGTGGCCGCGGGTCAGGGCCTTGAGTTGCTCGTAAGGATTCGGCAGCCCGTGACGGCGCATCACCGTCTGCACGGCTTCGGCCAACACTTCCCAGGACGCATCGAGGTCGGCGGCGAGGCGTTCGGGGTTGGCGCTGAGCTTGCCCAGGCCGCGCAGTAGCGCGTCCAGGCCGATCAGGGCGTGGCCAAAGGCGGTGCCGAGCGCGCGCAGCACGGTCGAGTCGGTCAGGTCGCGCTGCCAGCGGCTGATCGGCAGCTTGGCGGCGAAATGCTCGAACAGGGCGTTGGCGATGCCGAAGTTGCCTTCGGCGTTCTCGAAGTCGATCGGATTGACCTTGTGCGGCATGGTCGAGCTGCCGACTTCGCCGGCCTTGACCGACTGCTTGAAGTAACCCAGCGAGATATAGCCCCAGACGTCGCGGCACAGGTCGATGCAGACCGTGTCGATGCGGCGCTGCGCGTCGCAGACTTCGGCGATGCCGTCGTGCGGTTCGATCTGGGTGGTGTAGGGCTGCCAGTCCAGGCCCAGCGAGGCGACGAAGCGCTGGGCGAAGGCCGGCCAGTCGATGTCCGGATAGGCCGAGACGTGGGCGTTGTAGTTGCCGACCGCGCCGTTGATCTTGCCCGGCATCTGCGCGCCGGCCAGGGTCTCGCCCTGGCGCTGCAGGCGCGCGACCACGTTGGCGATTTCCTTGCCGACCGTGGTCGGCGAGGCAGTCTGGCCGTGGGTGCGCGACAGCATCGGCAGGGCGGCGTAGTCGTGCGCCATGCTGCGCAGCTTCTGGATCAGCTCGTCCAGGCGCGGCAGCAGCACGTGCTGGCGGGCCTCGTTGAGCATCAGCGCGTAGCTGAGGTTGTTGATGTCCTCGCTGGTGCAGGCGAAGTGCACGAATTCCAGGGCCGGGCCGAGCTCGGCGTCGTCCTTGAGGCGTTCCTTGATCAGGTACTCGACCGCCTTGACGTCGTGGTTGGTGGTGCGCTCGATCTCCTTGACGCGTGCCGCGTCTTCGATCGACAGCTCGTCGGCGAGCTTGCGCAGGCGGGCGGCGGCGGCTTCCGAGAACGGCTTGAGTTCGACGATGCCGGGCTCGTTCGCCAGCGCCAGCAGCCATTCCACCTCGACCTTGACGCGGGCCTTGATCAGGCCGAACTCGGAAAAGATCGGCCGCAGCGCGTCGACCTTGCCGGCATAGCGGCCATCGAGCGGGGACAGGGCGAGCAGGGTGGTCTTGGGGTCGGCAGACATGGCACGCGCAGGGCAGTAAACAGTCCGCCATTCTACAGCCACGCCGCCCCGGGTCGCTCCGGGCCCCCATGCCGCCTCCGAGACGCCCGACAGGACGCCCCGATAGAGCCGGATTTGGCGGTTCGCGGCGGCGCTCTCGACGCCCGCCGCGGTCGTCGCCATGATGGCGCCCGCCAGCCGCTGCACGCGCCAGCTCCCATGATCCGCCGGGCGTATCCTCGCAGCATCCGCGATACGCAGCGGCGCCTCGCGTCCCCCTTGAATCGATGGAGCTGGCCATGGCGACTTTCGCCAAGAACAAAAGCAAGACCGCAAGCAAGACCGCGCCCAAGCGCGAAGGCAAGGGCGCGACGGGCAAGCCCGCTGCGGGCTTCCGCCTCGAACACGACAGCATGGGCGAGCTCAGCGTGCCCGCCGAAGCCCTGTGGGGCGCGCAGACCCAGCGTGCGGTGCAGAACTTCCCGATCTCCGGTGTGCCGATGCCGCGCGAGTTCATCCGCGCGCTGGCCCTGGTCAAGGGCGCGGCGGCCGAGGTCAATGCCGGTTTCGGCCTGCTCGACAAGGGGCCGGCGGCGGCGATCCGCGCCGCCGCGGCCGAAGTCGCCGAAGGCCGCCACGACGCACACTTCCCGATCGACGTCTACCAGACCGGCTCGGGCACTTCGAGCAACATGAACGCCAACGAGGTCATCGCGACCCTGGCCACGCGTGCCGGCAAGCATGCGATCCACCCCAACGACCACGTCAATCTCGGCCAGAGTTCGAACGACGTCATCCCGACCGCGATCCGGGTGTCGGCGCAGCTGGCGGTGACCGAATCCTTGCTGCCGGCGCTCAAGCACCTGCGCAAGACCATCGAGGCGCGCGCCAAGGAACTGGCCAAGGTCACCAAGACCGGCCGCACCCATCTGATGGATGCGATGCCGCTGACCTTCGGCCAGGAATTCGGTGCCTGGGCGGCGCAGTTGAGCTCGGCGCAGGCGCGCATCGAGGACAGCCTGAAACGGTTGCGCCGCTTGCCGATCGGCGGCACCGCGATCGGCACCGGCATCAATGCCGATCCGCGCTTCGGCAAGGCCATGGCCAAGGCCTTGTCGGCCGCGACCAGCAGCAAGTTCGAGTCGGCCGCCGACAAGTTCGAGGGCCTGGCGGCGCAGGACGACGCGGTCGAGCTGTCGGGGCAGCTCAATGCGCTGGCGGTGGCGTTGATGAAGATCGGCAACGACCTGCGCTGGATGAACTCCGGGCCGCTCGCGGGCCTGGGCGAGATCGAACTGCCGGCACTGCAGCCGGGCAGCTCGATCATGCCGGGCAAGGTCAATCCGGTGATTCCCGAAGCCCTGGCGATGGTCTGCGCCCAGGTCATCGGCCACCACGCGGCCATTACCGTGGCCGGGCAGAGCGGCAACTTCCAGCTCAATGTGATGCTGCCGCTGATCGCCCACGACCTGCTCGATTCGATCCGCCTGCTCGGCAACGCCATGCGCCTGCTCGCCGACAGCAGCATCGCCGGCTTGAAGGTGCGGCAGGCGCATGTGCGCGAAGCCCTGGACCGCAACCCGATCCTGGTCACTGCGCTCAACCCGATCATCGGTTACGAAAAGGCCGCGGCGATCGCCAAGCAGGCCTACAAGGAAGGACGTCCGGTGCTGGAGGTGGCGATGGCCGCGACCGGCCTGCCGGAAAAACAGCTGCGGCGCCTGCTCGACCCAGCCGCGCTGACCCGCGGCGGTATTCACGGCGGCGGCGGTGGTGGCGGCTGAAGCGGCTGAATCGGCAGCCCGGGGCCGCAGCCCCGGGCTGCCCGGCGCTTCGGCCGGGATACCCGAGTGCTTGGATTTCACGGCACATTCACGGACGTAGCCCGGACATCGCGCCCGTCAGCGAATTGTTCGAGGATTTTATTTCGCGACCGAAGTGGGGTTTCGCGACTAGGCCGTTTCGCTATCCTCGCTGCGCATACAGGCAGCAATCCAGTCGCCGGGACATACTCGGCGGCAGTCGGACAGACCGGCAGGGGCGGTCGAGCGACAACCGGCATCCGGGCCATCGGCCCGGTCTAGGTCGCGTCGAACCCAACCCCCATCGGACTCATCCGCCGGACGCCCTTTCGCTCCGCGGCATGGGGCCGTGCGTCCGCCGTTTTCCAGTTTTCGCACGCTTGCCGACGACCCGTCGCGCAGCCGGTTATTGAGCGGTAATCGGTCTGCAACGCCAGGTGTATATCGAGCGGTTCATGTCCCAACGTCCGGCCGACCGTCGCCAAGCGGTGGCCGGACGAGCTGTTTCCCCCGACCCCCGGATCCGATCCGGTCAGCCATAACCAGAAGTGGAGCTTCGCTCATGAATTCGATTCGATTCTTTCGGTACGCCGTCGTCCTGTCCCTGTTCGCCTGCGCCGGCTGCAACCCGCAGAGCGTGCCCATCGGCGACGAGCTGAAGTCCGATCTGTTGGCCAGCCATGCCGCCCCGGCCGTCGCTGTCGCGGCCCAGGCCACGGTCGACCAAGTCCGCAAGGCGCACTGAGCGACGCTGCCTAGGCGCCATCCGGCCGTGCTTCGGCACGGCTGGAAGGCGTTTGCCGTGCCTGTCTCTTGCGGGCGGACGCTTTGCTTGATCGCCCTACGGCCAGATACGCCGCTGCCGGAGACGGCGTGGTCGCGGCTTGTGACCGAAGGAAATCCAGTAGGACGCCGCTCCTCCCCAAAGGCGGCGGCGTCGCCTAAGTCCGCATCGCAAGGATGCGGATGCCGTTGTCGAAGGTTTGCTCCTCACAACGCACGGTCGCGACGAACTGTCGCGACCGCGGTCGGTTCCGCGCTTGCGCTCAGCTGCGGCAGTCGCCGACCGAGCTGGCCTCGATCGCGGCGAAAGGCTCGAACGCGGGCAGGCTTGCGGTGAGCTCCTGCTGCGCAGTACGCAAGTCGGCGAGCCGGTCGCACATGGTCTGCGCGCGCTGTTCGAACACCGCCGCGTCGGCCTCGACTTTCGTGCCGATCGAATCCGGATTGCCGCTGGCCAGGCCGCTCAAGATCGTGCTCACGGTCTTGCCGGCGAAGGCGGCGCCGTCCTTGCCGATGGCGACGCCTTCCTTGCTGATGTTCATGGCGTGAGCGAAATAGCGCTGGCTGATCGCCCGCTGCTCTGGGCTGAGGGCGACCGCGTTGCCGTCGAGGCTCAGCGTGCCGTCGGCGCCGATTTCCGCATAGGCGCCGTCCTTGCCGCGCAGGATCACCCGATCGTTGGCCAAGCTCATCGGTGCGATCACCGAAACGTTCACGCTGGCATCGGGCGCCTGCGAGCAAGCGCTCGCCGACAGGGCGATCAATAGGGCGAAGGGAAGCGAGAGCGAACGTACGGCTTTCATGGCGGGCTTTCCTGGGCGGTTTAGGGTCGGCCTGGACGAGGGGCCGGATCGAACGTCCCGATCAATCGTCTTGCGGCAAGTGGACGCGGCCGGCGACGCCGTTGTGGACCACCGAGCCGCTGCCGATCGAGTGCACGCGCAAGTCGCCGCGCACGCCGTTGACTTCCAGGTCGCCCGAGCCGATGCGGCTCAATTCGACCGAACCGCCGACGTTGCTGAGTTCGACGTCGCCCGAGCCGATCGAGCCGAGCTTGACGTCGCGGGCGATGCGCTTGGCGGTGAGGTCGCCGGAACCGAGCGAGATCAGCTGCAGCGAACCGATGTCCTGGAAATCGACGTCGCCGGAACCGACGTCGGCGGTGGCCAGGCCGCGCACGTTGCTGACCTTGATGTCGCCCGAGCCGACGTCGGCACTGAGCGAGGCGACGCGGTCGACGTCGACGTCGCCGGAGCCGACCTTGAGCTGGACCATCATCGTGTCCGGCACGGTCGCCTGCAGCTTCATGTAGCTGTAGCGGTTGAGGCCGAAGTTGATGTTGGAGCGGTGCTGGGCGAGGACCACCAGCTTGTCGCCGACCCGCTTCTGGGTGACGGTCATGCCGGGCAGGTCGGCCGCATTGGTGGCGCAGGCGCGACCGCTGACCGCGGCCTTGGCGCCGGGCGAACCGGTGACGCTGAGCTCGTCCGGGCCGATGTCGAAGACCACCGCCTTCACCCCGGTCAGGTCGAGCTGCAGATTGCGCGGGGAGGAAAATTCGCAGCGTTCGGCGGCCTGGGCGGCGAACGGCAGCGACAGGGCGAGGGCGAGCAGGGGGATCGTATGGCGCATCGGGCGCTCCGGAGTTGAAGGGTCGGTTCGATGGATGCGGCGCGGGCGAGCGGGGTTGCAATTATTTTCGCGGAGCCGGCTTTCGCGGAGCGGGTTCTCGCGGAGCCGGCTTTCGCTGAGCGGTACTTGGTGGGCGGGACTGGGTCGAGCCGGCGTTGCGGTGGAGCTCCGGTCCCGTCCGCGGACGGGACCGGAAGGCCGGAGGTCAGCCCTCGTCGCGCCAGCGGCGCAGGCGGATCGCGGCATAGACCATCAGCGCGCCGAGCACCGCGCCGATCCACAAGTCGACCGTGGCGAAGGCCTGCAGGCTGCTGGTGAAGTCGATCGAACGGGCGATGTCCTCGGGGCCGTTGATCACGCTGTTGGTATCGACGCCGTTGATCTGCGGGCTCAGGTACCAACTGCCGGGGACGATGCTGAGCAGACCGCGGAACGCCACCGTGTACCAGATCGCGTCGTGCGGGATCTCGATCCCCGGCAGGATGTCGAGCCAGCTGATGAACATGCAGGCCAGCAGCGGGATCACCACCGCCCAGACGAAGGGCACGCTGCGCGCCCACGCCGAGCACAGCATCAGCCAGCCGACCGTCGGCAGGGCCCACAGCGCGTACACCGGAATCGAGCACAGGATCTGCAGGACCAGGCGCAGCGGATGCGCTTCGGTGAAGACCCCGCTCGCGCCGGGCACGCCGTTGAGCAGCACCGCGACCCACGACAGCAGCCACATCACCGCGCCGATCGCCAGGCCGATGCCGATCGCCAGCGCCGGGGCCAGCACCAGCGCCCACAACAGCTTGGACAGCACCGCCTGGGTGTCGGAGACCGGCAACGACTTCCAGAACAGGATGCTGCGGTCCTTGCGTTCATCGTAGATCGAGCCCAGGGCGTAGAAGAACACCACGAACACGAACACCACGCAGGCCAGGCCCATGCCGCTGAGCAGGGCGATGTCGCCGGCGAGGCCGAACGCCGACTCGTGGCCGGAAACGTTGATGTTGACCCCGTCCATGTGCACGTCGCCGCGACGGATCGCGCTCTGCAGCATGATCGAGCTGGCGACCACGCCGAACAGCGAGAACACGATGGCGACCAGTCCGGTGATCACCGGGGCCCAGAAGAAGCCGCCGCGGTGTTCCCAGAACTCGCGCCGCAACAGCATCTTGAAGGTCTGCAGCGGCGGGATCGCGGCGACCGCGCGCGGTGCGGCGGGGGCGGCGAGGATATCGTCGGCGACGTTCATGCGTAGGTCCCCTTCATGGTGGCGACGAACAGATCGGCCAGGCCGGGCGTACGTACTTCGCCGAAGCCGGCCAACTGCTCGGCCGGAACGCCGTCGAACAACATCACGGTCTTGCCGAACGGAAGCGAGCGTTCGTCCAGCGGTTTCAGTGCGCGCGCCTGGGCGGCGGAGTCGGTATTGACCAGCACTTCGATGAAGCGCTCGCCGAGCACTTCCATCGGGCTGTCGAGCACGACCTTGCCGTCGCGGATGAACATCACGTCGGTGAGGATGTGTTCGATTTCCTCGACCTGGTGGGTGGTCACCAGGATGGTCTTGTTCTCGTCGAAATAATCCTCGAGCAGGCGCTGATAGAACTGCTTGCGGTAGAGGATGTCCAGGCCGAGGGTCGGTTCGTCGAGCACCAGCAGGCGCGCGTCGATGGCCATCACCAGCGCCAGGTGCAGTTGCACGATCATGCCCTTGGACATTTCGCGCACGCGCAGGTTGGGCTTGAGCTGGGTGCCGTGCAGGAAACGCTCGCACTTGGCCCGGTCGAAGCGCGGATGCACGCCGGCGACGAACTCGATCGCTTCGCGCACCCGCAGCCAGCGCGGCAGCACCGCGACGTCGGCGATGAAGCACACGTCGCGCATCAGCGCGTCGCGTTCGTGGCGCGGGTCGCGGCCGAGCACCGACAGCTCGCCGTCGAAGGCGATCAGGCCCAGGATGGCCTTGAGCGCGGTGGTCTTGCCGGCGCCGTTGGGGCCGATCAGGCCGACGATGCGGCCGGCCGGGATGTCGAAGGCGGCGTTGTCGAGCGCGAGCTTGTTCTTGTAGACCTTGCGCAGGCCGCGCGCGGTGACGATATGACCGGGGTCGATGTGGATGGCATTGGTCATGGTGCGTCTGCCTTGTCGTTGCCGGTGCGCGCACCGAGCAGTTCTTCGTTGCTGAGGCCCAGGCGCTGGATGCGCTCCAGGACCAGCGGCCATTCTTCGCGCAGGAAGCGTTCGCGCTCGTTGACGAGCAGTTTCCTTGCGGCTTCTTCGGTCACGTACATGCCCAGGCCTCGGCGTTTTTCGACCAGCGCCTCGTCCGCCAACTCCTGATAGGCGCGCGAGACGGTGATGGGGTTGAGTTGGTATTCGGCGGCGACCTGCCGCACGGACGGCAGGGCATCGCCTGGCTTGAGGACGCCGTCGAGCATCATCGCGACGACGCGCTCCTTGAGCTGGCGATAGATTGGAGCGCCGTCGCTCCATTGGATTGCGGTCATGGTTCAGCCCCGCGGCAGGAAGGAGAAGTAAGGCATAACGAGGTTCCGTCGGTTACGGCGCGCGGCGGTCCCGGCCTTGCGTTTGGTTTCGGTGCTTGCCGGCTCCGCGGCAACGAGGGGCTCGACCGCGTTGGCGATCGCGGTGAGGTCGGCGACTTCGCTGGCGATGCCGGCGACGAACAGGCTGACTTCGGCGGCGCTGGCATCCTGGCCGAGCCGGTCGGCGCTGGCTTCGATGCGGCGCGCGATGGTGGCGACGTCGGTTTGGCGGCTGCGGGCGCGCGCCACGAAGTCGCGGTCGAAGCTGATCTGCGCCTTGATCTGGCCCAGCTCGACCTGGATCGGGCGGGTCGCCACCGCGTCGCCGGCCAGCATGGCCAGTTCCGGGGCGGCGGACGCGACCGGCGCGGGCGAGGGGAAGGCGACTACCAGGCCCAGAACCAGGGCGCCGCCGGCGGCCATCAGGGCTGAAATGGAATTGTGGAGCTTGCGGTTCATATCGAACGTCCTGCTCGTTAGTGGGCCGGTGTTGTATGCAACTATAACACCTAAACACGTCGCGTCAATCGATACCGACCCAACTAAAGTCATACTTGGCCCAGCCAGTCCGGCTCCGCCGGCTTTCCCTCCATCGATCCTCCCGAGGCTGCCCGATGACTTCTTCGCTCCCCCGTTCAGGCCTGGCGCATTGCGCCGGCCCCGTCGCCCTGTTGTCCCTGGTGCTGGCCGCCGGCGCGGCCGTCGCCGCCGGTGGGTCCATGCTCGATCGCAGCTTCCGCCCGCTGGCCGGCAAGACCGCGGTCAACCTCGGCGCCCGCTACGGCGGCGACGTGGTGCTGGTGGTCAACACCGCCAGCAAGTGCGGCTACACCCCGCAATTCGAGGCCCTGGAAGGCCTGCAGGCCAAGTACAAGGGCAAGGGCTTCGCCGTGCTCGGTTTCCCGTCGGGCGACTTCAAGGCCCAGGAATTCGAGGACGAAAAGCAGATCCAGGAGTTCTGCACCCTGACCTATGGGGTCAAGTTCCCGATGTTCGAAAAGGTGCACGTGATCGGCGAACAGGCGACGCCGCTCTACAAGGACTTGGCCAAGGCCGCCGGCGAAGCGCCGAAGTGGAACTTCCACAAGTATCTGCTCGGCCGCGACGGCCGCCTGATCGCCAGCTACGGCAGCAAGACCACCCCGGACGATCCGGCCGTGGTCGCCGCGATCGAGCGTGCCCTGACGGCGCCGCGGCCGAAGGCCGCGAAAGCGCCGGCCACCGCCGCCGCCCCGCAGCCGGCAGTTGCCCGCTGATCCTCCAGGCCGGGCATCGGCGGCGCTCGGGCGCGGCGTCGCATCGCGCCGGAATGGGGCGCTGCGCGCGCGGATCTGCGCAGGCGATCCGGTTTCCTGCGCTCGCGAGCCGAGGCGGGATGGAACTTCCGGGCTTGTCCGCCGTCACACTGGAACATTGCCGCCGTAGCGCCGGCCCGCGACAATGACGGGCTTGCGCCGGACTGCGGCGTATCGATTCGCAAAAAGGAGCGGGACCCGATGAAGGCTTTCGTGCGCGGCGCGGCCGTGTTGATCACCACTGCGGCGCTGTTCAGCGGCGTCGCCTCTGCCCAGGACAAGACCGTGCTCGCCAACGACCGTGAAAAGATCAGCTATGCCATTGGCCTGGATGTGGCCAGTTCGCTCAAGCCGGTCGGTCCCGATCTCGACACCGCCGCCTTCGAGCGCGCGGTCAAGAACGTCTTCGACGGCGGCAAGCCGCTGATCACCCAGGAAGAAGCCCGCACCGTCGACCAGGCCCTGCGCGCGCGCATCGCCTCGCGCGACGGCAAGCCGGTTCCGGGCGCCGCCCCGGGCGCACCGCCGCCGTCGGTGGCCAAGGACAAGGTCGGTCTGTTGATCGGCACCTTCATGGTCGGCCCGTCGCTGCAGCAGATCAAATCCGAAATCGAACTGCCGCTGCTGGTGCAGGCGCTGCGCACCTCGCTGAGCGGCGGCAAGCCGCTGCTCGCCGAAGCCGAGGCCCGCACCGTGCTGACCGGTTTCAGCGAACGCCTGCAGGCCAAGATGAAGGCCGAAGCGGCCGCGGCCGGCGACGCCAACCTGAAGAAGGGCAAGGACTTCCTCGAGACCAACAAGAAGGTCAAGGGCGTGTTCGTGACCGGCTCGGGCCTGCAGTACATGGTGCTGCGCCAGGGTTCCGGTGAGCGTCCCAAGCCGACCGACAAGGTCAGCGTGAACTACAAGGGCACCTTGCTCGACGGCAGCACCTTCGACAGCTCCTACGATCGCGGGCAGCCGGCCGAGTTCCCGGTCAACGGCGTGATCCAGGGCTGGCAGGAAGGCCTGGCGATGATGCCGGTCGGCAGCAAGTTCAAGTTCTGGATCCCGGCCGAACTGGCCTATGGCCCGTCGGGCGCGCCGCCGAAGATCGGCCCGAATGCGACCCTCGAGTTCGAAGTCGAGTTGCTCGACATTCTCTGATCGTTCGTCGCCCAGACTCGTTGCGTTCAGCCGCCGGCTGGCAGTTTGTCCAGCCGGCGGCCAGGTTCCCACCCTCGTTTTCGGTTATTTCCTCCTCAGGAGTGCATTTGATGAAGCCTTTCATGCGTAACACCGCCCTCGCGTTCGCCGTGGCCTCGATGGCGCTGTTCGCCTCCGGCTGCGACCAGACCGGCAAGCCGGCCATCGACAAGGCCGCCGACGCCAAGCCCGGCGACAAGGCCGATGCCAAGAGCGACGTCAAGGCGCTCGGCGGCATGAAGACCGAGAAGGAACAGGAAAGCTATCTGATCGGCATGGACATGGGCCGCTCGCTCGAGCTGCTCAAGGACGATCTCGACCTGGCCGTGCTGCAGAAGGCCATGCAGGCCAACATGAAGGGCGACAAGCCGCTGCTGAGCGACGAGGAAGCGCGCCAGGTCCGCGAGCGCCTGCAGGAAAAGGTCCGCACCAAGCAGATCGAGAAAATGGTCGCGATGGCCAAGAAGAACCAGGAAGACGGCGACAAGTTCCTCGCCGCCAACGGCAAGAAGCCGGGCGTGGTGACCACCGCGTCGGGCCTGCAGTACCAGATGGTGACCGAAGGCAAGGGCGCCAAGCCCAAGAGCAGCGACACCGTGCGCGTGCACTACAAGGGCACGATGCTCGACGGCAAGACCTTCGACAGCTCCTACGATCGCAAGGAACCGGCGGTGTTCCCGCTCGGCGCGGTGGTCCCGGGCTGGCAGGAAGGCATCGCGCTGATGCCGGTCGGCAGCAAGTTCAAGCTGTGGATCCCGAGCAAGCTCGGCTACGGCGAGCAGGGCACCCCGGGCGGCCCGATCGGCCCGAACGCGACCCTGGTGTTCGATGTCGAACTGCTCGACATCGTCAAGCCTGGCGCGGGCGGTCCTGCCGGCGGCCCAGAATCGGCCGCGATGGGCGGCACGCACCCGCAGCACTGAGTCTTGCGCCGCTCCGTGCCCGCGCGTGCGGGCACGGAGTCCGGCCGCAGGGCCGGGCAATACCTTCGATAGAGAACACCCCATGCGCGTCACCATCTTCGGCACCGGCTACGTGGGTCTGGTCACCGGAACCTGCCTGGCCGATGTCGGTCACGACGTGGTCTGCGTCGATATCGACCAGGCCAAGATCGAAGGCCTCGAGCGCGGGGTGATCCCGATCTACGAGCCCGGCCTGGAGCCGATGGTCAAGGCCAACCACGCCGCCGGCCGTCTCCACTTCACCACCGACGCCGCCGGCGCGATCGCCCATGGCGACCTGATCTTCATCGCCGTCGGCACGCCGCCCGACGAGGACGGCAGCGCCGACCTCAAGTACGTGCTCGCCGTGGCGACGACGATCGGCCGCCATATCGAGCGCCAGGTGGTCGTGGTCAACAAGTCGACTGTGCCGGTCGGCACCGCCGACAAGGTTCAGGCGACGATCGCCCGCGAACTGCAGGCGCGCGGCGTCGACGTCGCCTTCGACGTGGCCTCCAACCCCGAATTCCTCAAGGAAGGCGATGCGGTCAACGACTGCATGCGTCCCGACCGCATCGTGATCGGCGCCTCCAGCCCGGTCGCGCTGGAAAAACTCAAGCGCCTGTACGCGCCGTTCAATCGCAATCACGAACGCATCGTCTACATGGACCTGCGCTCGGCCGAACTGACCAAGTACGCCGCCAATGCGATGCTGGCGACCAAGATCAGTTTCATGAACGAAATCGCCAACATCGCCGAGAAAGTCGGCGCCGACATCGAGATGGTCCGCCAGGGCATCGGTTCGGACCCGCGCATCGGCTGGCACTTCATCTACCCCGGTGCCGGCTACGGCGGGTCGTGCTTTCCGAAGGACGTGCAGGCGCTGGCTCGCACCGCCCAGCAGCACGGCTACCAGGCGCGCCTGCTCGACGCGGTGGAAGCGGTCAACGACAGCCAGAAGGGCCATTTGTTCGAGCTGATCCAGCGCCACTACGGCGGCAACATCGCCGGCAAGACCTTCGCGGTCTGGGGTCTGGCGTTCAAGCCGAACACCGACGACATGCGCGAGGCCTCGAGCCGCACCTTGCTGAACCAGTTGTGGGACGCCGGTGCGCGCGTGCGCGCCTACGATCCGGAAGCCAACGAAGAAGCCGAGCGCATCTTCGGCGAGCGCGAGGACCTGGCGCTGTGCGATTCGGCGCGCGCCGCGCTGGCCGATGCCGACGCCCTGGTCGTGGTGACCGAGTGGAAGCAGTTCCGCAGTCCGGATTTCGTGCGCGTGCGCCAGGCCTTGGCCGACGGTGTGATCTTCGACGGGCGCAACCTGTACCATCCCGACGAGGTCGAGGCGGCCGACCTGGCCTATTACGGCATCGGGCGCGGGCGCTCGATCCTGATCGACGGCGATTGAGCCGTCGGCACGCATGGATTACCGCCTGTGACTTCCGAACTCGAGCAACGCCTGATCGATCTGGAAACGCGCGTAGCGTTCCAGGAGCATGCGCTCAATGAACTCAGCGACGCACTCGCCGCGGCACGCAGCGAGGAAGCGCGCAATTCGCTGCTCATGTACCGCGCGCTCGATGAAATCAAGCAATTGCGCAGTGCCATGGCGGCCACGCCGCTCACCGGCGGCGACGCCGCCGGCGAACCACCCCCGCCGCATTACTGATACCGGATCATGAGCGACACTCTTCGCGATCAACTGCTGGGCCTGGGCTTCAAGCCGGCTCCCAAACCCGAACGTCCGGAACGCTCCGAACGCAGCGGCGACCCCAAGCGCGGCGGCAAGCCCGGCGAGCGTTCCGGCGCCGCGCGTCACGATGCGCGCAAACCCGGCGAGCGCGGTGCACGACCGCACGGTGAGCGGCCCGGCGCCGACAAACCCGGCTCCGAGCGCCCCAGCGTCAACCGGCCGCAGGGCCAGCGTCCCGGCGCCGGCAAGCCCGGCCAGGGCCGCCCTGGCGCCAATCAGGGCTCGGGCCGACCGGGGCAGGGCAAGCCGCGTACGCGCGAAGACATCGATCTGGCCAAGGCCTATGCGATCCGCGCGCAGCGCGAGAAAGACGAACGCATCGCCGCCGAGCAGGCCAAGCAGGAAGAGGCGCGCCTGCGCCGCGAAGCCCGCGCCAAGCTCGCCGAAGCGCTCAAGGACCAGGCGCTCAATGCGCCCGATGCCGAGATCGCCCGTCACTTCCCGTACGGCGGCAAGATCAAGCGCGTCTACGTCACCGAAGCGCAGCTCAAGCAGCTCAACGCCGGCGAACTCGGTGTGGTCCAGCTCGAGGGTCGCTATGTGCTGGTGACCGCGGCGATGCTGGAGCAGGCCGAGGCGATCTTCGCGCCGGCGGTCGCGCTGAAGGTCGATCCGAATGCGCCGGCCGAGGACGATCCTTACGCCGATCCGTTGTATCAGGTGCCGGACGACCTGGTCTGGTGATCGTGGGCGGCGCTTTTCGCGCCGCCGATGCTTTCGGTCTTGCTTCGCCGCTTTCCTGCAGGCGCGGCTTTCGGTGAATTGCTGTAGGAGCGACGTGAGTCGCGACCGCGGAACGCGCAGAGTCCGCAATGCCTTCGTCGTCGATCGAATCGGTGATTCGTCGCCGGGGTAGGAGCGGCGCGAGCCGCGACCGCGTTGTTTCGGTCTCGCGTCGCATCGCTCAAGCAAGATCAATATCTAGATCAAACGCCAAAAGCTTCCGCCACTAAAGC
>NZ_JMTZ01000052.1 GCF_000731095.1 Lysobacter antibioticus | reverse complement strand
GGCCGGCCATGCCGTAGCTGGTCGGCGCATCGCTGAAATCTTCGTCGACGGTGATGGTGACGCCGTAGCCGTCCGCGCCCAGATCGCCGGGCGTGGCCGCAGTGGGGTTGCCGATGCCGATCCCGAGCGGGATGGAAGTGAATGTGCCGTTGAGTTGCGCGGTGCCGCAACCCGAGGTGGTCGCCGGGTCGCCGCAGGCGACCGTGGGCGCATTGGACGAACCGCGCAAGCGCGTATTCGCGAGCGTGGTGGTCAACAAACCGCCGATCACGGTCCAGGTCGAACCCGCGGGCGCGGTCATGAAGGTCGAGGAAAAACCAGCGCCGGCGCCGGTGCCGCCGAGGCGGGCGAAATGGAAGCGCGGGTTCACCACCGGACGGCTGAAGCTATAGGTCAGCGTGCCCATGGCCTGTTGCCCGCCTGCAGCCACGACGACCAGGGTGCCCGGGGTAAGGAAATTGAAGGTCTCGGAAACCAGGTCGATGCGCGGATCGTAGGCGGTGGGGGGATTGCCGCCGAAAGACTGTCCGCCTGCGGTGATCGAGGTAGACGACGTCCCGGGCACGCCGCCGCCGGTCGCGGCGGTCAGCACCAATCCGGAGATATAGGTCGTCTGGGTGCCCGTCGCCGCATCGACATCGGGGTTCTGTTCCGAAGCCAGCGCCGGTCCGGCCGCGGCGGCACCGACGATGGCAGCCGCCAGGGCGGCTCGAAGGCAGGCGATGCGGCTTCCGGTATGCCGGAATTCCGGATTCGAGCTCGCCTGGCCCGGATTGCGCACGCGCAAACGGTTCCCCATCGCTCCCCCTGTTCCCACCCGTGCCCGACAGCTGTGCCCGCTCTGCGAGCGGCACGTCCTAATGGAACATCAAGCACAACCCAGTGGAAACTAAGCGCATGCAGGCTGCATGTCAAAGCGCAAGCCAGGGGCGCTAGGCAGATTCGCGAGTCGGCCCAGGCGTCGCCTGAACGAACTGAATAGGGCGCCGCGGAAGTTGCGGCCTGGCAGACCAGTCGCAGCCGGCCGGCCATGCCACAGCGACGATCAGACCTCCAGCGTCATCCCCGGCCGCGTCAGCTTGACCTCGATGCCGTAGCGCTCGCCGATCTCCCCGGCCAGCGCTTCGCGCGCCTTGTCTTCGCCATGGACCAGGGCCAGCTGCGGATGACCGGCGATCTGGCCGTACCACTCGATCAGGCCCTTCTGGTCGGTGTGCGCCGACAGCCCGCCGATGGTGTGGCGCTGGGCGTTGGCGCGGACATCCTTGCCGTGGATGCGCACCCATTGCGCGCCGTCGACCAGGCGCCGCCCGATCGTGCCTTCGGCCTGGTAGCCGACGAACACCACATGGGTCTGCGGCTTGCCGAGGTTGTGCTTGAAGTGGTGCAGGATGCGGCCGGCGTTGGCCATGCCGGAACCGGCGATGACGATGGCGCCGCGCTCGATGCGGTTGATCGCCATCGATTCTTCGGCGCTCGCGGTCAGGCGCAGGTTCGGGAGTTGGAAGGGGTTGGGTTTTTCCTTCCACACTTGCAGTGCGTCTTCGTCGAACAGGTCGGCATGACGGTCGTAGACCGCGACCACCTTGGCCGCCATCGGGCTGTCGAGAAAGATCTGCCAGCGCGACAGGTTCCACTCGTCCCAGTACTTGGCGAACCAGTACAACAGTTCCTGGCTGCGGCCGACCGCGAACGCCGGGATCAGCACGTTGCCGCCGTCGTTCCAGGCCCGTTCGAGAATGCGGCCGAGTTCGAGGATGGTTTCGGCGCGGTCCTTGTGCAGACGGTCGCCGTAAGTCGATTCCATCAGCACCAGGTCGGCCTGCGCGATCGGCGCCGGGTCGCGCAGGATAGGCGTGCCCTTCGGCCCGATGTCGCCGGAAAACACCAGCGTTCTGCCTTCGGCGCGCAATTCCACCGCGGACGAGCCGAGGATGTGGCCGGCCTCGCGGAACTCGATTTCGACGCCCGGCAGGATCGTGCGCGGGCTGTCGTAAGGCAGTGGCTCGACCCGCTGCATGGTCGCCTCGACGTCTTCGCGCGTGTACAGCGGCAGCGCTTCGGGCTGGCCTTGCGAGCGCCGGCGGTTGCTGCGCTCGGCTTCGCTTTCGGCGATCGACGCCGAGTCCAGCAGCATGATGCGCATCAAGTCGGCGGTCGCGGCCTGGGCATAGATCGGCCCGCGGAAACCGCGCCGCACCAGCAACGGCACCCGGCCGATGTGGTCGATGTGGGCGTGGCTGATCACCAACGCATCCAGCGCGGCGACGTCGAACGCGAAGGGATCGAAGTTGCGCTGTTCGGCTTCGGGGCTGCCCTGGATCATGCCGCAATCGAGCAAGATGCGATGGCCGCCGGCCTCGACCTCGTGCAGGGAACCGGTGACTTCGCCGGCCGCACCGTGGAAATGGACTCGCATGCAATGCACTCCGCATCTATCGACAAAGGCGAACGCTAGCATGGCCCCTGGGAAGGTCCCGGCGAGCAATGTGTGCCTTCCGGCGAGCGCCGCGCCCGGCCGAGTGTCGGCGCAGCGCGGTGGGTCCGGCGCGAACCGCTGGAATCGGCGCAGTGGCCGCACAAACCGGGCAAAACTGAACGAATTCGCGCCACCCCACATGACCTTCGACACCCTTCCCGGCCCGGGAACGGGACTATCGTCCGCCCGTGATCCGGGAAAGGCCGAGCAGCGCCGGTCCGAAATCCGCCACACTCCCGATTCGTATTTCGCCAACGCCTCTCCGGCTGGAGCCCGCTGTGACCTTCAAAAAACCGCAAGTCCTGCTGTTGTCCCTCGCCATCGCCACGGTCGTGGCCGCCTGCGGCAAGCAGGAAACCCCTGCCCCGGCCGCGCCGGCCGCCGCCGACAAGCCCGCCGAAACCAGTGCGCTGAAGCTCGACGAGAGCAAGCTGCCGCCGGTCAACCGCTTCGTCGTCGCCGACCTGGATACCACCAAGGACGCCTGCACCGACTTCGGCGGATACGTCAACGGCAAGTGGCTCGCCGCCAACGCCATCCCGGGCGACCGCACCTCGTGGGGCGCGTTCGAGATGCTCGATGAGCGTTCCACCGCGGTGCAGCGCCAGATCGCCGAACAAGCGGCGGCGGACAGCAAGGCCACCGGCGTGGAGAAAATCGTCGGCGACCTGTGGTCGACCGGCATGGACGCGGCCAAGATCAACGCCCAGGGCCTGGAACCGCTGAAGGGCGACCTGGCCAAGATCGACGCGCTCGACAGCGCGGAGAAGATCGCCGACTACCTGCGCACGACCGCCGCCACCGGCGACAACCCGCTGTTCGGTTTCGGCGCCGAAGCCGACTTCAAGGATTCGGCCAACAACATCGCCTATGCCTCGCAAGGCGGCCTGGGCCTGCCGGACACGCCGTACTACTCCGACGCCAAGCACAAGGACAAGCTCGCCGCGTACGAGGCCCACATCGCCAAGGTGCTCGAGCTCGGCGGCACGCCGGCAGCCGACGCCGCCAAGCAGGCCAAGGACGTGATCTCGTTCGAGACCCGCCTGGCCAAGGCCTCGAAGTCGCGCGAAGCCCTGTCGCGCGACGTCTCGCTGTACTACAACCCGGTCAGCCCGGCCGACGCCGACAAGCTGACGCCGAATTTCTCCTGGACCAAGTTCTTCGAGTCGCAGGGCGTGGCCCTGCCGAAGATGTTCTCGCTCGCCGTGCCGGCCTTCCACCAGGAAGTCAGCAAGATGATCGGCGACGTCCCGGCCGACCAGTGGAAGGCCTATCTGCGCTTCCATGCCATCGACGGTGCCTCGCCGTACCTGTCGGACGCTTTCGTCGAAGAGAACTTCAACTTCTACAGCAAGACCCTGCGCGGCCAGAAGGAACTGAAGGAACGCGGCAAGCGCGTGCTCGATACCATCGAAGGCCAGGCCGGCGAAGCGCTGGGCCAGATGTACGTCAAGGTCGCCTTCACTCCGGAATCCAAGGAGCGCATGCAGACTCTGGTCAAGAACCTCAGCGAAGCCCTCAAGGTGCGCATCGAGAACCTGGCCTGGATGAGCGCCGACACCAAGAAGAAGGCGATCGAGAAGTGGGCCAGCTTCACGCCCAAGATCGGCTACCCGGACAAGTGGCGCGACTGGAACGGCCTGGCGACCAGCCGCGACAGCTACTACGCCAACGTCAAGGCGGCCAACGAGTTCAACTACAAGTGGAACCTGGGCAAGATCGGCAAGCCGGTCGACAAGACCGAATGGGGCATGCCGCCGCAGATGGTCAACGCCTACTACAACCCGCTGCAGAACGAGATCGTGTTCCCGGCCGCGATCCTGCAGCCGCCGTTCTTCGATCCGAAGGCCGACGACGCCACCAACTACGGCGGCATCGGCGCGGTGATCGGCCACGAAATGACCCACGGCTACGACGACCAGGGTTCGCGCTTCGGGCCGACCGGCAACATGGAAGTGTGGTGGGCGCCGAGCGACGCCACGGCCTTCTCGGGCCTGACCGACAAGCTGATCCAGCAGTTCAACGCCTATGAAGCCGCCCCGGGCCAGCACGTCAACGGCAAGCACACCCTCGGCGAGAACATCGCCGACCTCGGCGGCCTGGCCACGGCCTACGACGCGATGAAGAAGGCCGCCGGCGACACCCCGGACCCGAAGACCGACGGCTTCACCCGCGACCAGCGCTTCTTCCTCAACTGGGCGACGGTGTGGCGCCGCAACTTCACCGCCGAAGAGATGAAGGTGCGTCTGCAGACCGACGAGCACGCCCTGGCCAACTTCCGCGCGATCGGCGCGCCGTCGAACCTGCCGGCCTTCGCCGCCGCGTTCTCGTGCAAGCCGGGCCAGCCGATGGTCCGCGAGGGCGACAAGCAGGTGGTGATCTGGTGATCGACCGCGGCGCGGCCTGAGGGTCGCGCCGCCGCCAAGGTGTGGAACGAAAGGCCCGGGCTTCCCGGGCCTTTTTTCTTGGGGTGAGCGAACGCCGCTTGCGAGCCATTGGCTCGCGCGTTCGCGAACGCCAGGCGTTCGGGCCGGGGCACGGGTTGGGATGACGGCCTCGCACCCTCCATCCCCCAACCGCCAAACCCGTTCATCGCCGTCGCCGGCGCAGTTGTTAAACTCCCGCATCCCCAGGATGGAATACGCGATGTCGACCCTACGCCCGCTTGCCTGCGCCCTCGCCCTCAGCCTGATTGCCGGCCTGGCCTCGCCGACCGCCGATGCCGCCAAGAAGAAGGCCGCCGCCAAGCCCAAGGCGCCCGCCGCCGCATCGGCCTGCAGCGACTTCTATGCCAGTGCCAACGGCGACTGGCTGCGCAGCAACCCCTTGTCCGGCGCCGGTTCGGTGTCCTCGCTGGAAACCCTGGCCGCCAATGCCCGCAAGCAGCAACTGGAACTGCTCAACAGCGCCATGACCGCGCCGCAGGGCAACGTGCAGAAGCTGCTCGGCGACTTCTGGGCCAGCGGCCTGGACGAAGCCGCGGTCGAGCGCGACGGTTCGCAGCCGATCGCCCCGCTGCTGGGCCGCATCAACGCGATCAAGAAAGCCAAGGAAATCCCGGCCTCGATCGCCGCGCTGCACCAGGTCGGCATCCCGGTCGCCTTCAACTTCGGCGCCGACATCGACCTGCAGGACTTGGAACGCCACATCGGCTACTTCAGCCAGGGCGGCCTCGGCCTGCCCGACCCGGCCTATTACACCCGCAGCGACGCCGATACCCGTCAGTTGCTCGGCCACTACAACAACTACGTGCAGAAGATCCTGACTCTGACCGGCACGTCGAAGGACAAGCTGGCGGCCGAGTCGCTGTTCGTGATCGATCTGGAAACCCGCATCGCCCGCGCCTCCAAGTCGCTGCCGGACCTGCGCGACCCGCGCGCGAACTACGCCCCGGTCGCGGTCGCGACCCTGGCCAAGCAGTACAAGAACCTGCAGTTGGGCGCCTTCCTCAAGGCCCAGGGCGTCACCGACGACAGCGTCTCGCTGGCGAACCCGCAATTGTTCGCCGAACTCGACAAGCTGCTCGGCAGCCTCAAGCCGGACCAGTGGAAGACCTATCTGCGCTGGCGCGTGGGCGATTCGATGGCGCCCTACCTGGCCAAGCCGTTCCGCGACGCCGAGTTCGAGTTCCGCGGCCGCGTGCTGCGCGGCCACGCCGCGCCGGCGCCCCGTCAGCAGGCCGTGCTCGACGCGATCACCCTCGCCGCCGGCCCGATGGTCGGCCACGAGTACGCCGCGCGTTACCTGCCGGCCGCGACCGACGCGCGCGCCGAACAGATCGCCAGCCAGTTGCGCGATGCCGTGGGCAAGGCCATCGACGCCGACACCCGTTTCAGCGAGGCGGTCAAGCACGAAGCGCGCGCCAAGCTCGGCAAGCTCAAGATCGAAGTCGGCACGCCCAAGCGCGATCTCGACTACACCGTTCAACCGATGGGCCGCGGCAGCTTCGGCAGCAACATGCTGATCGCCTCGACCTGGCGCCACCGCGAGGAAATGAAGCGGATCGGCCGCGGCAACGCCGACCGTCGCTGGGACGTGCTGCCGCAGGAGCCGTCGCTGGCCTACGACATCGCCCAGAACCGCCTGATCGTGACCGCGGCGATGCTGCAGGCGCCGGTGCTCGACCTGAGCAAGCCCGAGGCCGCGCAGTACGGCTCCTACGGCGCCCTGGTCGGCGCCGAACTGACCCACGGCTTCGACAGCCGCGGCCGCTACGTCAACGCCAAGCAGGAAGTGCGCGACTGGTGGACCCCGGCCGAAGTCTCGGCCTGGGACGCGCTCGCCAGCCGCGTCGCCGCGCAGTACAGCGCCGAGCCCTATCCGGGCCTCAACGGGGTCAAGGTCAACGGCAACCAGGTCCGCGAAGTCGCCATCGCCGACCAGGCCGGCGTCGAACTGGCGTGGTCGGCGTTCCGCGCCGCGTCGCCGGCGGCGAGCAAGGACGCCAACCAGGCCTTCTTCCGCGCCTGGGCCGGCCTGTGGGCGCAGCAACTGAGCCCGGAAGTCGCCGCGCAGCGTTCGGCCGCCGGCATCCATGCCCCCGGCCAGTGGCGCACCAACGTGCCGCTGTCGAACCTGGCCGCGTTCGGCGAGACCTTCGGCTGCAAGGCCGGCACCGCGATGCAGCGCAAGCCCGAGCAACAGATCAAGGTATTCCCCTGATCGAGGCGGCACGCGGCGAACCGCGATGAGCGATAAGGAAAAGCCCGGCGCAAGCCGGGCTTTTTCGTTGTCTGCCGTCTCCGCACAACCTCAGAGCAAGGACAGCCCATGCACCTGGCTGCGCTGGGTGTCGATGTCCAACACCCGGCCCTGGTCGTCGTACATCAGCAGGCGGCCGTCCTGCTCGCGCACCGACACCGCCGCGCCGTACGGCCAATCGATCGCCGCCAGCGAGGCCGCGTCGTTGAAGCGGACCAAGTGGAAGCGCATCGCCTCCTCGCCGTACAGGCCGACCAGGAAGCCGTTGGCGAGCGACTTGATGCTGCAGTCGCGCAGCTTGCCGAGTGCATGCGCGGACAACTGCACGCTGCGCCGATAGTTCGACCACGAGTACGCCAACAACATGCCGTCGTCGTCGGCCGACACATCGAGCAATTGCGCGCCGGTGATGGGGTGCAGGCGCAAGCGTTGTTCCAGGCTCTCGGGTACGGCGTCGCGCGAACGCAGGGCGCGCCGCGGCAAGCGGTAATGCCAGCAACTCGCGCCGCGCGCGTCCTGGATCAGGAACAACTCGTCGGCGGCGAAATACTCCGCCGCGATCACCCGGCTGTTGGGCTCGCTGACGCTCCACAACACATCGAGCGACGGCCGCGCCGCGTCGACCACCAGCAGGCGGTCGTTCGACACCAGCGACCAGGCGATGCCGTCGTAACGGTCGGCGGCGAACTGGATCGGCATCACCCCGAGATCGGCGATCTCGTGATGGGCCAGATCCAGCCGTGCGATGCGCGACACCGCCTCGCGCGGCGCGATCGCCAAGGCCACCTGCAGGCTGTCGGCGATCGCCAACTTGTAGGCCGGCACCGCATAACGACGGACACTGCGGCCGTGACGGTCGATGACCGCGACGCCGGCTTCGCCGAGCGCGGCGAGATAGCGGCCCTCGCCGATCGCGACGACATCGTGCGCGGCATGCAACCCGGCCGCGGGCGCCTGCCAGCGTTGCTCGCCCTGGCTCTCCCACAGCTTGCGCCCGGCTACCGCCGGCACGCCCCAGGCCGGCAGATCGGCGCGCAGCCAGGGGTCGCCGGACAATTTCAGCAGGCGCTCCAATTGCTGGCGGTCGAGATCGTTCGCGCATGCAGCGCGATCGGCTGCGAGCGCCGGCAACACGTGGGTGGCGAGCATGCGCAAGGCCTTGCCGTTGCCCTTGGCGGCGAGCAGCGCTTCGGCCAGGGCCGCGCGCGGCAACGCAGGCGACGCCGGATCGGCCAGGACCGCGATGCGCTCGGCATAGTGTTCGATCGTGTCGGGCAACAGAGTCGCGCGCTGCACCAAAGCGCGCGCCGACAATTCGTCGCCTGCAGCCTCGGCTGCGAGCAGCCAGCGTCCGGCCTGCTCGCGCAGTTCCGGCTCCGGCCAGACCGCATCGACCGCGGCCAACCACTGCCCCCGCTCGACCAGCGCCTGGCCCCATTCGCGGCGCAGCCTGCCTGCGTGCTCGGGGTGGTCTTTTTCCAACATCGCGATCGCCGCGGCGAAGGCATTGTCGCGACGCGCGACCAGGATCGCGCGCTCGCTGTCGCCGGACAGCATCAGCAAACGGATGATGGTTTCCGCCGGCATGTCCCAGCTCAGCGCAAGCTCGGCCGCCTGCGCATGGCGCTGGTGGCGCACCAGATAATCCAGCGCTTCCTGGCGCGCGTTGAGCAACTCGGCGAGCACGAACACGGCTTCGTCGACCTGGCCCTGGCGGTCGAGTTTGTCGAAAGCCTGGCGATAGAGTTTGCGCAGGTGCTCGCGCTCGTAGTCGCCGAGATTGATGTCGGTCGATGCATGACGATCGCCGCCGAGACTGAGGTCGCCACGCCGGCCCGGTGTACCGAAAGCCTGGCCCAGCGAATCGCCGCGGCCGTCGATCGGCAAGGCATTACGCAACGCCTCGCCGAGATCGCCTTTTTCGAACTGCGCCATCATCCGGCGCAGGTAGGCCCCCTGGCGCATGCCGATCAGTTTCGAGGCGCGGCTCGCCATTGCGAAACGCACCAGGGCCGAACGCCAGGCCTGCGGCGCGCGCGGCGCGGCGCGTGCGCGCAAGGTGCCGGCGCCACCGTTGCGCGTCTGCGTGGCGTGGCCGCTGCGCGCCTGCCCCGGCTCGCCCGACAAGCCCGGAAAACGCCGCAACAGCCAATCGGCCATGCCGTCGCGGGTGCCGGTGACGCGTTCGCGCAAGCTCGGCGGCGCCTCGGTGCCCACACCGCCGTGTGCACGGCGCAGGAATTCGGCCTGCTCCTTGCTCGGCGGCGGAACACTGTCGCCCAGCACTTCGCGCACGCGCTTGCCGGCGAGCCGGTCGTGGCGCGGCGCGCGCAGACTGAAGCGGCCATCGTAGGTGTCGTGCAGGGCGTAGTCGTCGATGTCGATGACCAGCGAAGGGTCCAGCGCCTGCGCCTGGGCGAAGTGCAGCGGCTGCAAGCGCCCGCCGACCACCAGTTGCACGTCGGCCGGCGCCAGCGCGGCGAGTTCGTCGGCGGTCAACGGCCCCGCGTACAGCCCGTGCGCACCGATGCGGCACAAAGGCACGCCGGCCGCTTCGCTGCATTGCATCGGCCGCGCCTGCTCGAAGCAGAGCACGTCGCCGTCGTCGAAACGCCAGGCGCGACAGCCCATCGTCCACGCTTGCAGAATGCGTTCGGCGCGCCGTTCCGGCGCCAGCCAGTCGGCGCCGAACCACAATCCGGCGACGGGTTGCCAGCCGCGCCAGACCGGATAGCGGACCGTCGCATCGGCCTGCGCCTCCGCCTTATCGTTCGTTTCAGCCATCGTCTCCCCCTGTGTAGACGAGCATCTTTCGCGCGCCGTCGCGCAACACCACCAAACGGCCTTGCAGGTCGACCAAGGCGATCAGGTCGGCGTCGACGGCGACGCTGACCGTACTGATCGGACTCGGCGATTCGTACAGCACCGAACGTTCTTGCGCGCCGATGCGCAGCAGCGCCTTGCGGTCCGGACGCAAGGCGATCAAACCCATGTCGTCGCCGTCGGGTTGGCTTAGCCCGACCACTTTCCAGTCGGCCGGCAGCACGATTTCGTACTCGGTCGCCGGGCGCTCGGCGGTGCGCATGAACACCCGCCAGATGCTGGAGCGTTCGCCGCCGTGACCGCCGACGATCTGCTCGACGCAACAGCCGCCCTGCCAACTGTCGAGAGAACAGCGGCCGCTCAGAAAAGCGCTACGGGCTTGGCCCTGGAAGGCGATGCAATCCAGAGCTTCGGCGTGAAGACTCGAGTGCAGATGCAGGCGGCCATCGTGGCAGCGCAAGTACACCGCCTGCGTGGCACTGGTACGCGCGATCGCCAGCACCTGCTCGCCCACGACCTCGTACGCGCTCGGCTCGGATCCCTGCGACGTCCACGACAGCAGTTTGCGCTGGCTCGTAAGCAGCAACAGGCGCCGATAACCCGCACCGCGATTGAAAAACACGCAAGGTAGCAGGCGCGCCGTGCCGGTAGTGACATCGAGATCGCCCTGCGGCGGCAACGGCAGCCGGCCCATGCCCTCGAGTTGCCAGCCCTCCAACCCTTGCGACAGCGGAATCAGCCCGGCGAAATGGCGCTCGGTCAGGGTCGCGGCGAGCAGCGATTTGCCTTTGCCCCAGCGCGTGGTTTTCGGCGGCGCCAAGCGCGCCACGGCGCTGGAGGGCAAACGATAGACATGGGCGGCGCTCTCGCCGGCGAGCGGCACGGCGATGTGGCGGCCGCCCCAGGAGATCAACGGTGGCTGCTTCAGCGACAACTTGCCCTGGCCGCGCGCGCCGGTAGCGACTTCGGTCAGACGCAAGACCTCGACGCGCTCGAATTCGCCGCGCAGCAAGGCGCTGGAACGCTCGGGCGACGGCAAGGCCAGGCGCAGTTCGCGCCGCGCCTGGCGCGAGGCGATGGTCACTGCGAGCTGTTGCTCGCCGGCACGCGCAACGTCAACGCGATGGCCCAGACCATAGCCGGCCGCATGCGCGCCGATCGACCAGCGCTCGCCCGGGCTCGGATCGGCTTCGTCGAGCGCACGCCGCCACTCGCGTTCGTGATGGTCGCGCGCGGCCTGTGCGTTGCCCGCGCTGTCGGAAGCGGGGCCGCCCGGTGTCAGGCTGCGCGCCTGCAGCAATTGCTTGAGACGTTCGGGCGCGTCGGCCGGATGCAGCACGCCGGGCGCACCGAGCACGCCCCAGGCGAAGCGCGCCTTCGCCGCCTGCGCGCGTTCGGCCAGCAGGATCCACATCGCCACGTGCACCAGGCGCGCCGCGCCGAGCTGGCCCGGGCCGGTGTCGAACACCGCCACGGTCAGCGCATCGGCTTCGCGCGCGACGAGTTTCGGCGACAGGAACAGATGCTCGCCGCCGGCGGCGCGGCGGTCGAATTCTTCCGGCACCTCGTCGGCCAGCGCCCACTCGCTGAGCAACAGGCGCTCGTAATGGCCGCGCCGGCGCAGATCGTCGATGCCCTCTGGCTCGGCCGCGCCGCGCTGGGCGCGCATCCGGAACGCACCGAGCATCGGGTGCAGGCGCAGCAGCAGATCGCCGAGCAGGTCGACGATCTCGGCATCGAACCAGTCCAGCCACGGCCGCCAGGGTTTGAGCGCCTCGGGTACCCGCATCGGCTCAGCTCCGCCAGTGCGCGCGGATCTGCGCGATCAACGCGTCGCTCGCCGGCAGCGCCCGGTGCAAGGGCACGATCTGCATCGGCTCGGGCCACAGCAGCAGCGGCGACTGCCGATGCCGACGCGCGATCGCGCGCAGCAGCAAGTCCAGCGGCAGGTCCGGGCGCTGCGTGGTCGGCAGCCACAGCGCTGGCGCTTCCTGGCGCGGCGCGATATAGGCCACGCCGTCGCTCCACGGCAGCGCTTCGCCGGCACCGGTGACGATGGCGGCATCGGCGTTCGCGGTCAGCATCAGGGCTTCGCGCGTGCGCGCGTCGAAGCGCGCGAGCGCATCGAGCAGGCCCTGCGCCGCCGCGCCGATCCCGATCGCGCCTTGCGGCGCGGGCGGGTCGGCCTCTGCGCGCCAGCGCCACTTCATGTCGGCGCGGCGACCCGTTCGACCAGCCGCGCGCGCTCGGCGGCGAGTTCGGGCGGAATCGAATGCGGGTCGAAGTTGGCGTCGATCTCGCGCAGCAGGGCTTCCGCTATCGTCGTCGCGGCCGGTGCGTCGGCCGCGCCGTGCAGGCAACTGCGCGCGGCTTCGATCAGGCGCGCGGCGCGCGACACCGGCTGCAACACCGCATGTTCGACCGCGGCGCGCAGTGTCGGGTTGGCCGCCGCCGACAGCGAATCGCGCAAGGCGTCCTGGGCCGCCGCCTGCGCCTCGCGGGTCGGCATCACATAGAACAGCGGCCACAGGTCGGCGGCGGTCGCGGTGTCGCGGCCGGCGAGCACGGTCGCTGCGGCGATCAGGCGCTGGACCTTGACGATGCGCCGGTCCGACAGGCTCAGACCGGCACTGCGCAATCTGCGGATCGCATCGGCCAGCAGGCCGCGCGCAGGGCCCATGCTTACCTGCGGCACGCGTCGGCTCAGCAAATCGATATCGGCCAGTTCGGTGCGGTGCTCGACCGCGGCGCGCTCGGACTGCCAACCGCCTTCGAGCAGGGCTTCGAGTTGATGGTCCGGCACCGGCTCGACGAACAGGTGCAGCAGGAAACGGTCGGCGAACGCGGCCAGCGATTCGTCGTCGGGCAAGGCATTGGCCGCGCCCACGCAGACCCGCAGCGGGCAATCGATCTGGGTGTGGCCGCGACGGAAGCGGCGCTCGTTGAGCACGCCGAGCAAGGTGTTGAGGATCGCGGTCGAACCGAGGAAGACCTCGTCGAGGAAGGCAACCTCGGCTTCGGGCAGCATGCCGGTGACGTCGGTCTCGACCACGCCCTCGCGCAGCCGGCGCAGGTCGACCGGGCCGAACAATTCGGCCGGCTCGGTGAAGCGCCCGAGCAGGTACTCGAAGTAACGGCCGCCGAGCGCGGCCGCGACGCGCCGCACCACCGCGCTCTTGGCGGTGCCGGGCGGGCCGATGATCAACAGGTGTTCCTGGGCGACCGCGGCGAGCACGATCAGCTCGGCGAGTTGCTCGCGCTCGACCAGGCCGGTGGTGGCGGAATGCACGGCATCGCGGACGCGGGCCGCGGCCTGCTCTGCGGCGGAAGGTTCGGGCGAAAAAGTCATCGACGGACGGCCTGGATCCTTGGCGTCGCCATCGGCGGACGGCGCGCGGGCGGCGCGCGGTCCTGCGGCGGCGGGCTTGCTGACGGGGCGTGGTTCGCGGCCCGGAAACGGACCTGCGCCACAGTTCGCACTGTAGGCGCAGCGCTCGTCGAACCGCAACCGGCGCCACGGTACGGTTGCGATCGCGGACCTATCCTGCGCGGTTTTTCTTTACGCTATACGCCGCCACACCCGGCCAGGATGCCGTCATGCCCGATACCTCCCTCGACGATCTGCTCGCCGCGCTGGCCGCCAGCCCGCACAACCCGGCGCTCGGCATGCTGGTCGTGAACGCCTGCCTGAACGAATCCGACCCGGACGCATTGATCCGTGCGATCGAACTCGGCGGCGACGCCCTGCTGGCCGACCCGACCCAGCGCGACGCCGCTCTGCGTTTGCTGCTGGAGCACCGCCACGATGAACGCGTGGTGCGGATCGCGCCGGAGAATTCGGCGGCCTCGCTGTTCGCGCGTTCGCGCCTGCTGCTCGGCGAAGGCCGCCGCGAAGACGCGCGCAGCCTGTACCAGCAGGCCATCGCCCTCAACCCGGCGCTCGAAGACGCCGCCCTGGCGACCGAGCTGGCCGGCAAGGTGATCTCGCTGGCCAATGCGCGGCGCATGCAATCGGGCAGCCTGCAGACCAGCATCGCCAACGACGACACCGATGCCGACGACGTATCGCGGCTGTTGCAGCCGCCGGAGGCGCGAATCGGTTTCGCCGACGTCGGCGGCCTGGACGAGGTCAAGCACCAGATCCGCCGCCGCATCATCACCCCCTTCCTCAAGCCCTCGCTGTTCGAGCGCTTCAAGCGCCGCTCCGGCGGCGGCATCCTGCTGTACGGGCCGCCCGGCTGCGGCAAGACCCTGCTCGCCCGCGCCACCGCCGGCGAGTGCGGCGCGCGTTTCTACAACGTGGCCATTACCGACGTGCTCGACATGTATATCGGCGAGTCCGAGCGCAAGCTGCATGCGATCTTCGAGACCGCGCGGCGCACCGCCCCGGCGGTGGTGTTCTTCGACGAGATCGAGGCCATCGGCGGCAAGCGCCAGTACTCGCGCGAGGCCACCTCGGCCAAGCTGGTCAGCCAGTTCCTGACCGAACTCGACGGCTTCGGCCAGAACAACCAGGGCGTGCTGATCCTCGGCGCGACCAACGTGCCGTGGGCGGTCGACGCCGCGTTCCGCCGCCCCGGCCGCTTCGACCGGGTGCTGTTCGTGCCGCCGCCGGACGAGCCGGCGCGGCGCGCCATCCTCGAGCTGTTGCTGCGCGAGCGCCCGCTCGGCGACGACATCGACGGCGCCGAGATCGCGCGCTTGAGCTCGGGTTATTCCGGCGCCGACCTGCGCAACCTGGTCGAGACCGCGATCGACGAGGCCATCGAGGCCTCGATCGACCAGGGCAGGGAAATGCCGCTGACCATGAGCCACCTGCGCGCGGCTCTCAAGGACACCCGTTCGACCACTCTGGAGTGGCTGACCACGGCGCGCAATCACGCCCGTTACGCCAATCAGGGCGGCCAGTACGACGAGGTGCTGGAGTTCCTCAAGCGCCACGGAGGCGGCTGATGGCGGCCTCGGTCTATCGTTTGCCCGACGAGCCCTTGCCGTCCGGCCTGTCGCGTTACGCGGTCGATCCGGTCTGGCCCTTGCTCAGCGTGATGCTGGCCGGCAGCGGCTTCGGCCTGCTCTGGTTCGGCTTCAATTCGCTGGCGATCGGCAGCCCGACGCGCTGGCGCGAATGGCTGTGCATCGGCCTGAGCGCGGTCGGCAGCCCGCTGCTGCTGTTCGCTCTGCTGCTGTGCGAGCAGAACGGTTGGCTGCAGGGCGCGCAGTTGCGCTACGCGTTTCTGAGCATCCTGTTGCTCAAGCTCGGCATGGCCTATGCCGTGTACCTGATGCAGCAACGCTGCTTCGAGATCTGGGAGTACTACGGCGGCCAGGCGCGCAACGGCCTGCCGTTGACGATCCTGCTGGCCGTGGTCGGGCGCGGCGCGCTCGGCGCCGTGCAACTGCCCGCCTTGCTGTCGGTGATCCTGCAATGAACGACGCCAGCCACGGTTACTGGTTGCAGATGGCCGAGCGTTACTACGCCCACGGCCAGATCGACGAAGCCATCGCCGTGTTGCTGCGTCTGCTCGGCGAAGACCCCGAGCAGGCCGGCGCGCACGCCTTCCTGGCCCTGTGCCTGGTCAAGCGCAAGCGCCTGCATGCGGCCGCGCTGGAAGCCGCGCGCGCGCTCGAACTCGAACCCGATTCGCCGTTCGCGCACCTGGCCGCGGCGATCGTGGCGACCGCCGGGCGGCGTTTCCGCGACGCCGAAACGCATCTGCACTCGGCGCGCGAACTCGACCCGGACTCGGCCTCGATCGCCGATGCCTTCGCCCGCCTCTACAACGCCTGGGGCCGCGATGCGCAGGCCCTGGAAGAAGCGCGCCGCGCCTGCGAGCTGGAGCCGGCCGATGTCGACTACCAGGCCCTGCTGGCCTCGCTGGAACTGCGCCGCGGCGAACGCCGCAAGGCCGAGGCTCTGGCGCGCGAGGTGCTGGCCGCGCATCCCGAACACGTCGAGGCCTTGTGCGTGCTCGGCCATTGCGAACTCGCCGCCGGTCGTACCGACAGCGCCCGCGACCACGCCGCCTGGGCGCTGCAGATCGACCCGATGGACGGCGAGGCCCTGACCTTGATGGCGGCGGTGAAAGCGCGCCGCAGCTGGCTGCTCGGGCTGTGGTGGCGGTTCCAAAGCTATATCAGCGCTGGTTCGCGTACCCGCGCGGTGGTGCTGCTGCTCGGCATCTTCCTGCTCTACCGCATCGCCCTGATCGCCCTGCCCGAGCATGGCCTGTCGCACTGGGCCGGACCGCTGTCCTACCTGTGGCTGGGGTTTTGCGCCTACACCTGGATCGCGCCGAGCCTGTTCTGGCGCTCGATCAAGCGCGAGCTCGAACAGGTCAAGCTGCGCCCGGGGTTCTGAGCGGCGCTGTTCGGCGTTACTTGACCACGCGCAGCTTGGTGGTCCGCCTGCGCTGGCGCAGCGCTTCCACGCGCGGATCGCGGCGGGGGCCACCGCGACCGCTGCCCGGCGGTCGCTTGCGCCAATACAGAATGGTCAGCCAACCGACCAGCATGCCGCCGAGGTGGGCGAAATGAGCGACGCCGGTGCCCTGGGCGAAGACGCCGTAGAACACCGCGGCGACCGCGTAGATGATGACCAGGGTGCGCGCCTTGAGCACGATCGGGAACGGCAACAAGGTCACTCGCCGGTTCGGGAACAGCATGCCGTAGGCCAACAGCAGGCCGTAAACCGCGCCCGAAGCGCCCAGGGTCACATAGACGTCGCCCTGGCGCGCGGCGATCGAGGCGATCAGCAACTGCAACAACGCCGAACCGATCAGGCAGGTGAAGTAATAGATCGCAAAACGTCTGGCGCCCCATTCGTATTCGAGCGAAGCGCCGAACATCACCAGCGCCAGCATATTGAACACGAGGTGGCCGATGCCGCCGTGCATGAAGCCCGATGTCAGCAACTGCCACGGCATGAAGTTGCCGGCAGCCGGGATATGCGCGGGCAACCACGGCCACAACTCGCACCACAGCACCCAACCGCGCGTCGCATCGCCTTGGCTCAACAGCGCTTGCAGGATGAATACGACGACATTGGCGATCAGCAGTTTCCTGACGACCGGCGGGATACTGGAAAACATCGCGGCTCCTCGAATCGGGCGCTATGGTAGCCGCTGCCTCGGCGTCGCACCGTGAGCATCGCGTCGAGGCGCGGCCCGCGCGCAGGCTGCGTTCAGTCGGTCGGGCCCCAGATCTGCGAATCCAGAGTCGGCGCCGCACGCTGGCCGCGCACGCGCCCGTTCACCACCGCCACGCCTTCGGCGCGCAGGCGCTGGCACTGCTCGCGATAACCGGCCGAACCTTCCGGCAGCGCGATACGCCCGTCCGAACGCAGCACCCGGTGCCAGGGCAGCTTGGCGTCGTCGTTCTCGCTGAGCAGGCGCGCCACCAGACGGGCCCGTCCGGGCAGCCCGGCGCGGCGCGCGACCTCGCCGTAGCCGGCGACTTCGCCCTTGGGGATGGCGCGGATCGCAGCCCGGATGCGTTTTGCGGCAGTTTCGCTGTCCATCGCGGTAGCATATGCCCTGCAACGCGCAGGAGTCGCCCATGCATTTCGAACAGATCCGTACCCATCTGACCCGAGCCGGGTTCCACCTCACCGTCCACGACGAAAACGTGATCTGCATCGAGCTCTCGCTCGAACAGGGCACGCGCCACCAAGCGATCTTCCTGTCCGAACTGGAAGACGACGACGGCCGTCCGTTCGTGCGCGTGAGCACCGCGATCGCTCCGACCACCGGTCTGGACGCGCGCCGCGCGCTGGCCTTCAACTGGGAAAGCCACGTCGGCTACCTCGCCATCGGCGACCTCGACGGCGTGCCCTATCTGCAACTGTGCGAGAACCGCCCCGCCGAAACCCTGGACGCGGCCGAGCTGCAGCGCCTGGTGATGGAGATCGGCGGCGTGGGCGACCGCATGGAGCGCGTGCTGTCGGCGGACGGCGATCTGCTGTAAGGCGTCGTTTGAGGTTTCCGATCTCTCCGGCCTCCGGGGGATCGCGCTCGAGGCTTCGGGCCAACGCCGTCGCCGAGGTGCAATAAACAAACCCCGCAACAAAAAGGCCCGCATCGCTGCGGGCCTTTCGTTATGCACTGACCTGCCGCATCGCGCGACCAACGCGACTCAAATCCAACCGAAGAACCGCATCGCCTCGAACAGCGCGTAGGCGATGCCGCCGGCGGCCGGAATAGTCAGGATCCAGGCCCAGATCATCTTCTCGACCACGGTCCACTTGATCGAGTTGAAACGCTTGGCCGTGCCCACGCCCATGATCGCGGCGGAGATGTTGTGGGTGGTCGACACCGGGATGCCCAGCGAGGACGCGAACATGATCACCGACGCGGCGCTGGTCTCGGCGGCGAAGCCGTGGATCGGGTGCAGCTTGACCAGCTTGTGGCCGAGGGTCTTGATGATGCGCCAGCCGCCGGCGGCGGTACCGGCGGCCATCACCACCGCGCAGGTCAGCTTGATCCAGGTGTCGATGTCGTTATGGGCGATCGCATTCGGCGAGGGATGCAGGAAGGCCAGCCATGCCGGCAGATTGTCGAGCGTACCGGCCTGCTGCGCGCTCATCAGCGCCAGGGCGATGATGCCCATGGTCTTCTGCGCATCGTTCATGCCGTGGGCGAAGCCCATGCCGGCGGCGCTGACCAACTGCGCCTTGCCGAAGAAACTGTTGACCCAGCGCGGCCGCGCGATCCGCGCCAGCACGCCGCCGCTGCGCGCCATGAACGAGATGATCGCGAACAGCACGCCCATCACCAGGAAGCCGGCGGTGAAGCCCAGCACCGGCGAGGTGAACATCGGCACGATCACCTTCCACAGCACGCCGGCGCTTTTCCAGATCGGTTCGGCCGGGTGCGACCAGACCACCGCGTGCCAGTTGTTCGAGGCCGCCGCGATGGCCGCGCCGCACAACCCGCCGATCAGCGCGTGCGAGGACGAGGACGGCAGGCCCAGCCACCAGGTGATCAGGTTCCAGATGATGCCGCCGAGCAGCGCGCACAGGATCAGCTGCGAGCCGACCTCGACCACGCCGGCGTCGATCAGGCCCGAGGCGATGGTCTTGGCGACCGCGGTGCCCCACAGGGCGCCGATCAGATTGGTCGACGCGGCCAGGATCACCGCCTGCATCGGCGACAGCACCTTGGTCGCGACCACGGTGGCGATGGAATTGGCGGTGTCGTGAAAGCCGTTGACGTACTCGAAGATCAGAGCCGCGACTATCACCACCAGGACGAGCGTCAGCATCGCGCGCGCCTCAGGAGTTTTTCAGGACGATCTGGTAGGCGACCACGCCGGCCTCGCGGCAGCGGTCGATCGCCTTTTCCAGGATCTCGAAGAACTCCTTGAGCAGGAACATCTGCAGGTTGTCGAGCTGGCCGGAATAAATGTCGCGGTACAGCTCGAGCATCAGCCGGTCGGCCTCGTTCTCGAGCGCACGCAGCTGGTCGTTGAGGGCCTTCATCGGCTCCAGCTTGAGCTGGCGCAGCTGGTGGACCATCTTCACCACCACCCCGGCGGCCTGTTCGAGCATCGCCGCGCGCGGCGCGAAGTCGATGTGCTCCAGATGGCGGGTCGCCAGCGAATAGCGGTCGGCGAACTTCTCGACCTGCTTGGGGATCTTGTAAAGCGCCGAGCTCAGCGATTCGATGTCCTCGCGCTCGATCGGGGTGATGAAGCTGTCGACCAGCTCCTGGCTGATCTTGTCGGAGGTCTCGCGCTCGCGCTGGCGGGCCAGCTTGAACGCGTCCAGCGCCGGCTGGCGGTCGGACTCCTTGAGCATGGCGTGCAGGGCCTTGGTGCTGTCGTGGGCGGCGACGGCGGCCTCCTCCAGCAGGGTATAGAACTGGTTGCCTTGGCCGAAAATGGTCTGCAGGGAAAACATGCTGGGGTGCCTCTGGGCTGGGCCGATACGTGCCGGCCGCGCCGGGCCGAAGGGTTTGCGGGCGCGATTATGACGGTTTGACGCCGCCGCGCCCACCTTGACGGCCGCCCGGGGCGCCCCCAAGACCTGGAAACGCGCACCGACCCTGCCGTCCCGCCCGCCCGGCCTTTCACGAGGGGCGGTCGTGAAGGCCTGCTAAGATCGGCCCCCGGTTCCTTACAGTACGCTCCCCCCAAACCTCTTCCATGGACGACGACCCAAAACCGCCGCCCGGCCGCGCCTCGACGGCCCCCTCCCATCGCGCAGCGCGCTCCTTCCGTGAACCCACCGGCCACAGGAGGCATTGCCGATGCTGGAACTACTGATCGTCATGGCCCTGATCGTCCTCAACGCCTTCTTCGCGATGTCGGAGATGGCGCTGATGACCTCGCGCAAGCTGCGCCTGAAGCAGATGGCCGAGGACCCGGCGCACCCCAGCCGCGGCGCCCGCGTCGCCCTGCAGCTGGCCGAACGCCCCGACCACCTGCTCTCGACCGTGCAGGTCGGCATCACCGCGATCGGCGTGCTCACCGGCACCTTCGGCGGCGAGTCGATCGGCCTGGCCATCGCCGGCTGGCTCAGCGGCGTGCTGCCGGGCGCGGCCGAGTACGCGCGCAGCATCGGCATCGGCACCGCGGTCACCCTGATCACCGCTTCCAGCGTGATCTTCGGCGAACTGATCCCCAAGCGGCTGGCCCTGACCAATCCGGAAAAGATCGCCAGTTCGGTGGCGATCGTCCTGGCCGGCCTGGCCCGTTTCGCCAAACCGGTGGTCGGCGCGCTCGGCGCGATCAACCGCCTGGTGCTGCGCCTGCTCGGGATCAAGGACGATGCCCGCAGCGAGATCAGCGAAGAAGAGATCCGCCTGTTGGTCAGCGAAAGCCACGAGCAGGGCGTGATCGACGCCGACGAGCGCAAGATGATGAATCGCGTGCTCAGCCTCGGCGATCGCACCGCCGAAAGCCTGATGACGCCGCGCACCCGCATCGCCTGGCTCGATGCCGGCGCGAGCATCGAGGACAACCTGGCGGCCATGCGCGAATCGCCGTTCTCGCGTTTCCCGGTCTACCGCGGCAGCGACCAGGACGTGCTCGGCGTGCTCGAAGCCAAGACCCTGCTGCGCAATCTCGGCGTCGGCAATCTGCCGGACCTGTTCGGCCAGCTGACCGAAGCCTTGTTCGTGTCCGAGTCGACCCACGCTCTCAAGCTGCTGGAGATCTTCCGCGAGGAGCAGCAGTCGCTGGCCCTGGTGGTCGACGAATACGGCGACGTCACCGGCCTGGTCACGGTCAACGACCTGATGGGCGCGGTGATCGGCCGCATCCAGACCGCCGAGTCCGACGACCAGCCCGGCCCGGTGGTGCAACGCGAGGACGGCTCCTACCTGATCGACGGCGCCCTGCCGGTGGAAGAGCTGCGCGAGGTGATCGGCGGCGGGCGCCTGCCCGACGAGGACGAGCACGATTTCCACACCGCCGCCGGCATGGTGATCGCCCACTTCGGCCGCATCCCGCACGTCGGCGAGCACTTCAGCTGGCTGGGTTGGCGGGTCGAGGTGATCGACCTCGACGGGCCGCGCATCGACAAACTGCTGTTGCACCGCCATCTGCCGAAACCGCCGGAGTCCAGCGACGATGACAGCAGCGGCTGACAACGGCCCCGACGGCGAAGACGACCAGCCGTCGCGGGACCGGCGACACGGTCACAAGCCGCACGAGGCCGGCACGCGCGCGCTGCTCGATGCCATCGTCGCCGGCGATCCGGAGGAAGTGGTCAAGTTCGGCGACGTGATCGCCGGGCTCGGCAACCGTTCCTTCGGCATGCTGCTGTTCGTGTCCACCCTGCCCGCCTTCATCCCGATCCCGGGCGTCGGCGGCGCGATCAGCGGGCCGTTGGTGGTGCTGGTCGGGCTGCAGTTGCTGATCGGCCTGCGCAAGCCGTGGCTGCCGGGCTTCATCGCCCGCCGCGGCCCGCACCGCAAGGCGATGGGCAAGTTCCGCAATCTGCTGGCGCCGTGGCTGAGCCGCCTGGAGCGGATCGTCAGCCCGCGCGCGCCGGCCATGCTCGATCATCGCGCCGCCAACGCCTTCACCGGCTTGCTGCTGGTGCTGCTCGGCATCCTGCTGTCGCTGCCGATCCCGCTGACCAACTTCCTGTTCGGCGCCCTGCTGCTGTTGTTCGCGTTCGCGCTGCTCGAACGCGACGGCAAGCTCATGGGCGTGGCCTGGGTCGCCGGCTCGATCGCGGTGGCGGTGTTCGGCATTTTGTCCGGCAGCCTGGCCCAGGCCCTGGCCGAGTGGATCGCCCTGGCGCAAGACAAGATCGGCTGAAGCGCAGCTTGCGTCGAAGCGCCGCGATGGGTGTCGGGCGGCATAGCGCGGCTCATCGATAACGCCGCGCCGCCGGGGTCGCGGCTTGCACCGCCCGGCCCTGGGTTGCCTGGCTTTGGAGGACGGGAGTCATGACCGACGCCCCCGGTCGCGCCGCCTCAGCTCATCAACAGCGCCAGGAATTCCTCGGTATTGACCGGGTGACCGAGCCAATAGCCCTGGGCGAGATCGCAGCCGCGCTCGCGCAACACCGCGTACTGGCCCTCCTTCTCCACGCCCTCGGCGACCACGGTGATGCCTAACGAATGCGCCATGGCGATGATCGCCGTGGTCAGCGCCAGGTCGTCCGGGTCGCGCAACACGTCGGCGATGAAACTGCGGTCGATCTTGACCCCGTCGACCGGCACCCGGCGCAGATGGCTCAGGCCGGAGAAGCCGGTGCCGAAATCGTCGAGCCAGACCTTGACCCCGCTGGCGCGCAAGCGCGCCAGCAGGCTGCTGGCATGGATCTCGTCGCCGATCACCGCCGTCTCGGTGAGCTCCAGATGCAGATGCGCGGCCGGCAAACCGGTTTCCTGCAGGCAGGCCGCGACCACGTTCGGCAGGTCGCCGCTGCGCAACTGGCGCGGCGAGACATTGACCGACACGAACAGCGGCTCGGCGCCGGGCCGCGCGCGATGCCAGGCGATCGCATCTTCGCAGGCCGCACGCAGCACCTGCGGGCCGAGGGTTTCGATCAGCCCGCTCTGCTCGGCCACATCGATGAACACCGATGGCGCGATCAACCCTTGCTCGGGATGCTTCCAACGCAGCAAGGCTTCGGCGCCGACCATGGCGCCGTCGGCGAGACGGAATACCGGCTGATAGACCAGACTCAACTCGCCGCGATCCCAGGCGCCGCGCAGCTCGTGCTCCAGGTGCACGCGGCGCTCGACCGCCTGGTCCATCGCCCGGCTGTAGAAGCGGTAGCAGTTCTTGCCGGCGACCTTGGCCTGGTACATGGCGATGTCGCCGTTCTTCATCAGCGCGGTCGCGCCGGACGCGTCTTCGGGATACAGGGTCACGCCGATCGAGGTGCCAAGGAACACTTGGCGGTCGTGGACCACGATCGGCTGGCCGAGTTCGCCGACCAGCACCTCGGCCAGATGGGTCGCGACTGTGCGCGCCTCGCCGTTGCGCTCGCGGCTGCCCTCGACCAGGATCACGAACTCGTCGCCGCCGAAGCGAGCCAGCAAGGCGCGTTCGCCACCGATGCGCTGCACGGTTTCCTGGATGCGGTTGGCGAACTGCAGCAGCACCTCGTCGCCGGCGTCGTGGCCGAGGGTGTCGTTGACGCGCTTGAAGTCGTCGATGTCGGCGAACAACAAGCCCAATTGCCCGCTGTCGCCGCGCAGGTGCAGCAGGCGCTGGTCCAACACTTCGCGGAACGCGAGCCGGTTGGCCAGGCCGGTCAGGGCGTCGGTATAGGCCATGCGGCGGATGTCGCGGTCGTGCCGGGCCAGGCTCTGGCTCATGCGGCCGAAGGCCTGCATCAGGTCGCCGACCTCGTCGTTGCTGTGGGCGGCCGGCGGCGCGCTGTCGAACTGGCCGTTCTCGATGATGTGGGCGGCATCGGCGAGTTCTCGGATCGGGTTGACCAGCCAACGCTGGATCAGCCACAGCATCAGGCCGCCGAGCGCGAGCAGGCCGACGCTGAGCACGCCGACCCAGAACAACTGGCGGCGGCCGAGGTCTTCCAGGCGCTGGCGCACCTTGTCCAGGGCGGTGTCCTGGTAGGCGCGCATGGCCTTGAGGTCGTAGCCCACGCGCACCCCGCCGAGGCGTTGCTGGCCGACCTTGATCGGCGCGGACACGTCGAGCGTGGTCTCGCTCCACTGGGTGGACAAGGCCTGGGCGGTGATGATCTTGGCCGCCATCGCATCGTCCATGCGCTTACCGTAGCTGGGGATCTCTTCGTTGCCGTCGTGGACGATGTTGCCTTCGTTGTCGTAGACGATGACGTAGCGCACGCTGGGATTCATCATCGCCGCGCGCCCGAGCTCGCCGATGGCGTCCAGGTCGAAGTAATACAGCGGATTGGTCAGCGAGCCGGCGAGTTGGGTCACCTCGCCCTCGCCGTGCCGGCTCAGGCTTTCGGCGATGGTGTCGCGCATCGCCTCGCGGCTGATGCCGACGACTTCGCTCTGCATGCGCTCCTGGCGATTGAGCAGCATCAGGATCAGGGTCACCACGACCAGGAAGGCCACCGCCATGATGGCGAAGAACTTGACCTGCAAGCCGGCGCGCAGATTCATTCGACCTCCGCGCGCACGCGCGCGACACCGTCGGAAATATGTTCGAGCGCGCGCTGCGAGGCCGGGTCGATCGGCATGAAGCGGGTGGTCTTGAAGAAGCGCAGCAACGCCTCGCCGGCATCGGGATCGCCGGCGGCCTCCAGCAACACTTCGCGCAGGCGGGCGGCGACCTTCGGGTTCAAGTCGCCGCGCACCAGTTCGAGCGCGCGCGGGTAGTCCTCGCTGCGGCCGATCACGACCAGGTCGCGGCGGAAGGCATCGGGCACGCGGCGCGGGTTGTCCCAGTCCAGGTTGCTCATCACCCCGGCATCGACCAGGCGCTTGTGCACCCAGGTCGAGATGTTGAGCTCGGACCGCGCGAACAGATAGCCGACCGCGCCGCGGTTGATGCGGTCGGTCGGCGACAGCAGGATCTCCAGCGACAAACCGCGTTCGAGCAGGGCCGCGGCCGGCACGAAATAGGCGCTGGTCGAGGACGGGCGCTGGAAGGCGACGTTGTGCCCGCTGAGGTCGTCGAGCGAGCGCAGGCCGCTGTCGCGGCGGGCGAAGAACACGCTGTGGTAGTGGCTGACGCCGTCGCGCTCGGTCAACAGCATCAGGCGCGCATCGGCGCGCTGGTGCAGCAGGACCGCGGTGCCGGCGGTCTCGGTGACCCAGTCGACCCGGCCGCGGCGCATGTAGCTGCCCATCTGCTGGGCGTCCTTGGCCATCAGGATGCGGCCCTCGCGGATGCCGACGTCGGCCATGCGCGGGATCACGTAGTCCAGCAAGGGCTTGAGTTGCTCGTAGTGGGCCTTGGGATCGTCGCTGATGCGGCCCAGGACCAGGACGTGGGCATCGGCCCCGTCCTTGTGCCCGTTTTCGGTCTCGTGGGCCGACGACACGGCCACGGGAGCCAACGCCCCGGCCAGGACGAGCCCGAACAGCAAACCGAGAAACCGCGTACTAGCGATCAACAGCCTTCACCTGGTCGGATTGCCAGCGCAGCGTAATCGAAACCCGGGGCCGACCGATACCTCGTCGCGCCGGCCGCCGATGGCCCCCTCGCCCGTGCTGCCGAATCGCTGTCACGGATGCCGCCACCGGCAGGCCCGACCGGGCTTCAGCGGCGCTGCCCGGCCAGCATGGCCATGCGCTCGACATCGGCCAGCACGCCGCGCAGCAGGCGCACTTCGCGCTCGTCCAGGTCGGCGCGCAGGAACAGCCGGCGCAGCTTGCGCATGGCCGATTCGGGCGCCCGGCCCTTGTGGAAATCGATCGCATCCAGAGCCTCGCCGAGCTGGCTGAAAAAGCCCTCCAGTTGCGCGTGCGAGGCCGGCGGGTCGCGCCGTTCCGCGCCGCCGCCGGCTTCGGCCGCGGCCAGGGCGGCCATGCGCAGTTCGTAGCTCAGCACCTGCACCGCGGCGCCGAGGTTCAAGGAGCTGTAGTCCGGGTTGGCGGGGATATGCACGGCGGCGTGGCAGAGCTGCAGCTCGTCGTTGTCCAGGCCGGTGCGCTCGCGGCCGAACACCACCGCGACTTCGCCGCCGCTGCGGGCCAGCGTGTCGACCCGCGCCGCGGCGTCGCGCGGCACCAGTTCTTCCAGGGCGATGCGGCGGCTGCGCGCGGTGCAGCCCAGGACCAGGTGGCAGTCGGCCACGGCGGTGGCCAGGTCGGGCACGATCACCGCCGATTCAAGCAGGTCGTCGGCGCCGGCGGCCATCGCGTAGGCGTCGCGGTCCAGGCCCTTCTCGGGCGCGACCAGGATCAGCCGGCTCAGGCCCATGGTCTTCATCGCCCGGGCCGCCGAGCCGATATTGCCGGGGTGCTGGGTGCCGACCAGGACGATACGGGTATGGGCGGCGGCCGGGTCCGGCGCCGTGGCTGCGGGGCGGCCCTCGCAGGCCGGGTCCGGCTGCGGATGGCCGGGGGAGCCGGCCGGGGAATTGATCGGATCGGGCGCCTCGGGGGGCGCCGCTTCATTGCGGAGATCGGGGTTCATGCGCAGATGGTAAACTCCCCGCCCCGGCCAAAGCGCCGGTCCGCTCTTTACCCCCGTCAGTCCTGCCCCACCTCACACGCTCGAGGCCGTACGCCATGCAGAAACCCGCCGTCACCCTCATGGTCAAGGCCGCCCGCGCCGCCGGTAACGTGTTGCTCCGCCACATGCACCGGCTGGATGCGCTGAACATCGTCGAGAAGGACCGCATGGACTACGCGAGCGAGGTCGACAACCTCGCCGAAGCGGAAATCATCAAGGAATTCCGCCGCGCCACCCCCGACTACGCCATCCTCGGCGAGGAAAGCGGCCCGATCGGCCAGGCCCGCTTCACCTGGGTCATCGACCCGCTCGACGGCACCAGCAACTACCTGCACGGCATCCCGCATTTCTGCGTGTCGATCGCCCTGTGCGAAAACGGCGAACCGATCCACGGCGTGATCTTCGACCCGCTGCGCAACGATCTGTTCACCACCAGCCGCGGCAGCGGCACCCAGCTCAACGAAAAGCGCGTGCGCATCGCCGAGCGCAAGGACCTCAACGGCGCGATGCTGATCACCGGCTTCCCGCCGCGCGAACGCGCGCGCACCAGCGCCCACCTCAAGTGCCTGGACAACCTGCTCGTCGATGCCGAGGACGTGCGCCGCACCGGTTCGGCCGCGCTCGACCTGGCCTACGTCGCCTGCGGCCGCGCCGACGCTTATTTCGAAGCCGGCGTGAAGCCCTGGGACATCGCCGCGGGCGCCCTGATGGTGCGCGAAGCCGGCGGCAAGATCTCCGACTTCAAGGGCCGCTCGACCGGGCCGATGGACAACCGCGGCCTCGCCCCGCGCCAGATCATCGCCGGCAACCTCAAGATCGCCGACGCGCTGCAGCACCGCATCGTCAACACCGGCTACGCGGCCGCGTTCGACTGAGACGCGCCTGCTCATCGCAACAAGAAAAACGCCGCGAGAGATCGCGGCGTTTTTCGTTGTCGGGTGGGCTCGCGGAGGGCGCGCGCCTGTCGAAGGCCAGCCCGTAAACTTACAAAGGCTCCGCCTGAATCAAAAGGCGATGCTCCCTCCCCGGTAGGAGCGACGCAAGTCGCGACCGCGCAGTTCGCGCTTGTTGCGACTCTTGCCGCAGAGCGACGAAGCAACATCAAGAACAAAGCTTCCGTCCGCTAAAGCGGCCGGGTTACTTTCTTTTGCTGGCCCAAAAGTCCGTCTGGATTCCCTTCGGTCACTTTCTTTTGCTGGCCCAAAAGTCCGTCTGGATTCCCTTCGGTCAAAGCTAACCAAAGAGAGGCCTTCCTTGACGAAGCTCCCCTGCGAGTACGCAGCTGGCGCCGGGATTTTTCGATAGGACATCCTTGTCCGATCGAAAAACGGCGCACGTCCTGTGCGCCGCCCTCCGGGTCTGCGGTTGCATCGTGAGTTCGGAGCTGCGCCAAGCTCTCTACGGCTACCGCAACCGCAACGACTCCTCTTTCGGGTAGGAGCGGCGCAAGCCGCGACCGCGACTTTGCGATAACGACGCGCTGATCTGGAGGTGTTGCGGTCGCGGCTTGCGCCGCTCCTACAGCGGGGCTACGGCCGGATGCGCCACGAGACCGAAGCAGCGCGGTCGCGACTTGCGTCGCTCCTACCCTGCGACAGATCACCGCTTTCATCAACGACCTCGGCGGCGCAGTCTCTGCGCGTCCCGCGGTCGCGGCCAGCATGATCGGCCAACGCATTCGGCTAGACTCCATTCGCCGGAAAACAGGCTCACTTACGCCTGAGCCCGCATCTTCATCGATACAAACATCGGATCAAGGCGCGCGCGCCGTCACCACCCAGGTCGCGCCGCTGACCGCGATGCCCTGCCCGGTCGCGATGCCCGACAGCGCCTCGCGGATCGCCACCGTCGCCCGCTCGCGCACCTCGTCACTCTGCGCCGCCAACAGACGCGCGACCGGACCGACCCGGAACACCTGCGACAGCGCGTCCTCGATCATCGCCTCGCGAGTGTCGCCGCGGCCGTAGTAGAACGGCGCCTCGAACGGCTGCCATTCCACCGCCTCGAAACCGGCCTCGCCGAGCACGCGCGCGACCCGCTGAGGATCGCTGAACGCGAACGGCCCCGGCGCGTTGGTGTCGACGGCATCCTGCCCGACGATGTCGCGGATCGCCTGCAAGGGCAGCACATACCAATCGTTCTCCGCTGGCGCCTTCCAGCAGGCGAACGCGAGCCGCCCACCCGGCTTCAGCGTCTTACGCAACTCCGCGAACGCCGCCACCGGATCGTCGAAGAACATCACCCCGAAACGCGAGTACAGCAGATCGAAACTATGCGGCGCGAACAACGGCCGGCTGGCATCGGCGAGGCGGAACTCGACCGGCAGGCCCAAGGCCTGCGCGCGCTCCTGCGCCCGCCCGACCAAGGGCTCGGACACGTCGACACCGACCACTCGCCCGCCCGACCCGACCGCACGCACGAGCTCGAACGAGGTCGCCCCCGCCCCGCAACCGATGTCCAACACCGCCTCGCCGGCTTGCGGCGCCGCCGCGGCGAAAGCCGCCTGGCCATAAGCCGCGGTGCGCTCGTCGAGCCAATCGTTATAAGTCAGCCAGCGCGCGCCGACCGGACCGTTCCAGTCGTTGATTTGTTGTTGGTTGGTGGCGGTCAAAGTTCGCTCGGGATCGCTTTGCGGTGCGCTACAGGCTACGCCTTTGGGATTGCTCTTCTCAATGCTTCGACTGGTACGGCACAAAATCCGTACCGCGTTGCGCATACAAACAAAAAGGCCGCGCAATGCGCGGCCTTTTCGTTCCAAACGGATTGTCGAACCCTTACGGACGGCGAGCCAGCGCCGCTTCGTCCTTGGCCTTCGGCAGCAAGTCCTGCTTGCTGACCTTGAGTATGCCTAGGGTCAACAGCGGGCAAGCGACGAAGATCGACGACAGGGTGCCGATGATGATGCCGAGCATCTGCGATTCGGCCATGCCGCGCAGCGAACCGCCGCCGTAGATGTACAGGGCGACCACGGTCAGGAAGGCGACGAACGAGGTGATGACGGTACGCGACAAAGTCTGGTTGATCGACTTGTTGAGGATCGTCTCCGGGTCGGCGCGCATCGAGCGGAAGTTCTCGCGGACGCGGTCGAACACCACGATGGTGTCGTTGATCGAGTAGCCCATCACCGACAGGATGCCGGCCAGCACGGTCAGGTCGAACTCGTGGCCGCTGATGGCGAACCAGCCGGCGACCACGATTACGTCGTGCAGGGTGGTGATGATCGCGGCGACCGCGAACTTCCATTCGAAGCGGAACGCGATGTAGATCAGGAAGCCGACGATCACGAAGATCAGCGCGTACAGGCCGTTGAGGGCCAGTTCCTTGCCGACCTGCGGGCCGACGAACTCGTTGCGCAGGATCTTGGCATTGTTGCCTTCGCCCGACACCGCCTTCATGACCGCGGCGGCGGCGTGCGCGGTGGCCGATGCGGAAGCGTCGCCTTCGCGCGGCTGCAGGCGGATCAGCAACTCGGTGCCCGAGCCGTAGGTCTGGACCTGGGCGCTGTCGTAACCGTCGACAGCCAGCTTCTCGCGCACCTGGTCCAGCGGTATCGCCTTGTCCAGGTGCACCTCGACCAGGTTGCCGCCGGTGAAGTCCAGGGCGAAGTTGAAGTTGCGGGTGAACATGGCGCCGATGGCGACGAACATGATCAGGGCGGCGACCGCGATCGACACCCAACGCAACTTCATGAAGTTGATGTTGGCGTCGTTGGGCAGCAGGGTCAGCGGGAAAATCTTCATGTCTGGGTTCTCCCGTCAGATCGCGATGGACTTGAGCTTGCGGCGCTTGCCGTAGATCAGCGTGGCGATGCCGCGCGACACGGTCACGGCAGTGAACACCGAGGTCAGGATGCCGACGATCATGGTGATCGCGAAGCCCTTGAGCGGGCCGGTACCGAACATCAACAGCGCCAGGCCCGCCAGCAACGCGGTCATGTTGGAGTCGAAGATCGTGCCCGAGGCCTTGTCGTAACCGGTGGCGATCGCCGTTTGCGGCGGCATACCCGCCCGCAGCTCTTCTCGGATTCGTTCGTTGATGAGCACGTTGGCGTCGACCGACATGCCGACCGACAGCGCCAGGCCGGCGAAGCCGGGCAGGCTCATGGTCGCGCCGACGATCGGCAGCGACATCACCGCGACCACCATCAGCAGATTCAGCAGCAGGGCCAGACAGGTGATCAGGCCGAACATGCGGTAATAGATCAGGAAGAAGCTCAGCGCGAAGATGAAGGAGAACATCACCGCGGTGGTGCCGCGCTTGACGTTCTCGGCGCCGAGGCTCGGGCCGACCACGCGCTCTTCGACGAAGGTCATCGGCGCGGCCAGGGCGCCGGACTTGAGGTCGCGGGCCAGGCTGTTGGCTTCTTCGCGGCTCAGGCCGGTGGTCTGGAAGTCCTTGCCGAACACGCCCTGGATGGTCGAGGAGCTGATCACGCGCTCTTCCGAACGGGTGGTGCGCACTTCCTTGCCGTCGACGATCTGGGTGATCGGGATCTGTTCGACGTAAACGATGCCCAGACGCTTGCCGACGTTTTCCAGGGTGTGGTTGAGCATGCGCTGGCCGCCGATGGCGTTGAGCGTGATGCTGACGCTCGGCTGGCCCTGCTGGTCGTTGCTCGGAATCGCGTTGACCAGTTGGTCGCCCGAAACCAGCAGACGCTTGGACAGCAGCAGCGGTTGCTTGGCTTCGTTGTAATAGATGCGTGCGTCCGGCGGCACGTTGCGGTCGCGCACGGCGGCCGCGGCGGTGGCTTCGTCGCCGACCACGGCGCGGAACTCGAGGGTCGCGGTGGCGCCGATGCGGCGCTTGGCTTCGGCGGTGTCCTGCAGGCCCGGCAGCTGGATCACGATGCGGTCGGTGCCCTGGCGCTGGATCACCGGCTCGGCGACGCCGAAGGCGTTGATGCGGTTGCGCAGGGTGGTCAGGTTCTGCTCGATCGCGTCGAGCGAGATGCGCTGCAGCTCCGACTGCGGAATCTCCAGGGTCAGGGTCTGCCCGTCGAGGCTCTGGGTCAGGGTCGGGAAGGCGGTGCGCAACTGCTTCTGCGCCTTGTCGGCATTGGCGCCGGCGGCGAGCGTGGCGACGATGGCTTCGTTGCCGCGACGCACCACCGAGGTGTAGGAGACGCTGCTGTCGCGCAGGGTCGAACGCACGTCTTCGACATAGGCCTCAAGGCGCTTGTTGAGCGCGGCGTCCTGGTCGACCTGCATGGTGAAGTGGACGCCGCCCTGCAAGTCCAGGCCGCGCGGCATCGGCTTGGCGCCGAACGCCTGCAGCCAATCCGGCACGGTCGGGGCCAGGCTCAGGGCAACCACATATTCGCTGCCGAGCTGCGGACGCAGCAGGTCCGCGGCGCGGGTCTGCAGGTCCGTGTCGGTCAGGCGCACCATCAGGTTGCCCTGGTTCTCCACCAGGATCGACTTCGAGGAAATCTGCGCCTTGGCGAGGATGCCTTCGACGCGCTTGGCCAAGGTCGCATCGACTTGGGTGCCGGTCGGCCGGGCCGCGGAGATCTGTACGGACGGATCCTGCGGATAAGCGTTCGGCAGCGCATAAATCACGCTGAAGATCAGTACGACCAGGATGGCGAAGTATTTCCAGCGCGCGAAGGTCAGCATCGAGAACCCCTGCGGCAGCCTCCCCGGCCGCCGCGTCTATGTAAATAAAGGCGTGGCGTCGGCTCAGGCCGACTTCAAGGTGCCCTTGGGCAACACGTTGGCGATCGCGCCCTTCTGCACGCGGATGCGCACGTTGGCAGCGATTTCGACGGTGATGAAGTTCTCGCCGATGTCGGTCACGGTGCCGGCGATGCCGCCGTTGGTCAGCACTTCGTCGCCCTTGGCCAGCTTCTCGAGCATGCCGCGGTGTTCCTTGGCGCGCTTCATCTGCGGACGGAAGATCAGGAAGTACATGACGCCGATCAGGATCAGCGGCAGGACGAAGCCGCCGGCGCTGCCGAGAAAGCCGCCCGGGGCGGGCGCGCCAGCGGGCTGGGCGTAAGCGGGGGCGATCAGGAGGTCGAGCAGATTCATCGGAATGTCCTGGAACGAAAAATAGCCGGGGATTATGCCACGGCTGGGTTGGAGTCAAGGCCGGGGCCCAAATGAGCCGCAGCGCACGCTTTATCGGCAGGTGACGGAACCTCCGGGGCCCTGCCCCGTCCGCTTCGCAGCCGGTCCCACCTGTTCACGCGCCGGGCGACCGGGTTGGAGCGGCGTGTCCAGACCTGGAAGGTCGGGCTTGGATGGCCCAGGCCAGGTCGGTCCAAGCCCCGAGCCGGCCGGCAGCCCGAAGCCGTCCTAGGCGCGTGCGGCGTAGAAAGACTCCCGGAAGGCGGTAAAGGTTCCCTGCTCGATCGCCTCGCGCATCTGCGCCATCAGGCGCTGGTAGTAGCGCAGGTTGTGCAAGGTGCCCAGCATCGGCCCGAGCATTTCGTTGCAGCGGTCCAGGTGGCGCAGGTAGGCGCGGCTGAAACCGTTGCTGCAGGCGTAGCAGTCGCAGCCCTCTTCGATCGGGCGCAGGTCGCGCTCGTACTTGGCGTTGCGCACGCGCACGGTGCCGCTCGGGGTGAAGTAATGGCCGTTGCGGGCGTTGCGGGTCGGCATCACGCAATCGAACATGTCGACGCCGCGCGCAACCGATTCGACCAGGTCCTCGGGGCGGCCGACGCCCATCAAATAGCGCGGACGGTCCTCGGGCAGCTGCGGGCAGGTGTGTTCGAGCATTTCGTTGCGCTCGGCCTCGGGTTCGCCGACGGCCAGACCGCCGATCGCATAGCCGTCGAAGCCCAGCCCCTTCAGGCCGGCCGCCGACTGGGTGCGCAGCTCGTGATGGACGCCGCCCTGGACGATGCCGAACAAGGCCGCATCGTTGCCTTCATGGGCTTTCTTCGAGCGCTCGGCCCAGCGCAGGCTCAGCTCCATCGACTTGCGCGCCACCTCGACGGTGGCCGGATACGGCGTGCATTCGTCGAAGATCATGACGATGTCCGAATCCAGCACGCGCTGGATGTTCATGCTCTCTTCCGGGCCGAGGAAGACCTTGCTGCCATCGACCGGCGAGGCGAAGGTCACGCCCTGCTCGGTGATCTTGCGCCGGTGCGCGAGCGAGAACACCTGGAAGCCGCCGGAGTCGGTCAGGATCGGGCCGTTCCAGCGGGCGAAGCCGTGCAGGCCGCCATGATCGCCGATCACGTCCAGGCCGGGCCGCAGGTACAGATGGAAGGTGTTGCCGAGGATGATCTCGGCCCCGAGGTCGCGCACGTGCTCGGGCATGATGCCCTTGACCGAACCGTAGGTGCCCACCGGCATGAAGGCCGGCGTTTCCACCGTGCCGCGCGGGAACGTCAGGCGGCCTCGGCGCGCAGCGCCGTCTTGACCGAGCAATTGGAAGGACATGCGGCTCATGCGTGTATTCCTTTATCTAGTGGGACGCATGGGGCGATGCGTTGGGGGCTGAGTTGGGGCATTCGAGCTGGGGCTTTCGCTTTGCTCGGCGGTGCGCGGAGACCGGAAGGACGGCTGTGGGGTCTCGGCTTCGGGGTGAGGCGGCGGGGCTACGTCGCTGCGGTTGGCCACAGCAGCATGGCGTCCCCATAGGAGAAGAAGCGATAGCGCTCGCGGATCGCGTGCTCGTAAGCGGCGAACACCGCGTCCTTGCCGGCGAAAGCCGAGACCAGCATCAGCAAGGTGCTCTCCGGCAGATGGAAATTGGTGATCAGGCCGTCGACCGAGCGGATGCGGTAACCGGGCAGGATGAACAAGCGCGTTTCGCCGGCGAACGGCTGCAGCTCGCTTTCCTCGCCTGCGACGCCGCTGTGGTGGCGGATCGCGCTTTCCAGCGCGCGCACCACGGTCGTGCCGACCGCAATCACGCGGCCGCCGGCGGCGCGGGTGCGGCGGATCTGTTCGACCAGGCCGGCGCCGACGTTGAGCCACTCGCTGTGCATGACGTGCTGGTCGAGATTGTCGGCGCGCACCGGCTGGAAGGTGCCGGCGCCGACGTGCAGGGTGACGTGGCCGAACTCGATGCCACGCTCGCGCAGTTGCGCCAGCAAGGCGTCGTCGAAATGCAGGCCCGCGGTCGGCGCCGCGACCGCACCGACTTCGCGCGCGAACACGGTCTGGTAGCGCTCCTGGTCGTCGCTGCCGGGCTCGCGCTGGATGTACGGCGGCAACGGCAGGCGGCCGGCGTGCAGCAGCCATTGTTCGAGCGACTCGGGCACGTGGAAGCGCAGGCGATAGAACTCGCCTTCGCGGCCCAGCACCTCGGCTTCGCCGCCGGCGTCGAGGGCGATGCGCGCGCCTTCTTTCGGCGACTTGCTGACGCCGATCTGCGCGCGCGCCTCCATGCCGCCGAGCAGGCGCTCGATCAGGATCTCGACCCGGCCACCGGTGCTCTTCTGGCCGAACAGACGCGCCGGGATCACCCGGGTGTCGTTGAACACCAGCAGGTCGCCGGGCTGCAGCAACTGCGGCAGCTCGCGGAACACGCGGTCCTCGCGCGGCGCCGGCGCCGGCGGCACCACCAGCAGGCGGCTGGCGGAACGCTCGGCCAAGGGCGCCTGGGCGATCAGCTCGGGCGGCAGTTCGTAGTGGAAGTCGTTCTTCTTCAAAGGGAACCGAAGTAATTGAGCGCGAAGCGCCGTAGCCACCGAAGCCGGCGAAAACCGGCTGGGCTGACGGACGGGACGAAACCTGGCGGCAAGGGGGCCAGGCAAGGTTTCGGAGAGCGCCCATTATCCCGGGTATGGGGCGGGATCGGCAAAAGCGGGCTTGGCGGGGTCTGGCGAGCTGGGAGCAAATCCCCCCGCCCCCTCTCCAAATGGGGGAATGGCCCGGGCTTCGGGCGGAGAAACCGCATGGACTTGGAACGGGGCACCGGCCAGGCCTGGGGCCGGGAGTCGCCCCGGTTTCGGATTCCAGACAGCCGGAATCTATGCCCCGTTAGCGTCGGGCGCCTTACAACCAGCCGTTCTGCCGGGCGCGGCGATAGGCCTCGATGCGGTTGCTGCTGTCGAGCTTGCCGATGGCTTCGGACAGGTAATTGCGCACGGTGCCCTGGCTCAGGTGCAGGCGCTCGCCGATCTCGGCGGTCGACAGGCCTTCGCCGGCCAGGCGCAGGACCTGGCGCTCGCGCTCGGTCAGCGGGTCTTCGTCGCTCCAGGCCGCAACCGCGAGTTGCGGGTCGATCGCGCGGCCGCCGCGGTGCACCTGACGCAGGGCTTCGGCCAGTTGCCCGGCCGGGGCGTCCTTGAGCAGGTAGCCACGCACGCCGGCGTCCATCGCCCGGCGCAGGTAGCCGGCACGGCCGAAGGTGGTGACGATCACGACACGGGTCGACATGCCGGAATCGCGCACGCGCATGGCCAGGTCGATGCCGGTCATGCCCGGCATTTCGATGTCGGTCATGATCAGGTCGGGCTGGACGCGCTTGACCGCTTCCCAGGCCGCCGCGCCGTCGCCGGCTTCGGCGACCACCTCGATGTCGGGTTCCAGGTTCAATAGCGCCGCCAGCGCGCCGCGCACCAGGGCCTGATCTTCGGCGAGCAACAGACGGATCATGCGATACCTCGTTCGAGCAGGGCCGGCGTCGCCGCCGGCGCGGAGTTTGCCGCGGGCGCGGCCAGGCGTCGGGCGACGACCAACGCCTCGCGCGGCACCAGCAGGCTCAGGCGCGTGCCGGCGCCGTTCGGGCTTTCGATTTCGACGGTGCCGCCGACCGCGCGCAAGCGTTCGCGCATGCCGGTCAGGCCGTGGCCCTCGCTGGACACGCCGCCGCGGCCGTCGTCGGCGATCCGCAGCACGATGCCGCCGCGCGGGTCCTGGGTCAGTTCGACGTCGACCCGGCGCGCCCGCGCATGCCGCATCACGTTGGTCACCGATTCGCGCAAGGCCAGCGCCAGCGCAGCTTCGATGTTGAGCGGGATGTCGATGGTCGCCAGCTTGTGGTCGAGGCTGATCTCGCCGCTCAGCAGGGCCAGCCGCGCCGCCGCGAGTTCGGCCTGCAGGCCGTTGGCGCGGATGCCGGCGACGGCTTCGCGGACCTGGGTCAGGGCTTCGCGCGCGACCCGTTCGACTTCGTTGATCTGGGCGTGCGCGGCGGCGGTATCGTGTTCGAGCAGGCGCGCGGCGAGCTGCGATTTCAACACCACCACCGACAAAGTGTGGCCGAGCAAATCGTGCAGGTCGCGGCCGATGCGTTCGCGTTCGGCCAGGCTGGCCAGGCGCTTGACTTCGTCCTGGGTCAGGCGCAGCTCGGCATGGCGGCGTTCGCGGTTGCGCGCGGCGACCACGCCGGCGAACACGATCGCGCCGACCAGCAGATTGATCAGGAAGGTCGACAGCGGCATCGCTTCCTTCGGCACCAGCAGCATGAATTCGACGCCGAGCAGCGCGAACAGCACGGCGGCCAAGGCGATGCCGCGCCCCAACGGCAGCAGGCTGGCGATCATGCCGGAGGCGAAGATCAGGTAAGTGCCGCCCCCGCCGCCGAACGGGATCACCGCATAACCGATGCAGGCCACCGCGAGCAGCAACCACAGGCGCAGCTTGGAACCGCTGCGGTAGAAGGCCCAATACAGCGGCAGGAACAACAGCACCGAGGTCACCGCCGCGGTCACCACCCACCACGGCACCCGCGGCCAGAAGAACAGCGGGATGAACACGAAACTCAGATACAGCAACGAAGCCAGGTGCCAACCGAGCAGGTTGTCTTGGGCATCCATCGTGGGCGGCGGCAAGCGCATGGTCGAGCTCCTTCAGGTCGGCAAGACCTCGGTGGCGATGCGGTCCGGCGCCGGTCCGGACCGCATCGGCGTAGCGGACTTTAACGGAGTTCGACCGCTTCGATCTCGAACGCGAACGGGCCCGGCTCGCCTCCGGCGCCCAGCACGATGCCGCGCAGGTTGGCCAGGTCGACGCCCGCCATCGTCGTCAGCGGTACCCGCACCTCCTGCCACTGCGTACCGACCGCGAGCTGTTGGATGCCCGGCGGACGGAGCATGTCGGTGCCGGAGAACACCATCACCGTGAGTTTGCGGCCGTCGCCGCGCACGCGCAGGTTGAGCTCGCGGACCGCGCGCGCATCGACCGACGCCAACGGCACCGGACCCGGCACGAACATCAGCCCGCCCCAGGGCTGGGCGATGCTGGCGACCACGTCGCCCCTGGCCGCGAGCGTGGACGCCTTGCCGCCGTCGGCGACCGCTTCCAGCCGCGACTTCGACTTGCCGCCGATATAACGATCGTCGGAGGCGACCCAGCTCGTGCTCGGCTTGTCGCCGTCGAACAAGGCGACCTTGCCCGGCTTGAGCGTCGGCAGCGCGGTATCGATCGCGCGGTCGACCGGATAGCCGTTCTTCCAGATCGAACGGATCGCACGGGTGGCGGTGATGTCGGTGGTCGGGTCGCCGTCGACGAGGATCAGGTCGGCGCGCAGGCCGCTGGCGATGCGGCCGCGGTCGTCAAGACCGAAGCTGCGCGCCGGCGCGGCGGTCGCCGCCGTCAAGGCCTGCACCGGGCTCAAGCCGGCCTGCACCAGCAGTTCGAGCTCGCCATGTTCGCTGGCGCCGTGGGTGGTGCCGGGATTGCCGCTGTCGGTGCCGGCGAGCAGAGTCACCCCGGCCTCGTGCAGGCGGCGCACGTTCTCCAGGGAGTTCTTGAACTTCGCCTCGGTCAAGAAACCACTGGGAAAGCTCGCCGCCAGTTGGTCTTTCTGCTGCGCCCGCAGGTACGGCGTCAGGCGCGCATCGCCGGCGACGCGCTTGCGTGCGGAGCCCTCGATACCGTAGACCGACGACATCACCGTCAGAGTGGGCACCACGAAGGCGTTGCGTTGCTTGATCGCGGCGACGAGCTTCGGATCGTCGATCAGGTCGCCGTTGATGTGGACCAGGCCGTCGGCGCCGGCATCGATCGCCAAGGCGGCATCGGAGGCCTGCGACACGTGCACCACCGCCAAGCGTTTGCGCGCGTGCGCGGCCTTGATCGCAGCGCGCAACGAGGCCTCCGACAAGGTATTCATGCGCGCCTTGCCGCTGGGGTCGAGCAAGGGCTCCAGCACCAGCTTGATGTAATCCGAACCCTCGGCGATGCGCGCATCGACGAAGGCCTGCGCCTGCGCCGGATCGTCCAGCGTCGCGATCGGCATGCCGTATTGGGTGCCGTGTCCGCCCTTGGCGGTGACCAGGGTTCCGGCCGACCACAAATCGGCCTTACCGGTCTTGCCGCGGCTTTCGCGTTCGGCGCGCGCCGCCGCCAGGCCTCGGTGGTCGCTGAACATGTCCAACTCGGTGGTCACGCCGAAACGCAGTGCATCGCTGCGCGCTTCGCCCCAACTGTGGACGTGCGAATCGATCAGGCCGGGCAGCACAGTGGCGCCGTTGCCGTCGACCACCGGCACACCGGCCGGCACCGCCAGGCCCGCGCCGACCTCGGCGATCAGGCCGTCGCGCACCAGCACCGTCGCCGAGGGCAGCACGCGCTCGCCGTCGAACACGCGAACCTGGCGGATCGCGAACGAGGCAGCCGGCAATGCCGCCTTCGTGGCGGTCGCGGCCGGCGCGTGCGCGCTATCGGCGGCGACCGCTGCGCCCGAGCCCAGCAAGGCGCCGAGCAACAGGCCGACGGCTTGGGTAGGCGCGGACGGTTTTTCCATCTTCATGTTCTGCTCCATTCGGTGGCGATGGCCGCGGCGCGGTCATCGGAGGATGCGGCGGCGCCGGCGGCCAGGGCGGCCGGCGATCGCGACAAGGGCAAGCAACGCGGCCAAGGCCGGGCCCGCGCGCCGGCCAGCATCAGGCTGGCCTGGACGGCGGCCGGAACCGGGCTGCCCGCGGACCTCTTCACGGTCGCGGCGACGGCACCGTGGAAGGGATGGATCGCACTCATCGGCTGGCTCCACGGGCTTGCGGAAGGTGCGCTCACTGTCGTCCTCGGGCGCCCGCCGGGGCAGTGGGCGAGATCATTCATCGCCGGTGACAAGCGTCACGCCCGCCCGCCGGCCCGGCCGGGCGATGGGGGTTATCGGCAACGCCTGGACATGATAAACTCGCATAAATTATTGAATTGAAACGAAAAATCGTCGAGAAGCGGCGGCGCCACGCAAAATTCTTGCGCGCACCGCGACTGCGATCTTTCGTTGTTCCTTACGTTGTATGGGTGTGAGAGATGGCGCTTGGCGGCAATGCCGCTGCAACTGCGAGCGTCCAGCCATGAAGGCGGACCGGTCTCCCATGTGATGAAGCCTTCGGCCTCGGCCGAAAACCGGAGAGGCCGCGCATATCGCCGGCCTGTGGAGATTGACGATGAACAACCTGCTCAGCCAACTCGCGCCGCTGCGCGCTCACGCCGGCAAACGCCGCACCGTCGGCCTGGACGACGACACCGTCGCCCGCTTCGCCGTGACCCACCCCGAACTCGGCGAAGCCATCGCCGCGGCCGCGGCCGAGTACGCCCTGATCCGCGACCTGCACGCCGACCTGCTCGACCTCGACGAGGATGCGCAGATCCAGGCCGTCCAGGCCGGCTACGTCAATTTCTATCCCGACGACGGCGTCAATCCCTATGTCGCCCTGACCGCGCGCGGCCCCTGGGTGATCACCCTGAAGGGCGCGGTGCTGCACGACTCCGGCGGCTACGGCATGCTCGGCTTCGGCCACACCCCCTCGGCGGTGATCGCGGCGATGGCCAAGCCGCAGGTGATGGCCAACATCATGACCCCGTCGCTGTCGCAGCTGCGCTTCGAGCGCGCCCTGCGCGGGGCCATCGGCACCACCCGCGGCGAATGCCCGTACGAGCGTTTCTTCTGCCTCAACTCCGGTTCCGAATCGGTGTCGCTGGCCGCGCGCATCGCCGACGTCAACAGCAAGCTGATGACCGACCCGGGCGCGCGCCACGCCGGCCGCGCGATCAAGCGCGTCGTGGTCAAGGGCAGCTTCCACGGCCGCACCGAGCGCCCGGCGCTGTACTCGGATTCCTCACGCAAGGCCTACATCCAGCACTTGGCCAGCTTCCGCAACGAAGACTCGGTCATCACCGTCGAGCCCTACGACGTCGACGCGCTCAAGAAGGTGTTCGCCGACGCCGACAGCAACGGCTGGTTCGTCGAGGCGATGTTCCTGGAGCCGGTCATGGGCGAAGGCGACCCCGGCCGCGGCGTGCCGCCGGCGTTCTATGCCGCCGCCCGCGAGCTGACCCGCAACCACGGTTCGCTGCTGCTGGTCGATTCGATCCAGGCCGGCCTGCGCGCCCACGGCGTGCTGTCGATCGTCGACTACCCGGGCTTCGAAGGCCTGGAAGCGCCGGACATGGAAACCTATTCCAAGGCGCTCAACGCCGGTCAGTACCCGCTGTCGGTGCTCGCGGTCGGCGAACGCGCCGCCTCGCTGTACCGCAAGGGTCTGTACGGCAACACCATGACCAGCAACCCGCGCGCCCTCGACGTCGCCGTCGCGGTGATGGAACACGTCACCCCGGAACTGCAGGCCAATATCCGCAACCGCGGCGCCGAGGCGATCGAAAAGCTGGAGAAGCTCAAGAGCGAACTCGGCGGCCTGATCACCAAGGTCCAGGGCACCGGCCTGCTGTTCTCGTGCGAACTCGCCCCGCAGTTCAAGTGCTATGGCGCCGGTTCGACCGAAGAATGGCTGCGCGAGCGCGGCATCGGCGTGATCCATGGCGGCGTCAACTCGCTGCGCTTCACCCCGAACTTCACCATCGGCAGCGACGAGATCGAACTGCTGGTGTCGATGGTCGGCCGCGCCCTGCGCGAAGGCCCGCGCGCGCACCAGGCTGTCGCGGCCTGATAGGCTTGGTCCATCCCAACTGAGGTCGCGGAATGATTCGTTTGTCGAACAAGGACACCGGCGCCGACATCGGCGAGATCAGCGAAGAGGAATTGCAGATCCTCGTCGCGGCGCTGGAAGAAGAAGACAGCAAGGACCAGAACTACTTCATCGACCACGCCACCGTCGACATGATCGAGATCGATCATCTCAATGCGGGCTCGCTGATCACCGTGCTGCGCGCGGCCATCGGCGACAGCGACGGCGTCGAGATCCAGTACGTACGCACGGCCTGAGGCCGAACGCATGTCGGCCGCGGCCACGCCGCGGCCCGACTTGCGCCCCGTCATGGCGCTCGACCTGATCCAGGCCCGGCACGAACGCGAGGCGCCCGCCTCGCGCAAATCGTTCGCCATCGACCTGCCCTTCCACCAGCAGTTGATGGCCCGGGCGCTGCCGCACCACGAGTATCCGCTGCTGCGCAGGCTGCACGACTACCTCGCCGACGCCGAGATCTCGTCCTGCGAACTGGCGGATCTGCATGCCGAACTGAAGCGGCTCGAGGCCCGGTTCACCGACCCAGCCGAGATCCGCGGATTTTCGCTGTTCGTCGCCCAGGTGATCGCCGACGGCGACAACCTCTACGCCGTCGCAGACTGAGTTCTCCCCGCTGGCCGCCGGAAGCCAGCGGCCGGAACCTCGCTTCGCCCCGCTCGCAGCGCAAGCAGCGCCACCTTGACGCCCGCGTCGCCGCCATTTCCTTCACCGCGGTGAGCGCGAACGCCTGCATCCGCCTGCGCCACGCTTGCGCCCCGCCCTTCAACCATCAATGCTTGCGGCCAAGACCGCCCGGCAAACACCCGCATAAAGGCCGCTCATGAAAATCGTCGAAGTCCGCCACCCGCTCGTGCAGCACAAGCTCGGCCTGATGCGCCGCGCCGACAACAGCACCAAGTCGTTCCGCGAACTGGCCTCGGAAGTCGCGACCCTCCTGACCTACGAAGCCACCGCCGACCTGGAAACCGAGGAGGCCGTGGTCGAAGGCTGGGCCGGGCCGGTCGTCACCCGCCGCATCAAGGGCGCCAAGGTCACCCTGGTGCCGATCCTGCGCGCCGGCCTGGGCATGCTGCCGGGCGTGCTGGAACTGATCCCGGCGGCCAAGGTCGGCGTGGTCGGCCTGCAGCGCGACGAGCAGACCCTGCAACCGGTCGGCTACTACGAAAAACTCACCGGCCGCATGGACGAGCGCACCGCGCTGATCCTCGACCCGATGCTCGCCACCGGCGGCAGCCTGATCGCGACCGTCGACCTGCTCAAGGCCGCCGGCTGCAAGCGCATCAAGGGTCTGTTCCTGGTCGCCGCACCGGAAGGCCTGAAGGCGCTGGAAGCGCGCCATCCCGACGTCGAAGTCTTCACCGCTTCGGTCGACGAACGCCTCAACGAAGTCGGCTACATCCTGCCCGGCCTCGGCGATGCCGGCGACAAGATCTTCGGGACCAAGCATTACGCTTGAGCGTTGTCGCAAGCGGGATCGCGCCCCGCCACGCGTGCCGGGGCAACTCGGCGCGTATCGCCGTCGATGCACTGCTCGCACTGCGTAAGCGCCCGTTGCAGCGAAGGCCGCTGCGCCCTCAAGACGTCTTGCGCTGGCGCCGCTTGCGCAACCGGTACAGCAAGATCAGGGCGAACCCCACCGCGGTGGCGAACCAGGCCGGCGACCAGCGGCCGTCGTCGCGGTCGAGCGAGGCCGCCGCATTCGGCTCGCGCGCGGGCGCGGCGTTCAAGGCCGCCGCGGCGGCTTCGGGGCGCAAACGCCAACTGCCTTCGCGCAATTCCAGCTTGCCTTCCAAGGGCGGCAACCGCAGCTCGCGCCAGCTCACGCGCAGATCGCCGATCTGCGGGTCGAGCGGGTTCTCGGCACTGCCGAGGCCGTCGCCTTCCGGCTGAAAGGTCGCGGCGAGGTTCGCCGGCAGGCGGCTGAAATTCGGACGGAACAAACGCCACTCGCCGACCGCGCGCAGCACGTCGGGGCGGATCGGTTTGCCGTCGAGGGTCGCGGCGTCCGCCCACCAGCGCTTGTTCTCCAGGGGCAGGCGCGAGGGATTGACGTGCCCGGCCGAGAACTTCGAGGAATCGATCGGCGCCGCGTTCCAGACCCGCTCATAGCCCTCGCCGACCGAACGCCACTGGTACATCTCGACCCGACGATCCAGGCCGAACTCGCGCGTTTCCACGCCGAAGTCGCGATCCAGCAGGCGTTTGCCGCTGCGCGGCTCGCCGAGCGGTTCGCCCGGGTCTTCGGCTTGGGCGACTGCCGTGCCCGCGAACACGCACATCGCCAGCAAGGCGATGGCGTACGCGGCCAGCGCCGCCCGGCGCCGGCGGCCGCTCACGCAGCCCATGCGGCCAACGTCCGCGCCTGCAGTTCGGCGACTTCGTGCGCGGTGCCGAACTTGCCCTTGTCGTCGCGCACGACCTGGGCCAAGGCGCATTCGGGGTCGTGGGTAAAGAACAAATGCACGTTGCGCGCGAGCTTGTCGCTGAGGAAGCTCTTCTTCTCGTCGATCAGCAGCTCGGCGTTGCGGTCGTAGCCCATGGTGATCGGCACGTGCACCCAGGGCCGTCCGGGAATCAGGTCGGCGCAGAACACCACGCCGCCGTGCGGTTCGCCGCCGACACTGTCGGGGCCGACGATCTCGGCCAGCATCAGCCCCGGCGTGTGGCCGTCGCTGTAGTGGAAACGCACGCTGTCGCCGAGCAGCCTGGAATGCGCGCCCTCGACCAGCTCGAGCTTGCCGGTGGCTTCGAGCAACCCCGGCAACTCGGGAATGAAACTCGCGCGGTCGCGCGCGTGCGGGTGAAGCGCGCGTTCGTAATGCTCGCGCCCGACCAGATAGGACGCGTTCGGAAACAGCAGGCGCGGCGCCTCGCCTTCGGCCCACGGCGCCAGCAGGCCGCCGGCATGGTCGAAATGCAGATGCGACAGCACCACGACGTCGATGTCCTCGGGCGCGAAACCGGCGCGCGCCAACGATTCGAGCAGGACATGACGGTCCTCGACCACGCCGTAGCGTTCGCGCAGCTTGGGCTCGAAAAAGGCGCCGATGCCGGCCTCGAACAGCACGGTCTTGCCGTTGAGCGGACTGGCCAGCAAGGCCCGGCAGGCCAGGGCGATGCGGTTGTGCTCGTCGGGCGGCGACCACTTGGCCCACATCGCGCGCGGCGCATTGCCGAACATCGCGCCGCCATCGAGTTTCTGCGAGTTGCCGAGGATCGACCAGAGCTTCATGTCTGCACCGCCCGTTACGGGCACTGGCGAAGGATGGCTCGATTTTACTGCGCAAACGCAGGCATCGGGCCGGAATGCGGCGAAGCCGCGGATCGTGGACAGGCGCCGCTCACGCTGTGCAGCGGCCGATCATGGGCAGGCGCCGCCGCGGCGCCTGCGGCCGTCATTGCGGCGTGGTGACGGTGGCGAAGTGGAAAATGAACTCGCCGTCGCGGCCGTCGCCTGCGACCACGCGCACCGGCGCCAGGGGCCGCTCGGCCAGCAGGGTGGCGCTGCCGCTGGCCGCGGCCTTGCTGATCAGCCCGGACGAGCGTCCGTTGATCTTGACCAGCATTTCCTGCCCGGCCACCAGCACCACCCGCCCCATCGAGGGGTCGGTCGGACGCGGCGCGACGATGCGCTCGGCTTCGCTGTCCAGGTAATCGCGCGACGGCAGCGCGAACAGATCCTGGCCGCCGGCGCTGACGTCGAACGACCAGGCCGTGCTGCCGTTGGTGCCGTCGTTGACGACTTCGATCTTCTCCAGGGTCAGCAGCACCGTGTAGCGGGCCGGCGCTTGCGGCGCGGCCGGCTTGACCGGAGCGGTCGCGACCGGCTGCGAGGGCGCGGCCGGTGTCGTCGGCTTGTCCTTGAGCCCGCCGATCTCGCGCACGTTGTTGATCAGGGTGGTCAGGGCCACGAGGAAAGCGACCAGCGCGATCGAGATCGCAGGCACGCGGGTATACCAACGCTTGTCGTTGTCGTCGCTCACTGCCCTGTCCCCTGTCGCTTCGTACTGACGCCGTCCATGCCGCGAAATCTACTGCACCGCACCGCCGTCGCGCCATCGCGGCGGCGGTTTCGCAGACGCCGCCTCAGGGCTTGTTCGGCTGCACCTCGGCCTGGCCGACCGGATTGCGCGGATCGGTGCCGCCGGACAAGGTGTTGGCGCGCTTGTCCCACATCACCGTCTGCAGGTTGCCCCAGGTCGATTCGCCGGCGTTGACCTTGTGGCCCATGGTCTGGAGCTTGGCGACGGTGCCGGCATCGAGCGCGCCGGCTTCGGCCGAGATCGCGTCCGGCATCCACTGGTGATGGATGCGCGGTTGCGCGGCGACCTGCTGCGGTTGCAGGCCGGCGTCGTAGGCGAGGATCGCCAGCAACACCTGGGTGATGATGCGGCTGCCGCCGGGCGCGCCGACCGCGACCACGCGATCGGACGATTCCAGGAAACTCGGCGTCATCGAACTGAGCATGCGCTTGCCGGGTTCCGGTGCGTTGGCTTCGAAACCCATGACGCCGAACGCGTTCGGCGTGGCCGGGCGCAAGGCGAAGTCGTCCATTTCGTTGTTGAGCAGCACGCCGGTGCCCGGCGCGACCAGGCCCGAGCCGTACAGCAGGTTCACCGTCTGGGTCGCCGAGACGCGGTTGCCGTCGCCGTCGATGATCGAGAAATGGGTGGTCTCGTCGTCTTCCAGCGGCGCCGGCTGGCCCGACAGCAGATCGCTCGGCGTGGCCTTCTCGGGATGGATCGTCGCGCGCAGGCCGGCGGCGTAATCGGCGCTGGTCAGGCGCTTGATCGGCATCTTCACGAAATCCGGATCGCCCAGATAAATCGTGCGGTCGCGATAAGCGCGGCGCATGGCTTCGGCGAGGATGTGGGTGCGGTGCGCGGGATCGAGCTTGGACAGGTCCCAGCCCTGCAGCACCTGCAGAATCTCGGCCAAGGCCACACCACCCGAGGACGGCGGCGGCGCGGTGACGATGTCCCAACCGCGGTACTTCAAGCGCAGCGGCTCGCGCTCGCGCACTTTGTAACCGGCCAGTTCCTCGGCGCGCCATTGGCCGCCTTCTTCTTTGACCGAGGCCAACAGCTTGGCGGCGACGTCGCCGCGATAGAAACCATCGAAGCCCTTTTCGGCCAGCAGCTCCAGGGTGCGGGCCAGATCCGGCTGCTTGAGGGTCTCGCCGGCTTTCGGCGGCGAACCGTCGGCGAGGAACACCTCGCGCGTGCCGCGGTAGCGCTCCATAACTTCACGGCGGCTGCCGTAGCCCTTTTCCAGGCGCGGGTAGACCTCGAAGCCCTCGCGCGCGATGCGGATCGCCGGCGCCAGCGAAGTCTTCAGCGGCAGCTTTCCGTAGTTTTGCGCCAGGTGCACCAGCGCCGCCGGCAGCCCGGGAATGCCGGCCGACCAGGGGCCGTTGGTGGCGCGGTCGCGGTTGAGTTCGCCCTTGTCGTCCAGATAAGCCGCCGGCGTGGACGCGGCCGGCGCGGTCTCGCGCGCGTCGACGAAAATGTCGCGATTGCGCTTGGCGTCGTGCAACAGGAAGAAACCGCCGCCGCCGATGCCCGAGCTGATCGGCTCGACCACCGACAGGGTCGAGGACACCGCGATCGCGGCGTCGAAGGCATTGCCGCCGGCACGAACGATTTCCAGGCCGGCCTGGGTCGACAGCGAATGCGCGCTGGCGATCGCGGTGCCGGGCGGATGCGCGGCCGCGCTGGCCGTCGCGGCGGCGCGCGCGGGCGCGCGGGCGCCGCCGTCGGCGCACAACGCGGGCGAGGCGATCAGCAGCAGGGTGGCCATCAAGCAGAGGGGAGACTTCAGACCGGCCCGCAGCCGCAACGCCTTGCGCATCGTGTTCACTCCTGCTGTAGACGCCGCAGCTTGTCCAGCAATTGCGGCTCGGTTTCGACGTGGTTGGGGTCCGGGTCGATGCATTCGACCGGACAAACGACCACGCATTGTGGTTCGTCATAGTGCCCGACGCATTCGGTGCAACGCGCCGGATCGATCACATAGATCGTTTCGCCCTGGGAGATGGCCTGGTTCGGGCAGGCTGGCTCGCAGACGTCGCAGTTGACGCAGAGTTCGTTGATCTTGAGCGACATGGGCACTGGTCGCCGGCGAGCCGCGGGGTCGCATTGCCGGCATGGAGCTCGCAGTGTAGGGCTTGAGCGTCCGCCGGCATAGCCGAGCGCCGGGACGCTGCGTGTCGCGGACATGGCCGCGAATGTGCCGCGGCCTGCCGCCCTACCCGGCCCGACTGCCCGGGCCGATCGGGCCAGACCGGATTTCCCCGCCCACAAACGATTCGAGCCGCTTGCGCGGCTCGAATCGATGGCTCCGGCCGCGCTGGGCGGTCCGGAACGCCCCGGCCGACTCAGCGGCCGGGCGGGTGGATCACTTGGCTTCGACGAACACGTAGTTGACCGACGATGCCGCCACCGCGGTCTTGACGCGTTCGTTGTCGGCGGCGTCGCCGATGAAGATGAACTTGACGCCCTTCATCGTGGTCGGCTCGACCTTGGCGAACGAAGCGACGACCAGATCGGCGGTCTTGGCCGAGTTCGGCGAACCGAACGCCACCAGGTTGCCTTCGAGGATGCCGCGCGACAGGTCGGTCTGCGCCTTTTCGAGCATGCGCTCGTAGTCGCCCTGGAAGGTCGGCGCTTCCGGCGCCGGCAGCACGTAGACGTAGGTACTGCCGCTAACGCCGTCGAGATTGCGCTGGACGACGTCGGTCAGGTAGGCGTTCCAGGCGTTTTCGTCGCTGGTCTTCGGCGCCGGCAGCGCGGCGGTCTCGGCCGCGGCTTCCTTCTTCTCCTCTTTCTGGCACGCGGCCACGAACGGCAGCGCCAGGCAGGCGATCAGCAGCAGGCGGGAGGAAGTTTTCATCGTTTGCCCCTTGGATGTTTGTTTGGTGGTCAGTGTTTGTTGCGTTGCCACTCGGCCTGCAGCGCGTCGACCACGGCCGGCGGCACGAAGCCGGAAACGTCGCCGCCGAGGCGGGCGATTTCGCGCACCAGCGAGGACGAGATGAAGCCGTACTGCTCGGCCGGGGTCAGGAACAGAGTCTCGACCTCCGGGATCAAGTGTCGGTTCATGCTCGCCAGCTGGAATTCGTATTCGAAGTCGGACACCGCGCGCAGCCCGCGCAGCAGCACGCCGCCGCCGACCTGGGCGACGAAATGCGCCAGCAGCGAGTCGAAACCGCGCACTTCGACGTTGGGCTGGTGGGCGACCGCCTTGCGGGCCAGCTCGACCCGGGTCTTGAGCGGCAGCGCCGGCCCTTTGCCCGGGCTCTCGGCCACGCCGATGATCATGCGTTCGAACAATGGGGCGGCGCGGTCTACCAGGTCGATGTGACCGTTGGTGATCGGGTCGAACGTGCCGGGATAGACGGCGATTCGGTTGCGGGCCGAGCTCATTCGATGGTCGTTCGCTGCTGGAATGACGGGGAGCGGGAAGGCCGCCCCGCCGGATGCGGCGCAGTGTAGCAGCCGCCCGCCGGGCCCGGTCAGGACGCCAGGCGGCGGTACACGGCGTAACGGACCTCGCGGGTGGCGCCTTCGCGATGCGGCAGCCAGTCGCCGGGCAGGTCGATCGCCGCATCGGCCGGCGATTCGACGTACAGCCAGGCCGAAGGCGCCAGCGTCGGCAACAAGACCGGCCAGACCGTGTTCCACAAACCGGCCGCGAACGGCGGGTCGACGAAGGCCAGGTCGAAGCCCGGCGCGCCCTCGCCCACCCGCGGCTGCGCTGCGAGCCAGGCCAGGGCATCGGCCTGCGCGACGGTGGCCGCCTCGCCGCCTTGCAGGCGGGCGGTCAGCGCGCGCAGCTCGGCGGCCAGCGCGGGGTCGCGTTCGACCAGTACCGCCGAGGCGGCGCCGCGCGACAGCGCTTCCAGGCCGAGCGCGCCGCTGCCGGCGAACAGGTCGAGTACGCGCGCGCCCGGCAGCACCGGCATCAGCCAGTTGAACAAGGTCTCGCGCACGCGGTCGGAGGTCGGGCGCAGGCCCGGCGCATCGGCCACGGCCAGGCGGGTGCCGCGCCAACGCCCGCCGATGATGCGGACCTTGCCGGTCGGGGCGGCGCTGCGCGAGGCGGCGGAAACGGGACGCGGGCCGCGCTGTGGAGTCTTCATCGGGGGCGCCTGGAGGCCGGTGCTAGCATGTGCACATTCTCGCGCATCCTCGCGCCTTCTCGCCCCCAGCCTCCCGAATGGTCAGTTTTTTTCGCCGCAAGAAACCCGAAACCGCCGGCGGAAGCTCGTCTTCCGAGCGCCGTTTCACCACCGAAGAGCTGGCCGCCGCGTTTCCCAACGCGCGGCCCGAGCCGGCCGCACCGCCGGCCGAAGCGCCCGCAGCGACGCCGGCCGCGGTCGAGCCGCCTGCGCCGCAGCCGCCTGCCGCCGCACCGCCTGCCGTCGCGCCGGCTTCCGTCAAGCCGGCTCCCGTCGAACCAGTTGCCGTCGAGCCGCCGGTGCCGGCCGAAGTGCTGGCCGCCGCGCTCGAAGTCGAGCCGCCCTTGCCCGTGGCGCCCGCGGCAACACCGGTAACCGCATCCACCACGGTCATCTCGGTACCTGGCGAATCCGCCCCGGCCGACTACATCGACAAGCCCGCCGCCGCCGCGGGCAAGTCCGGCTGGCGCGAGCGTTTGCGCGGCAGCGTGTTCGCGCGCAGCTTCGGCGGCCTGTTCTCGCGCAACCCGCGCCTGGACGACGACCTGCTCGACGAGATCGAAACCGCGCTGATCACCGCCGACGTCGGCGTCACCGCCACCACCCAGTTGGTCGAAAGCCTGCGCAAGCGCATGAAGTCGCGCGAGTTCGCCGACGCCAACGCCCTGCTCGCGGCTTTGCGCACGGACCTGATCGCGATGCTGCAGCCGGTCGCCAAGCCGCTGGTCATCGATACCCAGGCCAAGCCTTTCGTGGTGCTGACGGTCGGCGTCAACGGCGTCGGCAAGACCACCACCATCGGCAAGTTGGCCAAGCGTTTCCGCGACGAGAACCGCCCGCTGATGCTCGCCGCCGGCGACACCTTCCGCGCCGCCGCGGTCGCGCAGTTGCAGGCCTGGGGCGAACGCAACGGCGTGCCGGTGGTCGCCCAGGGCCAGAACGCCGATGCCGCCTCGGTCGCGTTCGACGCCTTGCAGGCGGCCAAGGCGCGCGGTACCCAGGTGCTGATCGCCGACACCGCCGGCCGCCTGCACACGCAACAGGGGCTGATGGCCGAACTCGGCAAGATCCGCCGCGTGCTGGCCAAGGTCGACACCACCGCGCCGCACGAAGTGCTGATGGTCATCGACGGCACCACCGGCCAGAACGCGCTGTCGCAGTTGCGCCAGTTCCACGCCGCGGTCGGTGTCACCGGCCTGGTGGTGACCAAGCTCGACGGCACCGCCAAGGGCGGCGTGGTGTTCGCGCTCGCCCGCGAGTTCGGCATTCCGATCCGTTTCGCAGGCATCGGCGAACGCCCCGAGGATCTGCGCGTGTTCGATGCCGAGGCCTTCGTCGACGCCCTGTTGCCTGAAGCACTGGGCGGCTGAGGCACGGCCTCGCCATGCCCGCGACGACCACGGCCGCCCCGGCGCGCCGTTCGCGCAAGCGGATCGCGATCGTCGCGATCGTGCTGTTGGTCGCCGCGCTCGCCCTACGCTGGGTGTCGCAGCCCAGCCAGGTCAGCGGCATCTTGCTGAGCCAGGTCGGCAAGCCGCTGGGGCTTGAGCTCAGCGCCAGCGGCGCCAGCGAATACCGCTTGCGCGGCACGCCGATGCTGGTGGTGCGCGACCTGGTCGTACGCCAACCCGGTGCGGCCGCGCCGCTGCTGCGCGCCGAACGCGTCTATCTCGCCCTGCCGTGGCGCACGATCCGCGCCGCCGGCGCCGTGCTCGACGTGGAACGGGTCGAACTCGATGCCCCGCAACTCGATATCGCCGCATTGCAACGCTGGCTGGCGACACGCCCGCCTTCGACCGAACCCTTGCGTATGCCGAGCCTGAGCGACGGCCTGCGCATCGTGCGCGGCCGCGTCGTAGGCGTGGGTTGGTCGATCGAGCAGATCTCGCTGTCCTCGCCCGAATTGCATCCGCAGCGGCTGCTGCGGGCGCGCATCGGCGGACGCGTGCTCAGCGATGGCGTGCAGGTTCCGTTCGATCTCGCCGCGACGCTGCAACGTCCCGCGCTGGCGCGTGGCCTCGGCTTGTCCGGCGGCGTCAGCGTGCAGGCCAAGGATTGGGCCCTGCCGATGCGGATCCGCCTCGGCGCCCTGTTGCATTCGGGCGACGACGGCCTCGGCCTCGATCGTCTGCGCCTGGGCGCCCACGCGCGCTACCGCGCCGGCGACACCGATCTGCCGTTCGTGTTCGGCCTGGCCGGGCCGCTGCGCTATCGCGATGCCGCCCTGTCCCTGGCGCCGCTCGGCGCCGCCTTGCGCGGCAAAGATGCGATCCCGCAGCTCGACGCCAGCGGGCGCTTCGCCTTCGGCGATGGCACGCGACTGCATCTCGACGGCGTACTGGCGCAATGGCCCGAAGCCTGGCCTGCGCTGCCGCCACCGTTGGGGCAGTCGAAATCGCCGTTGCCGTTCGTGCTCGACTACGACGGCCCGGCCGATTTTTCCGGCGACAGCGCGCTGCGCCTGCAACGCGACCAGACTCGCTTCGATGGCCGCTTCCGCCTGCCGGCGGTATTGGCCTGGGTCGACGCGAGCGCACAAGGCTCGCTGCTGCCGCCGTTGAGCGGCCGCTTGAGCACACCGCGGATCGAAGTGTCCGGCGCCACGCTCGAAGGGGTCGAGATCGAAATCGAACAAGACGACGACGCGACGACGACGCCAGCCGCCGCTCCGCCGACGGCAGCGCCATCCCAACCCGCGCCGAAGCCGGCCGCGACTCGCCCGCTCGAATGAAGTCACCCGTATGAAGTCATCTGCATGAAGTTACCTGCATGAAGCAGCGCGCAACGAAACCACGCACGGGCAAGACCGCAGCGGTGGCCGCAGCCAGCAACAGCGCCGACGCCGGCGACGACGCCTACGCCAACCGCCTGTTGGCCTGGTTCGACGTCAGCGGCCGCCACGACCTGCCTTGGCAGCATCCGCGCACGCCGTACCGGGTGTGGCTGTCGGAGATCATGCTGCAACAGACCCAGGTCAAGACCGCGGCGCCGTTCTTCGAGCGTTTCGTCGACACCCTGCCGACCTTGCCTGCGCTGGCCGCAGCCTCGCTGGATACCGTGCTCGGCCTGTGGTCGGGTCTGGGCTATTACGCTCGCGCGCGCAATCTGCATGCGACCGCCAAGCTTTGCGTCGAACGCCACGGCGGCGACCTGCCGCGCGATATCGATGCCCTCACCGCGCTGCCCGGCATCGGCCGCAGCACCGCCGCGGCGATTCTTTCGCAAGCCTGGGACGACCGCCACGCCATCCTCGACGGCAACGTCAAACGCGTGTTGAGCCGTTATCACGGCATCGCCGGTTATCCGGGCCTGCCGGCGATCGAACGCCAGTTGTGGGCGCTGGCCGAATCGCATCTGCCGCATGCGCGCATGACCGACTACACCCAGGCGCAGATGGACCTGGGCGCGACCCTGTGCACGCGCAGCGACCCGTCCTGCATCCTGTGTCCGCTGCAACACGATTGCGTCGCGCGCATCGAAGGCCGAGTCGCCGAACTGCCGACGCCGAAGCCCGGCAAGGTCGCGCCGCAACGCCACGCACAGGTGCTGTGGCTGCTCGACCGCAAAAACCGGGTGCTGTTGCAACGCCGTCCGCCGGCGGGCATCTGGGCGTCGTTGTGGACCTTGCCGCAAAGCGACGACGAGGACGGCGCGGCGCAATGGTTCGCCGCGCACGTCAGCGGCGAGTTCGCCGACGGCGAGGAACTGGCGCCGATCGCGCACGCCTTCAGTCATTACAAACTCGAACTGCAGCCGCGGCGCTGGCGCCCGGTCGCCTTGCGCAACGGCGTGCGCGACAATGACGACCTGCGCTGGTTCGAACGCGCCGAACTCGCCGTCCTCGGCATTCCGGCGCCGATCCGCAAACTGATCGAATCGCTGTAACGCCGCGCCGATGCGGGCGACCGCAGCGGCGCTCCCCCACATTCCACTACCGTCCAGGACTTTCCCCATGAGCCGCACCGTTTTCTGCGAGTACGAACAACGCGAGGCCGAAGGCCTGGATTTCGTGCCCTGGCCCGGCGAGTTGGGCAAGCGCGTGTTCGCTCATGTCGGCAAGCCGGCCTGGGCCGCATGGCTTGCGCACCAGACCATGCTGATCAACGAGAACCGGCTGTCGCCGCTCGACCCCAAGCACCGCGCCTTCCTCGAAGGCGAAATGGAGAAATTCCTGTTCGGCGGCGGCGCGGCCAAGCCGGACGGCTACGTGCCCGAAGCCTGACCCGCATCAGGAAGCCCGTCACGATTCCGACTTCGCAGCCGTGGCCTGCGTCGCGGCGATGCGCCGGTTTCGTGTAGAACCGGGGGACTCCGGCTTATCCGGAGCCCACAGGCACAAGGGAGAGTCCTGATGTTCCAGTCGAAGAAGCAGCTCAAGAAGAAATCGCTGTTCCTGCTCGCCGCCGGCATGCTCGTCTCGCTGGCCGCAATGGCCCTGCCGCACGCCGGTCCGGGCGAGAGCTACACCTTCACGTTCTACTCCGACGCATCGCGCACGGTCGAAGTCGGCGGTCGTTCCTATGGTTACTGCGGCGAGCCCTTCCAGTGGGGCCGCATGACCTCGTACTCGACCTACTACAAGACCACCTGCCACCCGCTGCCCTGACCGGCCGCCTCGGCCGCTCACTGCGCGAATCACAGACCGATCCAGCCCGCCGCGAGCGGGCTGGATCCGCTGCGCGCCGCGCACGGGCCTCAAGGAGAACTCCGATGTCCGCAACCAGCAAACCGCTGAAGAAGAAGCTGTCGTTGTTCCTGCTCGCGGCCGGTATGGTCGTGTCGCTGGCCGCCGCCGCACTGCCCTATCCCGGCCCCGGCGAAGGTTATGTCTTCACCTACTACTCCGACGCGACCCGCACGGTCGAAGTCGGCGGCATGGGCTACGGCCATTGCGGCGAGCCCTTCCAGTGGGGCGAACGCACCCGCTACTTCACCTATGCCAAGAGCACCTGCGGTTGGGAGCCCTGAGTCGATGCGCTCGGCGCATCGACACCGCGTTGATCCGCGACACGACGAAGCCCACCGCATGCGGTGGGCTTCGTCTTTATGGCGACGCGATCAATGGCCGCCGTCGATGCCGAACGCAGGCGGATACACCACTTCGCCCGCTTCGCCGCTCAGAGCGCCCTCGACCAATTCGAGTGCCATGAACGACTCGCCCGCGAACGGCGCCGCGAGTTTGCTCGCCAGGGCCGCGGAGAAACCGAAGCGCGGGTAGTAAGCGGCATGGCCGAGTACTACGACGGCTTCGCACCCCAGCGCTTTCGAACGCGCGAGCCCCTCGCGGATCAGCATCGAGCCCACTCCACGCCGCTGGTATTGCGGCAGCACCGATACCGGGGCGAGGCACAACGCATCGACGAGGCATCCGTCGACGACGACATGCAGGGTGGTGAACATCACATGCCCCACTACTCGCTCGCCGCCGATGGCGACCAGGGACAGCCGGACCAATCCGTCCGCGCGCAGGCGTTCGATCAGTTCGGCTTCGTCGTGGCCGGCGAAGGCCGCGCGGGTGACGGCGTCTACACCGGCATGATGCCCGGCATTTTCCAGTTCGATTTGCATGGTGTTCTCCTGCCCGCACGCGGGCTCGTGGCGACAGACCCGACTGAACATCAACAGGCTCAACATGTCGGCCTCCGACGCTCGTGTCGCGGGGGCGCTATCCGTCGCCAAGGAATGCTGAGCGATGACGGCAACCCGTTGCAGGGTTTCGAGCACGGCCGCGCAGGCAAGACCGAAGTCCTGCAGCATGGCGGGCGGGCGCAGGAGGCGTCGCGGCAAACGATGGCGATGGCGATGAAGTCCGCGCCGACGGCGCGGCGATGGCGGATGGCTCCACCTTGAGCGGACGCGCACAGCGCGCGCCGCATTCTTTGCGAAATAGTCATGTCTGATGTCGGTTGCAGCCGAAACGGACGCGGCGGCGCGCATTCGCTTTGCGCGAATGGCGAACGAACTCGACGCGTCTACCCACCTTCGCGAAGCGAAGGGTTTAGCGGGTGGCTACACTCTCAGACATGTTGTCCCTCTGGGCCCGCCGAATAGCGGTGATACGGGGACGCGCACCGTAGTGTGCGAACCGCGCGGGTGTCAAATCGCGCACATCCGCGCTGCAAGGATCGCGCCCTTGTCCTGGCCCCCTTCGTTCGCTGCCGCCGACCTCGGCACCGAATGCCGTCGGCCGTACTCGCGCCGTACAGGCCGGGTTTCGGCAGCCCCCGATCGAGCAAGACCCGTGCGGTTCGCCACGGGCCTTCGGGGCTCTCAACCTTACTCAGGGTCAGAAACTGACCATCAGCGGCAGGTTTGCGAGCTCGCAATAAGGGGGCTTGCACGGTCAGCGGTCCGCTCCCATGGCCCGACATGAAAGCGATTTCCTGAAAAACTGTGATGGATGGCACATTTTTTGCGACCTGCATCACATTGGCGGCGCCCCAGCTCGAACAGGCGCCCGAAGCCTCGCAAGGATCGTCTACGAATGTTGGCAAAATTTTTGGCCCCCCTATGCCTGTTCGCCCTCTCGACAGCCGGGGTCGGCACCGCGCATGCCCAGGCCGGCATCGGCGTCCAGGCCGGAGCCTCTCCGACCGGCACCATCGGTACCAATAAAGGCGACGTCGGCTCGGGCGCCCTGCAGTGCCAGGCGGGCACGATCGTCCGCGGCGGCTATCACCGCGACAAGTCGATGAGCGCCGGAATCAGCTCGACCCGCGGCATGACCAATCGCGTGGGCCTGTACTGCGGCGGCATCACCACTAATGGCGTTACCGTCAACGTGGTCAACCGCAATCCGAACGGCACCCCGGACGTACTGTCGGGCACCTATGCCGAGCCCGGCACCGAGGTCACCAACTACTGTCCGGCCAATCAGCTGGTACACCAGTTGGGCGGCTGGGACCGCGAATGGTCGAACGGCCAATATCCGCCGTGGTCCTCTTCGTTGAACCTGGTCTGCCGCCCGCTCACGCTCGACGCCAATTCCTGGGTCCGCATGACCACCGGCGCCTCGACCAGCGTCGAAGTCGGCGTGCGCGAGACCATGGCCGGCCAACCCGCCCACGTCGCGCGCGGGCCGTTCTGCAGCAACACTTCGACCACGCTGGTCTCGGGCCTGTACATGCAGGCCGGCGGCGAAGGCTACGACGGCATCAACGTGTATTGCGGCACCCTGCTGCAGGCACGCCACTCGGCGATCCTGAGCTTCACCGATTTCGCCTGGAACCAGACCCGCGGCGGCAGCGGTTGGCTGGTCAACCTGACCCAGGGCGCGACCTTGCTCGACAACGGCGCCGGAACCACCGGCGCCGGGCGCACCCCGCATGCCAATGCCGCCGCCAACCTCAGCACCGTGCAGACCGCGAGCGAGATCTACGTGCTGCCCGGCAGCAACTACCGCGCAGCGATCAGCCAGCGGCCGGGCGGCATCGCCGCCAATACCTTCGTCACCAGCGGCACCTGCCTGACCGGCATCGCCTTGCTCAACGAGCAAGACCAATCCTGCACGCTCGACGTCACCGGCTTGCCCGACATCGCGGTGACGCTTACGACCCCCGCGCCGGCCTACAGCAACTACGGC